>NZ_LSGW01000086.1 GCF_001643305.1 Aeromonas salmonicida subsp. salmonicida
CTGTCATTGATCTGCTTGAAGTCATCCACGTCCATGGCGATCACCGACAACGGCTGATGAAAGCGCTTGGCCCGTTCGCACTCCATCTGAATATCCCGCTCAAGCCGATAACGGCTGGCGGCGCCGGTCAGGGCATCGGTTTCTGCCAACTGGCGGTTCTCTTCCGCTTTTTGCTGCAAGGTCGCATTGAGCTGCACCAACTCGGCCGTGCGTTTGGCGATCAGCTGCTCCAGTGAATGGTTGCGTGACTCGAGCTGTTCATAGAGCAACTTGCGAGCATGGATATTGCGGTGGGCGCCTATCATGCGCGCCACTGAACCATCCGGATTACGCGCTATGATATGGCCGCAATCCTCGATCCAGATGTAGCTGCCATCCTGACAGCGGCAGCGGTACTCGACCCGATAGTCGGGCGCTGAACCACTCAGATAGGCATCGAAGCAGGCCATCACCCGCGCAATGTCGTCGGGGTGAATCACCCCCTCCCAGGTGAAAACGTTGTTGCCAAGGGAGTGGGGCTCATAGCCCAGCATCAGATACCAGCCTGGGTTGCGATAAACGAAGCCGGTGTTGGCATTCCAGTCCCAGATCCCGTCGCTGACCACCTCCAGAATGCCGTGCACTACGGCTTCACTGACGTCCGAGATCCTGATCGTGTCACTCTCTTGCAGCATAGAGACCATCCTTGTTCTTCTGCCCCGCACAGTGGCGAGGATGCTCAAGCCCGATTGTTGAATAAACAGCGGAGGGAGAACTATCACCCGAAACCTTGCCCACCGCTCTTTGCCCGCCCAGACCTGCCCTGCTATTGGCCATATTATCGGCAGAAATCAGGTTCGTATGAACAACGGCTGCAACCAGTGTGGTTCAGGTTATTGCGTCTGTCCGGTTATAAATCCGGGATGACGCAGGCAAGGCCATGAGCCATGCACACCCAGTCGACAAAGGACTCATCCAGCCGAGCCAGGGACGCCCCCCTGCGGCTGCGTTTCAGTAGGTGGCGATAATTGCACCAATGAGGGGCACCTCTTTGGCGCGGCTCTGTCCAGATTGGGTAAACATCACGCTATATGGGCTAGAGACAAACTTAAGGCATTGAAAATAAACACTAATACTTTTGGCTCACTAATTGCTTTGATCAGGCTCAACCACCAAAGGATTGGGGAAGCTGCATGAAACTGATCACCGCCATTATCAAGCCATTCAAACTGGATGACGTTCGCGAAGCCATCGCCAGTCTCGGCGTCGAGGGGCTGACCGTCTCCGAGGTCAAGGGCTTCGGTCGCCAGAAGGGGCACACCGAACTCTATCGCGGAGCCGAATACCAGGTCGATTTCCTGCCCAAGGTAAAGCTGGAGATCGCCACCCTGGCCGACAACGTCGAGCACATCATCGAAGCCATATGCAAGGCCGCCTACACCGGCAAGATCGGTGACGGCAAGATTTTCGTCTATGACCTGCAGGCTGCCGTGCGGATCCGCACCGGCGAGACTGACGCAGAAGCCCTTTGATACAACAGGAACCGAGGAACACAACATGGAAGAGTTGATCAAGTCCGTTTCAGAGCTGCGCTATGCGCTCGATACCTTCTATCTGCTGATATCCGGCGTGCTGGTCATGTGGATGGCCGCCGGTTTTTCCATGCTCGAGGCCGGGCTGGTACGCGCCAAAAATACCACTGAGATCCTGACCAAGAATATTCTGCTCTATGCCATTGCCTGCATCATGTTCCTGCTGGTTGGCTACAACATCATGTACGTGGACAACGCGGCCGGTGGCTGGTTGCCAAGCTTCGGCAGCCTGATCGGCACCCAGGCTGATGATGCCGGTCACTCACTGCACTCCGACTTCTTCTTCCAGGTGGTGTTCGTGGCGACCGCTACCTCCATCGTCTCGGGGGCCGTGGCCGAGCGGATGAAACTCTGGTCCTTCCTGCTGTTCTGCGTGGTGATGACGGGCGTCATCTATCCGATGGAAGGGTACTGGACCTGGGGCGGCGGCTTCCTCAAAGAGGCCGGTTTCTCCGACTTCGCAGGCTCAGGCATAGTGCATTTGGCCGGTGCCGCCGCCGCCCTCGCCGCCGTGCTGCTGCTCGGTGCCCGCCGCGGCAAATATGGCAAGCAGGGTGAGATCTACCCCATCCCGGGTTCCAACCTGCCGCTGGCAACCCTGGGTACCCTGATCCTCTGGATGGGCTGGTTCGGCTTCAACGGTGGCTCTCAGCTGGTGCTCTCCACCGCTGCCGACGCTACCGCCATCGGCACAGTGTTCGTCAACACCAATGCCGCAGCGGCAGCCGGTGTGGTCGGCGCCCTGCTGGTCAGCAAGCTCACCTGGGGCAAGGCGGATCTCACCATGATCCTCAACGGCGCTCTCGGCGGCCTGGTTGCCATCACGGCCGATCCCGCCTCCCCCAGCCCCCTGTTCGCCAGCCTGATCGGTGCCTTGGCCGGCGCCCTGGTGGTCTACGCCATCGTCGCCTTCGATCGCCTGAAGATTGATGATCCGGTCGGCGCCATCTCGGTACACGGTGTCTGCGGCCTGTTCGGCCTGATGGTAGTGCCCCTCTCCAACGAGAGCGCCACCTTCTCGGCCCAGCTGCTGGGTGCGGCCGTCATCTTCGGCTGGGTGTTTGGTGCCTCCCTCATCGTCTGGGGCCTGCTCAAGGCCACCATGGGGCTGCGAGTCAGCGAAGAGGAAGAGATGATGGGAGTCGACGTGCACGAATGCGGTATCGATGCCTACCCCGAGTTCGTCACCGTCAAATCCAGCATCTGATCGACTGAACAAGCACAATGCAACAGGGCCGGAGGCAAACCTCCGGCCCTGTTTTTTATCGCCAGAAACGGGTGCTGTGTGGATATCCTGGGTGCGCAGTGCCATGCACCCTCGTCATGCCCCAGTGAGGCCAATGGCAAAAATGTGTTCAACACAGGGCAAAGGTGCGCTGTTTATCGGGCTTGAGACACTCTGTGGGATTGAACGAATAACCGCCATCATGCCCATGATGACCTCTGTTTACATTCGCACAATAAACAAACCAACGATCAAAATGTCATTACCGACAGATGAAGAAAATATTCAATAAAATCAGATTTGTGCCATTCAAATTCGCCCCTGCCATTATATCTTGCCAGCCCACCTTGTTTTTATTTATATAAATAAAGCTAAAACTCTAAATGAGTCACTTATTGAGCATGATGTTCTGCCATTATTTTCCATAATATAAAAACCCATGATGACAATGGGTTGTTATTGCCGAATGCACTGACTATAATCCGCGGCCCCCCAGCAATGGCGGATAAAGGGAATATAAATAAACTTCATGGATAGAGGTATTTCAACCACGCAGAGTTCACGCATACAGGAATAATTTATCCATGAATACCTTCAATAAAGCGCTCGTTTTCTCCCTGCTCGGTCTGGGTATCAGCACTGCCGCTTGTGCAGAAGGCTGGTATGCAGGGCTGGATCTGATCACCTCCAAGGCAGATCTGGATGGCATGGCGCAGCAAGCGTATGACGCCAAATTGATGGACGATCGTCTCGATGGCGGTAGTCTGATCGTGGGTTACAGCTTCAAACCCTGGCTGGCCATCGAAGGTGGCCTGCATGCCCAGCAGATGAGCCAGCTGATGTGGATCACCAGCTCGGTGGCCACCGGCTTTGTTGATACCACCATAGACACCCGCAGCATCAGCTTGGCCGCCAAGTTCAGTCAGCCGCTGGCATATGGCTTCTCTGCCTACGCCAAACCCGGCCTCGCCTATACCCGCACCGAAGTCGAAGTGATTGGCAACGGCAGCATACCCGCGCTGGGAGTGAACGAGCAGGGTCGTATCGACGAAGCGAAAGGCCGGGTTCACCCCAACCTGGAAGTCGGTTTCGACTATGCCTTCAACAGCAGCATCTCTGCCGGTATCGGCTATGAGCGTCAATTCAGCGCCCTGACACTGGGTGACGATCACCACTCAATGGATACGTTCAAGCTGGGTCTTCGTTACCACTTCTAAGTTATCTTGTTCCTCAGGGGGAGATCTCCCCCTGCTTTTCCCGCCAATGGATCTTCTCTCCCGGTTTCCATCCGCCAGAATATAAGTCAAATCCGCCATTCAGATTATTTGACGATCTATATCCAAATCCGGTAATGGCTTTGTTACCTGATCCGCGCCGATATTCACCCTACTTATTCCCCCCATGTTTCACCCATGTTTGGGCATCTCATTAGATGCGGGCCAATATAGCTCAGTTGCCGCGCCAAATGGTGCCAGACAACCCCTATTTCGCTATTTCCCGATCAGGTCTGTGCGCCGCTGCTTCTATCGACTCAGTGCCGCCTCTCCGTGCGGATCCGGCTTTAAATGCGGGATGGTGCAGATTTCGATAATGGCTGGGAGCCAGACCCTGCTGGCGCTTGAAGGCGGTGGAAAAGTGATACTCGTTCTTGAAGCCGCACAACTGGGCCACCTGTTTCACCGAGTCGCCGCCGCTGGCCAGCAAGAGGGCGGCTCGTTGCAAGCGCAGCCGTTGCAGCAAGGCCATGGGGGCCAATGCAAAGTGCTGCTGACAGAGACGATAGAGCTGGCGCTGCGAGAGATGCAGGGCGTCTGCCATCCGCCCTATGTCCCAGCACTCGGTCAGGGATTCTTTGAGCATCAACTCGAGACGCAGGGCCTGCCGCTCGCCGCGGCTCTGCCCTTCTCCCTTTTGCAGCAGGCGGCGCAGATAAAAACCGAGTTGTTCTACCAGCAGCGCACTGAGCCGCGGGTCCTGGTGGCGCTCCTGCTCCGCATAGAGGTTCTCGATAGTGCGAAGCAGGGTTCCCTGCTGGGAGGTACATCCCAGCCTGGGGTGGCTGGCGAAGGCATCCCAGGGGGAATCCTTGTGCAGCAGCAGCCACACCAGATCCCAGTCGCCACTCGCCGCCGGTTGTGGCTCCAGCGCTGGCAACTGCCTCTCCGGTAATAGCGTCTCTGGTAGCTGATAGCAGAGCGGCTGGCCCGCCGGGATCAGGGCCCACTCCCCGACTTGCAGCCGCTCAAGACGATCGCCAATCAACACCTCCCCCTCTCCCCCCAGGGTGAGCAGAAAACAGTGCACGTCCTCAAAGCAACGCTCGATCCTGTAGTGGGTGCGCAGGCGAGAATAGCCCGCCAGCCATACCTGCTCTTGGGCAAGGGCGGGCAACAGGCTGTCACAGCAGATCTGTTCGCGGCAGTCGGGGGAGACATCAATGACTTCAGGATTGGCAGTTTCAGACATCATCAGGACGGGCTCAGCCATGTCGAACATTCAAGGCCCAGCATAGCATTAAGGGCATCAAGTCAAAGGAGACCAGCCATGCACATACATCACGTCGCCATCTGGGCACAGGATCTGGAGGCGCTCAAGGCATTCTACTGCACCCTGTTTGGCGGGCAGGCCAATGAGCGATACCACAATCCGGTCAAACAGTTTTCGTCCTACTTCGTGCGCTTCGAGGGGGGCGCCAGTCTGGAGCTGATGCACAGCCCCATCCTCTTTCCGGCAGATCTCAGCCTGCCGCACCCGCTGCAGGGGCTGGCCCATATCGCCTTCTCCCTCGGCAGTGTGGAGGAGGTGGACAAGATGACAGCCCGCCTCAAGCTGCTCAAGGGCGCCGAGGTCAAACACCTGGACGGCCCCCGCTGGACCGGCGACGGCTATTACGAAAGCACCTTTCTGGATCCCGAAGGCAACCGGCTGGAGCTGACAGTTTAGCCCCTTGATTGGCCCCTCATCCAGATCCTCTCCGTAGGTTCGATTAGCAAAGCGTAATCGGACGGCGGTAACGACATTGCGCCCTTCTCCCGCTTATATCAAAAGGAGGAGAAGGGCTGGGGATGAAGGGAAGGAAAAAAGAGATTACGCGGTAAACGTTGGGCTTCGCTGAGCCTGCAAAACCCAACATACGAAATACCTTCAGAGAGAAGGCTTTACAATATTTCTCATATGGAATCATCCATAATTTTTGATGTAAATTGACGCACGTACCTACAGCCATCTTTATTAAAGTAATCATGAATATTTTCTGCGTAGCGCTCATTCGTCAAGTTATATCCAGACAATATGGAGTACAGACTAAACTTCTTAGTTATTGATAATTCATGACCCGTGCAAAAATATTTTGAAAGTTTTTCCTTTGCAATAATCTCATCCTTTTTAAAAACTTTACCAGTGTTATCATTGGCTTCCCCAGATGTAAAAACATATGATATTTTTTGATTGGAAAAATTATTCAGACTAAAACTGGAATCGAAAAGACCAATTGCATTAAAGTCATTATCATAAAGCTTTGAGTGTTCTATGTTGGAACCATAGAATTGAGAACCTAGAAAGGTACTTCCAATTAATATGCTATTTCTAATTTGTGTATCACTAAAAATAGAACCGATTAGATGAGTGTTGTTGAAAATAACAGATTCAATATTGGAATTGAAGAATGAGCTGCCATCCAGAACAGACATGGAAAAATTAACCCCATGCAGGTTTGTGTTGACAAAATTTGTTCCCATCAGTCTTGCAAAACTAAGATTTGCACCAGATAAATCTGAATCATGAGCCCAAACTCTAGGTATAGACTGGCCCCATAAATCCAAATATTTCAAGCTTCTTGACCTTAAATCCAATGAAATTGAACGTGATATATTATATACATCCTCATGATATCCAGTCATAAGCGCAAAGCTATTAGCATTTTCATCGGGAGTATAAATTTTCTCTGTTCGATCTATTTTAATATGCGGAATAAACCATACTGTCCCCCCATCTTCATCATCTAACAAAGCTGAATTTTGCTTTATATAAAAAATCGGAGAGAAACTTGAGCTGATGAATATTGTATCTACACAGATGTATAAATGTAATGTCATGCACACTAAAAGTAGTTTATGAAAACTTTTCCTATAATCATCCCTATATAAATGCAATGTAGATTTGTAATTTTTCCCACATGAATATAAACAGATAACAAATGCCATAAGCTGTAGCAAAAAATACACTTTACTTTGATAGTCTGACAGCCTAATTAATAGCAAGTAAGTTGTGAGTGGCCCACTAAAGAAAACCGAAAAAATGACAACACATCTCAATATAATAGTGTTCGTGTCATTTTTTATTTTAAAAGAAAAAATAGACTTTGATGGCGATCGTACGATTTTGCATCGCCACTCCATAAGATAATATTCTCGTGATATGTAAATTGAGATTATAGATATAACAAAAGAGCTAAATATCAAAAAGCCTACAACTGACGTTTGTGTATTTATTATAGGTATATTAAAACCTTTTTGTGTATTAATAAATGCGCATCGGAAATAGAAAATAAATTCAGTAAAATAAATGCCTGCACTAAGCAATACGTTGTGAAAATTTTTACAAAATTAGCCTCATCACCTGAGATCGTTTCTGTTGATGTATTCTTACTTCGATTCAACATATTTATACTCTAATCGCTAAATAAAAGGCGGTAAATCCCTTTACCGCCGTCCCATCACTCACTCCCCCAACCTCTCCGCCAATCCGGAATAACGCTCGGTCTTTTTCCGTACCGCTTGTGCCAGCAGGGCGCGATCGCCGTAGAGATCGAGGCACGCCTTGGCCCGGGTGATGCCGGTATAGACCAGCTCGCGGGTCAAAAGCGGGCTAGGGCTGTCGGGCAGCACCAGCACTGTATGGGCAAACTCCGAGCCCTGGGATTTGTGGATGGTCATGGCGTAGACAGTCTCGTGAGGTGGCAGGCGGCTGGGCAAGAGTGCCCGCAGGGTGCCATCCGGCTGCTCAAACCATACCTTGAGGCGACCAGTTTCATCGGGCAGACAGAGCCCCATATCGCCGTTGTAGAGGCCAACCCCGTGGTCGTTGCGCACCACCATCACAGGGCGACCGGCATACCAGTCACCGTCGCGGGCGATCAGCCCGGCCCGTGACAGGGCCAGTTCGAGGCGCTCGTTAAGACCCAACACCCCGAACGGGCCATCGCGCAGGGCGCAGAGGATCTGGAAGCTGTTGAATGCCTTGAACACGGTCGCGGGCTCCTCCCCTGCGCGGGCCGCCTTAAGATAAGCGCCGTAACCGGCCACCCCCTGGGCAATCAGGGCGTTGTAAGCCTCCCCGACCCAGGGGTGCAGGCTGATATCGGCAAAGCCCATACCCCAGACTGATTCCACCGCAGTGGCATCGCCGCTGTTGCAGGCGCGCGCCAGCTGGCCGATGCCGGAGTGCTGATCAAAGCGCCAGCTCTTGGCCAGCAGGCAGAGGCTGTCACGCACCGGTGCCCCCGCTGGTGTGCCCTGCAAGCGGTAGCCGGTCTGGCGGGAGAGCCAATCCGCCTGCGCGGGGCTGATGCCCTGTTCGATAAAGCTGCAGATATCGCCGAGCACGGCCCCCGCCTCCACCGAGGCGAGCTGATCCTTGTCGCCGAGCAGGATCAGGCGGGCGTGGCTGGGCAGCGCATCGAGCAGGCGCGCCATCATGGGCAGGTCGACCATGGAGGCCTCATCCACCACCAGCAAGTCGAGGTGCAGCGGGTTGCCTGCGTGGTGGCGGAACTGGCTGCGCCCCGGGATCACACCGAGCAGCCGGTGCAAGGTGCCCGCTTCGGTGGGGATGGCTTCCACCCACTCGGGGGGCAAGTCCAGCGCCTGCAGGGCAGAGCCGATACTCTCGGTGAGACGCGCCGCCGCCTTGCCGGTGGGGGCCACCAGCCGGATCGCCGGGGCCTTGCCCGCTTGCAGGCCGGTCTCCACCAGAATGGCGAGCAGTTTGGCCACAGTCGTGGTCTTGCCGGTGCCGGGGCCGCCGGAGATCACGGCAAAGGGGCGCGCCGCCGCGGTAGCCGCCGCCAGCTTCTGGCCGTTGCAACAGAGCGCCTCGGGCACCAGCGCATCCAGCTGGTCAAGATCGCTCGCCGCCTGCGCGCTGGCCAACAGCCCTTCGATGGCGGGCCAATCCACTTCGCTCGGGAACACCAGGTCGAGATACTTCTCGATAAAGTGGCGGGCCGAGAAGTCGGGGGCTAGGCGGGCTTTCAGCAGCGCCCCGAACACCAGCCCGTAGTCGCGGGCAAACAGCCGCGACAGGGCCGGGGCTATCTCCGGCCATTCGGCTCTTTCACTCAAGGCTCGCAGATGGCGGGCCACCCCCTGTTCGTGATCGTGGTAGCGGGTGAGGTAGAGCCGCCCGTGCCACAGCCGCAGCGGCCAGCGCGGAGCGAGCCCGTCATCCTGCTCGGTACCAACGAGCGGGCTTGCCGCAAACAGGGCGGGCCAGCGGGCAGGATCCGCCAGATCAGCCAGCAGATCCCTACTCTGCTGGGGATCCAGCCCGAACGGGCGCAATGATCCGGCAGCCAGCATCTCAAGCTGCAGGCAGACGTGGCCGCGCCCCAGCTCGAAGCAGGTGAGCGCCGCCCCCAACACCAGCTCGGGGCTGCCGCCAAGATCGGCCACCAGCTTGGCAAATTGCAGATCCAGCTGGCGGATACGCCCCGCCAGCGCCAGTGCTTTCAACCGTTCGATCATGATGGTGCTGGTCGCCGTGCTGATCATGGTGTCGCTCATGCCTCTACCTCGTTCAATGGGTGGGATCCCGCTGCTGGCGACTCACTGCCTGCGCTAAACAACCGATCCAGCCCCAACACCAGTTCACGGCTCGGGCGGGTATGGAAAATGCCCCCCTGCGGCATGCCGCGCAGGAACAGATAGAAGACACCGCCAAAATGCTGCTCGAAGTCGTAGCCCGGCAGGCGCAGGGTGAGCAGCCGGTGCAGCGCCAGCGAGTAGAGCAGGTATTGCAGGTCGTAGCGATGCTCGGCCATGGCCCGCTCCAGCGCCGGTCGGCTGTAATCGGCCGGGCTCATGCCGAGGTGGTTTGATTTGTAGTCGAGCAGATACCAGCGCCCCTGCCACTCGAACACCAGATCGATAAAGCCCTTGAGCATCCCCTGCACTGTGGCAAAGCTCAGCGGCTTGTTGCCCCGCGACAGCGGGTCGTGCTGCTGGCAAAGCGCGGTCAGCGCCGGCGCCGTCACTCGCCCCATGGGCAGGAAGAACTCCAGCTCCACCTGTTTACGCTCGGGCGCCAGATCCCGCAGTCGCACCGGCTCGCCAAAGCCTGTTTCAAGCGGGGTATCGAGCACAGCCTCCACCTGCTGTTGCAGCACGGGCGCCCAGTCCTCGTCGAAGCCATCCTGCGCCAGCAGGGCAGCGATATGGTGTGACAGCGACTCGCCAGCGGCACTCTGAAAATCGATGGTCTCGAACAGGCTGTGGAGCAGGGTGCCGGGACGCGCCCCCTTCGGGAAGGTGAAGATGGAGGGCTCAGGCGCTGCCACCTCCCCCGACTCGGCCAGCAAGGCAGCCGCGCTCGCCGACTCTGTGGCTACCTCGTCATCGAAGCCGGGATTGGCGAGCACCCCCTTGCTGTGACCATTTCCTTGCGCCGCCAGACCCGAGTAGGAGCTGATCCACCAGTCCCGCTCAAGGGAGCTGGTAAAGTGGCGCACCTGCGGCTCGCCAAGCTGCTCCTGCTCCACTGGCAGCGGGGCGGGACGGGTGAGCGAGGGCTCACCGACAGCCACCCCGGGCAGCGCCTGCGACAGCTCGGTCAAAGCGGTCGCCAGGGTTTCGGCATCTCCCTCTTCGCCCTTTTGCAGCAGATAGCCGATGGCGGTGTGGTGCAGGTCTGTCTTCTCCGACTTGCCGTTACCGGCCCGCACCGGTGCCAGCCCCAGCCAGGTGGCGTAGACGCCCCGGGTCAGCGCCACGTAGAGCAGTCGCAAGTCTTCGGCGAGGCGCTCCTTGTCCGCTTCGGCAAGCGACGAGTCGGCGCCGGTCAGGTCGAGAATGGTGCGATTGCCCGCTTCATCCGCCTCGTGATAGAGCGGGGTCTCGGCGGTTCTGTGGCTGCAGATAAAGGGCAGGAACACCAGCGGGTACTCCAGCCCCTTGGATTTGTGGATGGTGACTATCTGCACCAATTTGCGCTCGGATTCGAGGCGCAGTACCTGTTCCGCATCCTGGCCGCTCGGGCGGCTCACCGCCTCCCCCAGCCAGCGCAGCAGGGCATATTCCCCATCCAGCTCGCTGCTCACCTGTTGCAGCAGCTCAGCCAGATGAAGGAAGTTGGTCAGCCGCCGCTCCCCATAGGGGCTCGCCAGCAGGGAGGAAGCGAGATTGCGCCTGTGCAGCAGGGCCCGCAACATGGCCAGCACGCCGCGGCGGTGCCAGATCTTGCGGTACTCCATAAACTCCTGCACTGCGCTCTCCCACGCCCGCTCGTCCGAGGCTAGCGCATCGAGCGCTTTGGCATCCAGATCGAACAGCCCGGTGGCGAGCGCCGCCCGCAAGCTGCGCTCTTCGCTCGGGTTCTGGCAGGCGTGCAAAATCAGCAAAATCTCCCGCGCCTCCACCTGCTCCAGCACGCTCTCGCGGTTCGACAGATAGACGGAGGCGATGGCGAGCCGCGCCAGCTCCTGCTGCACCAGCTTGCCCTCGGCACCGGTACGCACCAGCACGGCGATATCTCCGGCCTTCACCGCCTGATCGCCTATCTGCGCCTTGCCCTCACGGGCCAGGGTCAGCAGACGGTGGATCTCGGCGGCGGTAGCGCGCGCCATCTTGCTCTGGTAATCCCCCCGATTGAAGGTGGGCTGACCCGCCAGCTGCCAGCAATGGAGCACAGGTGCGGTGGCGCCATCGAGAACAAGCGCCTTGCTCTTGCCCTGCGCCTCCACCGGCAGGAAGGGGATATCCGCTTCGTAGATAAAGGGATCCTTGGCCCGCTCAAACAGGCCGTTGACCGCGCCGACCAGCGCACTGCTGGAGCGCCAGTTACGCCCCAGGGTGTAGTGGGCGCTCACATTTCGCCGCGCCTGAATGTAGGTAAAGATGTCGGCGCCGCGAAAACCGTAGATGGCCTGTTTGGGGTCACCGATCATCAAGAGTGCCGTGTCTTTGTGACCGCCGTAAAGACGGTGGAAGATGCGGTACTGCTGGGGGTCGGTATCCTGAAATTCATCGATCATCGCCACCCGATAGGTGGCGCGAATGCGATCGCAGAGCCGCTCGCCCAGGCTGGAGCCGAGGGCCCCGTCGAGATCCTTGAGCAGGTCATCGAACGAGAGCTGATGAGCCTGCCGCTTGCTGGCCTGCATCCGGCTGCGCACCACCCTGGCCGCCCGTTGCAGGATCAGATCACGAATACCGGGGCGGCTCGCCAGCAGTTCGTCGATCTCGCTGAACAGCGGCAGGGTTGGTAACGCCTTCCCCTTGCTCAGCTTGGCCTCCAATGCTTCCTGGCCGAAGCGCTCGAGATCCTTGGGCAGGGTATAACCGCTGGTCGGATCCTGTGCCCAGTCCCCGATCTTGGCGAGCCAGCCTTCGTAGTTCTTGCCGGTATAGAGCTTGATTTGCCCCTCTGTCTGGCGGCGGATCTCGTCCCCTTGCGCCAGCCAGCCATTTTTCACCGCCTCGATACGGGCCATGGCCGCCTGATGACGAGCGGCCAGGGTCTCATCCCCCAGCGCAGGCAGTATCTCCAGCTCGCTGTTGTCGAGCCAGCTGCTCATCTCCCGCAGCAGGGCGGCGGGGCTAGGCCAGAGCGCGCGCACCGAGCTGGCGAGGGTTTTATCCACTGGATAGAACTCGGCGCGCCAGTAGTCGCTCACCGCCTGCAGCCTTAGCTGGCTGTCGTCGGTGAGAAATTCGGTTTCAAAGAGGGCGCCCGACTCGAAGGCATTCTGCGTCAGCATCCGCTGGCAGAAGCCGTGGATGGTAAAAACAGCCGCCTCGTCCATCTGCCGTTCGGCGGCCAGCAGGCGACGGGCCGCCAGTTCGTGATCCTCCACCTCTTCAAGCAGCTGGGTCAGCAGCACATCCTTGCTCTCACCACGCAAAAACGCGAGGCGCGCCTCGTGGATGCGGGCGCGGATCCGCCCGCGCAGCTCGGCGGTGGCCGCCTCGGTAAAGGTCACCACCAGGATCTCGGTCACAGAGAGCGGCCGTTCGTGGGCGCTGGGCTGACCGGCATCCGCCCCCTCTTCGATAAGCGGGCCGTGCCCCAACAGCAACCGCAGGTAGAGACCGGCTATGGTGTAGGTCTTGCCGGTACCGGCAGAGGCTTCGATCAGTCGTTCACCGTGGAGGGGAAAGCGCAGGGTATTGAGCGGGTTAGCCATTATTTCAGCTCCTCCAGGGTCTTGAGCAGCGGGGGCAGGTGCTCGCGGGCCAGCGCCTGCAACTGGCTCAGCACGGCTTCATCCAGTTCGGGGAAACAGCGGGCAACGTAAACATCCTGCCCCTCACCGGTCACCATCCAGCCGCCGTTGAAACGGGTGAGGGCCGCCTTGTCGGCGGCATCCGGTTTGTCGGGCTCCTTCTCCATCGCCTTGAGCCAATCCCAGGCCGTGTTGGGGAAAAACGGCAGCGGTCGCTTCATCCCCTGCGCCCAGAGCGCCACCAGCGCCGCCAACTTGGGCCTTGCCTCGTCGGCCGAGAGCTTGGGCAGCCGCAGACTCTGTTTGGCATCGAACAGCAGGGTGTCACCGGGGGCACAGCTCAGGGAGAGGCAGAGGTGCTGGATCCAGCCCAGCAGCAGATCCTTGCCGTTGAAGCTGCCGGGTTTCACCACCAGCAAGCGCCCCTTCTGGGTGTCGATCCACCCTTGCAGCTGGCCCTGGGCCAGGGAAATATCGATCTCCACCGCCTGTTTTTCACTGACCCAGGGGCGCAGGCGCTCCGCCAGCTTGCCCATCTCGGCGTCCAGATCGTCCAGCAGCAGGCTGCCGAACCAGCCTTGGGGCAGCAGGCCGGTGAGCTGCAACCGCTCACGCCGCACCGCACTGTCACCCTCGGCCAGATGGGAATCGAGCAGCAGGGCCTTGAGCTGGTAGTGTTGCAGACCGTCCAGCTCGAATGGCTCGCTGTCCTCGATATTGGCTTCGTTGAGTTCAAACCACACCTTGAGGCGGCGGTTGAGGAAATACTTGGCGGGCTGGCGATAGAAGCGCAGCAGCTCCGCCAGCTCCAGCCCCTGCTCTCTCCCCCATTCGGGCGGCAATGGCAGCTCGCCACTCTGGAAGTTGGCGGCACCACGCACCGGGTTAAGGGCGGGCAGCCAGTCGGCGGCATAGGTAAAGAGGCGGGACTCTGCTTCCGGATAGAAGTAGCTGCGGCTGTAGGGGGTGAGCGGGTGCTCGACCACCAGGTGCTTGAGCAGCCGCTCGCCGGAGGCCTCGTCGTCGAGACGCTCATCCCCCGCCAGCACAAAGCCCTGGCGTACATAGTCGATCAGCTCCGCCAGCAAGACGGACGGCACCTTGTCGCTGTTGTCCTGGGCGCTGAAGCCCTGATAGCTGATATAGAGCCCCTGCTGGGCGCTGAGCAGCGCCTCCAGGAAGAGGTAGCGGTCATCATCGCGGCGCGAGCGATCCCCGCGCCGCGACGCCACCGCCATCAAATCGAACCCCATGGGGGCCAGGGTGCGCGGGTAGACGCCGTCGTTCATGCCGAGCAGGCAGACCTGCTTGAAGGGGATGGAGCGCATCGGCATCAGGGTACAGAAGTTAACCTGACCAGCGAGGAAGCGCTGGCTGGAGCGGGACTCCCCCAATACCTTGCCGAGGTAATCTTGCAGCAGGTCGGCGGTGATGGGTTGATCGAAGCGAGCCTCGCCAAGCTGGGTTTGCCAGTCGGCCAGCTGGCTGCGGATCAGTTGCAGCAGGCGCTCTTCTTCCTCGTCGGCCAGATAGAAGCGATCCAGCAAATCAAGGAGGCAGGCTGACCACTCGGGCAGGCTCTGCTCACGCTGCAAACGGGGCAGAAACTCCGCCAGTGAGTCGACAAACCAGGCCAGCTTGCCAAGGGCCAGGCCCTGCTGACCTTCGATCTCGGCATAGGGCAATATGCTGGCCACAGCGCCCTGCTGCCCTGCACCATGATCGGCGCAGAACGACATGCCCGCTACCGGCTCCCCATCCCCCATGGCAAAGCCCAGCAACATGCGGCGCAGGCCGAACAACCAGCTGTTGCCGGACATGCGCGGCAGCTCAAAGCGCTCCGGGTAGGCATCATCCAGCCCCCAGCGGATGCCGGTCTCCTGCACCCAGACCCGCAACTGGTTGAACTCGTCGTCATCCAGCTCGAAGCGGCGCAGCACGGCGGGCACCTCGAGAATGGCGAGCAGCTCACCGGCGCCGAGGCGGGCGCTCGGCAGATGCAACAGGGCGAGGAAGCTTTGCAGCAGCGGGCTCTCCTGACTGGCGGCTCTGTCCGATACCGCGAAGGGGATCTGGCCCCGCGCCCCAAACACGGCCTGAATGTAAGGGCCATAGCTGTTCACGTCCGGCATCATCACCACAACGTCTTTCGGGGTGAGGGACGGGTCCCGCTCGAACAGCGCCAGCAGCCGGTCGTGCAGCACTTCGAGTTCCCGCATCGGGCCGTGGCAGGCATGGATCTGCAAGGATCCATCCGCCGGATCGATCGGGCTCTTGTGGTAGCTGCTGTCGAGATCGAACTGGCCCTCGCCCCGCGAACCCAGCTCCAGCACATCCTTCTGGATCGCGCGCAGCAGCCTGACATTGCCACTGGCGTCCACCTCGTCGATATCGACGAAGGCCTCGATTTGTGACACCTCCAGCTCCATCAGCTGGTGCAGATAGTCGCGCCCCAGCTTGCCCATGGAGGCGAGCAGCGGGTTGGCGGGGCCCTGCAGGGTGTCGAGGTCCGTGCCCGGTTTGAGCTTGTTCTCCAGCCGCGCCAGGGTTTTGCGATCGAGCAGGTCGCCCCAGTAGTAGCGGCAGGGATTGGTGACGAACAGATGCACTTCCACCTCGGGTCGGCTGCCAAGGGCCAGCAGGGCTTCCACATAGCGCGGCGGCAACGCCGAGATGCCGAACACGAAGACCCGCTGGGGCAGCTTGCCCGGCAGATCACGGGTGCGTTGCAGCTCGTGAATAAACTCCTCGTAGAGGTTGGCTCTGTGGTAGCCGCTGGGGCTCAGTGCCAGGGTGCGGGCCACCAGCTCGCGCCACAGTTCCGGCTGCCAATCCTGACCACTCACTCCGGCCAGATCCTGGCTCTCTGTTCCGACCAGCCCTTCCCCCTCTTCCCAGCGAGCGATCCAGTCAGGCCGGTAAACCAGATACTGGTCGAACAGATCCGCCACCTTCTGGCAGAGCTGCCACAGTCGAACCTGTTCGGGATCCCCGGCAGGATCTTGCTCATCCCCACCGCCCAGATAGGCGGCGAGTGGTGCGAAGGCGGGACGATCCAGCAGGGCGGGCAAAATGGTCATCAGCTGCCAGCTCATGGCGCCCTTGTTGTAGGGGCTCTGACGGGGCACATCCGCCAGCACCCGGGTGAACATCTCCCAGATGAAGCTGGCGGGCAGCGGAAATTCGATATTGGCGGCGATGCCGAATGCCTTGGCCAGTTCCAGCTTGAGCCACTGGGCCATGCCAGGACTCTGCACCAGGACCTGTTCCTGCTCGAAGGGGTGAGCGAGAGGTGCCTGCCGGATGTGGTTGACCAGCAGCTCCTTGAGCAGATCCAGCTGATTGGAGTGGTAAAGGGTAAACATGGACGACTCCCGCCAATTCAAACGAGGGGGTGAGCACGGAAAAAGATGAGCGATTCCCGTCACTTCACACGAAATGAGATTGTCAGGGATCGAGGGGGAAGATGCAAAAGGCGCTTGTTGCCGCAGATCACGTCGCCATCATGCGAAGTGGAAAAGGGTCAATGGCGGGCATAAAAAAGCCGGTGCAGTTGCACCGGCTAAAAGGCGTTGGAAAACTTGAACCTTCAGGGTATTACCAGTTCTTGCCGAGGCGGGCATCCAGACTGAAGGCCCCTGCACCGGCCGCCGCCAGGGCCAGGAAACCACCGGCCACCGAGACGTTCTTCATAAACATCAACATCTGCATCTGATCCGCAGGCTGATAGTGGAAAATAAAGGCGGCCATCAGGGTAAAACCGGCCAGCAATACGGCGATGCTGCGGGTAAACAGGCCCAAGACCACCGCCAGACCACCACCCAGCTCAAGCAAAATTACCAGCGGCAACATGAACCCGGGCACGCCCATGGCTTCCATATAACCCTGAGTACCGGCATAACCGCCGATCTTGCTCCAGCCTGCCATCACAAACATCAGCGCCAGCAGTACACGACCCACCAGCAGTGCCATATCTTTCATCTTGTCCATTTCAAATTCCTCGTTTTACGTCAAATCACCGCTGACTGCTTCAGGGTAGGTCAAATAACAGGGCTTGGCTGGCACTCGTTGCCACCAGATCCCATTTGGGTTCATCACGACTGAGTACCCCGTCGCCGGGTCGGGCAGCCAGACCGTTGGCGGTCAGCTCCCCTGAAATCATCTGCAGGTAACCGTGTCGGCCAGCCAGCGCCCAGGTGAGACTCTCACCGGGTTCGAGCTGCAACTGCCATACGCGGGCCTGCTGGCGGATCCTGAAGGATCCTGCTTCGCCATCCGGTGATGCGACCAGCGTCAATCCCGGGTTTGCTTCAATCTTCTTCTGCTGATAACCGGGGGCCGTGCCGTGTTCGTTCGGCTCGATCCAGATTTGCAACAGGGAGAGCGGCTCCGTCTGCGAGGGGTTGTACTCGCTGTGCCGGATGCCGGACCCTGCGCTCATCAGCTGGAAATCCCTTGCCGGTATCTGCTCGGCGTGGCCGAGACTGTCCTTGTGCTCTATGGTGCCGCTCAGCACGCAGGTCAGAATTTCCATGTTGGCGTGAGGATGAGTGGCGAAGCCGCCACCAGGTGACACCAGATCCTGGTTGATGACCCGCAGCACCGAGTGTCCCATCCAGTCCGGGTCATAGTAGTGCCCGAACGAAAAACTGTGGCGCGCATCCAGCCAGCCGAAGTTGGCCTTGCCGCGCGCTTCTGCGGCTCTCAATTGCATCATGGTGTGCTCCTCACGTACCAAATAGGTCGATTAACGTTGGCGGCCGTCACCCAGGCTGACGGTCAGGTTGCCCTGAGTGCGGCTTGGTATCTTCACCTGCTGAGCGCCCATCAGATTGGCGTGGACAGAGGCAACCAGATCACCGGACTCATCGCGCACTTCCAGCATGGGGTTGGCCTTGCCATCCATCGCAGCGGTTGCATGCCAGTTTACAAACAGCACGCCCGGTGCGGCATTGAGGTCGGCAGGAACAGAAGCCTGTGCAAAACCTGCGGTCATCAGGCCTGCAACGGCCAACATCTTGATTACGTTTTTCATGTTCATTTACTCTCTTGGTATTTGTGTCATTGCCTAGGCCGGTTTGGCCAGAATCAATGCATCCGTGCAAGAGGTTATTCAAATAGTGTGTTGTTCTTTCACCGAAGTCAGACATCCTGATTTACGATGTCACAGCCCGGAACTACCTTTTATTTGGCCGCTCGGCCTTCCTGCCTAAGCGTTGATTGAATATTAAAGTGACTTGGCCTAAGTTGTTAGCGAGATAAACTGGCAAACATGTTCAAAAAAATTGAAGGTATGAAATGGCCAAGGAATCGAACAAGGAACGGGCGCTGACCCTGGAGGCGATCCGGGTGCTGGACGCCATCGATCGCGGCCGCCGCCGACGAGCTGGGCAAGGTCCCCTCGGCGCTGAGCTACACGGTACAGAAGCTGGAAGACGAGCTGGACGCCATGCTGTTTGATCGCAGCGGCCACAGAACCAAGTTCACCCCGGCCGGCCGCATGCTGCTGGAGCGGGGCAGGGTACTGCTGGAGGCGGCCGAACATCTGGTGGGCGAAACCCGGGCGCTGGCCCGGGGCTGGGAAACCGACATCACCATAGCCGTTGATGCCCTGGTGCCGGTACAGGCGCTCTATCCCCTGGTTGAAAGACTGGCCGAGCTGACGGATACCCGATTGAGGTTTCGCGCCGAAGTGCTGGCGGGCAGCTGGGAGTGTCTGGAAGATGGCCGCGCAGACCTGCTCATCTCCTCTCTCAACCCTGACATCATGATGACCGGCATCAAGCATCAGGCGCTGCAGGAAGAGGTGATGCTCTATGTCGCCCACCCGGATCATCCGCTGCATCGGGAGCCCGAGCCCCTGGCGGACGAGACGCTGCGCCGCTACCGCGCCATAGCGGTAGCCGACTCTGCACTGCGCAAACCCGTGCTCACCTATCGCCTGCTGGACAAGCAGCCACGCCTCACCGTCAGCACAATGACAGAGAAGCGTGATGCCCTGCTGGCGGGGATCGGCGTCGGCACCATGCCACTGAGCTGGATAGAAGAGGACATCAAGGCCGGTCGGCTCAAGGTGATCAGCCCCGAATATCGTCACCAGATCCAGGTCGTGCTGGCCTGGCGCCGCGATACCATGGGCAAGGCCAAGAGCTGGCTGGTGCGGGAGATCCCCAAACTGTTTCCCTGCAAGGGAGAGTAAGAGGGGGAACACTCAGCATGACAAACGGAGGCGGCGCTCGCCTCTGCTTGACGGCGGGCTCAAATTCGGGGAAAAGAAAAAAAGCGGACCTCTTGCGAGTTCCGCTCAATGCCAGGAAAGAATAAAAACCTTGCGGTTTAAAAAACCCTTAAATTGGAAGCAAACAATCGTTTTCTTAACCAGGAAGGTCTTGAATCCGATTCGTTTTGAATTATGCGCGATGTTTTATGCATCACCAGTAAAATGTTGAACGGTTGAAGGATATGCACCGCTGAGTATCACTATCTGCAACCTTCATCGCTAACTGGTCTGGCCATTTCAATCGTTTTCAACGGGTTTATTTCCTCTGGTTTTTTTAAGTGTCAATATCTGAGCCCATAACCAAAAAAGAACTCAGTTTCTGACACAACATAAAGATGCAGATAAAGGAATAGTTGCATGACCTATAGCCAGACCCTGGCCAACCACATTCTCGACACCCTGAAGAAGACCCTGACCGACAAGGGGATCCGCTATCAGACCCTGGCAGAAGCCATGGGCGTCTCCATCGCCACCGTCAAACGCATGATGAACAAGCCCTCCCTGCCGTTCGATACCCTGCTGGAAATCTGCCACCTGGTGGGACTCTCGTTCGAGGAGCTGCTGGACCGTACCCAGGATGCCCAGAGCCGCCGGGCCGTCTTCACCCAGGAGCAGGACGAGGCGTTTCACAAGGAGCCGGGGCTTTATGCCTTTCTCGCCAACATCTTCTGGCGCGACAAGACCCTGATCGATCTCAAGCGGGAGTACAGCCTGACCGATGCCTCCTGCTACCTCTACCTGCGCAAACTGGAGAAGCTCGGCATCTTGCAGCTCGGCATCGACAACAGCTACCACTTCCTCATCAGCGAGCGCATCAGCTTCGAGCAGCACAGTCGCTTCGCCCGCCAGCAGGCGCGCCAGGCCATGTCGGTGCTGGGGGACTATCTGGTGGAGAACATGCACAAGTCCAACAACTATATGGCGCTGTGCCAGCTTCATCTGGACGAGAGCGAGGCCATGGCGCTGATCGAGCGAATGAAGGAGTACTGGCATCAGGAGCTCAAGCTCAACCGCCCCGCCATCGGCCAGCGGGAGGGCAGCAAGACCTATACAATGTCGCTGCAGCTGGCGGACTGCGGTTATCAGAGCTTCGACGATCTGATCCCCAATATCGACAATTGATCCCGGCGGATCCTGCGGGATCCGTCTGATTTGATCAGCTTGATAGCGGCAATTCAGACCCTCTTGCTGCCATCGGATGCAGCGCCCGGGTGTCCAGATGAATGCGTATGGCCACTGTGCCCGTCCGTGCTCTGGCGCCCCTTTAGTCTGTGAGTTGAACTGTCTGCGATCTGCCTGCGACCGGCTGCAACACCCGCGTATCCAGACAGATACGTATGGCATCCGGCCGCCAGTGTTCAATATCGCAATCCACCAGTCCCCCTCTCTCGTCATAGTTGACCCGCACCAGCCGCAGCACAGGGCTCCCTTCCGCCAGATTGAGGGAGCGGGCTATGGTGCCCCGCGCCGCCGAGGGGGTGATCTCGAGGCTGGCCCCGCCCTGGCCTATGCCATAGCGCTGCAGGTAAAGCTCGGTGAGGGAGCTGGCCAGCGGCGCGCTGGCGATATCGGGAAAACGACTGGCCAGCAGATGGTGGCTGACGTGGAGCACGGGACGATCGTCGATCAGGCGCAAGCGGCGGATCTCGTAAAGCGGCGTGAAGGGATCCAGCCCCATCCAGTGACACAACTCGCTGCTGGCCAGGGCGCTGCCGTGGGCCAACACCCGGGTCTCGGCGATACGCTGCTGCTCGCCGATCCATTGGTGGAAATGGGTATGGATGGCGGGATCATAGGTGAGTCTGGGCGGTGCCACGAACCAGCCGCGCCGCTCAGCCCGGTAGATAAGGCCATCCGCTTCGAGGCTGGAGAGCGCCTCCTTGATGGTGATGCGGGTGGTGGCGAAGCGCTCGCTCAAGGCCCGTTCGGCGGGCAGCTGCTGCCCCGCCGCCAGCTGGCCGCTGCCGATATAGCGGCGCAGGGTCTGGCAAATCTGTTCACACTTGGAGGGGCTCCGGCCTGCGGCCATACCCTGCTCGCTCAATCGCAACTCAGTCACTGTCACATCCCTTGGTCATTCAGGTTTGTTCACCGCTGGAGTAGACCAGCGTCTATTGGCCCTGAGTTGTAACCCGTCTGGATGACAGTGCCGTGACAGCCCAATTGTCATCAAACTGCCATCAAAACGCCCCGCCACCGTCATATTCCCCCTCTAGCATCCCTCTCGAACCTTAACTGACCTAGTCCAGAGGGATGGGATGATGAAAAGCGTGATCGCAAGTGCACTGGCCCTGGTGGCCATCAGCCAACCACTTTTTGCCGCCGAAAATATCGCGGATCTTGAGAAGGCCGCCCGCGGCGAAGGCCAGCTCCACAGCATCGGCATGCCCGACAGCTGGGCCAACTGGAAGGACACCTGGCAGCAGTTGGGCAATATCTACGGCATCAAGCATCAGGATACCGACATGAGCTCGGCCCAGGAGATCGCCAAGTTTGCCGCCGAGAAGGTCAATGCCACCGCCGACATAGGTGACGTGGGCGGTGCCTTCGGTCCGGTCGCGGTCAAGCAGGGGGTTACCCAGCCTTACAAACCCTCCACCTGGGCAGACATTCCAAACTGGGCCAAGGATGCGGACGGTCACTGGATGCTGGCCTATACCGGCACCATCGCCTTCCTGATCAACAAGGACCTGGTCAAGGCCGCCCCCACCAGCTGGCAATCCCTGCTCGGCGGTGACTACAAGGTGACCCTGGGTGATGTGGGCGTCGCTTCCCAGGCCAACAACGGCGTGCTGGCGGCAGCCTATGCCACCGGCGGCAGCGAGAAGAACCTCAAACCTGCGCTGGAGCTGTTCGGCCAGCTGGCCAAACAGGGGCGCCTCTCCCTGAATGACCCTTCCATCGCCAATATCGAGAAGGGTGAAGTAGAAGTGGGTGTGCTGTGGGACTTCAACGCACTGAACTACCGCGACAAGATAGACCCCAAGAAGTTTGATGTGGTTATCCCGAGCGACGGCTCCGTCATCGCCGGCTACACCACCATCATCAACAAGTGGGCCAAGAACCCCAACGCCGCCAAGCTGGCGCGGGAATACATCCTCTCAGACGCAGGTCAAATCAACCTGGCCCGTGGCTACGCCCGTCCCATCCGCAGCAATGTGGTATTGCCGGATGACGTGAAAGCCAAGCTGTTGCCTGCCGAGCAGTATGCCAATGCCAAACCGGTGCAGGATCATGCAGCCTGGGAGCAGAGCTCCAAGGCCCTGCCGCGCCAGTGGCAGGAAACCGTCATGATCAACATGCAGTAAGGGAATCCCGTGCAACACAAGGTGATAGTGGTACTTGTGGATGGCCTGTCTGCCGAGGTAGCCCACACAATGGGCTACCTCACAGGCATGGTGGAGGCACAGCGCGGCTTGTATACGACCCTGAGCTGTGCCCTGCCCTCCCTCTCCCGGCCGCTCTACGAGTGCATCCTGACCGGCATACCGCCAGTGGCCAGCGGCATCACCCACAACGGTGTCAGTCGCTTGAGCCAGCATGAATCCATCTTCCATCTCGCCCGAGCCGGCGGCAAACGCACGGCAGCAGCCGCCTATTACTGGGTGAGCGAACTTTACAACCACAGCCCCTGGCTGGCGCTGCGGGATCGCTATACCCATGACGAACAGCTGCCTATCCAGCACGGCTGCTTCTACTGGGATGACAGCTACCCCGACAGCCATCTGCTGATGGATGGCGAGTGGCTCAGAACCCAGCATGACCCCGATTTTCTGCTGATCCACCCCATGGGAGTGGACGACGCGGGCCACCAGTTTGGTCTCGACTCGTGCCAGTACCGCAACCAGGCGCGCCGCATGGACAGCCTGCTGGCCGATCTGCTGCCCCAGTGGCTGGGGGAAGGCTACCAGGTACTGGTGACCTCGGATCACGGCATGAACAACGACTTGAGCCACGGCGGCACCTTGCCCGAGGAGCGCACTGTGCCGCTCTGGCTGTTTGGCGATGCCTTTGTGGCTCAGTGGCCTGCCGGACCTGCCTTGCAACAAACCCAGCTCTGCGGCCTGATGGCCGACTTGCTTGGCGTTGCCCATGACAAGCCTAGCGGCCTGCCGCTGCTCAAGGCTGCCTGCCTGCGCGAGGTGCACTGATGATCTCTGCCGCCACAAGGATCCTGCCGGATCAAGTAGTGATCCCGCGTCAAGCCCGTCGCCACTGGCTGCCTGCGCTGGTACTGCTGCCGTTTTTCCTCTTGATGATACTGTTCCAGCTCGCCCCCATGGTGTGGGTACTGGTGGGCAGCTTTCAAACCCCGGATGGCTGGGGCCTGGATCATTACCGGGAGATCCTGAGCTCCCCCTTCTACCTGCAATCCTTCACCAATTCGCTGCGCATCGCCGGTATCGCCAGCCTGGCAGGGCTTGCCATCGGCACCCTGGGGGCAGCGGCACTGCGCCAGAGCGGTGAGCGGGTCAAGCGAGCCCTGCTGGCGTTTGTCACCATGACCAGCAACTTCAGCGGTGTGCCGCTGGCGTTCGCCTTCATCATCATTCTCGGCATCAACGGCGCCATCACACTGCTGCTCAAATCCTGGGGCTGGATCGACGGTTTCAACCTCTACTCAGGGGCTGGTCTCATCCTCATCTACACCTATTTCCAGATCCCCCTCGCCCTGCTGCTGCTCTACCCGGCGTTCGATGCACTGCAGGATGACTGGCCCCAGGCCGCCGCCCTGCTGGGGGCCAGCAAGAGGCAGTATGTGTGGCACGTGGCGCTGCCGGTGCTGACGCCGGCACTGCTCGGTACTCTCATCATACTGTTTGCCAATGCGGTAGGAGCCTATGCCTCGGCCTATGCCCTCACCACGGGCAACTTCAACCTGGTGACCATACGGGTGGCCAGTCTGGTCTCCGGCGACATCTTCCTCGAACCCAATCTGGCGGCGGCGCTGGCGGTGATCCTGATGGTGCTGCTGGGCGTGGTGACGGCGGCAAATCAATGGCTGCTCAAGCGCAGCTACCATGCGAAGGGAAATTCCCATGAGTGAACTCCAACCAAGCTGGCCGCGCTGGGTGCTGAGCATCCTGGTGGCAACTCTGCTGCTGCCACTGCTGGCGACCCTGCTCTACTCCCTCTCCACCCGCTGGGGGGCGACTCTGCTGCCGGACGGCTTCACGCTGGAGTGGTATCTGCAACTGTGGGGGGACCCGCGCTTCCTGGCTGCCTTCGGCCGCAGCCTGTTTGTCTGTTTCGCCACCCTGCTGCTGGGCACGCTGGTGCTGGTCCCGACCGTGCTGGTGGTGGCCTACTACTTCCCCAAGCTGGATCCCTGGATGAACCTGCTGATCCTGCTCCCCTTTGCAGTGCCGCCCGTGGTCTCCTCGGTGGGGTTGCTGCAGATCTACGCCGACGGCCCGCTGCCGATTATCGGCACGCCCTGGATCCTGGTGGGCACCTGGTTCACAGTGGTGCTCCCCTTCATGTATCGGGCCATGGCCAACAGCTTGCAGGGCGTGCCGCTCAGAGATCTGATGGATGCCGCCCACCTGCTGGGGGCGAGCAGTACACGCGCCTTCGCCCTGGTGGTGCTGCCAAATCTGCGCAAGGGGCTGCTGGCGGCGCTGTTTCTCTCCCTCTCCTTCCTGCTTGGTGAGTTCGTGTTTGCCAACATGCTGGTGGGCACCCGTTACGAAACCCTGCAGGTCTATCTCTACAACATGCGCGCCACCTCGGGCCACTTCACCAGCGCGCTGGTGATGAGCTACTTCCTGCTGACCCTGCTGCTCACCTGGGCGGCGAACAGATTCCATCGGTGATCCCATATGTTCCATCTAGAAGTAAGCCAACTGCACAAATCCTACGGCGAGACCAAGGTCTTCGAAGGGATCGAATTCGGCATCCGCAAGGGGGAGTTGGTGACCCTGCTCGGCCCCTCCGGCTGCGGCAAATCCACCCTGCTGCGGGCGCTGGCCGGGCTGACGCCGGTCGATGGCGGTCAGGTACGGGTGGCCGGTGAGGACATCACCTGGCAGGCGCCCCAGAAGCGTGGCATCGGCATGGTGTTCCAGAGCTATGCCCTGTTCCCCAACATGACGGTGTGGGACAACGTGGCCTTCGGCCTCAAAATGAAGCCCCAGCCGGGACGGGAGCTGGCCGCCAGCGTGCAGGAGGCCCTCAGCCTGGTGGAGCTGGATGGCTTCGAGCGCCGCTATCCGGGCGAGCTCTCCGGCGGCCAGCGCCAGCGGGTCGCCCTCGCCCGGGCCCTGGTGGTACGGCCGCGGATCCTGCTGTTGGATGAACCCCTCTCTGCGCTGGATGCCCGCATCCGCCGCAGCCTGCGATTGCAGATCCGCGAGATCCAGCAGCGGCTCGAGCTCACCACCATCTTCGTCACCCACGATCAGGAAGAGGCGCTGACCATGTCGGATCGGGTATTCCTGATGAACAAGGGATCCATCGTCCAGAGCGGCACGCCGGAAGAGATCTACACCCGTCCCGCCAGCGAGTTTGTGGCGAGCTTTATCGGCCACTACAACCTGCTGGCCCCCGAGCAGGCCAAGTCACTGTTCGGTCCTCGTTTTCGCGGCACCCTGGCGCTACGACCCGAGTCCATCACCCTGCTGCCAGCGGGTGCGCAGAGCCTCGATCCCTGCCTGCCCGGCGTCATTCGCCAGCAGCAGTTGCTCGGCAACATCATCCGCTATCAGGTGGAGTGCGAAGCGGGGCTCTTGACGGTGGATACCCTCAATCGCTCGGCCCGTGACCTGTTGCCGGTGGGCACGGCCGTCACCCTGGCGGTGGCCCGGGATCAGCTGTGTGAGGTAGCATAAGCGATGGATTACTCCCCATTTATATCGGCGAGCGGCCAACATGCCGCCCGTCAATCATCACAGTTATGGATAGCTAGGAGCAGGCATGGCGCTGGCACTGTTTGATTTGGACGAGACCCTGATTGCCGGGGATTCCGCCAGCCTCTGGCTGGAGTACATGGTGGCTCAGGAGCTGGCCCCGGCGGGCATGATCGCCGAGGAGCAGGCCATGATGTCCCTCTACCATCAGGGCAAGATGGATATGCAGGAGTACATGGCGTTCACCCTGCAACCCCTGGTGGGCAAATCACGCCAGTGGCTCGGCCAGCAGTGCCACCACTTCGCCGAGCAGGTGTTGCGGGAGCGGATCTACCCCCAAGGACTGGCACGCATCGAGTGGCATCGTCAGCGTGGCGACACGCTGGTGCTGATCTCGGCCTCTGGCGAGCATCTGGTGGCGCCCATGGCGCAGATGCTGGGGATGGATCACTGCGTCGCCATACTGCTGGATGAAGAGGAGGGTCGGCTGACCGGCCAGACCCGCGGCACACTGAGTTTTCAGGAGGGCAAGGTAGTACGCATCAACCAGCTGTTTGCCACAGACGCAGCCCCCTGGCAGGAGAGCTTTGGGTACAGCGATTCCCACAACGATCTGCCGCTGCTGAAGGCCGTGGCCCACCCCCATGCGGTCAATCCGGCCCCCGGCCTGCGGCAAGTCGCCGCCGAACACGACTGGCCCACCCTCGACTGGCAACTCGCCTGCTGAATGACTGGCAACTGGCCTGCTGAATGAAGAAGAGGCCCTCAGGCCTCTTCGTTGCTCAACACGCTGTCGTTGGGCGGGATCCCCTTCTCGGCGACAGTTTCGTGCAGGCTGCCCAGATAGATGCGGTTCTTGCCATCGCGCTTGGCGTGATAGACCTCGGCGTCGGCCACCGCCAACAAGGTCTTGCCATGCGCTATCTCGCCGCTGGCCACCAGCCCGCCACTGAAGGTGATCTTGAGGCCGGGTTCACGCCAATCCAGTGACTCCACCCCCTTGCGAAACTGCTCCAGCAACATCTGGCAGAAGTGGATATCCGGATTCGCCATCAGCACCACCAGCTCTTCCCCGCCGTAACGGCAGACCCAACCGTGGTCCCCCAGCAGTTGCATACCCAGCTGTGCCACCCGCTTGAGCACTACATCCCCGGTCTGGTGGCCATAGGTGTCGTTGACCAGCTTGAAGTTATCGAGATCGAGCATGGCCAGACAGAAGGGCTGGCGCTCAATCAGCAGGCGATTCAAACGCTCGTCGAAGAAACGACGGTTGTAGAGACCGGTCAGCTTGTCCAGATTGGCCTGCTGGCGGGCCTCGTGATAATCCTTGCCCGCCTCGGCCAGCTCGGCATAGACATGCTTGAGCTCCTGCATTCCCCCCTGGGGCACATCGTCGGGTTGGGTCCGGCTGGCCCGGATCATGGAGGAAATCTCATTGAGCATGCGGCGAAAATAGCGGGACCACACCAGCGCCAGCATCACATAGAGCACGCAGGCCAGCGCCACCATCAGCAATACGTTGAGAGAGACCCTGTCGACCACCGCCTGAACACTGGCCGCGGGTTGCACGCTGATGAGCACCCAGTTCCGCTCCGGCAACTTGCTGTAAGCCACAAACAGCTGGGAATCCTTGTCCAGAAAGATGCCGTCCTCCCGATTGAAACGGGAAAGCCATTGAGGATGGTCCATGGGCTTGAGCAACCGGGCGGGATCCGGGTGTACCAGCACCTTGCCTGACTGGTTGACGATCATCTGGTAACCATTGTCAGCCTGCCGGTTCAGCTGGGCCGAGAAAGGCGCCAGAATGGCATCGACCGCAAAGACCCCCTGCACCTTGCCACTCTGGTCAGTCAGGGCCCGTGCCAGCGCTATGACCAGATTGCCATTGATGTAGTCGTAGTAGGGCTCGGTCCAGACCATTTCGCCCACATGCTGGCTGGCCAGCTGATACCAGGGCCGAACCCTGGGATCGAACTGGGCATCTGCCTGCCATTCGGGGTAGATCAGCATCTGGCGCTCGGCCGTGCCGACATAGATGTAGATCAGGTCAGCCATGACTCCCTTGTAAAGCTGCCAGGCCTTCAGGTAGGACTCTGTGTTGTGCAGGCGGGGGCCGCTGATATCGTCCACCTTCACCTGGTCATAGATCAGCGTAAACTGTCGTTCCATCTCGTGGAGATAGGGCTCGATAAAGACGTGGCGCAGCTGGTGATTGGTGGCGAGCAGACGCTGCTGCAACTCGTTTTGCAGGCTGCGTTCCATGTGCAGATAGTAGATGCCGCCCAGCATCAAAACGGGAATGAACAGCAGCAGTAAACCCAGCCGCATTCTGGCAACCAGAGACCAGGTTTTTTTGGAGACGACACGCTTGCCCAAACAGGACTCCTGCTACCACCAGACATGATGTAATGTCAGAATATCAGCCCGACCCGATGGCGTCCAAAAGGAAGCTCACTATGTTATTAATCAGAAGGATCTGTCACGGATGCTGAACCCGGACCTGCTGATGGCGCTGCACTATTGCGCCGTGATCACCCTGACAGGGGCGATCACTTCCGAGTATTTCCTGTTCCGGCGCGGCATGTCCATCGAGCAGGTACGCAAGCTGTTGCTGGCCGACGGTCTGGCAGCACTGGCCCTGCTACTCATCTTCATCACGGGTGTCTTGCAAGTGCTCGCTCACCCGGACCAACCCGCAATACTGCTTGCCAACCCCGGCTATCGCACCAAGCTGCTGCTGTTTTTCCTGATGGCCATCAGTTTCGGCTACCCCAGCCGCCTCTTCTATCGCTGGCGCCGCTCCCTGCGTCATGGCCGGGCCCCCATGGTCTCCATCCAGCAGCAGTTCTGGGTGATCTGGATCCTGCGCGGCAATCTGTTGCTGCTCGCCCTGATCCCTCTGCTGGCCAGCCTTGCGAATAGCTGATGCGATACGGCTCCTGCGTAGTCGTTCTCTCTTCACATAAGCCAGCCCTGGCGAGCCAAACTCGCGAGCCGCTAAAGACAAATCCCCCCGCAGACGGTTATCTTGGTGGCTGGCGCCGTGAGCCACTTTCTCAGGGATGAATCCGTATGCGTTCGAACATGATGTTATTGATGGCCGCCGCCATCTGGGGGCTGGGCTTCGTCGCCCAGCGCCTGGGGATGGATCACATGGGGCCTTACACCTTCAATGGCCTGCGCTTCCTGCTCGGCGCCGCCTCCCTGCTGCCACTGCTGTGGTGGCTCAAGTCTCGCCAGCCCTCGGGTCAGTCCGAAGATCGTCGCCTGCTGCTGACCGGGGGCCTGCTCGCCGGAGCCGTGCTGTTCAGTGCCGCCTCCCTGCAACAGGTGGGGCTGCTCTATACCACGGCTGCCAAAGCGGGTTTCATAACGGGTCTCTACATCATACTGGTGCCGGTGATCGGGCTGGCCCTGCGTCACAAGACAGGGACCAATACCTGGGTCGGCGCCCTCATCGCCATGGCGGGGCTCTATTACCTCAGCGTGACCGAGGACTTCACCATAGGCTATGGCGATCTGCTGCAAGTCGCGGGCGCCCTGTTCTGGGCCATTCACCTGCTGGTACTGGATCACTATTCGAGTCGGGTCGCGCCGATCCGGTTGGCGAGTGTGCAGTTCCTGGTCTGTGGCCTGCTCAGTCTCGCCGTCGCCTTCACCATAGAGATGCCGACTATCAGCGGTGCCGTGGCAGGGTGGCAGGCGCTGCTTTACGCCGGTCTGGTGTCGGTCGGGGTCGGCTACACATTGCAGGTGGTGGGTCAGCGCGGAGCCCATCCTGCCCACGCAGCCATCATCCTCAGTCTGGAGACGGTATTCGCCGCCATCGGCGGTGTGCTGCTGCTTGGCGAAATCCTCGATGAGCGGGCTATCGTCGGCTGCGCCCTTATGCTGGCAGGCATGCTCATCTCTCAGGTGCGCCTGCGCTGGTGGTGGAAATCGCGCAAGGATCGCCTGCCGAAGCAGGGCTAACGGCGCGGCGCGAGCGGCATGGCACAGAACGAAGTCAAAAAGAGGAGCCATATCGGCTCCTCTTTTTGTTGCACTCGTTGTTGCACCCACAATATTGCGTTTTGCTGTACTCGGCCCCTGTCCCTTCAGCGTTGAACGCTGGAGCAGAAGCTGACGTCGTCACGCAAGGGGTCATTGCTCACGCTGTGGTATAGCTCGAAACAGGGCCCGTCACCGAACGCCAACCCGGCGGCGACTATATCGCCCACATGCTCCTGCCAACGCGGCCCGTACTGACTGCGGTCCGTGATGAGGTAGCGGGACTGGGCGTAGCGACCGGCGGGAATAAGCTGGATCTCGACCTCCCCTGCCCCGACCGTGCCTGCCGGCACTGTCACACCTATGTCGGTGCGGCACTGGGCCGGCGGCGTGACTTCCGGGTTGTCGTGGTAGATGAAAATCCACTCCCCCTGCGCCAGACCCCGCGCACTCGCCCACTGGTGCAGTTGACCACAGACAGGGTCATACCCTTCGCCATAGGGGCCGGTGACGCGAATATAGGCCAGGGTGCGGGCATCCATCTCGATAGTTTTCATGGTGTTGCTCCTTGCTGATGAGTGGTCTTCAGCATAAGGGAGCAGCCGGTCACTGGCGTGTCCATCCTTGCTCAACAGGTGTCCATTCTTGCTCTTGTCCCGGCGAAACGCCCCCGGCGTACAGCCGTAGTGACGCCGAAATGCCTTGGCAAACGCCTGGGAGCTGGCCAACCCGGCGCCCAGCGCTATGGTAGTGACGCTGGCGTTCGTGTAACAGAGCTGCCAGGCAGCCCGCTGCATGCGCAGGCGCCGACACATCTCCCCCGGCGCCTCGCCCGCCACTGCGGTGAACACCCGGTGAAAATGATAGAGGGAGAGGCAGGCCCGATCCACCAGCGCCTCGATGGAGAGATCCGGATCCTGCTCCAGCGCTCGCAGTACTGGGATGAGTCTGCGACGGTAGTCGATCACGGGCGGATCCTGGCCATGTAGAGCGTATCCACATACTCGCCCTGGCGAAACGCATAACCGCGAGCCAGCCCCTCCTGTTCGAACCCGAACTTGCGATAGAGCGCCAGCGCAGCATCGTTGTCGCTGTAGACGGTAAGCTCGATGCGCCGCAGATTGAGCCAGTTGTCGGCCATTTCCAGCACGGCTCCCAGCAGGGCCGAACCTATGCCCTTTCCTGCCCAGTCATCTCGCACACCCATACCGATACAGGCCACATGCTTGCGCCTGGGATTGGGCTCCATATGCAATGAGATCTGGCCCACCAGCAGACCATCCACCTCCGCTACCAGCGCCACCACACCGCTGTTTTCCAGCCGCTGCTGCCAGACCCCCAACGCTGGATAAGGCAGTTGCAGAGTACCGGCCTGAGCATGAGGCATGGCATAGAGATCCCGCAAAGCGGGGGCATCGGTGGGTTCGGCATGACGGACGGAAATCTGCATATAGGGCTCCTTTGGCTGACTTTCATCATGCCCCATCACCAGTGCCGGGTCATCCCCCCACAATACCCATTTGCGATACCTATCAAAGGGCTAGGAAAGGCCCATTGGCCCATGAGGAGCGGGATCCGTAGGCTGACCCCTATCAACAAGGAGAGACATTCATGACTGACAATACACTGCACAGTGCCAACGGCGCCCCAGTCGTCGACAACAACAACAGCCTTACTGCCGGTCCCCGCGGCCCCGTGCTGATGCAAGATATCTGGTTGATGGAGAAACTCGCCCACTTCGACCGCGAGCGCATTCCCGAGCGGGTGGTTCACGCCAAAGGCTCGGGCGCCTACGGCACCTTTACCGTGACCCACGACATCAGCGCGTTCAGCAAGGCCGACCTGTTCAACGCCATCGGCAAGCAGACCCCGGTCTTCCTGCGCTTCTCCACCGTAGCCGGTGAGAAGGGGGCTGCCGATGCCGAGCGGGACGTACGCGGCTTCGCCCTCAAGTTCTACACAGAGCAGGGCAACTGGGATCTGGTGGGCAACAACACCCCGGTCTTTTTCATCCGCGAACCGCTGAAATTCCCCGATTTCATCCACACCCAGAAGCGGGATCCGCGCACCAACCTGCGCAGTGCCACCGCCGCCTGGGACTTCTGGTCACGCCATCCCGAATCCCTGCATCAGGTCACCATACTGTTCAGCGATCGCGGCATTCCCAAGAGTCTGCGGGAGATGAACGGCTACGGCAGCCACACCTTCAGCTTTATCAACGACGCCAACGAACGCTTCTGGGTCAAATTCCACTTCAAGACCGAGCAGGGTCACAGCTTCTACACAGATGAAGAGGCGGCCAATGTCGTCGGTCAGGATAGAGAGACCAGCCAGACCGATCTGTTCAATGCCATTGAGCGGGGCGACTTCCCGCGCTGGAAGGTCTATGTGCAGGTGATGCCGGAGGCCGATGCCCAGAGCTACCGGATCCACCCGTTCGACCTCACCAAGGTGTGGCCGCACAGCGACTATCCGCTAATCCCGGTAGGCGTGCTGGAGCTCAACCAGAACCCGGACAACTACTTCGCCCACGTGGAGCAGGCTGCGTTCACCCCAGCCAACGTGGTGCCCGGCATCGGCTTCTCGCCGGATCGCATGCTGCAGGGACGGCTCTTCTCCTACGGCGACACCCAGCGCTATCGCCTCGGGGTCAACCACGGCCTGCTGCCGGTCAACGCCCCGCGCTGCCCATTCCGCCACGGTGCCCATCGTGATGGCGCCATGCGCAGCGACAGCAATGGCGGCGCCAGTCCCAACTATCAGCCGAACCGCTTTGGCACCCAGCAGCCGAGCGAGCAGCACGAACCGGCCTTGAGTCTGGAAGGGGCTGCCCTGCACTACGACTTCCGTGACTACGACAGCGATTACTACAGCCAGCCGGGCAAGCTGTTCCGCATCATGGATGAGGGGCAGCGCTCGCGCCTCGCCGCCAATATGGCACGTTCCCTCATCAACGTGGAGGATGACGCCATCGTCGTCGCCCAGCTCCGGCATCTTGAGCAGGCCGACCCCGAGTACGCCAAGCGGGTGGAGCTGGCACTGGCTGCGCTGCAACGCTAAGCGACCAGGATGCAATAAAAGAACGGGGGCCGGCGGGCCCCCTTCTTTCAACCCCAGTACACGGGATAAATTCTGAGCCCACGGCACGTCGAGTCTTGCAGCAGAAACGGCAATAAAAAAACGGAGCCCCAGGCTCCGTTTTCAATGCTATATCAATCCCGAACGGAACGCGCTTCGCGCTCTGCCCGTTCCCGTACCAACAGGCGTTTATACCACCAGTTACTGCGACGACGTTGAGTATTGGAAGAGCGACGAGCCATTTCTTAGGTCCCAGCCAAGAGAAGGAAAGAGCCGCATTATGCGATAGAGATCACGTCCATGTCTTTAGCTGGATCAAGAAAAGCCTCACTGGCCCAGGCTAATTGTCTCCCTATCCGACGGTGCCCTGGTCACAGGCGTCACCTGAGGCGGCAAACGCCAGGCCAGTGGGCCATTGGTCTCCTGCTCGTTTTGCGGGCCACACTCCAGCCAGCGATTCCCCTGTTGAATTCGGGCACCCAGCGAATATTTCTGATCCTGATACCAGCAAATCCGTTCCGGCAGAGATCCCAACGGCAACACCCACTCGGTCCCGACCTCTGCCCGCGTCACCTTGACCGGTTCGGCTGCCACGCCGCTCGTCCCCAACATGGCCAGCAACAGGCAAGTCGTCCCACCCTTGATTCGATTCATGACATCACTCCTTGCACGATACCAGTATCGGGCGACCATAACAGGCGCAAACTTGATTAATAAGCCCAGCGCTGGCTGGCATTCCCGACCCAGTATGATAGCCTGCCAGCGCCTGCCCGTGCCCGTCAAAACCGGCGCAGGAAAAACCCGGTAGATTTGTCAGCCATCGACAAATATAACCTTATTTATCAAATCGTTATTTGGATATTATCCCAATGCGTATCATGCCGTTGCTCCAGGCGGCCTGCCTGAGCCTGATGTTATCCGCCTGCGTTGCCCCCCTGTTGATGATGAGCCCGACCAGCCAGCTGATGTGGGCGCTGCTCAAACCCCTGGTGGGCTTCGATCCCAACGAAGCCAATCTGTTCGAACAACCCATCATCAAGGATCGGATGACCAGTATTCTGGGCCCCAACTACGACAGCACCATGCAACTGCTCAAGACAGCCAACGAGCTGCAGCAGGAAGGCCCGCTGTTCTACGTGGTCTCCCGCTATGCCCCCATGCCGGATGTAGCCAAGCAGGCTGGCATGGTGTGGAACTCACAAACCAACCAGATGTCCGTCATGCTGCTCAAGGGGGATGGAACTCCTCAGGTATTTGGCGAAAATCTGGCGGCAGCGACACCGAGCTGGCCAACCGAGATGCAGGGCTGGCAGGCTCAAGCCAAACCGGCTGCGACCGCGCTATCCAGTGCCAACACTGCTCTGACCGATACCAACAAGGTACTGACAGGGGCCGCAGCGACCACCTCTGTACTCGGCAATGTGCTGGGTTCAATACAGCAAGGCGCCAGCAAGACCATGGCGGATACCACCAAGCAGGTGGTGGACAGTGCTACCGCGTCGGCGCAGCAGCAAGCCAACAAGGCCGTCGCCGATACCACCAAACAAGTCGTCAGCAGCGCCACCGCCACAGCGCAGCAGCAAGCCAACAAGGCCGTCGCCGAATCCACCAAGCAGGTGGTCAGCAGCACTACCACCACGGCGCAGCAGCAGGCCAACAAGGCCGTCGCCGAACCCGCCAAACAAGCCGTCAGCAGCGCTACCACCTCGGCGCAACAGCAGGCCACTAAAGCCGTCGCCGAACCCGCCAAACAAGCCGTCAGCAGCGCCACCGCCTCGGCGCAGCAGCAGGCCAACAAGGCCGTGGCCGAACCCGCCAAGCAAGCCATCAGCAGCGCCACCACCTCGGCGCAACAGCAGGCCAACAAGGCCGTGGCCGAACCCGCCGAGCAAGCCGTCAGCAGCGCCACCGCCTCGGCGCAGCAGCAGGCCACTAAAGCCGTCGCCGAATCCACCAAGCAGGCTGTGAGCAGCAGCAAGGCCACCCTTGATGCGGCAGCCAAGGCCGACGCGGCTCGGCGACAGAGCGAACAGGCGCGCGCAGCCGCCGAAGCAGAGATGGAAGCGCTGCTCAAATAATCCCGACAGGCCATCATACGATGGCCTGTTTTCCCTCCCTCTCTTCCGAATTGTGCTGCGAATCACCCCCTAGCAGCAGAAACCATGAACTTCTCGACATAGCCCCCTAAACTGGAAAAGATAATTTTTCGCAAGGAGTGCCGTCATGTCACGTCTGCTCAGCCTCATCATTTGCTGCTGTCTCGGAGCAGCACTGCCCGCCTCCGCATTCACCTACTATTCCGAGCAGAACATGCCGTTCAACGGCCAGGATGAACAGGGCAACAGCACAGGGTTGGCGGTCGAACTGCTGAGGCTGATGTGGCAGGAGATGGGGGAACCGGAGCAACCCATTCACTTCATGCCCTGGGCCAAGGCCTGGTACCTGCTGACCCAGCAACCGGATGCAGTGTTGTTCACCACGGCACATACGCTGGCGCGGGATCCTCACTTCCTCTGGGTTTGTCCCATCAGCCACTCCCGGGTCTCCTTGGTGGGCCGCAAACGGGATGCCCCCAACGTCAGCAACAAGGCCGACCTGACCAAATTGCAGATTGGTGTCATGCAGGCCGATGTAGGGGAACAACTGCTGCTCAATCGGGGCATCAGCCCCGCCAACCTGATGTCGGTGGAGCGGATGGATCAGGTGGTACGCCAGCTCATCATGGCCCGCACCGATCTGGTGGCGGGCAACGAGGTGATGCTGTTTCATCAAGCCAAACAGCTGGGTTTTCCACCTGATACCTTCGTCACCGTCGCGACCCTGGCAGAGCAGGACAACTGCTTCGCGTTCAATCCGGCGGCCGACAAGCAGCAGGTCGCTCGCCTGCAACAGGCGCTGGACAAGGTCAGACAGGGGGAGGCGTTCAAGCGGCTGATCGCCCGCTATCAGGATGTGGTGCAATCCCCGCCAGCGGATCACCTGCCCCTGATTGAATGAAGACAGATGCAAACAGGCCACCCGAAGGTGGCCTGTTTCATTGCAACGCACTGTTACTGGAAGTGGCTGTCGTGTTCGGACTTCTTGGCCTGGGTGCTTTCGCTGTGCTCGATGGCGGTGCGGATGAGATCCACCCCGGCCCGGATGATCAGCACCCCCATGTTGACCAGCTTGACGCAGACCCACATGAAGGTGATGAGCAGGATCAGCTTGAGCACAGTCTGGAATGCTTCCAGGAAGTTCTGTTCGAGCTGGCCGGTCAGGCCGCTGGCACTGGTCATCAGCCAGGTGTAGACCTCACGCACGAACGGGATTCGGCTCGGCATCTCCAGCACATCCAGTGCGGCAGGCAAGGCCTGAAAGATAACGATGCTGCCAAACAGTATCAGGATGACACCGATTGCAATGCCCAGAAAAAAACCAAACTGTTTCATGGAAGGTCCCAAGGTTTGCTGCATGAAAATAACATAGCTGCCAATACTAGGGACTGCCTCACCCCACGGCAATCCTTCCTCGCCTTGCTGCCGGGTGCCAATCCCGCCATTAGCTGGCATCCAGACAGGAAATCATTGCCCAACTATCTGATTTCTGTGACCCTTGTGCTCATCCACACCCACAGTTCAGGCGCCATGTTTCGCTACTGTTTTTTACTGCTTTGTGCCCTGCTGCTGGTGCAACCAGCCTCAGCCGATCCCACCGCCGCCGTCTGCGTGGTCAAGCATCAGCAACAACTGCTGCTGGTGCAGGACAGAGTCTCCTCCCGCTACAGCCTGGCCGGGGGCTACATAGATGCAGGCGAGACCCCGCAACAAGCCGCGCAGCGCGAGCTGTTTGAAGAGACCGGGTTGCGAAGCCGGATCAGTGGTGAATTGGGACAATGGCAGGGAGCTGTCCTGTTCGCCTGCCAGGCCCTGCAACCCATCAGGGTACAAGCAGGCTCGGGTTTCGTCTCACTGTTGCAGGCCCCCAACCTCGGCGGGGAAATACTCAATGCCAGGCTGATCGATCCGTCACAGTTGCCACATGCACAACGCCGCTTCCCGGCGCAGCTCGACTGGTTGGCGCCCAGATTGGCCGACATTCCCGACAGCCCTGTGTTGTGGCAGCACGACTTCAGTACCGACGGCAACGAGTTGCACCGGGCAGAGCTCCCGCTGATCCGGCAGTTGCAGAGCTGGCTCGGTACTGACGTGCTCTGGCTTGATGCCAGCAATCTGTTTGGTTCAGCCGCGTTTCAGCTTGCCCTGTTACCTTTGCTGCTGCCGCTGCTGGGCTGGCCTCGCCTGCGTCAGCTGTTGCTGGCCATGCTGACCCTTGCCCTGATGGTGCTCGTGGTCAAGGAGGGTATCGGCTGGCCTAGGCCCTTCCACCTCGATCCTGCACTGGCACAACAGAGTGCACAGGGCTTTGGCATGCCAAGCGGCCATGCTGCCTCGGCGCTGCTGTTCTGGGGCGTGCTGCTCAGGCTGTGCTGGCCGGCCAATCCCTGGCGCAGCGCAGCGTTGGCACTCTTGCTGGCTGCCACGACAGGGTTGGCCCGGGTCTGGCTCGGCGTTCATTTCTTCTCGGACGTGGCGGCAGGACTGCTGCTGGGCGCGCTGATGCTGGCAATTCACGCCGGATTATCCGGTATTTCAGCAAAGCTACCGAGCTGGAGCTGTCTGACCTTTGCCTGCGCACTGGCCGCCTGGTGGAGCCAATCCTCTGCCCTGGCTGGTCTTGCCATGTTCAGCCTGGGTCTGATGCTCGGCATGCTGCTACCCTTGGCGCGCGCACGGACACAATACTTGCGAATGCTGACGGTTACCCTGCTCGGTGGCCTGCCCCTCGGGGCGCTGCTGTGGTCGCTGCAAGGCTGGCTGACCAGCTCAGGACTCACTCTTCTGGGCCAGTGGCTACTCTATTGTTGCCTGGGGCTCTGGTTGAGCGCCGGCCTCTGGTGGATACTCTCACTCATGAACTCTGACCCGTTACCCAGGGGCTCCGGCTCCGACAAGGGATTGTTATGAATATGAAAAAAGTGGATTTAGCCAAGATCACGCTGGGGGTGCTGTTTCTCAGCATTCTCATCATCTCGTGCTTCATGGTGCTGCGCCCCTTCCTGCCTGCGCTGGTGTGGGCCACCATGATCACCATAGCCACCTGGCCACTGATGCGGATGGTACAGCGCCTGCTGTGGGGCAAGCGCATGCTGGCAGCCCTCTTCATGACGCTGGTACTGCTGCTGATGTTTGTTATTCCGCTGTTCATGGCACTGGCCAATGTGGCGGAGCAAGCCCCCATGCTGATCGAGCTGGGCACCACCATCAGCCACTCACCGCCCCCCGAGCTGCTCTGGCTGCAACAGATCCCTCTGGTGGGCACCAAGCTGTATGAGTTCTGGCAGCAGATCCTGGCGAGCGGCGGCCAGGTACTGTTTACCAAGCTGGCCCCCTACTTCGGTCAGACAGCCCGCTGGCTCGCCTCCCAGGCAGGCAATCTGGGCTTGCTGTTCGTGCACTTCCTGCTGACAGTCGGGATCTGCGGCGTGCTATATCACTCGGGTGAGATGGTGGCGACCGGCATTCGCCGCTTCGCCCACCGCCTTGCTGGCGAGCGCGGTGACAATGCCACAGTGCTCGCCTCCCAGGCGATCCGCGCCGTGGCCATGGGCGTCGTGGTGACCGCTCTGGTGCAATCATCCGTGGCCGGTATCGGCCTGCTGATTGCAGGCATCCCCTACACCATGGTGCTGGTGGTGGTGATGTTCCTGCTGATCGTGGCCCAGATCGGCCCCTTCCCTGTATTGCTGGCCTGTATCGGTTATCTCTACTGGAGCGGTGACACCACCTGGGGCACCTTCCTGCTGGTATGGTCACTGTTTGCGGGCACCATGGACAACATACTGCGTCCATTCCTCATCAAACGAGGGGCGGATTTGCCGCTCATCCTGATACTGGTGGGGGTTATCGGCGGCTTGCTGACCATGGGAATTATCGGTCTCTTCATCGGCCCGGTCGTGCTGGCGGTGGGTTACACCCTGCTGGATGCCTGGGTGAGAGAAGATGAACAAGCCGCAGCAGAGCCGCTGCTTGCCCCGCCAAAGGCGGAGTGAAGGTTTGGCAATAATTAGCTGATACAAAGAGCCGCCCATCGGGCGGCTCTTCTGTTTCCAATGACCTGAATGGCATTACCCAGCCTCTGAGGCAGGTCACTGAATCGGGCTCGCTGGCGTGGTTAAATGGTCTGCTCACATCTTGCCGGATATTGCTGTGACCATGCCATCTGACCTTCAGCCACTGCAGCCCTGGCCTGACTATCTGCAGGCCTCCTGGCTGCGCTGCGCCCACCAGACCAGCGCCACCCTCTGGCATCCGCCCCACAGCGCCAAGGGGCAAACCTTGCAGAGCCTGCGTCAGCGCAAGCGGGACTTGCTCACCACCGGCGAGATGGCCCTCGAAGATCTCTACGAATTTATGGAGCGGCGCCCCTGCGCCCTGCTGCTTACCGACGAGAGCGGTTGTGTGCTGGCCCGCACCGGCCACCCCGGCACGCTGGCGGAGCTGGCAGCGCTCGGGTTTGGCCCCGGCGCCTTTTTCAGCGAGGGGCGCATCGGCACCAATGCCATCAATCTGGCGGCGCTGGAAGGAGTGCCGCTCTGCGTCAGCGGCCCCCAGCACTTCAACCAGACCCTGCACCCCTGGCACAGTTGCGCCAGTCCGGTCTACAACAGCAATGGCCGTCAGGTCGCCATCATCGCCCTGATCTGCAAGGTGGAGGAGGCGAGCGCTGGCGATCTGGCGCTCACCGTCAGCGCCGGGCGCGAGCTGGCCCATCTGCTGCAGATGGAGACTCTGATGCAGGAGTCCCAGCACCACCTGAGCGAGCTCTACGCCCTGCTCGATGGCATGGATGACGGCGTGCTGGCCTGGGATCCCCAGGGCCGACTGCGCTACCTCAACGGGCTGGCGGCCAGTCGGCTGCGGCTCGATCCCGCGCTCTGCCTCGGCCAGCCGCTGGAGCAGCACCTGCTGTTGCCACAGAGGTTGCAGCTCGCCATCAAGGGGCAGACACCGCTCAGTCATGTGGAGGTAACGCTGGAGCGGCTCGGCGCTCAGGAGGGTGAGTTCATCAATGCGCTGATAAGCCTCAAGCCGCTGCCGGGGCCGGAGGGGGTCAGCTTTATCGCCCTGCTGCATCCGGTTGACCGGCTGCGGGCCATTCACCATCTGCGCCAGACGGTGCCCGAACTCTCCGCCCTGGTGGGCGAATCGAGTGCCATGCGCAAGCTGCTGCGCTATGCCCGGCAGGCGGCCCAGAGCACTGGCCCCATCCTGCTGCGCGGCGAGGATGAGGTGGGCAAGGCCCAGCTGGCGGAGGCGATCCACTTTGGCAGCGAACAGGCCGCTGGGCCCCTCATTACCCTCAACTGTCAGGCGCTGCCGAGCGAGCGGATGGCGTTGGAGCTGATGGGCTCTGACGAAGCGGGGCAGGAGCGGGCAGGCAAGTTCGAGCTGGCCCACGGCGGCACGTTAGTGCTGGAGCAGGTGGAGTGCCTCTCTGCCCCCATGCAGGCAGCGCTGCTGCAACTGCTCAAGACCGGCCGTATCCAGCGTTTCGATTCGGCCCGCATCCTGCCGCTCAAGGTGCGGATCATCGCCACCAGCAGCGCCCCGCTGGAGCAACTGGTGCAGGAGGGGCTGTTTGGCCGCCAGCTGCTCTATGCGCTGCAGGCGTGCGAGCTGTGGCTGCCGGGGCTGCGGGAACGCGCGGCGGATCTACCGGGTCTGATCAGCCAGCAACTAGGGGCGCAGGGGCGCGAGCCGGTGCGCCAGTTCAGTCCGGCGGCCCTCGATTGTCTGCTCGCCTATCCTTGGCCCGGCAATCTGGGGGAGCTGCGCAGCGCGGTCGAGCATGCCCTGCTCCATGCCGGTCAGGGGCGGATCCCGCCGGAGGCGCTGCCCGCCGCCATTCGTCACGGCTATCAGCTGGTGGCGAATGAGGTGGTGGGGCAACCGCTGCTCACCCTGGCCGAGCTGGAGCGGCAGGCCATTTTGCGCTGCGCCCACGCCTGCAAGGGACAGGTGAGCCAGATGGCCCAGCATCTTGGCATCAGTCGCACCACCCTCTGGCGGCGGCTGAAACTGCTGGGTATCGATCCCGCCGACTATCACGGCTGACGGCAACCCGAGCCGTCACCAACCGGCCCGCGAAAATGAAAAGGCCCCGCAGTTGCGGGGCCGTTTTATATGGCAAGGTCAGCAGTGGCGCGGTTACAGCCCCAGCTGGTGGGCGGTGACGATGGCCGCCAGCACATCCTCGGCGGTGACCTTGAACGGCATGTTATGGATGGTCTCACCTTCGGCAGTAGATGCCTTGGCCACTTCCATCAGGCGCGCCATGTCCAGCTCCTTGACCCCCATCATATGCAGGTTGGTCGGCAGGCCGATCGAGCGGCAGAAGGCCAGCACTGTCTCGATCTCCGCCATGGGCGCGTTCTCCAGCACCAGCTGCACTAGCGTACCGAACGCTACTTTTTCACCATGGTAGAGGTGGTGACACTCGGCGAGCTGGGTCAGGCCATTGTGGATGGCGTGGGCGGCGGCCAGGCCGCTGCTCTCGAAGCCGATACCACTCAGATAGGTGTTGGCCTCTATGATGTTCTCCACCGCCTTGGTGCAGAGCCCCTGCTCCACCGCCAGCTTGGCCTTGTAGCCATCGGCCAGCAGTGTCTTGTAACAGAGCTCGGCGATGGCCTGGGCCGCCAGGGTAGAGGCACCACCGGCCATGGTCTGGCAACCGGAGACCTTGTTGGCCCGCGCCTCGAAGTAGGTGGAGAGCGCATCCCCCATGCCGGAGACCAGCAGCCGCACCGGGGCCCGGGAGACGACGCCGGTATCCATGATGACCATGTTGGGGTTGGTCGGGATCATCAGATATTCGCTGAATTGCCCTTGTGGGGTGTAGATGACCGCCAGCGCACTGGTTGGCGCATCTGTGGAGGCGATGGTCGGCACTATGACCACTGGCACCTTCTGGTAGAAGGCGACCGACTTGGCGGTATCGAGCGTCTTGCCGCCACCTATGCCGATGATGACGTCGAACGGCGTCTGGTTGCAGCGGACCAGCAGGCGGTCGATCTCGGGGCGGGAGCATTCGCCGTTGAAGCAGTCGAACTCGGGCTTGATGCCCACGCCGTGGAAGCTGGTGGCAACCGTGTCGCCAACCAGCTTGGTGACGAAGGCATCGGCCAGAATGAGCGGCTTGGCACCGAGTGCCTTGACGTAGTTGCCGATATTGGCGAGGGCCCCGTTGCCTTGCACATATTTGCTGGGGCTGATGATGATGCGATCCATATTCTATCCCTCTCTCTAGTTCATAAGACTTCTTTTGAAACTAACAGGGGCGAAGGGGCGGCTGTGCCGGGGAGTCCTTCGTCTTTACTTGCATTACAGTGGCGCGGCAGCTGGCCCATTCGGTCGGTGCCGCACTTGGAAACGGGTTGGCGTGCGGCGTCAGTCGCCGAAACGCTCGTCGGCCAGCTGCTGGAAGCAGGTCAGGGCAGCCTCGGCATCTTCTCCCTGTGCCAGCAGGGTGAGTCTGTCTCCCTGACGTACGTTGAGCATGGTGAGCCGGGTCAGGCTGCGGGGATTGGCCTCTTTATCCCCCTTTTGCAGCCGGAGTTCAGCGGCAAAGGGCTTGAGGGCGGCCACCAGTCGGGCGGCGGGGCGCACATGCAGGCCGTGGGGGTTATCCACCACCACCTCGCAGCGCAGCCAGCCCTCGTCGGCTGCCGGTGCCGTCTCAGTGGCAACCTGTGCAGCTGTGGCAGGCAACATGGCTTGCTTGGGCCCCAGGGCGCCGAGCGCCTCTGCGGCCACCTCGTCGAGGCTCATACCTGAACCTGCCGCCACCACGGCAGCAAGGGTGCCCTCGACCAGCGGGGCCGGGCAGAGCCGCACCCGGGCGCTTAACTCAGAGGGCAACAGTTCGAGGGCGGTTTCGGCGCTCAAAAGGGCGCTGCCCAAGTCCATCAGCACCAGCACGCCACTGCCGTCGTCCGCTTCTTCTATCGCACTCATCACAGCGATGGCATCTGTGCCGATGGGGTGGTCGGGGTCATCGACCCCGGCCGCCAGCAGCAGTTTGGCCGGGCTGCCCAGTTGGTCGGCAAGCGCTTTCAATCCGGCCGCCAGCATGGCGCTGTGAGAGACAACTACGATTCCGATCATGTCACAACCTCGCTCTGTCACGCAGGGCGGTCAGCAGCAGCAGGGTCGAGGTCGCACCGGCATCCTGATGGCCTATGCTGCGCTCGCCGAGATAGCTGGCGCGTCCCTTGCGGGCCTGCATCTGTATGGTGGCCTCGGTACCGGCCGCGGCGGCTGCCACCGCCTTGTCCAGCGCATCATTGAGCGACAGCTCTTGCTGCTGCGCCTGTTGCAGGGCGGCCAGTGCCGGCCACCAGGCGTCGCACATTGTCTTGTCGCCCGGCTCGGCGCGGCCGCGAGAAACAATGCCCTCGACTCCGTCGCTCAGCATTTTGCCAAGCTGACTCAGGCTCAGGCTTTGGCAGGCGTCCGTACTGGCCGCCGCTCGAATGAAGAAGGTGCCGTAGAGCGGGCCGCTGGCGCCGCCGACCGAGGAGAGCAGGGTCATGCCGGTGGTTTTCAGCACCTGGCCGATATCCTTGCCTGCCACCGCAGGCAGCTTCTCGGCCACCTTGGTAAAGCCGCGCTGCATGTTGAGACCGTGGTCGCCATCGCCGATGTCGGTATCCAGCGCAGTGAGGTAGTCACGCTGCTCGGTGAAGATGTGTTCGCAGTCGAGCAGCCAATTGACGATGTGATGTTTGCTTAGCATGAGAGTAAGGGCTCCTTAGCAGCCGCGACGCAGGGCGGGGGTGTGAACGGGGGCATCCCACAGGGTCATCAGCTCGTCGTCCACCTTGAGCAATGTGATGGAGATACCTGTCATGTCGAGGGCGGTGCAGTAGGGACCTATCAGGTTGCGCACCAGATGGATGCCCGCCTCTTCGCACAGGGCCGCGAGGCGACCATAGACGCCATACAGCTCTGAAATCGGGGTGCCGCCCAGGCTGTTGACCAGGGCTATGACACGATCGCCCCGGTTGAGCGGTTCGATGAAGGTGTGCTCTTCCTGCCAGCTGCCGGAGGCTCTGTCCCAGTGGCGCAGGGTGCGGCCATAGGGGGTGTTGTCCGCCAGCTCGCTGAACATGTCATCCACTAGGGTATTGAGGTCGGTGAAGGGGCGGCGCGCTATACCGGGTTCGCCGTGGATGCCCACGCCAAACTCCATCTCGTTGTCCGCCAGAGTGAAGGAGGGCTTGCCGGCGGCAGGCACGGTACAGGCGTGCATGGCGACGCCTATGGTGCGGCTCTGGTTGTTGATGCGACGGGCCAGTGCCTCGCAATGGGCCAGGTCATAGCCCGCTTCGGCTGCGGCACCCACCAGTTTTTCGCACAGCACTGTGGTGGCGACGCCACGACGACCGGCGGTATAGAGGCTGTCTTTCACCGCCACGTCGTCATCGATCAGCGAGAAGCCGACCTTGACGCCATCGCCGTGCAGCAGCTCGACCGCGGTCTCGAAGTTGAGCACGTCGCCGGTGTAGTTCTTCACCAAAAACAGCACGCCCGCGCCGCCATCAACGGCCTGACCGCACTCGTACATCTGATCCGGAGTCGGCGAGGTAAAAATCTCGCCGGGGCAGGCGCCATCCAGCATCCCCTTGCCCACCAGACCGCCGTGCATCGGCTCGTGGCCGCTGCCACCGCCGGAGACCAGCGCTACCTTGCCCATCACAGGGGAGTCGGCGCGGGTGATGTAGTGGGGTTCGATACGTACCTTGAGCTCGGGGTGGGCGGCGGCCATTCCCATCAGTTGTTCACGGACCACGGCATCGACGGCATTGATCAGTTTCTTCATGGCTCACTCCTTGGCTTGCCACCGCTCGGGTGGGCAAATGGTTGATGAGGCCAGTCTAACGGGATAAATCGGGATAAAAATGACGGCCGGTTCGGTTCGGATTTGAAACAGGAGAAAGGTCATTGGCGTTTCAATCTGAAACAGCGAGAGGCAAACGGGCGAGAAACTGTTAGCGGCATCACAGCCATGAAAAGGGGCCCCGCAGGGCCCTTCGCTACAACCGGAATAAGTGGACGGGTTAGATGGCCCAGCCACCGGCATAGAAGACTACCAGTGCCACGGCGATGATGACGGTGCCGACGTTCAGCTTCTTCCACTCGGCGGCAAACAGGCGACCGACGACCAGCGCCACGAAGCCCAGCATGATGCCGGTGACGATGTTGCAGGTCAGCACGATAAATACGGCGCACAGCATGCCGGCGAGGGCATCGACCGAATCGCTGAAGTCCAGCTTGGTGACGTTGCCCAGCATCAGCAGGCCGACGTACATCAGGGCCGGTGCGGTGGCGTAGGCTGGTACCAGATAGCTCAGCGGCGAGAGAAAGATCATCATCAGGAACAGCACGCCGACCAGGGCTGCGGTCAGGCCGGTCTTGCCACCGGCCGCGGTGCCTGCGGCAGACTCGATGTAGACGGCAGCCGGAGCTCCACCCACCACGCCAGCGACCATGCTGCTGACGGAGTCGGCAGTCAGGGCCTTGCCGCCGCTGATGATGTGTCCACGCTCGTTGATAAGGCCCGCCTGACCGGCCACGGCACGTATGGTGCCGGTGGCGTCAAACACGGCAGTCATCACCAGCGCCAGCACTGTGGGGATGACCACTGGGTTGAGGGCGCCCAGCAGATCCATGCTGCCAACCAGAGAGCCTTTCTCGCCGGTCAGGCTCGGCATGGCGAAGAAACCCTGCCAGGTCACTTTCGGGTCGAAGATGAGGCCGAGGATGGAGATGGCGATGATCACCATCAGGATGCCGCCCGGTTGCATATTCCGGCCGATC
>NZ_LSGW01000087.1 GCF_001643305.1 Aeromonas salmonicida subsp. salmonicida
ACCTGCCCGGTCTGCTGGAAGTGCTGGTGCTCTCCAAGTTGAACCTGGCCCAGGGTACCGCCTACGCCATCACCACCATACTCAACTATGTACTGATCGGCTTCGGCTCCCTGACCGCCCTCTCCATGATGGGCGTTCAGTGGGACAAGCTGCAGTGGGTAGCGGGTGGTCTGTCGGTCGGTATCGGTTTTGGCATGAAAGAGATCCTCTCCAACTTCGTCTCGGGCATCATCATACTGTTCGAGCGTCCGGTACGGATCGGCGACACAGTCACCATTGGCCCCTTCTCCGGTACCGTCTCCAGGATCCGCATTCGCGCCACTACCCTGACCGACTTCGACCGCAAAGAGGTGATCATTCCCAACCAGCAGCTGATGACGGAGCGGCTGATCAACTGGTCCCTGAGCGATACCGTCACCCGGGTGATCGTGCGGGTGGGTGTGGCTTACGGCTCGGATCTGGAGCTGACACGTACCCTGCTCAAACAGGCAGCCGATGAGAACAGCCGCGTCTTGAAAGACCCGGCCCCCATCGTCTACTTCCTCACCTTCGGCCCCAGCACCCTGGATCATGAGCTGCGTTTCTTCGTGAGCGAGCTCGGCGATCGCAACCCGGCCGTGGATGAACTGAACCGCAAGATCGACTCCCTGTTCAAGGCTAACGGCATCGAGATCGCGTTCAACCAGATGGATGTCTACATCAAAAACATGTCTGATGGTTCAGAACAGGCTGTAGAAGTATCAAAACCTGAAAAATCTGATACTTAGAGCCATCTTTAACTAAGTAATACCATCAGATACTAAAAATTGTGTGACCCCAAGTGTGACCCTAATTAGAATGGGGTCACACTTTTTTTTACTTACGAAAAACTTTAGGGTCACACAGGGGGCATTATGGCGCCAAGAAAGCAGGCTGAAATCACCTTCAAGACACTCATGCGGGAAGGTGAACAGGGGGCGCATTTTGATAACCGATCAGTGTGTGACAACCTCGCACTCTGCTGGCCAGCCAACTATAAGCGCCCGTTCTGGCGGTTGCGATATCGCTTCGGCGGCAAGCAACGCAAGATGCTGATCGGTCATGTCGATAACATGGCGCTCAAACAAGCCATGGACGAGGCGAAGCGGTTGATGGCCATGGTCACCCTTGGTACTGATGTAGCCAGCGAGAAACAGGAGCGCAAGCGCGAATCCATCGCTCGGCATGCAGCCATCGCGAACCGTCTCACTGTGGCTTCCCTGGCTGATGAGTTAGGTAGAAGGGCGCCGCAAAGATGCTCACGTGATCCGGCAGCGCTTCGAGAAGGACATCATCGCCAACCTGGGAAAGCTGGGGCCAGAGGATGTCAAACCCAGGCATATTGATGCACTCCTGCAATCCATTCTCGACCGTGGAAGCCCGACCATGGCCAACAACATCCTTGGCTGGCTCAAGCGACTGTTCGACTACGCCATCAAACGGCACATCGTAGAGAGCAACCCAGCCTCCGCCTTTACCCTGGCTGATGCCGGTGGCCAACTGAAAAGCCGGGAATTTTATCTGACCAGGGAAAAGCTGGCGGAGGTGCTGGGGGCGATCCCTACCTGCAGGGGATTTAGCCGTAGCTGCGATCTGGCCTTTCGCCTGCTGCTGCTACTGGGTGGCCGAAAGATGGAGCTGCTTTCTGCCACCTGGGATGAGTTCGACTTGCAGCAACAGACCTGGACACTGCAGCCAGAACGGGCCAAGACCGGCCGTGGCATCGTGATCCCTTTACCAGAGCAAGCCATCATCTGGCTTAAAGAGGCCAAGTATCTTGGGTGTGGCAGTGACTACGTTTTTCCCGCCATCTCCCGGCAGACCAAACCACATATGGGGCAAACCACCCTGAATGCCGCCATCCAGAAGCTACGGGCCAAGGTTGAGGGGATCGAGCAACTGAACGTACATGCTCTGCGCCATACCGCCAGAACGCATCTGGCTGCGCTCGGGGTACAGCAGGAAGTAGCGGAGCTAATCTTGAACCACACCCTCAAGTCACAGGGCATAGTGGCGGTCTACAACCATCACGACTTCTTTGACGAGCGTAAAGCAGCCCTCAAACAATGGGCCGACACGATCACTTTCCTATCTAAATAAAATATAATAATTTCATATGGTTACTGATTTTAATCGGTGACCATTCTTTATGCCAAAACAAACCATTCCAATAAGCAATAATTTACACTTAAACCATAAATAAAATTCATGGTAAAAGATTTATGAAATTTCTCTGCATCACGTTAATCGCTATGAGCAACAAAGAGTAATATCGAACAATCACTTTGATTAGAAATTCAATTAAAAAGTATTTAATTCCACAAAGCCCATCGTCGTACGACATGGACCGTTATTGGCTCATTGAGTATCAGGTAGTAATATCTCGCTCAAGCAATGCGATTACTGCCACAGCTTAAATTATTTAAAGGGCCTGCATATGTCAGAACAAAACATTCGCTTGCTGCGGATAAAGGATGTTATTTCCAAGGTTGGGCTATCAAAACCCACTATTTATTTAAGAATGAAAGAGGGTACATTTCCTCGACCTGTATCTATCGGGCCAAAATCTGTTGCATGGGTGGAGCACGAAATTAATGATTGGCTGACAGCCAAAATATCTGAGCGTACAACAAGAAGTAATCATTAAGGAGGGAACATGTGCGCGTAGTTTGTAATCAGTGTCAAAGCCTTGGTCGAGTGACAAAAGCCAATCACCTTTCCGAGAACGTCACCGACTTGTATTGCGAATGCACAGTGTGTTGCCATGCTTGGGTTTCCAGCCTTGCCTACAAGCATACTCTTAGACCATCCATTGATAAGGCCAGCGCCGTCGCCATTGACCTTATGAACTCATTATCGCCCAGTGCACGGAAAAAAATTCTGGAAGAAATAATCAAGGCGAATAAATAAATCACAACAGAGTAATACTGATGTAAACCACCGACCAAATAAAGAGTGACTATGACTTCATCAACTTTAAAAACAGGGTGGGTGTGTATCGGCACATCTGGAAAAACTGTAGACGGCAGAGAAATAAAGCCGGAGTGGTTAACTCAGATGGCTGAAACGTACGACCCAGAATATTACACAGCTTGTTTGTGGCCAGACCATAAGCGAGTTACACCACTCGGTCATGTCGAGGCGTTAAAAACCCAGCAGGAGGGCAACGTTATTAAATTATTTGCCATCCTGAGTCCCACTATTGCATTAATCGAGCTGAATAAAACCGGCCGCTATGCATTCTGCTCTATCGAGCCGAAAGAGAATTTTGCAGGGAAAGGCGTTTGGTATCTGGGTGCACTCGGGGTCACCGATGAGCCAGCAAGTACCGGTACCACCCATATGAAATTCAGCAAAAGCCTGAGCGTTATTGGGCAATCCCAGCTTTGGGCCAACTCCACAGGTAACAACTACATGAATAAGAACACACCGACCATCTCAGAGCTCTTAGCCAACATGCGTATGAGCTTTGTTCCTGGCACACAATCCAACTTCGGCAATCTTGACCCAAGCGCCAGTGGTGCCCTGCGTTCAGCTATCGTACAAGCAACACCATTCCTTGAGTTGTTGACGTTCCTGGACGTGAGCGACCCCACTGCGCCACTGTTCGACCCAATCAAATCGGGACTACGCACCGGTCGCAAGGAGCGTAGCCGTTTCTTGGTGACAGCGGATCCTAAATAGCTGTTCCGAA
>NZ_LSGW01000088.1 GCF_001643305.1 Aeromonas salmonicida subsp. salmonicida
TAGGATCAGTTATTTAGATTTAATTGACTCGTCAGTTCATTGCTACTTGTCGGGGCATCTTCCAGATGAGACGTCAAGAAGGCGCGTGAAAAGCTTGAGCTGTTACTCAGCACCACAAATATTGCAGCGCGACTATTATTGCTTGCCTGACTCTCAACGGCATGTAAGCAGGTCTGCAAATCACTCCCCGGCCACCAGTTACTGATTGGTGTTGTGGCGCCCGCAGTGAAGAAATTCGATATATTTCCGTAACCTGGCTTCTGAATATTGGCAAAGTTATAAATCTTGCCATTTCTTGGAGAGGTTACCAATGCCCCTGGCTGAGTATAAATCGGGTTATCATGATCAGCGATACTTGGGACGTAATCCCAATCGGTATTCATGGTCTTTGCATCAAATGCACATACCATAGTTCGCTTCCAGTAACTGGATACCCGGCAAATATATGCACCAAGGTCTTCATACTCAAGCCCCCGTGGCTTAATATATTCGTTGGTATATCTCGCGATCGGGGTAGGCTTGATATCTTCTTTTTTTAGTAACGTGTAGAGCCACTGGGCAATGGCCACCACTATGCCTATCACCGCAATAATAATCCCCAAGGGGCCGGCAATGGCAAGCCCCATAAAAGAGGCAATGGCGACGCCCAACGCCACCGTGGCGACCAGCATGTTGATTGCCGCAAATATAATATCCCCAATATCCCCGCCCTCGACAGCCTGATATAGGTTATACGCTGCCAAGGCCGCCCCCAGCGCTGCCAATCCAACAAAACATATATTGATAACCCGTGTAATATTTTGAGTGGCGAGAAACATCTTGCTGGCTATCTGCCGCTCTATCACATTCGTGAGATGCTCGCCTTTGGCTGCAAGGTTGCTCAAAAACTGACTGAATTTCCCCATATTAATGGCTATGCTATTTATGATTCCTTCACCATTGCCATAAATAAACATGGTCACTTTATCAAGGAACCGACCGAGCTGGATCACATTCAGTACCGTATCAAAAAGGGCGGCCCCCAACTCCATCAAAGGAACAGGGTTGCTCCACTCCTCCCGCTCGGTCGCCGTCAACCAGGTAAAGTTGCCTACTCCCAGCAACAAGGTGAACACGGAAAGGAATGAATCTGTGGAGAAGGCAGCGGGAGCCACACCGGAGAAGGCTGTGGGAGCCACACTGCCCGTCGCCCCTGCCAGACTGGGGTACTTATTAAGAATACGCCGCTGGGCATCCCCATACTGCAAGGTGCTCGTTCTCAAGCTCATATTATTCAGTTCATTCCAGAAACTATCTGGGCTATTGCTGTTGAAAAAATTGCTCCAGAAGGTGCGCTGAGTACCGCTTTCATTTCTCAGCAAGGTCACCACATCATCGAAATTTCTCCTGTTGGCCAGGACTGTGTATTTCTCGCTTTGGTGACCCCAGCTCATGTTCATGGCAAACCCGCTGTAAACAGAACCCGCCATGGTGCGTTCAAATGTTTTCAGCTCATCCTCGGTGATGCGACGACCGGATGAAATATTGAGTGCCCTTACTTTATTGATGGTGTTATACACTTTCCACATCGCTTTTTCAAACGATGAGCCCGATCCCAGATACTCCTGAACTTTAAAAGAACTGATCAGTTCGTCTAACACCTCATTCTTGGAGTAGTGTTCGATAAGTTGACGAGCCCAACTTTCCCCCCCTGCTTTGTAGGTGGTTAACTTTCCATTTTGACAATAATGGATGGCGACAGAGTATAGCTGATCGATAATCTCTTTAAATTGCGCTCCCTTTTCTGCTTGCTTAATATTCGCATTTACCTTAACCATATCCCAAGAGTTATAAAGCTTCCGGTCAGCCACAGTGACATTAGTTTGCTTGCTATATGAGTGTTGCAGCAAGCCACTTACATATTCAACCATGTTGTCAGTAAAATAGCGTCGATTGCTGGTGAAAATGGCGTTAACCGAGTTGATGCCATCACTCATTGTCAGCACCTTATCATTAGGCTTCATGCCAGCGCCCAAGTCTGCACTTAATGTGCCGTTCTGATACTGGAATTCGAAATTCATTAACTCTTGAAACATCACTTGGGCAAGATATTGAGCTTCATCAGTTTCTTGTACAAAATTGACCCGATTCGAATCAACGGTGGGCTGGTTAGACGCCATCACGTAAAAGTCGATCTCATCCAGTTCAGCGAAAGTGCCACTATTCAGGATAGAAATGGCGGCCTTCACCGGGGCAGGAAAAACACTGCTCGCAGCCAAGCCAAGCAATGACATGGAAGAGAAAGTGAGAAAGTCGCGACGACCCTGTGAAACTTCACGATGAATAATCTCTGAAAGTTTTTTCATATAATATATCTCTATCCGTGCTCTATGGTTTTCCAGATTGCTCAGTTTCTTCATACAATAGCCGGGCAGGTCATATCATAATGACTGAGCATATGAGTGTTTTTAGGGTGACAGGTAAAAACAGGTAACCACATCAGCATAATTAATACGTAAGTGGCAACTACGCTACTGATATTTATAAAACAAAAGAAAATATAGATAATTAAAGCTACAGCAATCCAGCCACGCATCCTTGTTTGTATATTTTACAACCTACCTTCATATTCTCATTTGAGTCAAACATCAATAATGAGGTCAAACCAAAAAATGCTACCCGTTAGACAAAAACAGACTTTATTGCGGGAAAATTTGTAACAAGATATTGCGAAGGAAAAACCGCTTGAAAACAGGACTTCCCCCCAGGTCCGGTATTGGGTCAATGCTGCGGCATTGCTTGAAAAATCAGCGTAGCGTTTCCCCGAGACCAAAGGCTCCCGGGCACGCCTTCACCCATCCGGTTGCAAGGACGCGGAGCTCAGCCTCTGATGACAATGAAGGGGAAGGAAAAGGAAGAGAGGAAGCCAGATATAAAGAAGAAAGATTGCGTGCTCTGTCTTGATAACAAAACGGCAGCCTGAAGGCTGCCGTTTTTTGCTCATTGTTCTTCGGGGATCTCGTCAAACAGGGGGTGGTAGAGCACTTCGCCAGCCATGCCAGCCAGGCCGCCTTCCTGCAGCTCCATCGCCAGAAAGCAGTCGGCGGGAACTTCATAGATGCAGTGCAGACCGAACTCGCTGGCGGGACGAAAACCGAAGCGACCGTAGTAGGTCGGATCGCCGAGCACCACCACCGCCTTCCAGTCCATCTCCAGCGCCGTATCCAGCCCCTCACGCACCAGATCCGAGCCGATACCCTGCCCCTGCCAGTCCGGATGGACGGCAACAGGCGCCAGACCGAGCCAGGGCCCTTCCATGCCGTTAATGGTGATCGGGCTCAGCATCAGGTGCCCCATGAACTCGTACTCTTCCTCTTCGACCATGGTCACCACGGCAGCGCCACATTCGCGCAGGCGGTTGACCAGTTCGGCCTCATCGGAACGGCCAAAGGCGGCGCTCACCAGTTCATAGACCGGCAGCATATCGCCGGGGCGCTCGGTTCTCAGCATACCGCGTTACTCCTCGTACAGCAGAGCGGGCATTATTCCACAAAGTGCCGGTCGGCCTGAGCACCTTTGTCCAGAAATGGGAGGGTGGACTCAGGAAAGCGAGCCGCAAGCAGCCGCAGTACCCCTTGCAAGGCCACCGGCGTCATGGCCGTGATGGCCTCACCGTAGGCCGCGAACAGCTCGGCATCGTCCTGTTCCAGCCGTGCCAGAGCAAGCTCAGGCCCCTGATGCCAGCGCCCGGCCAGCTCATCGACAAGCTCTGGCAGCTCCACCAGCAGCCAGAGCTGATGATAACGCCCCGCGACCGAAGCCCCATCAAGGCCCCCTGCCGCGGGAAGGCCGGCGCGACGCGCCATCTTGTCAATCCAGTCGAGCCGCTGCTGCCGCTGCGTGCGGGTGAGCAGGACGGGCCCCTGGCGCAGCAGACTGGTCAGTTGCAGCAGGCAGGCAGGCAAGCCCCTGCTCGTCCCTGTCTTTTAGCAGCAAGCCACCCAGCAGATGCAACTGCTCGGGCTCGACCTGCTCCAGCTGACTGAGCGGATGGTACACAATGTCGAACAGGGCCCCATCATAGGGTGCTGCACCTGGCAAGGTGGGTATGCACTTGTCATCCAGAAACAGGGTGAGCTGAAACGAGCCGTCATGACCCAACCCGGCCTGTGCATCGGCACCATGCAAAATAGCCACGGCCACCCGCTCGTTCGCCAGCCAGGGCGCCAGTTGCTGCATCACTGGCTCGGGCAGGGGGATGGCCCTGTCCAGTCGCCAATAGCTCACCTCGCACGGCTGCTGGGCAGTTCGGGCGCGCAGCCCGCGATAGTGCATGCCGAGTTTGGCCATCACCCGACCGGAGGCGAGGTTGCCCGGCATATGACGGGCGATCAACGCCGGCAGTTGCAAGATGTCGAACGCAAATGACTTGACCAGCTGCGCAGCCCGGGTAGCCAGCCCCCGGTTCTGCCAGGGAACACCGACCCACCAGGCCAGCTCGCCGTTCCAGTGCAGCGAAATCACCCCGACCAGCGGGGCCACTTCAACCCCCTGCGGCAGCGTCATGGCCCAGCTCCAGCCCAGCCCCAGCGCGCCCTTGCGCCCACTGCTGGCGAGCCAGTCACGGGCGCCTTCCGGCGGGTAAGGGTGAGGAATATTGAGGGTATAGCGGGAGAGCGCCTCATCGCTGCAGTAGCGCACCACCTCGGCCTCGTCGTCGGCCAGCAATGGCCGCAACACCAGGGGGCTGCCAGAGGGTGACGCCAGAGCGGATTCACGCAGCAGGGGCACGGTCAAGCGGCGGGCAAGCAGGCGCTTGAGCACGGCGCCCATGTCGTCATCCGCGGTCAGCACCAGATCGGCCCCGAGCGGCCCCAGGGTGAGCAGGCCGCTCTCCTTGGCCAGGGTCAGCAGAGAGGGGGACGCGCTGATCAGGATCTGGCGGCTGGGATCGACATAGGGATCCGCGCTCAGATCGCCGTCGAGCCAGGCCGCCAGCAGCCCGCTGGCGGACAAGATGCCATCAGGGGGGCAGCCAGACCAGAGATCAGCCCCCTGCCCCAGATGGAATTCGCTCTCTTTGCACAGCAGCAGTTTCCAGCAATGACCCTGCCGCTGCCAGGCTTGCAGCACAGGAGACCAATGGGGTTGCCACAGCGCCCGCTCGATAAGCAGCTCCATCAGCTTGCCTGACAGGCTCAGGTGACGGGGGTGAGCCTCGAGGCGGGCGATCCAGGCCTGGATGGCAGGCCAGCCCTGCAAGGAGAAGATCCCCTCCTCCACCACATGGGTGTAAGCATAGAGAGTCATGTCGGCGATGGTCGGCGTTTACCCGCACAGGTAGGGACTCTGTTTCAGCTGCTGCTCCATCACCGCCAACGCCTGCTCGCCACCGGCCTTGAGGCCATCGAGCCGTGCCTCCTGAGATTCCGGCCGCCCCAGATAGTGGACGATGAAGCGCGCCACGGCTATGTAGGGCTCGTGGCTGTACTGCTCGAAGAACAGCCACTTGAGCACCTCGGCCTGCTGGCGGGGATCTGCCGGCCAGAGCGTGGAGCCCTGCGCCAGATAGAAGAGGATGGCGTTGGATTCCGCCAACGTATCCCCTTCATCGATGGCCAGCACGGGGATCTTGCCGTTGGGGTTCATGGCCAGAAAGGCCGGGGTTTGGGTGTCACCTGCCTGGATATCCACCGGTACCCAGGTCAGAGGCAGCTCGAGCCAACGGGCCAGCAGCCACACCTTGTAACAGTTGCCGGATCTCAGGTCGCCATACAGACGCATACAGACTCCTTGTCAGCGCAGGAGATTGAACGGGATAAAACAGACTCTCAGGGTGCCAGCCGCTCTATGTGCCAGCCATCTCCCTCGCGGGTGTAGTAGAAGCGATCGTGCAGGCGATGCTCGCCCCCCTGCCAGAACTCTACCGTGTCGATCACCACCCGATAGCCGCCCCAGAAGCTCGGCAGCGGCACTTCGCCATTGGCAAACTTCTGCTTGAGCTCGAGGAACTTGGCCTCCAGCACGCCGCGGGCCGAGATGCGGGTCGACTGCTTGGAGACCCAGGCAGCTATCTGGCTATCCTTGGGGCGACTGTGGAAGTACTTCATCACCTCGAAGGTGCTCATCTTCTCCACCCGGCCGGTGACGTGCACCTGGCGATCCAGAGTATGCCAGGGGAAGAGCAGACTGATGCGGGGATTACCTTCCAGCTGGTGTGCCTTGCGGCTGCCCATGTTGGTGTAGAACACCATGCCCTGGGCATCGTAGTGTTTGAGCAGTACGGTGCGCTGCCAGGGTTGCCCCTCGGCATCCACGGTCGCCACTACCATGGCGGTGGGATCGGTCAACTTGGCCTCGCAGGCCTGGGCCAGCCACTTCTCGAACAGGGCCAGGGGGTCGGCCGGCAGATCGGCCCGGTGCAATCCGCCCCGGGTGTATTCACGGCGCAGATCAGCCACATCCATCATCTTGATTTTCCTTCTCTCTTTTTGCCGCCGATGCGGCCATGCGTGCTGGCATTGTGCGACGAGCACGCCATGGGTACAAGCCTCGGGGCGGTCAAATGCCAGCGCCAAAAAAGAAAGGGAGGCTTGCGCCTCCCCTTTTCTGCCCACACCCGGCTGCGGACTTATTGCTTGCCGACAGCCGATGGACAATGGGCCAGCATGCGCTGGTTATACTCGGCCGCATAGGCCCTCAGCCTGGCCTGAGCCTCTTCCTGACCGGGTCTGATGACATCTCCCAGTCCATCGAGGTAGCGTACGCCACAACGCGCCTTGGCGGCTTCCTGCTCACTTGCCGCAATGCCGGGCGCCACTTCTCCGCGCCCGGCCCGCACAATCAGCCGGTAATCCTGCCTGGCAAGGCTGGCGCTGACCGTCTGCTCCAGCGTCTCGGCATCCGCCTGACATCCACCAAGCAGAGCAAGCAGCAGCAAGCCTGCCAGCCTCATGCCCGCCTCCTTTGCCAGCCGAACAGGGCCAGCGCCAGTGCCCAGAAGCCAAGAGAACCACCGCCACCACCACCCGAGCTGCCGCCACTTTGCGCGACCGGCAATTTGAGCGGGCTGATGGCGAAGAAGATGTTGTCGCTACAGGCCACCTTCAGCCTGACGCTGCTAGTGAGGTTGGTCGGCAGAGTCACGGTAGCCGAGCCACTGTTGGGCTGGCTGCTGGCCAGGGTCGACCAGTTTGCCCCTTCATCCTGAGTCACGAACAGGTCTACCTTGCTGCAGTTGATAGGCGCAGCATGGGTGCCAGCCACATCCCAACTGACGGCCTGGCTGGCCCCCGGCGTCACCGTCACGCCCAACGGACTGGTCAGGCGGAAGGCGCTGCCGGTGTTGACTACCTGCACCTTCATATCATCGCTGGCGACGCCGCCCTGGCCATCACGCACAGTGAGCCGGAAGTTGAGCTCCCGGTTGGTAGTGGGCCAGGCCTCGCCCTTGGCCAGGGTACCGGTCAGCAGGGAGGGCAAGCTTGGCAGGATCCGCTCCGGCGAGCTGGTGGGCGAGACGAACCGGAACAGCGGGCGGGTACCATCGTCGATCATGTCGAGGGTACTGCTGGACTCTGTGCCCAGATCGATCTGCTCCCAGGTGTAGGTCAGGGGATCCTTGTCCAGATCCGCCCCTGCCCCTCTGAGCACAAAAGGGACATTGGCAGGAATGGCGTAATTGGCACCCGCTGCGGCCTGAGGTGCGTTGTTGCTGAGGCTCAGTGTGGTGCCACAGGTCGGCACAGTGGCCATGTGCGCCCGCATCTGCTCGATGGATTTGCTGTGGAAATAGGGATCACCTTGCCGCTGGATGTTTTCATCCCCACAGATACCGGCATAAGCCATGATGGAAGTGCCGCTGCCCGGTTCCCAGGCCTGATTGGCTACCCGGTTGCCACCGCCGCAACTGTTGGTGGTACCGTTGAAGGTGTGGTCGGCACCGAACTGGTGGCCGATTTCGTGTGCCACATAGTCGATAAAGAAGGCATCTCCCACTGGGTTGGATGAGCCTGTCATGCCGTTCGATTTGGTGGCAGTACAGAGCACCCCCAATCCGGCCAGACCACCACCGCCGGTATTGACCACATGACCTATGTCGAATGGCCCCAGCGCCCCGCTAGGCAAGGTCTGCGCAGTGGCCTGTACCAGGCCGTTGACATTGAAATCCGTGGCGTCATTGCCGCTGGCCAGCTGGAACTCGGCCCCCACGTCGCGCTGATATACCTCGTTCACCCGGTTGAGCAAGGTGGCAATCGCTCCCATGGTCAAGACCTTGGAGCCACCGTGGAACTGGGTATACTCTCCGGCTGCCGAGATGGCTATGGTATAGCGCTTGCGCTCGTTGCCATCCACCTGCACCTTGCGGGCCAGGGTGTTGGCGTCATGACCGATCACCTTGTCGGCCTCCTCTTCCAGCCGGCTGTAGGCATCCTGCTGGTAGTAGACGGCATAGCCTTCGGCATTGGGCAGCGGATCGACGAACACCATCTTGCCCTGATGGCTGAACATGGCGTGGAAGCCCTGCGGACCAAGATCAAAACGGCCCGTCTCTACCGGCGCAGCCGGATTATGACCCTTGAAGGTCAGGATATCGGGATACTTGACGGCAAGATCGGCGGGCAGCAGGTCATAGGCCTGCAGCGCGAAGGTCACTTCCCCCCCGTCAGGCAGGGGCAAGGTCAGCTGGCGTCCCCCGGCCTGCAGTCCGGCAAAGTAATCGAGGGGCACCTTGGCCACTCGAAACTGGTTCGCCCGCACGTCATAACCGTCAGTCACCGTGGCGCGCGCCGCCACAGTGCTCCACTCCTTGGCCGCAAGGCCACCAGAGCTCATCAGGCTGGCCACAACCAGCGCCAGGGGCGAATATTTCATCAACTGCATCTTTTTAGTCCTTTTAAATGCACTCAGCTGAACAACCATCGGCATCATTTTCCTGCTGGTCCGATTAGTCCAGCGCCATCGTCTGTACATTCCCCGAATGGGGAGTGTTGCGCCAACCCTGTCTAACCCCTATCATTGCGCGGATTTATCAGTTTTAGAACCGCGCTCGATAGGGAGGCGGTTCATCTTTATCTGGCCAAGGTTAATCTCATGCTCAAGTCCCCACTGTTGCCCCGTTCCGGGGATCTGGTCGTTGCCATAGTTGACGATGTATTAGGCCAGGGTCTCACCCTGGACAGAGCCTATGCACGTCACTTCTCCGGCATCGAAATCAAGCCACAAGAACAGGCAAGGATTGCCCTGGTCACCGGCGACCTGCTGCGTCGCCTCAGCCTCTACTGCGCCCTGACCGGTATTCAGGTGCGTCAGGCCGAAAAAAACGTCTGGCCACTGCTGCACAGTTGGCACGCCTTCCACAAGATAGTTCAGTCCAACCACCCGACCCTGGATCGCTTCAACGAAGAGGCATTCCGTCGCCGCCTGACAGAAGCGAAGAAAAATCCGGTGCTGATGGATGGTTGCCCTGCCTGGCTGGAAAAACTGGGCAGCGAGCAGTTGGGCGAGGCCTGGCCTGCAGAGCGCGCCGCCCTGGCCTGGATGCCCAAGCGTTACCTGAGGGTCAACACCCTCAAATGCACGCGGGAGCAGCTGCAAGCCGCGCTGGCCAAGGAGCAGGTCAACACAATTCCGGTTGAAGGGGTCGCTACCGCCCTGCAGGTCACCTCTGATGCGGCCCTGTTTCGCACCAAGGCGTTTGCCGACGGCTGGTTCGAGCAGCAGGACGCAGGCTCCCAGCTGGTTGCAGCCGCGCTGGAAGTCACCCCTGGCATGCGAGTCATCGACGCCTGCGCCGGTGCCGGCGGCAAGACCCTGCACATAGCCGCCATGATGCAGGGCAAGGGCCGTCTGCTGGCGATGGATGTGGAAGAGTGGAAACTGGAAAACCTCAAGCAGCGCGCCCGCCGTGCCGGTGCCCACAACGTGGAAACCCGCGTCATCGAGAGCAGCAAGACGGTCAAGCGCCTCAAAGGCACCGCCGATCGCGTACTGCTGGACGTGCCCTGCTCCGGTCTTGGCGTGCTCAAGCGCAATCCGGATGCCAAATGGCGCGACACCGCCGAGCGACTGCCGGTGCTGGTAGCCTTGCAAGAGGAGATACTGCAGCGTTACAGCCAGATGGTGAAGGTGGGGGGTCTGCTGGTCTATGCAACCTGCTCCATCCTGCCCCAGGAGAACCGTCAGCAAGTAGACAAGTTCCTGGCTGCCAACGACAACTATCGTCTGCGGGATGACCACACCGTCAGCCCGTCAGCGACCGGCTTTGACGGCTTCTATATGGCGCGGATCGAGCGCATCAGCTGATCCTGTCTACCGTGATAAAAAAGGGGAGCCATTGGCTCCCCTTTTTGCATGATGCAGATGCGACCTTATTCGGCAGCAACGTCATCCTGCTTGTGCTTGGCGGCAGTTTCCTTGATCAGGGTCTGCAGCTCGCCGGCCTGGAACATCTCGATCAGGATATCGCAGCCCCCGACCAGCTCACCCTCTACCCACAGTTGCGGGAAGGTGGGCCAGTTGGCGAACTTCGGCAACTCGGCACGGATGTCCGGATTTTGCAGTATGTCGACATAAGCAAACGGCTCGCCACAGGACATCAGAGCCTGGGAGGCCTGGGCAGAGAAACCGCAGCTGGGTAGCTTGGGGGAACCCTTCATGTACAGGATGATGGGATTGTCAGCCAGCTGCTGTTTGATCTTTTCAATAGTTTCCATAGGTGCCTCACTAGAGCGATTTCGGCGGCCATTCTACTGCAATCCTTGCAGACCACAAACTGACAAACCGTCCTGAATGCAAGAAGTGATGAATCAATACGCCGTAGCTTGATCCGGATCATGGCGAGAATCAAGAGTTGTTAGCCCATCTTTGATGCTGGTACAATCGACGGGCTTTGGGCCATCTGGCCCCATCATTTCAAGAACAATTCTTTTCAAAATAGAAAAGAGTACGCAATGTCTTGCAACCGTCGCCTTCGCACGGCCAGCCAATGGAGAGTAGAAAATGGCTTTCGAACTTCCCGCTCTGCCCTACGCAATCAATGCCCTGGAACCGCACATCTCCCAGGAAACTCTGGAATATCATCACGGCAAGCACCACAACACCTACGTGGTCAACCTGAACAACCTGGTGCCAGGTACCGAGTTTGAAGGCAAGTCTCTGGAAGAGATCATCAAGACCTCCACTGGCGGCATCTTCAACAACGCCGCCCAGATCTGGAACCACACCTTCTACTGGCATTGCCTCTCCCCGAACGGTGGCAACGAGCCGACCGGCGCCCTGGCTGATGCCATCAACAAGGCGTTTGGCTCCTTCGCCGAGTTCAAGGATGCCTTCACCAAGTCTGCCATCGGCAACTTCGGTTCCAGCTGGACTTGGCTGGTGAAAAAAGCCGACGGCTCCCTGGCCATCGTCAACACTTCCAACGCCGGTTGCCCGCTGACCGAAGCTGGTACTACACCGCTGCTGACCGTCGACCTGTGGGAACACGCCTACTACATCGATTTCCGCAACCTGCGTCCGAAGTACATGGAAACCTTCTGGACCCTGGTGAACTGGGAATTCGTGGCCAAGAACCTGGCTGCCTGATAGCCGCTTCTTGCCAAAACGCCCCGCACTGCGGGGCGTTTTTTTATGGCAGAAATGAGCTGGCAGCAGATATGAAAAAGGCGCCCGAAGGCGCCTGTTATCGACAGCCAGTGGTATCACTGGTCTATCTCGTCCAGATAGTCATCCAGATTGGCATCGTCAGCTTTCTCCGCCGGAGTCTGCCTAAACTCGGTCTGACGACCGGTCACTTTGTTCTGGTTGTGCTGAAGATAGAAATCCTTGGTCAGGGCATAAGGATCGAGCGCGTTGTCGATGATCCTCTCCTGATCGATCAGCTTGGATCGGGTACCCAATCCATCCAGCATCCAGTGGGTGACTCGCAGCGGCAGCGTCAACAGGGCATAGGGGAAGTAGATGGTATCTATGGTATCCCCCACCAGCTTGCGCGTCGTGGTAGGACCGTAGACGGGCACCATCAGATAGGCACCATCGCCGATATCGGCACGACCCAGTACTGTATTGAGTTCCAGCTTGTCGCGTTCGAGCCCGGCATGCTTGGCCACATCGAAGATACCCAGCAAACCGATAGTGGTGTTGAGGGTAAAGCGGCCGAGGTTGGTTCCCGCGCCTTGCAAGTCACCGGTGATCAGGTGGTTGACCATGCTGCTCGGCTCGTTGAAGTTCTCAACCAGGTTCTCGATGCCATCCTTCATGCCTTGCGGAATATAGCGGGCATAGCCATGCACCACGGGGCGGGCCACATAGGGCTCCAGCACATCGTAGTTGACCACCCACATGGCCCGGTTTGCCCCCTGGAAGGGGTCGCGGCCATCGCTGGCAGTGCTGGTCGCCTCGGGCCGACCCGGTGCTTCATTGAGATCAAGACTCTCGGGGCCCGGCTTGGGTGGGCCACCCGCACAGCCTCCCAACAACAATGCCGCCATCAATGCCACTGAACGCACATACATATGGAAGTCCTAGTTTCTTATTGTGATTAATCCGAATTATAGGCACCCGCCCCATAGAGGGGCGGGGCAAAGGGGTATTAGAGGGCGTGATCGATACGGATGTCAATCGGCGCTGAAGGAATCGCATCCGTCGGGATAGATGTCGATACCCCTTCGAACGCCCCTTCCTTGTTCATGACGTTGCCGCCGCGAGAAAGCCGTGCCTTGAACTGCAGTTGCGGATAGGCGGAAAGCTTGCTGCCCTCCATCATGGCATCACCATCCCCAAGAGAAAGGGTAACAGGCAAAGTGGGTCCTGCGATGCGCTTCACGGCAATGGGCATGGGCGGTCCATTGGGCACCACGGCAAAAACGAACAGATGAGCATCTTCCGGCATCTGAATGCCGGCAGCCAGGGTGACATGGATCGGAAACTCCCCTTTCTTCACCTCCAGCTGTTGCCCCTGCTCGTCACTCTTGTTGGCTGCACCAGGGATCGTCACCGCTATGCCACGCTGTTTCAACTGCTGCTCGGCATAGTCGATGGAGCGCTCCACCATGGCGTAGCGGGTCGAGCCCTTCTCCATCAGCGGCAGCATCTCGCGCCAGCGCATCAGCGCTGTCTTGAAGTCCTCTTTTTGCAGCGCCATGAAGGCATAGACGGAGCGGGCCTCTATGTTGGCCGGATCCAGCGCGATGGCGCTACGCAGCAGCTCATCGGCCTGGGCGTCATCCCCCGTCATCATCAGCGCCTGGGCGTAGGGCACGGCTACCATGGTCTTCTGCGGAGCCAGATCGTAGGCGCGCTCAAGGGCCTCGCGGGCCATGTCAGGATCATTGCCATCCAGCGACAAACGACCCAGCAGCAGCCAGCCACGGTAATCATTCGGCTCGTCTTTCAGACGGGTGCGCAACGCCAGCATGAAGTCCAGCAGGTCCTGCTCGGTCACCTGGGCATCCCGTTCGACCAGAATGCGGTTGCTCAGTTCACCCAGTCGACTGCTGGCATCCTGCCAGCGCTGGACTTCCTGCCAGGCACCCAGCTTGTAATAGAGCCCCAGACTCACCCCCACCAGCACCAGCACACCCGGGATCCAGATCAGGCTCTTGCCGCCACGGGCGCTCTGCTCCACATCGGGGATGTCATCCAGCAGGCTGCGTTGCAGCTCGACCAGGGATTCCGGCTCCTCCGCCAATATTCCTTGCTCGCGCTCTTCGCCGATTTCCAGCAAACGCTGACGATAAAGCTGCTTGTTGAGAGCCGAACGGCTGATGCTCTGCTTGCCCTCACCACGCCACAGCGGCATCGCCAGGGTCAGACTCACCAACACCAGCAAGGCCGCGATCACAATCAAAAATGCGGTCATTTTTTCTCTTCCTCTTTGAGCAGGGCAGCCAGACGTTCCTGCTCCTGTGCGCTCAGGGCGCCATCCGCCTGTTTGGCCATGACGGGACGACGGCGACTGCGCACCACCACAGTGACGGCGCCAATGACGATGACCAACAGCGGGCCGAGCCAGAGGATCAGGGTCGACGCCATCAGCGGCGGATTATACAAAATGAAGTTGCCGTAGCGGGCGACCATGTAGTCCACCACTTCCTGCTTCTCCTTGCCCTCACGTACCATCTGGTAGGTCTTGTCCCGCAAGTCCTTGGCAAGCCCTGCATTGGAATCGGCGATGTCCTGGTTCTGACACTTGGGACAGCGCAACTCGCGGGTCAGCTCGCGAAAAGTCTGCTCTTGCGCGGGAGTGTCAAAGGTATAGACATCAATCGCAGCCAGGGCTTGTCCTGCGCCACCCAATCCCGCCAGCAACAGCAGGGAGGCAATCAGTGTTTTCATCAGGCGCCTTCTCATTTCATGGACTCGAAGATGGGCTTGAGGGTAGTGGCCCAGACTTGTGGATTCACATCCCCCACATGGCGATAGCGAATGATGCCCTGACTGTCGATAAAGAAGGTCTCGGGTGCCCCATAGACCCCCAAATCCAGCCCCAGCATGCCATCCGGGTCATACAGATTGACCTGATAGGGGTTGCCAAGCTCGGTCAACCAGCGGATGGCCTTGTCCCGCTCATCCTTGTAGTTCATGCCGACAATGGGGATGCCCTGCTCCGCCAGTTGCTTGAGGTAGGTGTGTTCGCCGTAGCAGGTCGGGCACCAGGTAGCCCAGACGTTGAGCAGCATGGGGCGCCCCTTGAGAATGCTGCGATCATGCTGCTTGTTCAGGTCGTAGATGTCCTGCAGGGTGAACACGGGCACTTCCTTGTCCACCATCACTGACTCGAGCTTGGTGGGGTCGGAATAGAGCCCTTTGAACAGGAAGACAGCACCCAACAGAAAAATAATGAAGGGGATCAGAAACAGCCAGGTTTTCTTGTTCATGCCTTGGCTTCCTCTTCACGACGGCCAAAACGGTAACGCTTGTCCAGTATGGCCAGCACGCCGCCAATGGCCATGAAGACGCCACCGAACCAGATCCAGCGAACGAAGGGTTTGTAATAAATCCGCACAGCCCAGGCGCCGTTGTCCAACTGCTCGCCGAGCGCTGCATAGAGATCCCGGGTAAAACCGGCGTCAATCGCCGCTTCCGTCATAGGCATCCGGCTCACTGTGTACATCCGCTTCTCGGGTTTGAGCAGGGCTACCTGCTTGCCATCTTTGTGAACTTCCAGCACACCTTTGAAGCCGTCGTAGTTGGGACCATTCTTTTCCCGAATGCCGGTGAAAACAAACTCGTAATCGGCAAATTGCACCCGATCGCCGGCCTGCATGCGCAGATCTTTTTCGATGCTGTAGTTCTGGGTACAGGCGATACCTATGATGCTGACGGCCAGCCCCACGTGACCCAGGATCATGGCCCAATGGCTGTTGCCCAGCTTGCGCACCCCAGTAGCGAAGGAGTGCTTGTGGGTGGCGCGTACCCAGGTCTCCTGGATGCTGGTGATGATGATCCAGGTCCCCAGCCCAATTCCCACAGCAGCCCAGGGCTTGAACTCCTCGGCCAGCCACAGTGGCAGCAAGATGGCGGAGACCAGACTCAGAACCAGGGCAAGGATCACCTTGCCCTTGAGTTCGCCCAGCCCCTGACGGCGCCAGCGAAACAGCGGGCCAACCCCCATCAGCAGGGCAAACGGAATGATCAGCCAGCTGTAGATGTGGTTGAAGAAGGGCGTGCCGATGGAGATGCTGCCAAGTCCCAGCTCCTTGTGCACCAGCGGCAACAGGGTGCCGAGCAACACGGTGAGCAGACCCGCCACCAGCATGATGTTGTTGCCGAGCAGCAGGGTCTCGCGGCTCCACAGCTCGTGCTTGCCGTGGCTCTTCACCTGCGAGCCCTTGAAGGCGAACAACAAGAGCGAGCTGCCGATCACCGCCAGCAGGAAGCCCAGAATGAACAGGCCGCGGGTCGGGTCGGAGGCAAACGCATGCACCGACACCAATACGCCGGAACGCACCAGGAAGGTGCCGAGCAGGCTCAGGGAGAAGGCGGAGAGTGCCAGCAGCACTGTCCAGGCCTTGAAAGTAGCCCGCTTCTCGCTTACCGCCAGCGAGTGCAGCAGGGCAGTACCTGCCAGCCAGGGCATGAAGGAGGCGTTTTCTACCGGATCCCAAAACCACCAGCCACCCCAGCCGAGCTCGTAATAAGCCCACCAGGAGCCAAGCACTATGCCCAAGGTCAGGAAGACCCAGGCCGCCATGGTCCAGGGACGGGACCAGCGCGCCCAGGTGGCGTCGAGACGCCCCGTCATCAGGGAGGCGATGGCAAAGGCAAAGGCGACCGAGAAGCCCACATACCCCATGTAGAGCATGGGCGGATGGAAGATAAGACCCGGATCCTGCAACAAGGGGTTAAGATCGCGGCCATCCACAGGGAAGTAAGGCAGGGTCCGGGTGAAAGGGTCGGAGGTAAAGAGCACAAAGGCGGTGAAACCAACCGAGATAAGCCCCAGAACCCCGAGCACCCGCGCTACCGCATCGAGCGGCAGGCTGCGGCTGAACAGGGCCACCGCTGCCGTCCAGCCTGCCAGCGTCAGTACCCAGAGTAGCAAGGAGCCCTCATGGGCCCCCCAGACGGCAGAGATCCGATACGCCAGCGGCAAGAGGGTATTGGAGTTGGTGGCCACATACTGCACGGTAAAGTCGTGGTCGATAAAGGCCCAGGTCAGGCACAGAAACGACAGCAACAGCAGCAAAAACTGGGCATAGGCCAGCGGACGGGCGGTCGACATCATGCCAAGGCGCCCCCACTGAGCGCCGAGCAAGGGATAAACCCCCAGCAAGATGGCGGTGGCAAAGGCCAGGATCAGTGAAAACTGCCCTAATTCCGGGATCATTTCAGAGTTCCTTCAGGTTGAGTGACAGCACACACCTGTGCGCGGGTGAGAAACGATGAAAACGGTGAGCGGGTAGCCAGACTCATTGTTTGGCTCCTTTCAACTGCGCCTCGGTATATTCCGGCTTGAAATGCATACCATTGGTGGCATCGGCCACTTCCGGCGGCATGTAGTTTTCATCGTGCTTGGCCAGCACCTCGAACGCCTCCACCGTAGTGGCGTTCTTGAGGGTACCCTGGGCCACTATGCCCTGCCCCTCACGGAACAGGTCGGGCAGTATGCCGTCAAACTCGACGGTCACCAGATGGCCGCCGTTGTCCACCAGCTTGAAGGCTACCTTGAGGCTTTGCTGATCTCGCAGCACTGAACCCGGTACCACCAGCCCACCAATACGCAGACGCTGCCCCTCTTCGGGCTTTATCTTGTCCGGTCCCTTGCCTTCTACCAGCTCACTCGGGGTGTAGAAGAGATCGATGTTCTGGCTGAGGGCGTAGAGCACCAGGCCGATCACGGCGGCCAAACCGGCACTGATCGCCAGTATGATGGTGAGGCGTTTTTTGCGTCTCGGGTTCATAGGGTGTTCTCCATCTGCTGGGCTGCCTTGCGGCGGGCCTCTCGCGCCTGCTTGCTACGCAACTCGCCAAGCAGGCTGCGGGTTTTTATACGGGTGGAAATGACGATGCCAACCAGGCAAATCAGGGTCAGACCAAAGGAAAGCCAGACATAGAAGGCGTAACCGCCCATCGCCATGAAGTCACTGAAAGAGGCAAAGTGCATGCTTACTTCTCCTGCTTGGCAAGATCGATGACCCAGGGGCGATGCCACTCCCGCATCAAGAGCTCGTTTCGAAAACGCATCAGGGTCAAGGCTCCAAGGAAGGCGGCAAACGCCAGTATCATGATGAGCAGCGGCCACAGCATCTCGGGGGAAATGGAGGGTTTGTCAAACTTGGTGATGCTGGCGCCCTGGTGCAAGGTGTTCCACCACTCAACCGAGTAGTGAATGATGGGCAGGTTGATCACCCCCACCAGTGCCAGAATGCCAGCGGCGCGGCCCGCCACCACCTTGTCGCTGAAAGCGTTGTAAAGCGCGATCACACCAAGATAGAGAAACAGCAGGATCAGCTCCGAGGTGAGGCGCGCATCCCATACCCACCAGGTGCCCCACATGGGTTTGCCCCAGGCAGCACCGGTAAACAGCGCAATAAAGGTGAACACGGCACCGACCGGCGCAATGGCCGCCACCGTCATGTCGGCCATTCGCAGTTGCCACACCAGCCCAATAAAGGCGGCCACCGCCATGGTGGAGTAGGCCCCCATGGAGAGAATGGCGGAGGGCACATGGATATAGATGATCCGGAAGGAGTCACCCTGCTGATAGTCGGCCGGCGCAAAGGCCAGCCCCCAGACAGTACCGATGATAAATGACAGCAGACTTGTCACGGCAAACCAGGGCAGCAAGGTCCCTGCCAGCCCATAGGCTCGCTCGGGTTTAGCGTAAGGGTGCAACCATTTCCACATAGCTCACAAAACCTTTTTGTTATTAATTGTTTGGCGAGGCCTACCATACTGACCTCGGGGTGACATCAAATACCCCGAAAGCAATAAGCGACCCTCTTCTTGATCCATCGCAACATTATTTTTCCACAATGACCCATCAGGAGCCCTGTGCTCATGTCCATCGTCAGTTCAGGCTGACCCTGAGCGCCGCCGATACCGCCAGCGGGGTCAGGGTCAAAGCCCCCACCAGCATGGCGGCCAAAATAGCGAGCTGGCCAGCATAGGGCAAGCCCATCCCCGCCGCATCGATGGCGGAGGTGGCAAAAATCAGTACCGGAATATAGAGCGGCAGGATCAGCAGGCTCAGCAAGACACCGCCCTTGCGCAGCCCCACCGTCAGGGCGACGCCGACTGCCCCGAGCAGGCTCAGCACAGGGGTTCCCAGCGCCAGGGTCGCGACCACGGCCAGATAGGAGTTCATATCCAGTGACAACAGGATGGCAAGCAGCGGTGAGATCAGCAGCAGTGGCAGCCCGGTCAGCAACCAGTGAGCGATCACTTTTGCCAGCGCCAGCAGCCCGAGGGGATGAGGCATCAGCATCATCTGCTCCAGCGACCCATCGCTGAAATCATCCCGAAACAGCCGCTCAAGGGAGAGCATCGCAGCCAGCAAGGCGGCCACCCAGATGATACCAGGGGCAATGCGAGCCAGCAGCTTGGGCTCAGGGCCTATGCCGAGGGGAAACAGGGTAATGACGATCAGGAAAAACCAGAGCGGGTTTAAAATGTCGGAGCGCTGGCGCAGAGCCATCAGCAACTCGCGGTGAATAAGCTGGATTACGGCGCGCAACATCAAGCTACTCCTGCAGCAAAGGGGTCAGCGACAGGGTCTTCAACCGTCCCTGCATCAGAGTCATGTCCTGATGGGTGGTGAGGATCACCATACCTCCCCGCTCGGCGTGGGCCAGGAAGAGGCGTTCCAGTACCTTGACCCCCTGCTTGTCGATGGCGGTAAAGGGCTCATCCAGGATCCAGAGCGCCGGTTTATCACTGAGCCAAAGCCTTGCCAGTGCCACCCGGCGCTGCTGACCGGCGGAGAGTTGCCCGCTGGGATTGTCCTCGAAACCGGCAAGCCCGACCTGGGCCAGCACTCGCCACAGATCCACCCCGGTTTGGGTCGGATGATGCAGTTTTTGATAGAAGGCGAGATTTTCGAGCGGTGTCAGCGCCGCCTTGACACCGGGCTGATGGCCCAGATAGAGCAGGTTGGCATGATATTCATCGCGACAGTGGCGGATATTTTCGCCATTCCAGCACACTTCACCGGCAAACGGCTGGGACAGACCCGTCAAGAGGCGCAACAGGCTGGTCTTGCCCACGCCATTGGGACCTTCAATCTGCACCAGATCGCCGGGAGCCACCGCAAAGGAGAGGTGTTCAAACAGAGTGCGATCTTCACGCACGCAGCTCAGATTGTTAACTTGAAGCAGCATGAGGATGTAATCAGATGAAAAGAGGCGGCCTGCATATTAACACAGTATTAGAATGCGTCTTTTCAAAGATGCCAATTATCAGCAGGATTTGTGGGGAAGATCCCGCCTTTTCGGTGCGCAAAGCGGGAGATGAAAATCAGGAAGGCGAGCGCCTTCCCGATGATTTATGAGCGGCCTTTTCGCAATGAAATCAAGAGTTCAGCCTCGGCCTTTGGCAATTCGCACTCGTTCATGACCTCGTCGAGGTCGGCACCCAGCTCGACCATCTTGGCGGCACGGCTGTAAAGGCGGCGTTCCGGATCCTGCAGGGTCAGCTCCTGCTGGCGATCGTTGACCTGCTGCATGGCCCCTTCGACCGACTGCAAACGCTGGCCCATGCCGATGGCCCCCGTGTGCAGTTCCATCATCTGCTTCCGCAGACTCTCGAGCTGGCCTTGCAGCGTCTCCACCCTGGCCTCGGACTCTCGTTGACCACGTCGACTACTGATCACCCCGTACAGGGCCAGCACCAACGCCAACAAGGACACCCCCAAGGCAGCTATTTCAATAATCAAAACATCACCTTTCTATCAGAGGGAACCAATATCTTCCCACTCTTCATCGGAGAGCAGCTTGTTCAGATCGACCAGGATCAGCAGTTGACCATCACGGTTGCTGACACCCTGAATGAACTTGGCGCTCTCTTCGGTACCCACCGCAGGGGCGGCATCAATCTCGGAGGAACGCAGATAGACCACCTCGGCCACACTGTCGACCATGATACCAATCACCTGCTTCTCCGCCTCGATGATGACGATGCGCGAGTTCTCGCTCACATCGCCGGAAGGCAGGCCGAAACGGGAACGTGTGTCGATGACGGTCACCACATTGCCGCGCAGGTTGATGATACCCAGCACATACTCGGGCGCACCCGGCACAGGGGCGATTTCGGTGTAGCGCAACACCTCCTGCACCTGCATCACGTTGATGCCGTAGGTTTCATTTTCCAGCTGGAAGGTGACCCATTGCAGCACTTCATCTTCGGCCAGATTCTGTGCAATATTGCGCTTTTCTGTCATGTTTTTATTCCTTTTATGAAAACGTCTACTGGTAAAACTAGCAATAAAACAGCACAAGTGCAGAAGTTATCAGCGACCTTCTATGTTGACCCCGCGCTCCAGCAGCAGGAGCAATTCCCTGACATGCAGCAGGGCGCACATCTTCTCCTTGACCATGCCAGCCAGCCAGGGGCGTTTACCCTCCTGATGACGCCATTTGACCTGATCACGATGCAATAACTCTGTGCCTTTCAGATGATGGCAGGCGAGCCCCCAGGGAGATTCACCCAACATGATCAGATACTTGTAATCCGGTATCTCCAGATGCTGACCCGGCATCACCCACTGCGCGGTATCCACCACGTTCATCTTCTGCTCGCGGGAAGTCATGATGCCACGATACCAGTCGGGCTGACCAAACAGCGACGAGACTTCGCCCATCTGATGGATCCCGCCGAGCTCGGTCAGGGGCACTGCAAAGGTGACGCCAGCAACTTCGAAGAACAGCGCCTGAAATTCCTTGCCGGTATCGATGTTTTCCCAGATCGATGGTGCCACCTCTTCTTGAGGCGTCAGCTCTACCGTCGTTTCTGTCATCACCAGCGTTGACGGTTCGACCACCGCCGGGGCCGGCATCTCCTCTGGCCAGACAGGCTCAACCGGCAACAAGGCATCTTCAGCCTCGATCTGCAAGGGCTCGCTGATGACCTCTTCATGGCTCAGGGCATCCATTTCAAACTGCACCTGACCCACCTGGGCGAGCAACTCGCTCAGCTGTTCGAGCCGTTCATCCGCTTCCAGATAGGGTTGAACGACTACCTCGGGAGCAGCAAGAGGCTGGCGTTGCAACAAGATCACGGGCGCAGGTTCAAGCTCTTCTGACGGCTCCGTCAGCAGGACCTCATCCAGCAACAGGGAATGGAAGTAATCATCCATTGCCCTCACTTGAGTTGTGTCTCTCATGATGTCACCTCATGAGCACGTTGACGCTCCTGGGCATCAAGATAGTTGAGCAAAGTCTCATAGGCATAAGTGCCGCGGCTGCTCGGCGAATAAATAGAAGGGGGAATGTGGAGCAAACTGGCATCCCGAAACTTGGTATCGATGGGGATGACGGCGTTCCATACGGCATCGCCATGTTGTTCCTTGATGGACTTCAGGGTCATCAGGGAGGCGCGGGTTCGCTTGTCAAACATGGTGGGGATCACGGTGAAGCGGAACTTCTCCCGCTTGGAGCGTTGCATGATTTCGAAAGTTTTCATCATCCGCTCCAGCCCCTTGAGCGCCAGAAATTCGGTTTGTACCGGTACCAGTATCCGATCACAGGCCGCCAGAGCGTTGACCATCATGACGCCCAACACCGGCGGACAATCGATGAGCACATAGTCATACTGATCCTGAATACGCAGCAGGGCACGCTTGATCACCAATCCCATCCCTTCCCGGTTTCCCATCACCCGATCCAGGGTAGCCAATGTGATGGAAGCCGGCAGAAGATGGATATTTTCGAATTTGGTTCTCAGCGTCAGTTTATTGACCAGCTCGGCAGTAGGTTTGGCAGCCTGAAACAACTCATAGAGAGTGCCGTCCAGCCGGTCTGAATCAAAGTCGAGATATGCAGTCAGGGAAGCATGGGGGTCAGTGTCAATCAATAGCACACGCTGTCCACGCTGAGCCAGAATACCGGCTAACGAGACTACTGTGGTGGTTTTACCGACCCCACCTTTTTGGTTGGCAACCGTCCAAACAATCACTGTATCAATCCTGCCTTGTTGTTATACGTATGCCACCACCTGGCAGAGTGATCACCTTGACCTCGCCTGCCTCGACTGCCTGTTGCACTGCGGGAACCGGCTCCACCGTCACAGGCTTGACAGGAGCGGGGGCGGGTGGCACCCAGGCGAACTTGGAAATAGCGACCACCACCTTGCGATTCTGTAAACGCCCCTGCTCGCTGTCATTCCCGGCAAAGGGAGAAAACTCGCCATAGGCCTCGTAAGCAAGCCGCTGGGGGGCAACCCCCTTGGCGATGAGAGCCGTGAGCACGGCCTCCGCTCTTGCCGCTGACAACGTCCAGTTTGAGCGGAAAATTTCATTATTTATCTGCTGGTTATCTGTGTAGCCTCGCACTCTCACATAGTTATCGACCGGTTTGAGAATACTTGAAAGAGTATTGAGCACAGGCTCGGCATTAGTGCTCATAAAGGCACTGCCACTACCAAACAAGAGTCCAGAGCTCAGCTCTACCGTCAACCAGTTGTCATCCAGCGTGAGCTTGACTACCCCCGCCTCCACCAGTGAGCCCATGTTTTCCTGCAATTGGGTATCTATCGTCGCAAGAGTCGTACCATCTTGCTTGATGGGAACACCAGAGATGGGAGCAATCGAAGGAGAGTCTTGTCTGGCACTCTCCAGCACTGCAGATGCGGCAGAGACCTCGCCGTTCAACAGGGATGTCCCCAGCCCTTCCAGCAAGCCATCGCTGCGTGGCGGCATGACATTGAAAGCCTGAGTCATGCCATCAATGACGGCGCGATACTTGTCTTTGTTGACCAGCGCCACCGAGTAGAGCACCACGAACAGAGCAAAGATCAGCGTCATATAGTCGGCATAGGAAACCAGCCATCGATCGAGGTGCTCTCGACCTTGCAGGTGCAAACGATAGCGCTTGCGCATGGCTACTCTCCTTTCAGATAAGCCTTCAACCGCCGTTCAACCTGCGGGCCATTTTCGCCGTGAGCAATCGCCATCAAACCTTCCAGCGTCATCTCCTGAAACAGAGCGTAATGATAGTGAAAGGCGCGCAGACGATTGGCAATCGGTAAATAAAAGAGGTTGGCAAATCCGACCCCATAGATGGTGGCAACAAAGGCAACGGCAATTCCGGCACCAAGAGCTGCGGGATCTTCCAGATTGAACATGGCCTGGATCAGACCTATCACTGCACCTATGATGCCAATGGTCGGACTATATCCCCCCATCGCCTCAAAGACCCGGGCGGAGTGCTCGTTGCGCTCCTGCTCGATATCGATGTCCGCTTCCAGCAACATGCGGATATCCTCTATCGATACCCCGTCCACTATCATGGTGAGGCCCTGACGGGTGAACTCGTCACTCTCCTGATCGGCCTGATTTTCCAGCGCCAACAGTCCCTGCTGACGGGCAAACACAGCCCATCCCTGCAGCCGCTCGGCTTGATTGAGCAGATCCCAGGCAGGAGGGAGCAACATCCAGCGCAACTGCCTGATTGCTTCAAGCAGATATTTGCGTGGTGTCTGCAAAATGACCGCGCCCCAGGTGCCACCAACCACGATGACAAAGGCAGGGCCATCGAGCAGGGTGAGCAGGGTGCCGCCATGCCACAACTGGGCAATGGCAATGGCTCCCAACGCCAGGATCAGGCCGAACATACCCATCTTTAGCGACCCAGCTCAACCAGAATACGCTGTGCCACCCGATCCAGCGGCAGTGATTCAGTGGCGATACCCGCCTTGGCGACGGCTTGCGGCATACCATATACGACACAGGACGCTTCATCCTGAGCCCAGATGGTAGAGCCCTGCTCCTTGAGCAGGCGAGCGCCATCTCGGCCATCGGCCCCCATGCCGGTCAATACGATGGCAAGCACCTTGTCGGCATAGGTTTTGGCTGCTGAAGCAAAGGTAATATCGACACAAGGCTTGTAGTTGACCTTGTCGTTACCCTCGACAATCCGGATTCGGGCTCCGACACCACGCCCTTCCAGCAGCATCTGCTTGCCACCGGGCGCCAGATAGGCATGGCCGGGTTTGAGCACATCACCATCTTCCGCCTCTTTGACCCCGATCTGGCACAGGCCATTGAGACGAGCGGCAAAGGCGGCGGTAAAGGTCGCCGGCATATGCTGGATAAGCAATATGGGGTGAGGAAAATCAGCGGGCAGCTTGGTCAACACATTTTGCAGTGCAACCGGGCCGCCGGTGGAGGTACCGATAGCCACCAACTGATAAGTCTTGCCACTGCGCTTGAACGCCACCGCCGGCACACTCCGCTGTGGCTCGGCCTGACGATCACCAGGACGTGACAGCGAACTGCCCAATGGGCTGCGAGCAGCAGGTTCCGGCGCTTTGACTCGAGCCGGTGCCACCATCAGGAAGCGCTTGCGCGAAATATCCTTGACCCGTTGTTGCAACAGCCGGATCGCCTCATCCTTGTCACGGGCAATGTCTTCAAATTTCTTGGGCAGAAAGTCGAGAGCACCGGCATCCAGCGCATCGAGCGTGGCCTTGGCCCCTTCATGGGTCAGAGAGGAGAACATCAGGATCGGAGTGGGACACTTGGCCATGATCTCGCGTACGGCGCTGATGCCATCCATCACGGGCATCTCTATGTCCATGGTGATCACATCAGGCCGCAGAGCCAGCGCTTTGTCTACTGCCTCCCGTCCATTTTGGGCCGTGTCTATCACCGTCAGCATGGGATCCTGATTGATGATTTCACTGACCCGGCGGCGGAAGAAGCTCGAATCGTCGACAACTAGTACCTTGACTGCCATTGTTATTTTTCTAACTCCTTGGGCCTGAGCTATCAATGTCTACGCGCATACGCTTTGAGCAGACTCGGCACATCCAGAATGAGTGCGATACCACCATCACTGGTGATAGTGGCCCCGGCCATGCCAGGGGTTCCTTGCAGCAGGTTGTCCAGCGGCTTGATCACCACCTCTTCCTGACCAATCAGGTTATCCACGACAAAACCTATCTGCTGGGTGCCAATCTGCACTATCACCACATGGCCCGTATCCTGCCGTGATTTCTTGTTCGTCCCTTTCACCAGCCACTTGTGCAGGTAAAAGAGCGGAATGGCCTTGTCACGCACTATGATAGTGAGCTGACCATCCACCACGTTGGCCTTTTTGAGGTCCAGATGGAAAATCTCGTTCACACACCCCAGCGGCAAGGCAAACGTCTGTTCACCCACTTCCACCATCAGCGTCGGCAAGATCGCCAGCGTCAAAGGCACCTTGATCTCGAGGCGGGTCCCTTTACCCCAGGTTGAATCGATATAGACGGAGCCATTCAGGCTCACAATACTGGTTTTCACCACATCCATACCGACACCACGGCCTGAAATATCGGATATCTCTGACTTGGTAGAGAAACCAGGCGCAAAAATCAGGTTGTAGGCATCGTTGTCACTCATACGAGCCGCACTGTCTGCATCCAGCACACCACGACTGATGGCGATGGACTTGAGCTTCTCCGGATCCATGCCGGCACCATCATCCTCGATACAAAGCAGGATGTGGTCACCCTGCTGGGAGGCACTCAGGGTAATGGTGCCCTGACGTGGCTTGCCCGCTTTTTCACGAACATCCGGCATCTCTACCCCATGGTCACAGGAGTTGCGTACCAAGTGAACCAGCGGATCGGCCAGGGCCTCGACCAGGTTTTTATCCAGGTCAGTCTCTTCCCCGACCATCACCAGCTCAATGTCTTTCTTGAGAGTGCGGGCCAGATCGCGCACGACGCGCGGGAAGCGACCAAATACTTTTTTGATGGGCTGCATGCGGGTTTTCATTACCGCGCCTTGCAGATCGGCCGTCACCACGTCCAGATTGGCAACCGCTTTTGACATGTCTTCATCGTTGCTGGCGATGCCGAGGCTCACCAGACGATTACGAACCAGCACCAGCTCACCCACCATGTTCATGATGACGTCCAATGTCTTGGTATCTACCCGAACCGTGGTATCGCTTTGCACTGCATTTTCTGCCGGTGCTGACGGTTGTTTGACGGGGGCTGGGGCCGGTTTTGCGGCAACAGCCGGCGCGGCGGCGGGTTTTGGTGCAGGCGCAGGCGTCGGCTTGGCCGCAGGGGCTGCGCTCACCGGAGCTGCTGGTGTTGGGGCGGCTGCTACCGGTGCAGCAGGTGGCGTGATACTGGTTTTCGGTCCCTGGCCACGACCATGCAGCTCATCAAGCAGACGCTCGAACTCATCGTCATCGATAAGTTCGTCGACTTCTTTTTGTACCGACGTCAAAGGGTTGACCTCGAGGGCGCCGCTATGCTGACCCTGACCATGCAACTGGTCGAGCAAGGCTTCGAACTCGTCGTCGGTGATGTCACCGGTGCCGGTCAATATGGAATTGGCAACCGGGGTCGGCGCCCCGCCAGCACCATGCAATTCATCGAGCAAACGCTCGAACTCATCGGCAGAGATTTCATCGATGGAGCCGCCACCATTGACGGGCAATGGTGCAGCAACCGTCTCGGGTTCGGAAACCATGACAGCAGTCTCAACCAGTTCTTCCCCATGGGCAGGGGCATTATTGCCAGCGGAGGCAGTCAGCAGCTGCTCTTGCCCCTCGGGCTTGCAGAGCTCATGCAGATCATGCAGGATTTCGGCGGATGCAGGGCTTGGTGGTTCGCGATTCTGCACCTGGGCAAACATCACATTGATGGCGTCCAGTGCCTGCAAAATAACATCCATCAACTCGGCAGTGACGGTTCGCTTGCCATTGCGCAAGATGTCGAACACGTTTTCGGCACCGTGACAGACGTCTACCAATTCTCCCAGAGAGAGAAAACCGGCGCCGCCTTTAACGGTATGAAAGCCTCGAAATATGGCATTCAACAGATTCTTGTCATCGGGTCGCTTTTCCAAGTCGACCAGTTGTTCGGACAACTGTTCCAATATTTCGGATGCTTCGACCAAAAAGTCTTGCAGTATGTCTTCATCAACTTCGAAGGCCATGCGTCACTCCATTAGAATCCCAGGCTAGACAGCAGATCGTCCACATCATCCTGACCATTGACCACATCGGAACGCGTCTCAGGGTTCATGATGGGGCCTTCGGCTTCAATCCCGCTTACAGGAAGGCGTTGAGATGAATGCTCAGCCGCAGCCTCACCAAACATAGTCAGCATTTCTATTAATTTTGTTTCAACTTCCTGAACCAGCTTGATGACCTTGCGGATCATCTGGCCGGTCAAATCCTGAAAATCTTGCGCCATCAGAATTTCTGTCAGCAGTTGCCGTAATTTATCGGCATCAGATTCAGAAGCCTTAATAAAATCATCCAGTTGGTGACATAAAGACTTAAATTGTCCGACATTCATGTCCCTGCTCATCAGGGCATTCCAGTTGGGCAGAACCAGCTGAATATTGTCATTGAGCCGGTCAGCAATCGGCAGGCTGGCTTCCACCGCATCCATGGTGCGGTTGGCTGCCTTGTCAGTCATGTCGATAACGTAGCTGAGACGCTCCCGTGCATCGGGAATATCATGGGTCGCCAGGTCGGGGATCCGCGGATCCAGCCGGAAATCCTGTAGGGAATCATGCAGTTGTCGGGTCAGTTGACCCACTTTGTCAAAGAGAGCGGCGGCATTGGGGGCACATGCATCAGCAATGATGGTATCGGCCTGTTCAAATTCGCCTTGCTCAAGATGGGCAACAAGCATCCTTGCCTGATCGAGCGAAATCATTGCACTCGTTTTGGCCTTCATCCCTGCTGCTCCTTAGCCGATTCGTTCAAAGATTTTGTCGAGTTTCTCTTTGAGCGTTGCAGCGGTGAAAGGCTTGACGATATAGCCATTGACGCCCGCCTGGGCGGCTTCAATGATCTGTTCGCGCTTGGCTTCAGCCGTTACCATCAGCACCGGCAGATGCTTGAGTTTGTCATCGACGCGAATCGCCTTGAGCAAGTCGATACCTTGCATACCGGGCATGTTCCAGTCGGTGACCACGAACTGATAATCACCATTTTTCAACATTGGCAAGGCCGTGTTGCCGTCATCTGCTTCGTGGGTATTGTTAAATCCCAAGTCACGCAGCAAGTTCTTGATAATCCGGCGCATCGTTGAAAAATCGTCAACAATGAGGATTTTCATGTTCTTGTCCAAAATTCCCTCCTAAATAGCCGCCATAGCGGCTCACTTACATGATGCAGATCGCAGGTTTTGTTTTGCGGATTATGCCTTAGAGTTTTGTTTCAGTGTAGCTAGTACAAACACTTATACATGCCAATCTCTTAAACGAGCGCGTAATCTGTGCATCGCCTGACTGTGTATCTGGCTCACACGAGACTCGCTTACGTTCAATACCTCGCCTATTTCACGCAAGTTCAGTTCTTCATCGTAGTAAAGGGAGAGCACCAACGCTTCCCGTTCCGGCAAGCGTCCAATGTGTTCGGCAAGAGCACCTTGAAAACGCTCAGCTGCCAGTTCGTCAAACCCACTGTTGCCTCCAGCATCGTCGGGATGACCAATCACATCCTCGCTAACCCCCAGGTCCTCGATGCCGATGATCTTGCCGCAGGAGACATCCTGCAGCATGGTGTGATACTCGCCGAGACTGACCCCCATCTGGACCGCCACCTCGGTATCGCGGGCATCACGGCCATGCGCTTGTTCAACATTTTCGATGGCTTCGGCGATGGCACGGCTGTTGCGATGCACGGAACGCGGCACCCAGTCGCCCCGCCGAATCTCGTCGAGCATGGAGCCACGGATGCGGATCCCGGCGTAGGTCTCAAAACTGGCGCCCTTGCTGCCGTCAAAATTGCGGGAAGCTTCGAGCAGCCCAATCATACCTGCCTGGATCAGGTCATCCAGCAAGACACTGCTTGGCAGGCGAGCCAATAAATGCTGGGCAATCCGCTTCACCAGTGGAGCATGACGCTCGACCAGCACATAGGAATCCTGATGACGCAAGTACGCTTGGGCTTTATTCACGGGAACCTTCCTGTGCTATGACCGGCTTTTGCAGCAAATTTTCCAGGAAAAATTCGAGATGACCGCCGGGTTGGTTAGGAATGGGCCAGCTTGCCGCCTTGTTGGCGAGGGCGCGAAACGCCAGCGCTGCAGGTGACTTGGGGAAGGCTTCGACAATCAGCTTCTGCTTGCGCACCGCAGCCCGCAGGTTGGTGTCGTAAGGCACGCAGGCCACCAGCTCCAGCGAGGTGTCCAGAAAACGATCGGTTACCCGGGTCAGCTTGGCATAGAGCTCCTGCCCCTCGCGCAGGCTGCGCACCATGTTGGCTACCACCTTGAAGCGAAACACGCCGTGATCCTTCGAGAGGATCTTGATCAGTGCGTAGGCATCCGTGATGGAGGTAGGCTCGTCGCACACCACTATCATGATGTCCTGAGCCGCGCGAGTGAAACTCAGCACCATCTCGGAAATGCCCGCCGCAGTATCCACCATCAGGATATCGACCTGAGTCTTCATCTCGCTGAAGGCGCGGATAAGCTCGGCATGCTGCACCGGGGAGAGTTCCACCATGGACTGGGTACCTGATGTCGCCGGCACTATCATCATGCCGTAGGGCCCCTCGACTATGATGTCGTCTATGGTGCACTCGCCGGCCAGCACATGGGAGAGGTTGCGGTGTACCCGCAGCCCCAGCATGACGTCAACGTTAGCAAGGCCAAGGTCGGCGTCCAGCACCATCACCCGTTTGCCTTGGGCGGCCATGGCACCCGCCACGTTCAGGGTCACGTTGGTCTTGCCCACGCCACCCTTGCCACCGGAAACGGCGATCACTTTTACTCGATTGTTTTGACGCATTTTGCGCAGACCACTCGCCTGATCCATATGTATGTTACTCATAAAACTCCGAATCTTCGGCCTCGCCAAAGCCTGCCCCCCAGAAATAGGGTTCTTCTGTTTCCTGCTCCAGCGAGCCCATGGCAGCCCCGACGAGCTGCGCCGCATTGGCAACTTGAATATCTTCCGGAACCCTTTGTCCATCAGTGATATAGCTGATAGGCAATGCATTCTGGATACACACGTTAATCACTTCGCCCAGATTCAGACTCTCATCCAATTTAGTAAGTATGCAGCCGCTTAATGGAATACGCCGGAAATGGTCCACCGCCTCCTGCATCACTCGACGCTGGGACGTGGCTGACATCACCAGGTAGCTGCGGATGCGAACCTTGGCATTCTTGACCAGGGTATCGAGCTGCTCGGTCAACCGTATATCCCGCTGCCCGACCCCTGCGGTATCGATGAGTACCAGCCGACGATGGCGGAACTGATAAAGCGCATTGGCCAGCTCTTCGGCATCACGCACCTGCCGAACCGGACACCCCATGATGCGACCATAGGTCTGCAACTGTTCATGGGCACCAATCCGGTAGTTGTCCGTGGTGATGAGCGCCACCTGCTCGGCGCCATACTTCATGGCAAAACGAGCCGCCAATTTGGCGATGGTGGTGGTTTTGCCCACCCCGGTCGGTCCGAGCAGGGCAACGGCCCCACCCTGTCGTAAAATGTCATCTTCGCTGATCTTGAGCTGGGCGGTCAGCACCTCGGCCAACTGGGCCATGGCCTGATGGATGGACATATCCTCAGGGATAAGGCCCGCCAGCTGATCGGCAAACGCATCATCAAAGCCTATCTTCTTGAGTTCCTTGATGAGCAGGGCCCGCATAGGTTCACGGCGTTCGACTTCCTGCCACATCAGTCCGGAGATCTGGTGCTCAAGCAGCTTGCGAATGCTGGCCATCTCCTTGCGCATCCCTTCCATCTCCTGCTCTCGCGGCGCAGGCTGGGGAGCGCGACCCGGGGTCGCCACTCTGGCTTTGGGCTTGGCGGGCTCGGGCGCCGCTCCCCACTGCCCCTGTTCGGCCAGGGTGCGAGGCGCAGATCCGGCAGCAGCCATCGGAGCCCCACCGTTGAGACCGGCCGGGTTGGATGGATTCAGCTTCTGCTGGCGTGCCAGCAGCGCGGCCAGGGTATCGGCATAGTGTTCGTTCTGTTCCTTGGCCGGGGTGGGCGCAGGGCGCGTCATCTGCCGTCCGGCAGACGAGATATTGACGCTCTCATCGTTCAACTGACGGCGAACCGGCGCATCTTTGGGTCCCGGAACCTGGGATTGATAATCGACAGCGGCGACTATCTCCACCCCTCCGGTGACTTTCTTGTTGGACATGATGACGGCATCGGGCCCGAGAGTCTCCTTGACCTCAGCCAGCGCCGTTCTCATATCCTTGGCAAAAAAACGCTTAATCTTCACCCGTCATCTCCGCTAACTAGTTCTGTCCTACCGCACTGACGATGCGGATTTGCTTGTCATCAGGCACTTCCTGATAAGACAGAACGCGTAATCCAGGAATGGCATTCTTGACAAATTTCGCCAGGGTATTGCGCAGTATCCCTGATGTCAGAAGCACGGCCGGTTGGCCTTCCAGTTCTTGTCTTTGAGTGGCTTCCACCAGCGAGCGCTGCATCCGCTCCGCCAGGCCCGGCTCTATGCCAGCGCCATCACCACCCCCTGCCTGCAGGGATTGATGCAATATACGTTCCAATTCTGGCGACAATGTGATCACCGGTAACTCGGGATCCGGGCCGGCAATTTCCTGCACTATCAGGCGGCGCAGGGCGATACGGCAGGCGGCCGTGAGCACTTCCGGGTCCGGGCTGCGCGGGGCATATTCCACCAGGGTCTGCAGGATAGTGCGCATATCACGGATTGGCACGCCTTCATTGAGCAAATTCTGCAATACCTTCACCAGGTTACCCATACTGATGACCTCGGGAACCAATCCTTCCACCAGTTTGCTCTGGTGCTTCCCTATCATGTCGAGCAGTTGCTGCACCTCGTCATGCCCCAGCAGCAAGGCGGCATGGTTGGAGAGGATCTGGCTCAAGTGGGTAGCGACTACTGTCGCGGTATCCACCACTGTATAACCCAGGGTCTGCGCCTGGGAGACCTGCTCCTTGGCGACCCACACCGCCTCCAGCCCGAAGGCGGGATCCCGGGTGGCGATGCCCTGGATCTGGCCGAACACCTGGCCAGGGTTGATGGCCATCTCCTTATCATAGTAAACATTGGCCTCGCCGGTACTGACCCCCATCAAGGTGATGCGGTATTGATTGGGCGCCAGATCCAGATTGTCCCGAATATGTACGGCAGGTACCAGAAAGCCGAGCTCCTGAGAAAGTTTCTTGCGCACCCCTTTGATCCGGCTGAGCAGTTCCCCGCCCTGATTGCGATCCACCAGAGGGATGAGCTGATAGCCCACCTCCAGCCCGATAATATCCACCGGCATCACATCGTCCCAGCTCAGCTCTTTCTGCTCATGAGGCTGCTCTGAAGTAGCCGGCATCAGTTCGCCCTTGGCGGCCTTGGCCGCAGCACGTTTCTCACGGCGCAGCAGCCACCAGGCTCCGGTGGCAGAGATGGCTCCCAGACTCAGGAAAGCAAAATGTGGCATGCCGGGAACCAGCCCCATCATCAGCAGGATGCCGGCCGAGATGGTCAGTGCCTTGGGATTGTCAAACAACTGACCCAGTACCGCCGTGCCCATGTCCTGATCCGTATTCTGCCGGGTCACAATGATGGCAGCGGCGATGGAGAGCAGCAGGGAGGGGATCTGGGCAACCAGACCGTCACCAATGGCAAGCAGGGTATATATTTCAGCCGCTTCACCAAAGGTGAGCTGGTGCTGCATCATGCCGATGATGAAACCGCCGATGATGTTGATGAAGAGGATCATGATGCCCGCGATAGCATCCCCTTTCACAAATTTGGAGGCGCCGTCCATGGAGCCGTAGAAGTCGGCTTCCTGGGTCACATCCTGACGACGTTTTTTGGCATCTTCCTGGTTGATGAGACCAGCGTTCAAATCCGCGTCGATGGCCATCTGTTTGCCGGGCATGGCATCCAGGGTGAAACGGGCGCTCACCTCTGCGATCCGCCCCGCACCCTTGGTGATGACCACAAAGTTGATGATCATCAGGATCGTAAAGACGATGATACCGACCGCATAGTTGCCACCGATCACCACGTTGCCGAACGCCTCGATCACATGACCGGCTGCAGCGCTGCCATTATGACCTTCCAGCAAGACCACCCGGGTTGACGCCACGTTGAGCGCCAGACGCAGCAAGGTAGCGAGCAGCAAAACGGTTGGAAAGGCAGCAAATTCGAGGGGGCGGCGGGTATAGACGGCGACCAGCAAGACCACGATGGAAAGCGCAATATTGAAGGAGAAGAGGACATCCAGCATCAGCGGCGGGATGGGCAGCACGACCATACCAAGAGACGCAAGCACCAGCAGCGGTGTCCCCACCCCCTTGGTCAGCAATCCCCTGTGCTCTTTCAATCGGCCCAATGATGCCTGGAATTTCATCGTTTTTCTCAATCTTAAACTGCTGGTATCCGATTAAAGCAAACATCAAGCCAACAATTCAATGTATTGATTTTAAATGATTTTATTTTGACTGCGTCAGAAGTTTGTCATTTTCGAAATTCGGGCGGAATGGGCAGATCCTTGGCGATCGGATTGGGGCGCCGGCCGCTGCCACGACGGAATTTTTTAAGCTGATAAATATAAGCCAGCACCTGGGCCACGGCGGCAAACAGGCCTTCCGGGATCTCGTGCCCAATTTCGGTGGAGTGAAAGATAGCGCGGGTGAGTGCCGGGGACGGCATGATGGGGATCTCGTACTCCCTGGCTATTTCCCTGATCTTCATTGCGATCTCATCTGTCCCCTTGGCAACTACCTTGGGCGCGGCACCCGGCTTGGCAATGTCGTATTTGAGCGCCACCGAGTAGTGGGTCGGGTTGGTGATGATGACGTCTGCCTTTGGCACATCTCCCATCATGCGTCGCATCGCCATCTGCATCTGCAACTGCCGTATCCGTCCCTTCACCTCGGGTTTACCTTCGCTGTCCTTGAATTCGTCTTTCACTTCCTGCTTGGTCATCTTGAGCTGGCGGGTGTGGTTCCAGGTCTGGAAGGGTACATCTATGGCCACTATGGGGATGAGAGCACAACAGAGGATGATCAGCATCCACAGCAGGCCAAGCGGATAGACAAGCTCCCTTAGCAAGGCCGGCAACATGGCGCCCATGGCGTTGGGATCAAAAGCCTGATCCCGGTCCAGAGTAAAGCCAATGGTGAGGATCTTGACCATGGCGCTGGCCAGACTCTCCTTGACCATCAGCAGACCGAAAACAGCCGCCAGCAGGGCGCTGGCAGTACCCAGCTCCTTGGAGCGTGCAATCTGCCCTTTTTCCCGGGCCTGTTGCAGTCGTTTGCCCGTGGGTTGTTCGGTACGTTCCTGATCGGTATCAGCCATCTTGCTGACCTCCGCAACGCCGGACGCAGCTCAGCGGCACTCGCCTCCAGAGGAAGTGAAGCTGTTCGGTATCAAGCCACGCGCAATCAACCATTCTGATCACCGAAGCACTGGACATTAATCAGCTCGCAGCTGGTCTCCTGCACCCGCTCCCACATGGAATCGAAGTGACCGAGAAAACCGCCGATGGTGAGCCAGAGAATGAAGAGGCCGGACATCATGCTGACCGCAAAACCGATACTGAAGATATTGAGCTGGGGAGCTGCCCGGGTCATGACACCGAACGCAAAGTTGATGAGCAACAGCGCGACTATGGCCGACAGCGCCATCACCAGAGAGGCCTGGTACATGATCCCCAGAAAACCGACCAGACTGCGGATGGCAGGCAGGGTGAGCCCGGCATCGGAGACCGGCAAAGTCTCGAAACTCAGCACGACCATGCGCAGCATGATGAGGTGACCATCTACCGCCAGAAACACCAGGGTTGCCAGCATCAGGTAGAACTGGCCTACCACAGGGGCCGACTGGCCATTCATGGGATCCACCAGGGTCGCAAAGCCCAGACTGGTCTGCATGGCGATGACCTGGCCGGCCATCACGAAGCTCTCCATCAGAAACTGGGTCATCAGGCCGAGGGCAATGCCGATGAGCAGCTGCTGGGTCAATACCAGAAAACTGCCGACGGAGAACAGCTCAACCTTGGGCATGGGAGGCAACAAGGGGGCGATCATGAAGGTCAGTGCCAGCGCCAGCCCGATGCGGATCCGGGCTGGCGTCAGCCGGCTGCCAAACACCGCCATCACCATCAAGAGACCGCTCACCCGCGCCAACGGCCAGAGGATGGAAGACAACCACTCCATGATAAGAGCGGTTGTATAGGTCATACTGCCGCCTCGGAAGCCTGCAGACATACCAGCAGCAGTGGGTTGTCAGACGGCAATCCTGGCCGCGTCGTGGAGTGCATCATCCCACCACCTCGGGAATTTGACTCACCATCAGCAGGAAGAAATCCATCAGGCTCTGCAAGCCCCAGTGTGCACCCGCCCCCAGTGCAAACAGGGTGACGATGAGACGAGGCAGAAAGCTCAAGGTCTGTTCGTTGATGGAGGTAGCGGCCTGAAAGATGGCCACCACCAGACCTATCATCAAACTCGGTAAAATCACGGCGCACACCATGATAGTCACCAGCCAGAGTGCCTCACGGAATACGTCGACAAAGGTTTCCGGACTCATGCTCCTTGCTCCTTGCGTTTGTCCGACTTAACCACCGGCGCCCAAGCCGAAACTGTTGGCCAGAGAGCCCAGTATCAGGTTCCAGCCATCCACCATGACGAACAGCATCAGTTTGAATGGCAGGGAAACCAGCATGGGTGACAGCATCATCATACCCATGGCCATCAGGATACTGGCCACTACCAGATCGATCACCAGGAAGGGCAAAAACAGCATAAAGCCTATCTGGAATGCCGTCTTCAACTCGCTGGTCACAAACGCCGGGATCAGCACTCGCAGTGGCACCTCGGCGGGTTTATCCACCTGCACATCGGCGATTTCCATGAAGGTATTGAGATCCTTTATCCGGGTCTGGGAGAGCATGAACTGATGGATGGGCAGTTCGGCCTTCTCCAGCGCCTCCCTGGCCTGAATGGTCTCGGCCAGATAGGGTTGCAGCGCCTCGTCGTTGATGCGATCCAGCACGGGGGACATGATGAAAAACGACATGAAGAGGGCAATGCCGATCAACACCTGGTTGGAGGGGCTCTGCTGCAAACCGATCGCCTGGCGCAATATGCCAAGCACTATGATGATGCGGGTAAACGAGGTCATCATGATGACAACCGCAGGCAAGAAAGAGAGCGCCGTCATCAGCGCCAGCACTTGCAGGGTCAGGCTGTATTCCTGGCTGCCATCCGCCAGGGTCTTGATGGTCACGGCCGACATGCCATCCTGGGCCAGCGCCAGCGGCGAGAACAACACCAGCGTTGATAACAGGCCGACCAGCAGCCCCATTGGTAACCACAAGCCGTTAGCTTTTTTCATGTTTACCCATCAATTTGCCAAGTTGCTGGGAAAACGCCTGGGGCTGGCTCTCGTCCAGCGGCGTATCCAGGCGATAGAGAAAATTGACCTGCTGCGGTGTCACCCCGATCAACAACTGCTGTTCACCCACTTTGACTACCAGCAGCTTCTCTTTATAACCCACCGGCAGGCTGGCGATGACACGCATCTGACCGCCCCCCATGGCGTTGGCTATCTTGCTCTTCTTGAGCAGAAAGCCCAGCACCAGGATGAGGCCGATCACCATCAGGCTGGAGAGCAACCAGGAGGTGAGGCTGGGAGGATTGGCTCCCGCCCCCGGATTGGCCAGTACAGGGCAGGACAACAAGAGTAACGGGAGCGCGCGGATCATGTGAGTTTCTGGATCCTGTCGGCCTGAGTGATGATGACATCGGTCAGCGCAATGGTGCTGGTCATTTGAGTTTCTTGATCCTTTCAATCTGGCTGATGACATCGGTCAGACGGATACCGAACTTGTCGTTCACTACCACCACTTCACCGTGGGCGATCAGGGTGCCATTGACCAGCACGTCCAGCGGCTCACCCGCCACCCGATCCAGCTCCACCACAGAGCCCTGGTTCAGTTGCAGCAAGTTGCGGATGCTGATCTGGCTGCGGCCCACTTCCATGGCGATGGTGACCGGAATATCCAGAATGGTGTCGAGTTTGCGCCGCTCCTCGGCACTGATGGGGGCGTCATCGGTGAGCTCCTCAAGGGGAGCGGGTTTGGCTTCGGCAATCACCTGCTCTTCCAGTGCGGCTGCCCAGGCGTCCGCCATCAGTTCCGCTCATCTTGCTTCCTTATGCTAATTCGTGACCATCTGTCGTGACAGACTGTCGATTATCGCTGTTGATCTTCGATGCTGCGCTCGAGCTCTTCCAGCTCGGCCTCACCATCGATACGTATGCCGCCCCGGGTCACCAGATGCATCTCTGTCTTGACCCCTTCAGGGCGCTTGAGTTTGTCGGTAATCTTGAGGGCCACGTTATCCTTGGTCCGCCCCATCTTGGCATGGAAGGTGGGCAAATCTTCCACATAGACCAGCAGGTTCTCAGGCATCTCCACCGGGATTATGTCGCCGGGCTTGAGCTCCATCAGCTCGCGCAGTGTCAGATCCGTCTCCAGCAGCTTGGCTCGGAGCTCGACCTTGACGTCCATGATCTCGTCGCGCAGCGCCTTGCTCCAGCGTACATCCGTGTCCCCCTTGTCGCTCTGCACACCGGCATCCAGCAGTTCGCGGATGGGCTCCAGCATGGAGTAAGGCATGGCCACGTGAAAATCACCGCCGCCCCCATCGAGCTCGATGTGGAAGGAGCTCACCACTATCACCTCGGTGGGACTGACGATGTTGGCCATGGCAGGGTTCACCTCGGAGTCGAGGTATTCGAAGCCCACATCCATGACGGGGGCCCAGGCGTCCTTGTAATCCTCGAACACCAGCTTGAGCAGCATCTGTATGATGCGGCGCTCGGTGGGCGTGAACTCGCGACCCTCGATCTTGGCGTGGTAGCGACCATCGCCGCCAAAGAAGTTTTCCACCAGGATGAAGACCAGTCGGGCCTCCATGGTGATGAGTGCCGTGCCCTTGAGCGGACGGAAACGCACCATGTTCAGGCTGGTCGGCACAAACAGTGTGTGTACGTATTCGCCGAATTTGAGCATCTGCACGCCGTTGATGGAAACCTCGGCGGTACGGCGCATCATGTTGAACAGGCTGATCCGCATGTGACGGGCAAAGCGCTCGTTCACCAGCTCCAGGGTCGGCATACGGCCACGGACGATGCGGTCCTGGGAGGAGAAGTCAAACTGGGCAACACCGGGATCCCCCGCTGCGCCTATCTCTTCCTCTTCGACATCATCGACACCGTGCAAGAGGGCATCAATTTCGTCCTGACTTAACAGATCGCTCACGCTTCACCCTTATTGCATTACAAAGCCGGTAAACAGCACTTGTTCGATAACGGGGGAAGAGACCAGGTCACCCAGTACCCGACGGCACTCTTCCAGTGAATCCTTGCGCAGCTTCTCCTTGCCTTCGAAGGTCATCAGCTGCTCGCTGGTGGCGGCACTGAAAATCCGCAGCAAGGTGCCTTCAATCAGGGGGATATTTTGCTTGGCCAGGTTCTCGTCGGCGGTGCCACGCACCATCAGCTGCACCTTGATCTTCACCAGCCGATCCCGCTGCCCGCCCGAGACGTTGAACACGAAGGGACGCGGCATGCCCACATAGAGCGAAGGTTTCGGTGCCGTATCTTTCGGCTTGGCATCTGCCCCCTCGGCAGCAGCATCCGCAGCCGGCTTGTCAGAGCCGGAGAGCATGAACCAGGCACCAGCACCGCCACCCGCCAGCACTATCACTGCCAGGGCGATGATCATGATCAGCTTCTTTTTCTTGCCTGCCGCCGGATCTTTAAGCGTCAGTTCGTTGTCATCTGCCATCCCTTGTCCACCCTAGTCTCAAACTTGTTCGATATCATAAACTTACTCAGGCTGGCATCAAGCATAGAAATCAATTCCGGCGTCGTTTGTCGATTCCATCGACAAACGACTACCTGCCGCCGTGACCTCTGCCTCAGTTTGGCCTGTTTCAGAAAACGATCCGCTGCCATGTTGACCTGACTGGCCCTGGCCGGAAAAAGCGGACTGTCCCTGAGACTGCTGCTGTGGCTGTTGTTGTACCAGAGTCTGACCAAGCTGGATGCCCTGTCCGGCCAGCATATCACGCAGGCGGGGCATGGCTTGCTCCAGCATTTCGCGAGTCTGCCCATGCTGCACCACAAAGTGCACGTTGGCTTGGTTGTCGGATCCCATCTGGATCTGGATTTTCATCTTGCCAAGACCCAGGGGATCGAGCTGGATCTCCGCCTGCTGCAACTTGTCCGTCAGCATCAGGTTTACCTTCTGATGCAACTGGGCAGGGGTCTCCGGACTGGCCAGCTTGAGGTGAGCCAAATGCTGGGGATCCCGCCGCGCCGATATGTCGGTGGTCGGCTTGCTGTCATTGTTCACGGCCTGGGGCTGACTGTTCTGCTGCACCTGCTGGCTGTGGTTGTTGTCCTGGGTAGTAGACTCTGTGCCCAGAGCGCTGTTTCTGCCAAGCTCGGCCACCTTCTGCTTCACATCCAGTTTGACGTCCGCCTTGGTATTGGGCGAATCACTGGCTTCCATCTGCTTGAGACCGGCCGACAAGGCGTTCAATGATGCTTGCGGCCCTTGTGATTCACTGCTGGCCAGCGCCTGTTGCGGCGCCGTCAATACGGGCTCGGCAGCTTGTGCAACCGGTGTCGTCTGAGCGGCTGTCGCCATGCTGGATACAACAGCCTGGCTATCTGATTTGGCGGCAGGGGCAACCTTGGCTTCCTCACCCTCTTCAGTGACAGCCTGGGTCTGTGCGGCATCGGTCGAGGTTGCGGTGCCACTGTCGGCCCGGCCCAATCCCTCTTCAAACGCCCTGGTGGCACCCGCCTGAGCAGGCACGACCTGATTCATGGTGTGCAGGGGAGATGGCTTTTCAGCCCCCTCCTTGTGACCCATAGAGTGGATGGCGGATTTGGAGCTGCCATCAACCTCGACAGGATTGTTCCCCTCGCCTTTGGCAACCTTTTCCACCGCTTCGGTCGGCAACACCTTGCTCAGCAAGGCGGTCCGTCCAGCACCGGAAAGTGCGGCCTTGCCGCCCTTGTCGGCACTCGCCGTGTCTTTGCCCTTTTCATCACCCTTCAGCTCAGCCGCCATGGCAGCGAACATATCCCCATCCACGGCTTCGGTGGCGGGCGTTTCATCGTTTGCAGCCGCGGCCCCTGTATCCGCTCCCTTGAGCAGGCTGGCCACCTGTTGCGCCAGCAAGGCGGCGTCTCTGGACGCGGCCTGCTTGCCATCACCTTGTTTGCCGTCAAGCGCCAGCGCATCGGCAGATGCAGTGGCCTCATCTTCTTGCGGCAACATATTGCCGTCACCTTCCAAAACCGGGGCAAGATTGAGAACGACGGGGGAGACGAGACTGGTATCCTGCTTGAGGGCGTCTTGCAGACGCTGCAAGAAATCAATGGGAGAGGCACTGCTCTCAGCCTCGTCCATTTTCTTCTCCTTGTCGTCCGTGGCGGCCGTCTCCCCTGTGGAATCCGCCAAAGATTTGGCATCACCATGCTTGCGACCTTCCCCCTTGTCAGTGACTACCGCCTCCTTGGCGAGCGGATCGGGGGCGACTTGCTCACCGGCAGCCACTTTGCTGCCCTGCCTGGCACCCGTTGCCTTATCCGCCTGCTGAGCCTTGACCATCTCCTCGGAAAAGCCCCCCTTCAGATCGCTCTGCGAGGACTGATCACCTTTATCGGACGATGAGATGAGCGACACGTTTTTATCGGCAGAGGGCGCAGCCGAAGCGGAGGGGGTATTGGTTAACAGTGTCTGCATCATGATGAAGGTCCCTGACGGCAATCGGGTTAGGGTGCAGCCCTCACGCGAAAGAGAGGGGTGAGGCGCACACTGGATGGCCAGAATAAAGCAAGTTACAGGCCAGAATGATGAAAACGGCGCAGCATGGCGTACTCATCCAGCATCTTCTGCTCCTGACGCTGAGCCTTCTGCTGCTCACGCCCGGCCTGCTTGGCCAGCAACAACTCTACCGCCTTGCGCCTCTGCTGGGCAGACAGCCACTCTTGCCGTCGCAGTTCCAGCGCCTGACGCACTTGCCTCACCCCTTCATACTGCTGGGTAGCCGCCTGTTCGAGCTTGCTGATAAAAGCGTGATACTGGGCATTCTGCTGGGCACCTATGCCCTGCAAGCCACGGTCGGTCCACTGTTGGTGGTAAATCTGGCGGTACTGATTGAGCGCTTCCTGCTGCTCCATGAAGATTTTCAGATCCTGCTGGGCCTTGGCCAGTGCCAACCCTGCCTGCTGTTCGGCCTCAAGCAACCGCTCGGACAACATCACCAACCCTTTACTCATGAGCGCGCTCCACCCTTACTACATCGTCAACGCATCAGTGGCATGGCCACCAGTTGCAGGGATTGCAGGCCCTCATCATAGTGAATGACCTCGCGCATACCCTGTTGCAAGAACTGATCCAGATAAGGTTTGTGAACGATGGCACGGTCGATGCGAGGGTCAGACCCCTGACTGTAAGCGCCTATGGTAATGAGATCCCGGTTCTGCTGATAGAGGGAGTAAAACTGCTTTAGGGTGCGCGCCAAATCCATGTGTTCGGGTGAGGTGACCATGGGCATGACACGACTGATGGATTTTTCGATATCGATGGCCGGATAGTGGCCTGCATCGGCCAGCTCCCGCGACAGGACTATGTGGCCGTCGAGGATGGCCCGCGCCGCATCGGCGATGGGATCCTGCAAGTCATCCCCCTCGGTCAAGACGGTGAAAAACGCCGTAATGGAGCCCTGACCATCGCTACCGTTGCCTGCTCGCTCCACCAGCGCCGGTAATTTGGCAAAGACCGACGGCGGATAGCCCTTGGTCGCCGGCGGCTCACCCACCGCCAGTGCGATTTCCCGCTGGGCCTGGGCATAGCGGGTAAGGGAGTCCATCAGCAGCAGCACATTGAGGCCCTGATCGCGAAAATACTCGGCGATGGCGAGCGCCGTCTCGCACCCCTTGAGACGCATCAGGGGTGAGGCATCGGCCGGTGCCGCCACCACCACGGAGCGGGCTCGCCCCTCCTCCCCCAATATGTCCTCGATAAACTCTTTCACTTCCCGGCCCCGTTCACCGATGAGGCCCACCACCACCACATCCGCCACCGAGCCGCGTGTCATCATGCCGAGCAACACGGATTTGCCGACGCCGGAACCGGCAAACAGTCCCATCCGCTGGCCCTGCCCTACCGTCAGCACGGCATTGATGGCGCGCACCCCTACGTCCATCGGCTGATGGATGGGGCGACGGGAGAGCGGGTTGATACGGTGCTGGGCAAATTGCACCGTCTGGGACGAGAGGATGGGACCAAGCCCGTCCAGCGGCTGGCCTATGCCGTCGATGACCCGCCCAAGCAGATTCATGCCGACCGGAATGCCGTGCTCTTCGGTCATGGGCACCACACGGGCACCAGGAATGACCCCCTTGAGCTGTTCACTTGGCATCAGGAACAGGCGATCACCAGAAAAGCCCACCACCTCGGCCTCCAACTCGCCATCCTGGGTATCGATGCGACAGAGGGCACCGATGGCCGCGCGGCAGCCAATGGCCTCCAGCGTGAGTCCCACCACCCGGGTCAATTTACCGGCGACGGGCGGCTTGGGCGCGGTATCGCGGACCCGATACCCTTGCAACCGAGTGAGTAACGAGCCGCTCATCTGGCCTCCTGAGAGAGAAAAAAGTCAACCGGGCCCGCTGGCGCCAGCCCGGTGTCAATTACTCGGCAAGTCCCGAGACGCATTGTCGCGCAAGAAACTGCGCAGCAGCTGATCGATACGCCCCTGCAGGGTCAAATCGACGCTGGAAAGCTCGGTCGCCAGTTGCAGATCACCGGGGGAGAGAGTGGGATCGCTTTGCAACCGCCAGTGGCGCTTGGCGCACTCTTCCACCCCGAACGCCTGCTCGACCCGGGCAATGTCATCAGGATGCAGCATCAGGGTGACGCCCTGCTCGGCGGCCGGCAACAAAGCCAGCCCCTGCTTGAGCGCTTCCAGCAGGATACGGGGCGAGGTCTCTGCCTCGTGCCGCATGAGGGTGCGGGCCAGTTGCATCACCAGCGAGATGAGCTGCTGCTCTACCGCCTGATCCAGCTCATGGAGAGGATTGGCAAGGCGGTCGATCAGCGACTGCCAATGGGCCATCTGCTGTTCCACCTGCTCGCGGGCCAGAGCCAGCCCCTCCTCCTTGCCCTGCTCGAGCCCGGCCTGGTGGCCTTGTTGCAAGCCTTCCAGCTTGCCCTCCTCCAGTCCCTTGGCAAATCCGGTGGCCTGACCTTCGACCATGCCTTCATCCCAGGCGGCCTGACGGATGGCTTCCAGCTCTTCTGCCGTTATGCTGGGGGTGGGTTCGGGAACCGGTTCTTCCACCGGCACTTCTTCTTCCTGCTGATACCAGTCGGGAGAATAACCCAGGGCATTGGTCTCGACCGCGGCCTCGACTTCCATCTCCGGCCAGCCCCACGCCTCGACCCGGGTATCATCCCCGTCAGGGCGAACATAACCACGCAGCTTGTTGTTCATGCTTTAAATGCGCCCCTCGCCACGGTCAGATACGGGCCAACGAAACCGAACACTTGATGGTTCATGGTTTAGAGGAACTCCTCGCCACCACCGGCGCCCAGCATGATCTCGCCGGCATCCGCCAGACGGCGGGCGATGGAGAGGATCTCTTTCTGGGCAGCTTCCACCTCGGAGACCCGGATTGGCCCCATGGCCTCCAGATCGTCCGCCAGCATCTCGGCGGCCCGCTTGGACATGTTCTTGAAAATCTTCTCGCGCATCTGATCGTCCGAGCCCTTGAGCGCCCGTTGCAGCAGCTCGCCCGGCACTTCCCGCAGCATGGTCTGAATGCCGCGGTCGTCCACGTCGATGAGGTTCTCGAACACGAACATCAAATCCTGGATCTGCTGGCTCATCTCTTCGTCCGACTCGCGGATGGAGTCCATCAGCTGGCCTTCGATGTTGGTATCCAGGTAGTTCATGATGTTGGCTGCCGCCTTCAGGCCGCCCATCTTGGCTGCCTGGGCACCCGCCGCACCGGCGAACTGTTTCTCCATGATGTCGTTCAACTCTTGCAACGCCGCCGGTTGCACCTCTTCCAAGTTGGCGATCCGCATCACCAGATCCATGCGCACCTGCTCCGGGAACTGGCTCAGGATCTCGGCCGACTGCTCAGGCTCCAGATAGGACAATACGATTGTCTGGATCTGCGGGTGTTCGTTCAGGATGATGCTGGCCACCTGGCGTGCATCCATCCACTTGAGGGAGTCGAGGCCGCGGGAGCCTGAACCCAATATGATTTGATCCACCAGGTTGCTGGCTTTGTCTTCGCCAAGGGCCGCCACCAGCGCCTTGCGCACGAAGTCTTCGCTGCCGATGCCGATGTTGGTGTACTTCTGGATATCGTCGATGAATTGACGATGCACCGCCGCCACCCGATCGTGGCTGAAGTCAGACATGGAGGCCATCGACATACCGAGTCGCTGTACCTGCTTGGGCTCAAGGTGACGGAAGATCTGGGCAGCATCCTCTTCATTGAGGCTCAGCATCAATACGGCCGCCATCTCCATCCCGCTCATCTGATCCAGGATCAGGCGCTGTCCCTCGGTAATGTCATTACCGGTGACTTGGGTCTTAATTTCTTCAGGCATCTTTGTTGCTTACCCATTCTTTAATGACCTGTGCGGCCAGATCCGGTTCGTTCGCCACCAGCGCACGTACCGCCTTGAGCAGATCCTCGTCACGGTGCAGATCCGGCAGTTTCAGATGGCCGTCACGCACCCCGAATACCGGCTCGGACTCGGCCTGAGCGGCCAGCAGACTGAGCTCGTCATCCCCACCCAGCACTATGCTGTTGTCCAGATCCAGATCCCCTTCCGGTCGTGCATCCGGGTAAAGCAGACGCTTCAGCATGGGGCGTACCACTGTGACAATCAATACGATAATCACCAGCACTGACGCTGCTATGCGCACCGCACGCCAGAACCAGGGTTGCTCGTAGATGGGCGCGTCGGCCACATTTTCAAGCTCGGGCCGGTTGAACGGAATGGCGACCACTTCCAGAGTATCACCGCGGGTCACATCAAAGCCAAGCCCGCCGCTCAACAGACGACGCAGGGTATCGAGTTCGGCCTGGGAACGGGCCTCACGGGTGACGGCGCCATCGGCACCGGCGATGGACTTGTAATCCACGGCTACCGAGACTGTCATGCGGCGAATACCCCCCATCTGGCGGCGAATATGGCTGACGGTGGTATCCAGTTCGAAGTTGCGGGTTGCTTCCTTGCGGGAACGACCGGAGGAAGAGGCGGCTCCGCCATCCCCGCCTGCGGCTTCCTCGGGAATATTCGATGCAGCGGGTGGCTGATTGGTGAGAGCACCCGGCACACCGCCGTTGCTGCCGCTGGCACTGTTCTCTTCCAGCGTCATCTCGGAACGCACGGCAGGCAGGTCCGGGTTATAGGTCTTGCGGGTCTGCTCCTGCTGGGAGAAGTCGAGGGAGAGGTCAACTTCCGCCGTATAATTGTCGGCGCCCAGTACGGGTATCAGGATGGCGTCAATTTTTTGTTTGTATTCCACTTCCTGCTTCTGCTGCATCGCAAACTCCTTGCGGGTCTGGGCAGAGACAGGATCTTGCGAACCGGAATTGAGCAGGCGACCGTTCTGATCGGTCACAGTGACACGGGTCGGCTCCAGGCCATGTACGGCGGAGGCGACCATGTCGACGATGGAATCCACTTCCCCCTGACCAAGGGCATTGCCCTTGAGGCTCAGCACCACGGTCGCACTGGGTTTGCGCTCGTTGCGGGCGAATACGTTGTCTTTCGGAATGGCCAGCAGCACCTGGGCCTTGGCCACGTTCTGGAACTGCTCGATGGCGCTCGCCAGCTGGCGCTCACGGCTTAACTTGAGGCGCTCCGTCTCCATGCGCTGGCTGACGCCAAAGCTGGAATCCTTGAGCAGTATGGACTCGCCATCGTTGCTGGCATCGGTATTGGTGGCAAGGCCGGCGCGGGTCAGGCGCAGGCGGATATCGGCATATTTTTCGGCGCTGACCAGCACGCTCTTGCCATCCACCTCATAGGGGATCTTCTGGGCGTCAAGGTAGTCCAGGGTCTTGACCAGCTCCTGGGTGCTGTAGGTGCCAAGGGGACGCATGTCCGGCTCCTTGCCCCACAACAGGATGAAAACGGCGATCGCCAGACAGATGGCCAGCCCCAGGATCAGGGTAATTTGCCGCAGCACATCCGTGTTGGACAGGAAGCCGAGAGCTGAACTCTTTTGCTCGTTCTCATCGAGGGCAGCGGAGCTCTCCTCGTTGATCAGCAGTTCGCCATTTTGGTCAGTAGCCACGATTTATGTCCTTATTGCTGACATGTGCATGATATTCAGTAATCTCTTATACCGGCATGTTCATGATGGTCTTGTAGGCATCGACCATCTTGTTGCGCACCTGCACCGTTGCCTCGAAGGCGATAGAGGATTTCTGGCCGGCGATCATCACATCGGACAGATCGACGGACTTGTCGCCCATATCGAAACGGGTGCGCAGATCATTGGCGGCGCCTTGCAGTTCGTTGACGTTGCCGAGCGCCTGCTGCAGCAACTGACCAAAATCAGAGGTGACCTGACGACCGGGCTGAGTCAGCGGCGTGGCACCAGCTTCAACCTTGAGAGCCTGCATCTCTTGCATCAGGCTGCTTGCACTAATTTCCATATCTCATCCCCAGACAAATCATTGACGCTGGCATCCAATAAGCAATTAGAGTGCCAATACGTTAGGAGTGGCGTGAGGATGCGTGGCCAGACCAGAGCAGACGGATTCGACAAGGACTGATGGCTCTGATTAAATCCGGTGTTGACGCCCACTTTTAATGGTTGGCAAGGAGTCATCTCTGGATTATCGCAAACCTGTGTTCAAGGCGATGGACTACATAAGCCAGCATCTGGATGACAATCCCAGTCTGGATGAGGTCGCGACGGCGGCCGCCATCTCCACCTTTCACTTTCACCGCATTTTCAAGACGATGGTCGGAGAGACTATCGCCGGCTTTACCCGGCGCCTGCGCATGGAACGTGCGGCCCGTCGCTTGCTGGCCGCACCGCAGAGCGATATCACCACCCTCGCGCTGGCCGCCGGGTTCTCCAGCTCCCAGAATTTCGCCAAGGCCTTTCGCCTGCACTTCGCCATGAGCCCCTCGGAATACCGCCAGCAACAAGGGGGAAACTGGAAAAGCAAGATTGGAAACGATCCCCTGCCCTTTGAAACCTATGATGGCCTGGTCATGCACCCGGTCACAGAACACCAGGGTCTGTTGCAGGGGGCGAGCGTCAAGCAGATGCCCGCCCGGCGCGTTGCATATATGCGCCGTATGGGTCCTTATGGCAAGGAGACCTGCGAGCAAGCCCATCGGGATTTACTTGCACTGTTCGCGTCAGACGAGGCGATGACACCGGCAGGCACCTTGAGTCTCTATTGGGATATTCCTGACATCACCGATGAGACGCGTTGTCGCACAGACATCTGCATTGAATTGGGCCCCGAAATCCACGCAGGGCGCCAGTTAACCACCCAGACCATCGCCGCTGGCCCCTATGCGGTATGCCAGTTTATCGCTCGCGGCGATCAGCTGGTCACCACTTGGGAGACGGCGTTTGGCTGGCTGGTGAGCAAAGGGCTGAGCTGCGACGACCGTCCGTGTTACGAGCAATACCACGCGGGCACTGACCCCGACCGGGATCATTACGTGTTTGATATCTGTATCCCGCTTATCAACCCATAAGCCGATACCCCATTTCCATTCACCCTCTTCGGTGCCTTCGGGCGCCGAAGCGACGGAGTCATGCCCATGAATGTCAAAACACTGTTTCTTGCCAGCCTGCTGGTGAGCCTTCCGATGGCAGCCAATGCCCAGTCACAGAGCCAGACCCTGATCTTTGGCGGCACCATCTACAGCGGCGATCCGGCGAACCCTCACCCGGAGGCAGTCGGTATTGAAGGTAAAAAGATCGTGGCGGTCGGCAGTTACCAGGAGGTCAGTGCCCGGCTCGGCAGCCATGCCAACCAGATTGATCTGAAAGGAAAGTATCTGATGCCGGGACTCATCGACAGTCATGTGCATGCGGCCTTTGCCGGATTTCAGGCCATGACGGTTAACTTTCCCGATGCCATGAGTCAGGTTAAGCAACTGCAACAATTTCTGACCAGCAGCCAGGATGACCCCCGGCTGACACTCGGTGACGTGCAGCTATACAGCAATGTCTCGCTCGACTACTGGCATCAGCTACCCCTGCTCGATCAGGTGTTCAATGGCCCGCAGTACCGGCAGGTCCCCGTGGTGCTGGCCGGATCGGATGCCCACACCGGCTGGGCCAATCAGGCCATGCTGCGCAAGGCAGGCATTGATGGCGAGTCCCTTGCCGGTCGCTATGCCCCATTGAAAGGCAATTTTGGCCTCACCCCATCCGGCAAGCTGAATGGCTTTGCCTCGGAAGGCGGGTGGGATGCCATCCTCAAGGCGCTGCCACCCGTCAGCGACGAGACGATTGCCAATGCCATCATGACTGCTGCCAAGCAACTTAATCAGGTGGGCATTACCGCCTGGATGGACCCTATCAGCAATATTCGCCCCCTCGCGCCTATCTTCAACGCCGAGCCGGATCGCCGTGACACCGGCCTGTTGCCGGCATACAGCATGCTATCGCGGGAAGGCAAGCTGACCGGGCATGTATCCGCCCTTGCTCTGGTGGGGATCAACGCCTCTCCCGCCATCATTGATGACGTCCTGGCGCTCCAGCGGCAGTTCCAAGATGCCCCGGATGTCAAACTGGTGGGGATCAAGATCCTGCAAGATGGAGTCATCGAGTTTCCATCCCAGACCGCCAAGTTGAGCGAGCCCTATCTCAACCGCCCCGGTTACAGCGGCAGAGACGATCTGGACAAGCAGCGCTTCAACGAGCTGATCCGCACGGCGGATGCCCATCAACTGATCGCTCATTTCCACGCCATCGGCGATCGGGCCGTCCGTGAATCCCTCAATGCCATCGCCTATGCTCGGGCCCACAATGAAGATCGCCGCCTGCTGCACAGCATCACCCACCTGGAAGTGGTGAGCCCGGCCAGCATTGCCCGTTTCAAACCACTCAATGTGGCCGCCTCAATGCAACTGTTGTGGGCCGGGAAAAACGTGGCGACCACCATGCTGCTGGAGGGGAAAGTGCCCCCTGCCCTGCTGTCCCGTCTCTATCCGGCAGGCAGCCTGCTGCAAAGCGGCGCCATTCTCGCCGGTGCCAGTGACTGGCCGGTATCCAGCCCCAACCCCTTCCTTGCGATATATACCGCGATCACCCGCCAGGGCGAACTTGGCTTGCTGCCCCCTGCCAGCGAGCAGATCAGCCGCCAGGCTATCTTGCAGGCTTACACGCTCAACGCAGCCAAGGTGATTGGACAGGAGAAACAGACAGGATCAATCAGCATAGGCAAGAGTGCTGATCTGGTATTGCTGGATCGCAATCTGGAGCAGGTTGCGAGCGAGCAGATCAAGGATACCAAGGTGCTGTGGACCATGTTCAAAGGCAAACGGGTCTATCAGGCCCTCTAATCCAGAGAGAGGAAAAAGGCCCACTATGCGGGCCTTCATGAATAGGTCATGGCAAAACCATTACCTGCTGTGACCAGCTGATAACGACTCGATTATCGGCTTTTTTCAGTCAGATCCTTGTCCACCCAGTACTTGGATCCCGAGATGCTGGCATCGAGCAGCAGCCCCGTCTCGCCGATCTGATAGATGGCCATGCCGCCATTGTACTTGGCGGTGAGCCCGGCGCTCTCCTTGCCCGCTACCGCCCCCACCTCTGAGGTCGCCTCCCAGCCCTTGGTCACGAAGGCATCGAACCTGGCCTTGTCTTCAAACAGGATCACCTGCTGGTAGAACTTGCCGCCAAGGCCGGCCGAGAGGCCAGCGCCCAGCATTTTCATGTAGGTGTGCTGGCCGCTGCCGCGATTGATCGCCACCCCTGCCCCCTGATTGGTTTGCAACATCAGGGAGAACTTGCGTGAATCGAACACCGCATAGCCATACGCCCGGTTAAACAACAACTTGGCAGAGGGTTGTTCGTTGAATAGCCTCACCAGGGCTGTGTCGGCCATGGTATCGAGGGCGAGTCGTGCTTCTGGCGCCGTCTTGGGCTCACGCATCTCGTCGAGCTTCTTGTCGGCGACCACCAGCCACTCCTTGCCGGTTGCTATGCTCTTGTCGGTCCAGGCCCCGGCGGTATTGAACGCCTCCGAGCCCCACTGGGAGACGGACGCCCAGGTCGCCTTGGAGAAATCGGTCACGCTCCGCCACGCCTCCTTGCTGGTGTCGCTCACAGCCGTGCCAAGGTCGGCGGCGGCCTCCTTTACCTTGGCCCAATCGGCCAGGATGGGGGTCGAGGCCAGCGCCAATGTCGTTGCCAATACCAGGAATCGAATCTTCATGGGTTCTCCACCATCTGTGATGAGCTGACCCTCACAGTAGCAGAATAAGGGACCGCCGGATAAGTGTGAGGCCCACAACACCAGTCAGTGGATGACGCACGGCCTGACCTCATATGAACACCTGAGCACCCAATCCGGTATCCGAGATGCCCGGCAAGCCTGGCTGAAAGGGTCCGTTCCCCCATGACGGCGCTGGCGTTATTCCTTGTCGCAGCAGGCGTTGGCAGGCAGAACATGAGGGGAACAACTGGACTCGGCACGCATCATGCCGCATGCCTCGGGGTGACCGGCGCAGCACTCCTCCGTGAGGTAGCCTATCAATGCCAGCATGAGAGGGATGTTTGCGCGATAACGCAGGAAGCGACCCTCTTGTTCCACCGACAGCAAGCCGGCGTGCAACATGGCCTTGAGGTGAAATGACAGTGTGTTGGGGGCGATATCGAGACTGCTGGAAAGCTCCCCGGCCACCCGTCCCTCCAGGCCCGCTTTCACCAGCAGACGCCAGACATCGAGCCGAATGCCGGAGGAGAGGGATTCAAACACCTTGGTGGCCATCGCTTTGTTCATGTCATTCACCTTGAATTTTCATCAATAACTCATTATTTCAGCAAGATACGTACGATTAACATGCGTGAGACAAGCAGCTCGCCCCTCCCGGGAACGAGCACTGATCGTTGCACAACCAGACCCAACCATCTTGCGACCAGCGCACTGTAACAGGGCCTTCGTCCCTGATATGCAATGAAAACACATGTTTTATTCATTTGCATACCCTGATTGCCCGGCGTATAAATGGCATATGCTAAATAGGAGTGCTTATGCCCAGACCCAAGATTGCCCGCCAGATCTGTGGCCGCCCCGCCAACAGTTGCTTCAAACCCAATGGCCGCCCCATGCACCAGCTGGAGCAGGTCGCCCTTGCTGCCGACGAATTCGAGGCACTGCGCCTGGTGGATCTGGAAGGCATGCAGCAACAGGAGGCCGCCGTCGTGATGGGGGTCTCTCGTCAGACCCTGGCCAACATCCTTAAAAAAGCCCGCTACAAAGTGGTGGACTGTCTGAGCCAGGGCAAAGCCTTGATGATGCAGGCGAGCGACCCCGACACCAGTGGAGACATACCCCTATGAATACAGAACATGGCCTGATGATGGCACCAGCAGCCAACCGTGCCGTCATGCTGACCCGGGGCCAGCTGGCCAGTCACTTTACCCGCGCCGAACAGCTGCAAATAGTAGGCCCCGAGGGCACTGTGCTCGCCACCCTGCCCAACCCGGCAGCCGGTGAGGGTTGTGGCGACAAACAGGCGCTGCTGGTCACCCTCAAGGCTCATCAAGTCAATCAGGTAGTAGTACGCAATATCGGTGAGCGAATGCTGGGAGGCTTGTTGACCGGCGGCATGCAGGTGGTGCAGTGTCGCTCGGCGCGACTGCCGTGGCCGGCACTGCTGGCTGAAAGCAATTTGCAACCTCTGACCGAGCCAAGCCAGGGCCGCAGGTCACAGCGCCATGCTGGCAAACCCGTCATCCACGCCATCAAACGCGATGGCCATGACGGCGCTGAGCGTCCCCCTTGTCAGGGAGGCTGCTGCGGCGAAGGGAACACAGGGTGCCACAACACCAAGGAGGCAAACTCATGTCACTGCTGCTGATCACCATACTGGCCGCCTTTGTGCTGATCGTCGCCATGGGCTCCCTGCTCTGGTGGCGCCAGTACAGGCTGGCGCAAAAGCGCGCGGATAAAGCGGTGCGCCCCTGTGGCTGCGCGAGCACCTGCACCGATCACCTCTACCAGATAAGCGAACCTGGGCCCAAGTAGAAAGGTAAGAACCGGCAATACTGGGGAAAATTGCTGACATCAGTGGCTTGAACCGCGGCCAGGTCCCGAAAGATCGCTGCCGACCGGGCTGGTGGCGGGCTCCTGATACTGCTGATGTATGGTGCGAAACGCCTCCTTGTTGCGAAGCGCGGCTTCCACGCAGACGGGGTCAAACTGGCTGCTGGCATGCTCCTCCAGATAGGCAAACGCCCTGTCAAACGGCCAGGCCTGCTTGTAGGGGCGCTCGCTGGTGAGAGCATCGAACACATCTGCCACCGCAACGATACGCGCCGCCAGCGGAATAGCCTCCCCCGCCAGCCCCTCCGGGTAACCGGTGCCGTCAAAACGCTCATGATGGCAGGCGATGATATGGGTCAGCATGTCGGTATGGTGAATGCCGTCGAGGCCAAATTCACTGATCATCAGGGCAATCATCTCCCGCCCCTTGCCGGGGTGGATCTTCATGATCTCGAACTCTTCCGGCGTCAGCTTGCCCGGTTTGAGCAAGATGGCGTCAGGCACCGCAATCTTGCCGATGTCGTGCAGCTCGGAGAAGAGGTAGATAAACTCCACCTCCTCGTCACTCAGCGAATGGCTCGTTGCAACGGAACGGGCGATCAGCCGGGAGTAGGCCGACATCCGGTGCAGATGGTTGGCGGTCTCCTCATCCCGATAACGGCTGAACTCCCGCGCCGTGGTGAGGGCGCCGCCAAGGGTCTGGATGGAGAAAAATTCCACCGCTATGATGGCCGACAGCACCTGGGCATAGGCTGACAACTCGCTGCGAATGGGCTCCTTGAAGTAACCCGGCTCCATCGCATCGCAAAACAGAAAGCCGAACAGCTTGCTGTTGAACAGCAGCGGCTCCGTATAGCTGGAGGCATACCCCGCTTCCAGCAGCTTGCGGCTGTGCTCCGAGCTCGACCCCAGCAGGGAGTCCAGACTGTCGAGCACCCTGGGCTGTTTGTGTTCCGCCAGATAGCGCAGGGAGGGCACCTCGCTCAGTTTGACCTCGTACTGCACCAGAGGAGAGCTCCCCTCAGTGCTGTGGGCAAAGGTCTTGAGCCTGTCCGTATGCGGGTCATAGATAGCGATGGCCACCCGGCTCAACTTGTCAAAGCGCTGCCTGAGCGTGGCATGCACATGCTGCATTCTCTCGCCAAATGAGCTTTCCATCCCGTCCTCCCTGCTGGTGTGCCTGTTGGGAGTATAGTGACGCCCATCAGCAGCCCCCATCTCGTTAACTGAAAACTCAACAAGATGTGAGCGGGTCGACGATTCGGCTGGCCCAGTCGAGATGCACCCAAAAGGGGTAGCCTGGCTGGCGCAGTGCTTGGGTGCTGTATGGGGGAATCTGCCTCCGCCAGAGATATTGTTCCGTTCTACCGTGCTGGCTGTATAGTTTTTGGTTAGCCATTCCGGTAAAATCCGCGCCCTTATAAGAGAGCCACCTAAGAGTGATTGAGCGATGTCCAACACAAAACAGGCCCCCAAAGTAGGATTCGTCTCCTTGGGTTGCCCCAAAAACCTGGTCGATTCCGAGCGCATCCTGACCCAGCTGCGTACCGAAGGGTACGATGTGGTGCCCAGCTATGACGATGCGGAGCTGGTGGTGGTCAACACCTGCGGCTTTATCGACAGCGCGGTACAAGAGTCGCTGGAAGCGATCGGCGAGGCCCTGGCCGAAAACGGCAAGGTGATCGTCACCGGCTGCCTTGGCGCCAAAGAGAACCAGATCCGCGAGATCCACCCCAAGGTGCTCGAGATCACTGGCCCCCATGCCTATGAAGAGGTGCTGGGTCACGTCCACAAATACGTGGCCAAACCGACCCACAACCCCTTCACCAGTCTGGTGCCGGCCCACGGCGTCAAACTGACTCCGCGCCACTACGCCTATCTGAAGATTTCCGAAGGCTGCAACCACCGCTGCACCTTCTGCATCATCCCCTCCATGCGCGGGGATCTGGTGAGCCGCCCCATCGGCGAAGTGCTGGCCGAAGCCAAGCGCCTGAAAGAGGCTGGAGTGAAGGAAATCCTGGTGATCTCCCAGGACACCTCCGCCTATGGCGTCGACGTCAAGCACCGCACCGGTTTCTACGATGGCATGCCGGTCAAGACCAGCATGGTGGCCCTGTGCGAAGAGCTGGCCAAGCTCGACATCTGGGTACGCCTGCACTACGTCTACCCCTACCCGCACGTGGATGACGTCATACCGCTGATGCGCGACGGCAAGGTACTGCCCTACCTCGACATTCCACTGCAACACGCCAGCCCGCGCATCCTCAAATTGATGAAGCGCCCGGGTACCGTCGAGCGCACCCTGGAGCGGATCCAGAAGTGGCGCGAGATCTGCCCCGAGATCACCCTGCGTTCCACCTTCATCGTCGGCTTCCCCGGCGAGACCGAAGAAGAGTTCCAGATGCTGCTGGACTTCATCGACAAGGCGGAGCTGGACAGGGTCGGCTGCTTCAAATACAGCCCGGTCGAAGGCGCCAAGGCCAACGAGCTGCCGGATCCGGTACCGGAAGACGTTCAGGAAGAGCGCTTCCAGCGCTTCATGGAGCTGCAGCAGCAGGTCTCCATCCGCAAGCTGGCTCGCAAGGTCGGCAAAGAGATGACAGTGCTGATCGACGAGGTGGACGAAGAGGGTGCCACCGGCCGCTCCTTCGCCGATGCCCCCGAGATCGACGGCTTGGTCTACCTGAACGGTGAAACCGATCTGAAGCCCGGCGATCTGGTCAAGGTCCGCATCGATGAAGCGGACGAATACGACCTGTGGGCCAGCCTGATAGGCTAAGTCCGCAGTCCATGATGGCACCTGCCCGGCAGGCGCCAATAAAAAAGCCAGTCAGTGACCCTGACTGGCTTTTTTTATTGATCGCACAAAATGGTTATGCGCGCTGAAGCGGGGCGCACGCTGCTGTGCCAGGCCTAACCAGATCAGCACTTCTGACGAGGGCTAGATGCCGGTATCCGCCACCATCACCAGAACATGAACGCCTTTATCATTGACCTCCTCAACGGCCTTGAAACCATGACGGCAATAAATGCCACCGGTCAGGTTCTCGGTTTGCAAGTACAGCTTGCTGATCCCCGCCCCGCGAGCACGGCTGAGGATCTCTGTTACCAGCAAGGAGGCAACACCCTGCCCCCGCGCTTTTTCAACGACATATACCCCACCCAACCAATGCTCGTACTCGGGAAACATCGCCATTTCACGGATCTTGAGCTCGGCAGCCCCCACCCATTCACCGGCCTGGCGGGCCAGTACCATCAGCGGAGCCCGGTCGACCTGGGTGGCCGCCATGACCTTGGCCAGCACCTGCTCTTGAGTAAAGCGACCACTGTCGCGGCACCATTCGTCAAAATACCATGAGGCAACCACGCCTGCGGCAGATGGCGCATCCGCCAGTAACAACAACTCCATAAAGCCTCTTTTGCGTATAACCCATGACCTGCAGGGACGAATGAACACGGCGAAGCCAAGAAGCCCCGGGTAGCGCCGACAGGCGGCGCCCTGGCCGCTGGCAGCGCGTCCCCATGGACCCGCCTGCCCCAGACCCGGTTATCGAATGGATATCATAACCAGCCGGGCAGTGGAAGGCGCCTATGGCTGGAAAGGCAGGTGCAGCCCCATCCATTGGATTGACATTTGATGAAAAAACCATCCGACACCCTCCCCTTCATTTCCAATCCCTCAAGGTGACACCTGGTCTCACAGATGCACCCAAAGGTGCCCCCATTAATAATAATTGAGTTAATAAAAAACACCCCGATTCAGTCCCAATACAGGCGCGCCTGCTAGGATCCGGATTGACTCGCCCTGGCATAAACCCTCTAATTGACAGCCTGGATCCCCATGATCGCGCACCTAATGAAAATATTGTTGGTCGAAGACGACAAGCTGCTCAATCACCACCTTGCTACCCTGCTGACCGAGGCCCAGAATCAGGTCCACAGCACGGACAACGCCCAGGTGGCCCTGCATTACGCCACCGATTACCCCATAGACGTAGCCATCATAGACTTGGGGCTGCCTGACATGGACGGCCTGCAACTCATCAGGCAGCTGCGCGAGCGGCAGATCCCCTTTCCCATCATAGTGTTGACCGCCCGTGGCAACTGGCAGGACAAGGTGGAAGGACTGGAGGCCGGTGCGGACGACTATCTGGTCAAGCCCTTCCAGAAGGATGAGTTGCTGGCTCGCCTCAATGCGCTGGTGCGCCGCAGCGCCGGTTTCATCTCCCCCAGGGTCAAGGCGGGTGACTATGAGCTGGATCTCTCCCGCAAGGAACTGACCATTGGCGGCGAGCCTGTGGTACTCACCAGCTTTGAATACCTGATCCTCGAGTACCTGATGCGCAACGCCCGCCAGGTGGTCTCCAAGCAGCAACTGCTGGACCAGCTCTATGGCGATGGCGAGGGTGATCCCAACACCATAGAGGTGATGGTGAGCCGACTGCGCAAGAAGCTGGACCCGGAGGGGAACATACAGCCCATCTCCACCATCCGGCGCCAGGGTTACATCTTCAACCTCTCGTGCAACTGATGGGTCTTCGCTTGTTGTCACGCCCCATGCAGCTGCTTCAGCGCTCGCTCCATATCAAGCTGATGCTGAGCGCCATGCTGGTCATAGCGCTCATCATGGCCTTCTCCGTCTATATCCTCTATCTGGGTCACACAGAAGAGCAGGCCCAGAAGGCCAGCACCCGCATGCAGGAGAACCTCTCCAAGCTGTTCTCTTGCAAGTTGCCGGAACCCCACTCCACAACCGATCTTGGCAAGATAACGCCGGATGCCATCGACCCCAATCTGGATACCCTGATCTGCCGGGCGGATGGCCAGCTGAGCTGGTCCAGCCTGCACATGCCAGAGGTGGTCCAGGCCAGGGACACCATCTGTCAGGATCTGATGAATTACCTGGGTGGACTGGATCAGGATTACTTCTTCAAGCGCCACACCATCAAGAACGGCGAGAGCTACTTTATCTACAGCCTGCGTTTTCTGCGCAATCACGGTGATGGCCCCACCACCTACTATGTGGTGATGGTCGATTCGGCCAAGCGCTATCTGGCCCAGACCCGCAACTACCTCTACCAATGCATTCGTCAGGCACTGCTGGCTTACTCACTGCTCGGTGCCCTCTTGCTGCTCACCAGCTTCTGGAGCCTCACCTCCTTGCGCACCATGGCGCGCCAGATAGACGAGATCAGGGCGGGCAAGCGGGAGGCCCTCTCCAATGACTACGAGCGGGAGCTGACGCCACTGACCGAGTCGGTCAACCAGCTGCTGGAGAACGAACGCCAGCAAAGCCAGCGCTATCAGCACGCCTTGAACGATCTGGCCCACAGCCTGAAAACCCGGTTGGCCCTGATCCAGATAACGGCGCAGGAGGTCAAGCTGGGGCACGACATCCACGACAACATCAATGAGCAGATCCTGACAATGGATCAGATCATCCAGTACCAGCTGCGCCGCGCCGTCACCGGCCGCCAGCGCCTCGCCAGCAAGGGCACAGAGCCGGTGCCGCTCATCGAAAAGCTGCTGGCCAGCCTCGCCAAGGTCTATCGCCACAAGAAATTGCAAACCCGCTTCAAGTTCGATGACGACGTCTTCTTTGCCGGTGAACAGGGGGATCTGATGGAGCTGATGGGCAACCTGCTGGATAACGCCTTCAAGTTCGCCATCAGCGAAATCCAGGTCACTGTGAGTCGCCGCCTGGATCGGCTGCGCATAGAGATTGAGGACGATGGCCCCGGCATAGACCCGGACAGATCGCAACAGATCTTCCAGCGCGGGGTGAGAGCAGACAGCTCACCCGGCCAGGGTATAGGCCTAGCTGTGGTCACCGAGATAGTACACAGCTACGGCGGCCAGATCATGGTGGATGAGTCCCCGCTGGGGGGCGCCCGCTTTACCCTGGACCTGCCTTAAGCCACTCGGCTCATGCCGCCTCACGCCAACACGCCAGCCCATTCAGCACGCCTGCCCCTTCGCAGGCGTGCTTGCTGTTGCCTTCTTCCTCTTGATGCCCAGATAGACACCCGCAACCCTCGTCACATCGATCACATATCAGCAAGGAAGCGACACACAAAAGCAGGATGAAGATCAGAAGATAAAAAAAACCGGCCTCAAGGGCCGGTGAAACAGTTCAGGCTTGTCAGGTGACAAACGTACCCAGCGGATGAAGACAAGTTCCAACTCCCTGTGGAGCCCTGGCCTCTTGAGTACGTGCAGTCACTTTATGCCATGGTCACTGAATCAAGGCTGAACCATGACGCAGTTGGCATTCCCTCCCTGTTTCTGCTTACAACTTGATACCGAGCGACTGGCGCAGATAGGCACCGGCACCGAGCAGACCCGGCCCCTCGTGAGTAATGAGGAAGACGGGGATATCCTTCAGATAGGATTTGAAACGCCCCTTGTCTTCAAACGCCACCCGAAAGCCCGAGCCAATAAAGAACTCCTGAAAACGCGGTACGATGCCGCCTGCGATATAGACGCCGCCGAAGGTGCCCATGTTGAGCGCCAGGTTGCCGGCAAAGCGACCCATCAGCACACAGAACAGGCTCAAGGTGCGGCGACAATCCAGGCAATCCCCCGCCAGCGCCCGCTCAGTGATGTCTTTGGGGGCCAATGCCTCTGGCTCGCGCCCATCGGACTTCACCAGACCGCGATAGATGTTCACCAGACCAGGGCCGGAGAGCAGCCGCTCGGCCGAGACATGACCAAGCTCGGCGCGCATGACCTGCAGCACTGCATCCTCTTCTTCGCTGTTGGCGGAAAAATCCACGTGACCGCCTTCGCCCGGCAGGCTCAGCCATTGCTCACCCGCCTGCACCAGATGGGCGACACCAAGGCCGGTCCCCGCCCCATAAATGGCGATGGGTTTGTCCGCCACAGGGGCCCCGCCCCCCAGCTGGATGCGATCGGCTTCTGCCAGCACGGGCACCGCCATTGAGACGGCGGTAAAGTCATTGATCACCTGCAAGCGGGTCAGGCCCAGATTGGCCTGCATCTCGCCGATGGAAAACTCCCAGCTGTGGTTGGTCATGGCGACCCAGTCACCGTTGATGGGGCAGGCGATGGCGATGCAAGCCTGGCTCACCTGCGCAGCGTGTTCGTCCAGATAGAGGCGCACCACGGCTTCGAGGCTGGGATGGGCCAGCCCGGAATAGGTCTTGGCCCGGGAAATGGTGCCGGTCGCCAGCTCGCACAGGGCCAGCCGTGCATTGGTGCCACCGACGTCACCGACCAGCGCATGGGTATGCTGCATAACATAACTCCTTCGTTACTTGGGTCGGGGCGGCGCTTACCGTCCCGCAATTATTATTTGGCAGCAATTCTACCCGAGCCCCTCCCCCGGCGGCGTGTTTGATCAATGCAACTGTGCGCCCGCTCACAGTGTTGTTGCTTTGCAACATTTGTAAGCGTTTTCATGGAGTGGATGGAAGTTTGTAACCAAAAAGACGAAATAATTAGACATGAGTCATACTTTGCAGGGCCGAGATTAGTTTCAATAAGAGCTTGTCTTGTATAGTCATCCAGTTGATTGGAAACATGCTTAGCCGTGAATTTAGTGCAAAGACACTGAAGCTAAATTACAAAAATGCCTGGTGGTGATGATGAATACCCTTGATAAAATTACTAACAATTTGGAAAGTTTCAGTAAATCAGAGCGTAAAGTGGCCGAGGTCATTCTGGCCTCGCCACAGACGGCCATCCACTCCAGTATCGCCACCCTCGCCAAGATGGCTGACGTCAGCGAGCCGACCGTCAACCGTTTCTGCCGCCGTCTCGATACCAAAGGCTTTCCCGATTTCAAACTGCATCTGGCCCAGAGTCTGGCCAATGGCACGCCTTACGTGAATCGCCACGTGGAAGCGGAAGACGGTCCCGAGACCTATACCGCCAAGATCTTCGAATCCACCATGGCCTGTCTGGATGCCGCCAAGAACAGCCTGGATATCTCCGCCATCAATCGCTGCGTCGATATCCTGACCCAGGCCAACAAGATCAGCTTCTTTGGCCTGGGCGCCTCCTCCGCCGTGGCGCGCGACGCCCAGAACAAGTTCTTCCGCTTCAATATTCCGGTAGTGGGCTTCGATGACATCGTCATGATGCGCATGAGCTGCATCAACAGCAGCGAAGGGGACGTGGTGGTGCTGATTTCCCATACCGGCCGCACCAAGGCGCTGGTAGAGATAGCCGCGCTGGCCCGCGAGAACGATGGCACAGTGATCGGCATCACCGCCAAAGACTCGCCGCTGGCCCGTGAGTGCAATCTGGTGCTCTCCATGGATGTGCCGGAAGATACCGATGTCTACATGCCGATGGCGTCACGCATCGCCCAGCTGGCGCTGGTGGATGTGCTGGCGACCGGTTTTACCCTGCGCCGTGGCATGAAATTTCGCGAAAACCTGAAGAAAGTCAAAGAAGGTTTGCGCGAATCCCGCTTTGATACTCCCCACTCCTCCTGAGGCAACGGGGGCCCCGGCCCCCGGCTGTCTATGCTACCCACCTTGGTGTAGTATTGTAATTTAGTAACAGAAGCCACCCAGATGGCTTGCAAGCGGGTGCTATGGGTCATGCGCTTGCCGGGGCAGTATCTCAAGTCATATCAACTTCAAACTGGAGTCTTTCATGCCAAGACGTACAAAGATTGTAACCACACTCGGTCCGGCGACCGATCGCGAAGGGATCCTAGAGGCGATCATTCGTGCCGGCGCCGACATGGTGCGGATGAACTTCTCCCACGGCACCGCTGAAGACCATATCTTGCGCGCCAATCAGGTGCGTGACATTGCCGCCAGGCTCGGCCGCCACGTCGCCATCATGGGTGACCTGCAAGGCCCCAAGATCCGCGTTTCCACCTTCAAGGATGGCAAGGTCTACCTGGCCATCGGTGACAAGTTCATTCTCGATGCGACGCTCGGCAAGGGTGAAGGCTGCCAGGAACAGGTCGGCATCGACTACAAGAGCCTGCCCGACGACGTGATCGCCGGTGACATACTGCTGCTGGACGATGGCCGCGTGCAATTGAGAGTCGAGCTGGTCGAAGGCACCCGCATCCACACCACAGTGACAGTGGCGGGCCCGCTCTCCAACAACAAGGGCATCAACAAGAAAGGCGGCGGTCTCTCCGCCCCGGCCCTGACCGAGAAAGACAAGGAAGACATCAAGACTGCCGCCCTGATGAACGTGGATTACCTGGCCGTCTCCTTCCCCCGTTGTGGCGATGACCTGCGCTATGCCCGTGAACTGGCCCGCGAAGCCGGCTCCAACGCCAAGATTGTCGCCAAGGTCGAGCGCGCCGAAACCGTCGCCACCGACGAGGCGATGGAAGACATCATCCTCGGCTCCGATGCCGTCATGGTGGCCCGTGGCGATCTGGGCGTCGAGATCGGCGATCCGGAGCTGGTTGGCGTGCAGAAGAAGCTGATCCGTCACTCCCGCCGTCTGAACCGCGTCGTCATCACGGCGACCCAGATGATGGAGTCCATGATCAACGCCCCGTTGCCGACCCGTGCCGAAGTGATGGACGTGGCCAACGCCGTGCTGGATGGCACAGACGCTGTGATGCTCTCCGCCGAGACCGCCGCCGGCCAGTTCCCCATCGAGACTGTCATGTCCATGGCCAGCGTCTGTGTGGGCGCCGAGAAGCACCCAAGCCTGAACGTCTCCAACCACCGCATGAGCTACACCTTCACCTCGGTGGAAGAGGCCGTCGCCATGTCCACCATGTATGCCGCCAACCACCTGGAAGGGGTCAAGGCAATCGTGGCGCTGACCGAATCCGGCACTACACCGCTGCTGATGTCCCGTATCAGCTCCGGTCTGCCTATCTTCGCCATGTCTCCCCACAACAAGACACTGGCCTGGACCAATCTCTACCGTGGCGTCACCCCGGTGCTGTTCGACGGCGACGAGACCAAGCCGGTCTACGAAGTGTGCCGCGACGCGTTGGACGTGCTTAAAGCCAAGGGGCTGGTCCAGAGCGGCGACATGGTGTTGCTGACCCACGGCGACAAGATGGAAACCGTGGGCAGTACCAACACCTGCAAGGTGATGATGGTCGAGTAACTTCCCCCATCAACAAAAACGGCTCCCGCGGGAGCCGTTTTTAATGGACTGATCTGGACCTCAACCGCGAAACAGTTCGACCTTGTCACCATGGCGCAGGCTGCCTGCACCGCGCACCACCACCCTGTCCCCCTGCTTGAGCGCCCCGCTCACCGCCACCTGCTGACTGTCACCAAACAGCACTGTCACCGGCACCCGGTTGACCTTGAGCCCCTTGCCGCTCTGCTCCACCTGATAGACAACGCTCCCCTCGGTATTGAGCACAAGGGCATCCCGTGGCAGCAGCATGGTGTGCTGCTCACCCAGCGGCAACGCCACCCGCACCGGCGACCCTATGATGAAGCTGGCCGATTCTGGCTTGAGGCGCAGCTCGATGAGGCGGGATTTGGGATCGGCACTCGCCGCCCGCTGGTAATAAATGCCATGGCCGCTGAGCTGATCCCCCTCAACCCGCAATCGGGTCCGGGGCTCCAGGCGCTGAGCCCAGACAATGGGGGCCTGCAGGCGGATATCCGGCTGATCCGGGTTGACCAGCTCCAGCGCCTGCTCGCCGGCATCCACATGCTCCCCCGGCTGGATAAAGTGGTTGTTCACCACCCCATCGAACGGGGCGAAGATATGGCTGCGACGCAACTGCTCCTCAATCTGGCGTACCTGCACCCTCGCCAGCCGCTCGGCAAGCTCTGCCTGTTCCACCTCGTAACCGGCCTTGTCATACTGGCTGGCTGAGGCGCTCTTCTGTTGGTGCAGTCGCTCGAGACGCACAAACTCGGCCTTGGCATAACGCACATTGCTGGCCCACTTGGCCTGCTCGGCCCTCGCCTGTTCCAGCGATAGCTGCAACGCAGCGCTGTCGAGACGCAGCAGCTCGTCCCCCGCCTTGACCCGGCTGCCGAACTCGGCAATCCACTCCACCCGTCCGCTCACCTCGGCACTCAACGCCGCCTGCTGACGGCTTGCCACAGTGCCACTGACCCAGATGCTGGCCGCCGCATCCCCTTGGGTCACGTCGGCAAGGGTCACCATCTTGCCTTGTGCCAGAGCTGGAAGTACGCCCCCCGCCAGCAGGGCCGCACCCAGTACCATCCTTGTGAAAATTCGTTTCATCGATGAGCTCCTTGCTCAGGCCCGCTGCCGCAGGGCGAGCGGTGGCTGTTCAGTCTGCTCCCCCAGCCGCAGAAAGGCGGGTAACAGGATCAGGGTAAACAGGGTGCTGCAACTCATGCCGCCGACGATGACGGTGGCCAGTCCCCGGTAGATTTCGCTGCCCTCGCTCGGGCTCAGCATCAGCGGCAACATGCCAAAGATGCTGGTGAGGCTGGTCATGGCGATGGGCCGCATCCGGCTTCGCAGCGCATCGGCTACCGCACATTGGCGACTCATGCCGTCCCGCTCGGCCGAGCGGGTCTGGTGCACCAGCAAGATGGCGTTGTTGACAACCAATCCCAGCAGAATGACGAAGCCGATGATGGTCAAGAGATCCATCGGCAGCGGCACCAGCAGGCCGCTCAGGTGCAGCGCCAGCACACCGCCGACAGAGGCGAGCGGCAAAGTCAGCAACACCAGAACGGCATCCTTGAGAGAGGCAAACACGCCCCACAGCAGGATCAGCAGGATCAGCAGGATCAGCAGGATCAGCAGTATGACCACGGCGAACAGGAAAATGGCACCCAGATTGTCCAGCGCCTGTTGCAGACTGTCGGCGTTGCCAGCGATCCGCAACTCCCCACCAACGGGCAGCAGAGGGCGGATAGCGGCGAAGCTCTTGCCTTGAAGGGTGTCGAGCACCTGCTCCATGCTCATCCCCTCAGGCGGGGTGATCTGCAGGCTGATGCTGCGCCGTCCATCGACCCGCAGTATGCTGGCCGGCCCCATGTCGTGTTCCACCCGCAGCAACTCACCAAGGGGGACGATCCGGCCGGACGGCGTCGCCAGCGGCACCGCCTTGAGCTCATCGGGGTTGGCGGATGTCTGCCCCATCAACATGATGTCGAGCCGCTCCTCCCCATCAAAATACTCTCCGACCCGCAGGCCGTCGCCGAAGGTCTGGATGATGGCGGGCATGGGGGTGCGATCCCAACCCACCTCGGCGAGACGCCGGTCTTGGGGCACCAGCCGCAGCTCGGGGGCGGTGAAATCGAGATCCGGCTCGGGCCGGACCTGGGCTCCCGGCAAATCCCGCTTCACGATGGCCATGCTCTCCCGGGCTGCCTGATAGAGCTCGGGCAAATTGCCCCCCTGCAGCAAGAGAGAAATACCGTTCTCGCTGTCAAAGCCACCGAACAAGGAGCCCTGGCCACCGAACGTCTGGGTATCGGGAATGCCCACCAGCAGTTGCTTCATCAGCAGGTTTTCCAGCTCCTTGATGCGGTTCTCATCCTTGGGCCTCACCCCAATCTGGGCACCGCCCGGGTAGCGCATTATGTAGTAGTTCTTGAGGACCGGCTCCTTCTCCCCCTTCATGTAGGGAGCGAGCCGGGCGATCAGGGTGTCGATCACTTCTTCCGGCTGGGCCTTGAGATTAAAACCAGGGGTGAAGCTCATCCAGACATCCACCGCATCGCGTTTTACATCCGGCAGATAATCCATCTTGGGCAGCAGGGCCCAGGTCGCCAGGGCTGGCAGACTCATCATCAAGATGATGATGCTCCAGCGGCGAGGCGCCGTGCCAGTCCAGCGGATCACATGGCGGGTTGTGCGCTGCCACAGTGAGTCATAGGGATCGACCAGTCGCTCGCGCCCCATCCAGCGCGCCGCTACCGCAGGCAGTACTGTGACCGCCACCAGCATGGAGACGGTCACGGCGCAGGCGATGGTCAGCGCCAGATCGGCAAACAGTTGACCCTCCACGTCGTTGAGCAGCAGTACCGGCAAAAAGATGGCCACAGTGGTCAGGGTGGAAGCCACCAGCGCCGTCCACACCTGTCGGGTACCCTCCAGCGCCGCCTCGGCCTTGCTCAAATCACCCCGCTCATGGCGTCGGTAGATACTTTCCAGCACCACTATGGCGGCATCCAGCACCATGCCAACCGCAAAGGCGATGCCCGCCAGCGAGATGACGTTGAGGGTCCTGCCCAGTACCTTGAGCAGACAGAAAGTGAGCATGATGCTGATGGGAATGGCGAGTGCTATCATCAGGGTCGCCTTGAGCTGGCGCAGAAACAGCCAGAGGATGGCGCAGGAGAGCAGCACGCCGAGCCCCAGGTTGGCCGTCACCATGCCCACCGCCCGGTTGATGTAGAGAGAGGCATCGAACGACTGCTCCATGTGCAGCCCGACCGGCTCCAGCACGTCGCGGTTGAGATCGCTCACTTTGACCTTGATCGCCTCCAGCGCCGCCAAGGCATTGGCACCACTCTCCTTGAAGATCTGCGCCGCTATGGCGGTATTGCCATTCTGGATGCGCAGTACCGGGTTCTCTTCCCGGGACAGCCTGATCTCTGCCACATCACGCAGATAGATGGGCAGACCATCGCGCCAGTCCACCACCTTGTCCCCCAGGGTATCGACGTCATAACGCCCGGCGAAGCGCAGCTTGTATTCCCAACGGCCTATGTCGAGGGTACCCGCCGACACATCCCAGCCGGTACTGGCCCGGCTGGCGAGCACGGGGATCTCCACCCCCAGCTCGGCGGCGCGATAGGGGTCGAAACGTATCTGGATCTGGCGCTCGTTGATCCCCTCCACCTCCACGGTCGATACCCCGGGGATCCGCTCCAGCTCAGGCTTGACCCGCGCCTCGATCAGCGCCTGATGATCGTCAATCTGCCCCTTGACACCGGGCAGTTGCTGGATGAAGAAGAAGGTAAGGGTATCGTTGCTGCTGTAGTTGTTGACGTAGGGGCCACCTATGTTGTCCGGCAACCCGGACACCCGGTTCAGGCGGGAGATGACATCGAGCTGGGCCCGCTGCATGTCGGTACCGAGGGCGAACTCCAGATCAATTTCGGTAAAGCCGGGAAAGCTGTTGCTGGTGAGACTCTTGAGCCCCTGCACGCCTTGCATCTCCTGCTCGATGGGGTCGGTGATTTCCGACTCCATCTCCTGAGGGGAGGCCGAGCGCCAATCCACCGAGATATTGAGGTGCGGGCGGTCGATGTCGGGGAACAGCTGGATGGGCAGCCCCCGAATGCTGAGCAGGCCCAGCAGAAAAATCAGCACGATCGACACCACCACCCAGATGGGGCGTTCGATCGCCGTTTTGGCGAGGTTCATTCACTCTTCCTGAGTTGTTGTTATCGGCCATTCCGCTGGCCTTGCTTCCTGCCCCAAGGGTGGGGACCATTGCATTAAACTGGAATTAATCCAGGTTGTAAATCCATGGTTAACAAACAAAAAAACCGGCCAGATTGGCCGGTTTCTCGTCAGGTTCAGTGCCCGCGACGCTGATCAGGCGGCGTGCACCACAGGGTTCGGCTGAGACAGACCTTCCAGCTCGCCAGGAGCAAAGTTGTCCACCTGGATGGCTTCGTAACGCAAGGCATCGGCAGCCAGCAGCTTGTCGGCCTCATCCTTGCTCAGGATGGACTGGGACAAGGCGGCATCAACCAGCTCGGGCAACGCCATCTTGCGGGGCAACTTGCCCTCTTTCTGGGCCTGCACCAGCTTCTTCTCGTAGGGCTGCACCGCCACCATGGCCAGGAAGGCACGCTCCATCAGACCGACGGGATCCGCGTCATCCTTGCCCACGTAGCACAGTGCCGTCAGACGATCGCGGAATTCACCCGGCTTCATCATGGCCAGACAGATGGCATGGCAGCGATCATCGGCCGGCATCTGGTAGCCGACGCCGAACGGGAAGACGACCCGCTTGAGCACGACACCTACCACCTTGTTCGGGAAGTTCTGGAAGAAACCATCGAACGCCTTGCCAATCAGGTAGAGGTTGCGCTCCACCGCATACTGCACGAACGGCAGATCGGAGACCATGCGGCCCTGATCTTCGTAATGCTTGAGGGTGGCAGAAGCCAGATAGAGGTGGCTCAGCACGTCACCCAGACGGGCGGAGATCATCTCCTTGCGCTTGAGGTCGCCACCCAGCATCAGCATGGAAACATCGGCGCACAGGGCCAGCCCTTTACTCATGCGAGCGAGCTGCTTGTAGTAACGGGCGGTCTCGCCCCCTACCGGGGAGCCATTGAACTGACCCAGGGTCAGCCCCTGGAACAGGGCGCCGAAGAAGTTGCCGGCACCAAACGCGATATGTTTGAGAAGCAGGCCGTCGAACTTCTCGAGGCCACGCTCAAAATCAGGATCGGCCGCCGCTTCCATCTCGCCAAACACATAAGGGTGGCAGCGAGTAGCCCCTTGCCCGAAGATCATCAGGTTGCGGGTCAGTATGTTGGCCCCCTCCACCGTGATGGCCACAGGAATACCCATGTAGGCGTAGCCGGTGTAGTTCTTCGGGCCCAGCTGGATGGCACGACCGGCGTGGATGTCCATGGAGTCATCCATGATCTGGCGCGCCATTTCGGTCATGTGGTACTTGGAAATGGCAGTGACGATGGCCGGAGCCTGACCGAGATCCAGCGAACCGGCGGTCATGCGACGGGCCCCTTCCAGCTGATAGGTAAGACCACCGATGCGGGCCAGCGCTTCCTGCACCCCTTCAAACTTGCCGATGGACATGCCGAACTGCTTGCGCACGTAGGAGTAAGCCCCCACTGTGCGGCTCGCCATGTGACCGCAAGCAGTACCAAGAGCAGGCAGCGAGATGCCGCGACCGGCGGAGAGACACTCCACCAGCATGCGCCAGCCGCGACCGGCGTAATCCGGGCCACCGATGATCCAGTCGAGCGGAATGAACACATCCTTGCCGAAGGTCGGGCCGTTGAGGAACGCCAGCCCCATGGGGTAGTGGCGATCGCCAACCCGCACCCCAGGGTGACTGGTCGGGATGAGCGCGCAGGTGATGCCGAGCTCTTCCTTGTCACCCAGCAGTTTTTCCGGGTCAAACAGCTTGAACGCCAGACCCAGCACGGTAGCGCGCGGGGCCAGCGTGATGTAACGCTTGTTCCAGTTGAGGCGAATACCCAGCACCTCTCCACCCTTGTGCATGCCTTTGCAGACGATCCCCTTGTCAGGAATGGCGCCCGCATCGGAGCCCGCTTCCGGCCCGGTCAGGGCGAAGCAGGGCACCTCTTTGCCATTGGCCAGCCCCGGCAGCCAGAAATCTTTCTGGGCCTGGGTGCCGTAGTGCATCAGCAGCTCGCCCGGGCCGAGGGAGTTTGGCACCATGACGGTGACCGCCACGCTCAGGCTCTTGGTGGCGATGCGGGTGACTATGGTGGAGTTGGCAATGGCCGAGAACTCGCGGCCACCGTAGGATTTCGGGATGATCAGGGAGAAGAAGCCTTCCTTCTTCAGGTAGTCCCACACCGGCTCAGGCAGGTCTTTGGTTTCGTTGACGATCTTGAAGTCGTCAACCATGGCGAGCAGGGTCTCGACCTGATTGTCGATAAAGGCCTGCTCTTCGGCGCTCAGTTCGGCCTTGCCGTAACCGTGCAGTTTTTTCCAGTCGGGGTTGCCGCGAAACAACTCGCCATCCCACCAGACGGAGCCGGCCTCCATGGCCTCCCGCTCGGTGGCCGACAAGGGCGGCAATATCTTCTTGAAGATGCCGAACACGGGACGGGTTACCACCTTTTTACGGATGGAGGGCACGCCGAGCACGACGGCTATCGCCAGCACCAGCAGGATAAGCAATGTGATCATACCGAAGTTCCTTCTATTTCACTGTTTCCGTTGATTTATTGTTGGTTGTTACACGGCCAGGGAGAGCCTGGTCGACTCCACGGGCGCCCCGACACCAGACGCCAGATAAGGAATTACATTGCGCACCAGCCCTTCCACATCGAGCTGCTGGCCAAAATCGGCCAGGGCGATGTCGCGCAAGGCATCGGCGGAGGCCATGGTGAACACCACTGTGCCCAGAGTGAAATGCAGCCGCCAGAAGAGGTCTGCCGGTGACAGAGCCGGATTGGCCTTGGAAATCGCCTGGGTGATCCGCAACAAGATGGGGCCATAGTGAGCCGTGATGAAGCGGCGCAGGTGACCCTGACTGTCGATATAGCCACGTCCCAGCAGCTGCATGAAGATGGCAGGGCCATTGGCTCGCACTGCAACCAGCTTCATCAAGGGATCGACAAAGCTTTCAAATACCTGCAGCAGGGTCAACTGCTCCTGCTCCATCAGGGTATGCAGTCGTGAATCCAGATCCGGCATAAACAGGCTCAGATAACGATCAAGCACAGCCTGGATCAGCTCCTTTTTGGAGCCGAAGTGATAGTTGACCGAGGCGAGGTTGACATTGGCTTCACTGGTGATCAGACGCAAAGAGGTATCGGCGAATCCCCGCTCGGCAAACAACACCTCGGCGGCATCGAGAATACGGTTTTTGGTATCGATTTTACTCACAGGACACCTCACTTAAAACGAATGTTTAAAAAGTACGTTTCACAACCATTTGTGTCAAGAGAATGTGAACATGTGTTAGTGAAATGTTTTTGCTAAAAAGGGGGAACAAGGCGGGAACTTAGCTGACAAACAGCACTCTATATCTATGCCACTGCAATTAAACATTAAGTCTCGCCCAACCTGCTCCATGCTAGTTGGGCATTTTTTTGCCCTGTTGGTATTGGTGCCGATACAGGGGCAAAAAAACCGTCGCTGGGAGCGACGGCGGGGAAAAGAGGTTGCACCATCCTGATCCAACCCATCGATGCGAGTTCAGGCTTTCATCGATTTGCCCATCATGGCGGCCAAGCGTGTTCAAACTTTGTCAGCGCCCCCGCAATTTGTGACAAAGTATGACAAGCCACAACATGGTCTCGACCCGCCACCTTTGTTATGCTGGCGCCTCACGCCAGAAGGGGAGAGAAGATGAAGTATACGGTCGATACCCACACCCATACCGTCGCCAGCACCCACGCTTACAGCACCATTCACGACTATCTGCCCATCGCTCGCGCGAGGGGGATCAAGCTGTTTGCCACCACTGATCACGGTCCCGACATGGCCGATGCCCCTCACTTCTGGCACTTCGTCAATCTGCATGTGTTGCCACGGGTGGTCGACGGGGTCGGCATACTGCGCGGCATAGAAGCCAACATCAAGAACATTGATGGCGAGATCGACTTCCCCGTACGTTACGAGTCACGGCTAGACATGATAATGGCAGGCTTCCACGAACCTGTATTTCCCCCCTGCGATCAGGCAACCCATACCCAAGCCATGATCAACGCCATCAGGAGCGGCCGGGTCGACATGATAAGCCACCCGGGCAATCCCGCCTTCCCCATCGACATCCAGGCCGTGGTCAAGGCCGCCGCGCAATACAGAGTGGCGCTCGAACTCAACAACTCCTCGTTCAGCCATTCCCGTCCGGGTAGCGAGAACAACTGCGGCGCCATCGTTGAAGCGGCGCGCGACCTCGGTGCCTATCTCACCTTCGGCTCCGACTCCCACGTTGCGTTCAGCCTTGGGAATTTCGAACACTGCCACCGACTGGTGACCGAGGCACACTTCCCCGAGGACAGGATCCTGGCGCGCTCTCCCCGCGCCCTGCTCGATTTTCTCGAGAGCCGCGGCCGAGCCCATATCCCGGAGTTTGCAGATCTCTGATCGTTTGGCCGTAACACAATGAGCCAACTCATAAAAGTGAGACAGGCTCATTGACTTGAACCTGCATTTTCGGGAATCTGGCCACACGCCGGTATAGCTCAGTTGGTAGAGCAGCGCATTCGTAATGCGAAGGTCAGGGGTTCGACTCCTCTTACCGGCACCGGATAAAACAAAGGGTTAGCTCCTTGCTAAAGCTAACCCTTTATGCTTTCTGACTGTTTGGCCCAACAGGGGGCCCAACAGGTGGCAATCGGTAAGGCTTTTCATCGAGTCAACTAGATAGCCTTGCCTTCATCATCTCAAACACGGCTCGATATTCTGGAACCAATACCTTCACCTCTGACGACTCAATGCGAACAGAGAGGCGCCTCGTTCCGTTGTATCCAGCCATGCCGCCAAACTTAGAAAGCCATCTGCGTGGCCCCATGCCCTTCTCTGCGGCAATCAGGGAGCGAACCAGCATTTCCTCATCGCGTTCTATGTCGCCACGATCATCTATCAGCATTCAGCCCCTACCAACAAAAAAGCCCCATTGGGGCCGTTAGCAATCATCATCGCGAATGATCTTGTTTCGCAACTCAACGTAGAACCTCAACCGTTCAGGGTCGATACCCTTTGCCTCGGCAAGTGTGGCAATATCGTCATCGGTTGCGACAATGAAATCACCATTTCTAGGCAAGTCGTCAGCCGCTCGCAGGTATCTGGATAACTCTTCAATTGAGTCGCCACCGTATTGGCGAGAGACGGCCAACTCGACCGCCTCCACTCGCTTCAAGAGTCCTTTGGTTTGGGCGCTCATTCCTCGGCCCCCTTGCCAAGCTGCCCAAGCATTCGCTCCCAAGTAACTCGATATGATTGCTCGGCATCGCCTAAGTGACGGAGGCAGCCGCAAAGCTGCTCGATCTCTTTTTGTGCGCCATCGGTCGCAATTTCAATCGCTTTTGTCCGAGCCTCTCCAGCGGTGCCAGTGCGCCCGAGTTGCTCGGCAAGCAGGGCCAGGGCATTCAGCGACTTGAAGTCCCCCAGCTCGGAAAGCAATTGTTCAAGGTTCACACCGCCAATCATGCGAGTTTGCAGGCCAACCACGGCGCGTAAGGCGTCGGTCTCACTAACAGCGGAACTGGCGGCGACAATTGTAGTGGTCAACTAAATCC
>NZ_LSGW01000089.1 GCF_001643305.1 Aeromonas salmonicida subsp. salmonicida
CAATTGGATTTACAGGCTCCGCGGGCGGCATCATTCATGATCGATCCGGTGGATCAGATCAGGAAATCATTCAGATCCTTGCCCAGCGCAACTTGCTCGGCAATGGCTTTCGGCATACGGCCCTGGCCGGTCCAGGTCTTCTCCTGGCCATCTTCCTGATACTTGTACTTGGCAGGACGTGGTGCGCGCTTGCTCTTGGCGGCGCCAGCAGTGGCGGCTGGGGCAGCGGCACTGTTGATCAGCTCACGGGGATCAATACCGGCTTGCTGCAGCATTTCGGTGAACTCGCTCAGCTTGCGCTGACGCTCTTCCTGCTCGGCACGCTCTTGCTCAACAGACTCGGCGCGCTCGTTATATACCAGCTCAAACTTTTCTTTCGCTTCTTGCAGCTGTTCAAACGGCAATTCACGGATGGCAGCACGCAGGCTGCGAATGTTCAGCAGAACTTTCAGAAATTCGTTCATTACTTCCTCACAAAATTATTTTTGTTTGTCACAGGGATAACACAGCTTGAGAATAGCATGCCTGTTTGATAACAACATACTGTTTTTATAGTTCCTGTCACTTTCTTAACAAAAACGATTGGCTGAATATGCCAGCAACTTTATTCACTCGTTGCTCATTGTCGTAACCGCCGTGATCGCTCACCACACAATTCTCCCCGGCGTGCCTGACAAATAGACGGACACACCCTGGCATATTTCTCATCACACTTATGTCAGCTATTTTCACAATTGGCCATTGTGGTTAAAACCTGTACCACTCAGACGAGGCTCAAGGTAGACGAATGGCGCTATATATTACTGCCCCATAGCGCCCCATGCCTGCCATCCCTATATTCTCACCCTCGCGCTTCACATCATGTTATTTGAGGATCAAGCGACGCCAGGGGCCTGTGATCTCGCAGTGACCCGTTTCCTCCGTATTCTGCCAGCCGAGGCGATGATAAAAGGCCAGAGCAGAGGTATTGTGGGTCGCTACCTTGAGTGAGGCAGGCTTCCTACAAGCCGCCAACCCCTGGGTCAGCAGTGCCCGCCCCAGCCCCTGACCATGCCAGTCGGCCGACACGTAGAGATGGTGCACGAAGCTCTCATCCCCCCAGATGGAAACAAACCCGCAAGGGGTGCCACCCTGTTCAGCCACCCAGAGCTGCTCGCCCCGGGTATGCTCGTCGAAATCCTCAAGCCGAAAGTGGGAAGGGTCGACCCAGTGAAAGGTCTGACGCCGCCCCTTCAGGTACAGCTGCGCCAATTGGTGAATATCCGTCTCTCGCATGACTCTGATCATCAGGCCTTCCTTCGTCACTGTTATCACTTGGCAACACTGTCGGATGGATCGCCACACAGTGTCAAATATCATGGTGAGGATAACGGCCGACCGATGGCACGGGTGTGACACACCTCTGTCCATTTTATCGCCCATGGGGCTATACTGCCTGAGTCCCATGTATGGATGGTTTGAGGCTCGCTGATTTATGGATAACAAGCAGATAGAAGGTAACATCTTTGTTCCGGCCCATATCGACGATGTCTGGCGTGCCTGGACAACCGAGAGCGGCCTGCGCAGCTTCCTGGCGCCGGAATGCCTGATGGTGCCCGAACCGAATGGTCCCTTCGAGATCTATTTCAGGCCCGATGCCCCGCTGGGTGAACGTGGTAGCGAAGGCTGTCGGGTGATGGCCGTCATGCCCCACGACCTGCTCAGCTTCAGCTGGAACTTTCCGCCCTCCCTGCCCCATATTCGGCTGCAAAAAACTCAGGTCAGCCTGCGTTTTGTGCCTGAAGGTCAGGGTACTCGCCTCTACTTCCAGCAAAGCGGCTGGGCAAACGATCCTGACTGGGATCAAGGTTATGCCTATTTTCGGGAAGAGTGGCTGGAAACCAGCCTGCCCCGCCTGCAGTATCGCTTCACCCACGGCCCCATCGACTGGAATAACCCGCCGGACAAGCAGCAACTGAAATCACTGGCTCAATAAGCCTCCATATCAAAACACCGCCAGCTGGCGGTGTTTTTTATATTCAATTAGCGGCAGTTCAACGCGGGTTTGTCATCCAGCAGCCAAGAAACCCAGCGCCGTTTTGAATTTAGAACAAATCCTTCATCTGCCTCAATGCCTTTTACTATGTAGCCATCTGCTGACAACTGTTCTGCCACCCCGGCAAAGTGCCATTCGTTACTATTAATACGCTCACCCTTGATCAAGGCGTCGCTTAGCTGTTGATTCATCACAATGATCGACAGTCCCGTCACTGAGTCTATCCCCAGTCCGGTATTTGCTACCCGCCCAACCACAACCGGTACCTTGACTGTACAGTGGCGGCCTTCGCTATCCGCTGTGGTATAGCTCCCTTCACCAACTCGCCCCTGCATCCATAAAAGACTTCCCTGAGTCAAACGCGCTACCGACAATATACCCAGCGCCCCCTTGGGGAAATCATGAATATCAACAGTCTCGGCGAGCAGGACCGGACACGTCAACATGAGCAACCATAGATAATGTTTCATTATGTCCTCCTCGCTGATTGAGCGTATGAATCGCCTTGCTGCGAGAGAAAATAGATCAACACAAAGGGGCCGATGACAGGGACAAAAAAGACACAGCCCCACCATCCAGAACGATCAATATCGTGCAGACGGCGGACGACAAGTGCAACCACGGGAATGGCACTTGCCACGCCATAGCCCATATCTAACCAGGTCATATCATCCAGACGTACATCCAGTGCGATACACATAAGAGTGACCAACAAATGCACCCACATGAACATCCAGAACTCCTTTCTGGAGGAGAAACCGGAAAAATCAAAGTAACGGCGCCACGCAAGTAAATAAAAAGATAACATTCAGGGTATCTCCAGCGTTATTTGGTCACCCATCTTGGTGGCAAACGCGGCGTGAGACGTCCTGAAACCGGTTTTAGGACGTGCTAAAACCTGTCTTTGTCCGTGACATTCTTCTTTACGTGGATGCGAACCGTTATGCTGGCATGACGTTATCTTTTCACTACCATGGCTGGGATCAGGATCAGTTATGCTCGCAATTCCCGTACCCTTCGTTGTCTCTCTAATGCTGGCCTTGCTGGCGGTGACCCTGTATGTGCGATTGGCCGAACAAGCAAAAACGGCTTGCCTGTTTTTGGCGCTCTGTGCGGCTACCACCGGACTTGTAGGGCTTCGCTGGACTTTCGATATTGCTCTCTTCAGTTTTGCCCAGCCAATACTTGCATCACTCATCCCGGTCGCGGCCTGGCACATCTTTACCCGTGCCAGCACCGACACAGGCCGAATTGCTTATAAACATGCCATCGGGCCTATATTGGTGGCAGTCAGCCTCTTTACTCACTCCTTTTTTGCACTACCTCTGGATGAGATCCTCACTGCAATTTATCTGTTTTATGGTATTGCTCTGGTACGTTATTCCGCGAAGGAGCCGCTCCTCATCCATGTCTCGTTAAGTCATTGGGAAGGAGTGAAAAGGGCAGAAAACGCAGCGGGTTGGATGTTATTATTCTCTGCGGTGATTGATACCGCCATATCCATCGACTTTGCAGTTAATCAGGGCAAGTTTTCCCTTTATATTCTAACGCTAGGTCACTTGATACTGCTGCCAGCACTGGCACTTGCCGTAATCATGGTGGGTGTCAATACGCCATCATTTGATGACGTTGGTAAACCAGAGAAACCGCATATATCCAAGGTGCCAAGCGCGGAACCATTGCTGACAGAAGAGCGTGCCAACGAGATTACCGTCATGCTGGATAAGCTGATGCAAGAAAAAGCAAGCTATCTAGATCCGGATCTGACATTGGCAATGCTGTCGCGCAAGCTGGGCATTCCCGCCAAACAGATCTCGACGGCGGTCAATCAGGTACACAAAAAAAGCATATCCAGAGTGATCAATGAATATCGTATCGAGCATGCAAAAAAAGCGCTACTGACGACAGATGAAACCGTCACCCAGATATTGATGAATGCGGGCTTCCAGACCAAATCCAACTTTAATCGCGAATTTTCTCGCCTAACGGGCCTGACACCCAGTGCATTCAGAAAACAAAGCGAAACGCAGTCCCGTTAATATGTTGCGCACAGTTGTGTCAAACGGTCAGCCAAGCCCGACCCTGACCGAAAAAGCCAATAAGCATCCTGAACACCAACGAGCAATAATGAAGCCCCAAAAATGGGTGGCGGGTGCTGCTTATGGGCTTTATGACCACCTTGAATGCCATGACGGCATTCTCTACAATGACGCACTTTTTACCCATTTCAGGTCATATTGATGAGCGATACCAACACCAAACCGGCACTGCCGGATCACCTTGCGGGCAACCCTCGCAGCCCGCACCATGTCGCAGCCTGTTTCGAACACCCGATCGGTATTCGACTCAATGGTAAAGAGCGCACCGATGTCGAGGAGTATTGCATCAGTGAAGGCTGGGTGAAGATCCCCTCCCCCAAGGCGCTGGATCGTCGCGGTCAGCCGATCCTGATTACCCTGAAGGGCACCGTTGAGGCCTACTATATCGAGTCCGTTTAACTGCTGCGGCCTGCCTCTTCGGCTTACCGAGCCAGCGGGGTCTGTCACTGCAGTCAACAACAAGGCCACCATAACGGTGGCCTTGTTGTTTCTGGCATCTGCCAAGGTGAACGACTTGCGGGCTGAATCGGCGCTTACACCCCCAAGCGGTCGCGTAGGGTGTACCAGGCGGCGCCGGCGGCGGTAAAGGGGATACGAAACAGGCGGCCGCCGGGGAAGGGATAGTGCGGCAGCTTGGCGAAGGCATCGAAGCGCTCTGCCTGACCACTCAATACCTCGGAGAGCAGCTTGCCCGCCAGATGGGTACAGGTGACACCATGGCCGCTGTAACCCTGCATGTAGTAGATGTTGGGGCCGATGCGGCCAAACTGCGGCAGGCGCGACAGGGTCAGCAGAAAGTTGCCGGTCCAGGCGTACTCCACCTTGACGCCTGCCAGCTGCGGGAAGGTCTTGAGCATCTTGGGGATGATCAGCCGTTCGATATCCGCAGGATCCCGCGCGCCATACACAACGCCACCGCCGTAGAGCAGACGGTGATCGCCGGAGGTGCGGTAGTAGTCGAGCAGGTAGTTGCAATCTTCCAGGCAGTAATTTTGCGGCAAGAGGGAGCGGGCGCGCTCCTCCCCCAGCACCTCGGTGGCGATCACCTGGGTACCGCAGGGCATGCTCTTGCCAGCGAGCTCGGGCACCAGGTTGCCCAGATAGGCGTTGCCGGCCACCACCACGAAGCGCGCCTTCACCGCCCCCTTGGCGGTTTTCACCAGTGCCGGTTGACCCGGGGGGATGCTGGTGACGGCAGATTGCTCAAAAATCCGTCCCCCCTGCATGCGAATGGCTTCGGCCTCCCCCAGCGCCAGGTTGAGGGGGTGGATATGGCCGCCACTCTTGTCGAGCAGGCCGCCGACGTAGCGATCACTCGCTACCACCTCGCGGATCCCGTCCCCGTCGAGCAGCTCCAGCTTGTCGTTGCCCCACTTCTGCCAACGGGCCTGCTGGGCCTTGAGCTCATGGAGCTGGCGCTCCGTCTCGGCGGCAAAGACGCCCCCCTCCTGCAGGTCGCACTGAATGTTGTAGCGTTTGATCCGCTCGCGGATGATTTGCCCCCCTTCAAACAACATGGAGCCGAGCAGCCTTGCCTGATCCGGCGGGCAGTTCGCTTCTATGGTGTCGATATCGCGGCTGTAGGAGTTGACGATCTGGCCGCCGTTGCGACCGCTGGCGCCAAAGCCTACACGGGCCGCCTCCAGCACCACCACCGAATAGCCCTTTTCCACCAGATGCAGCGCACTGGAAAGGCCGGTGTAACCTGCCCCTATGATGCAGACATCGCACTCAAGCTGCTCGGTCAATGTCGGATAGGGTGCGTGTTGATTGGCACTGGCTGCGTAGTAACTGTTTACATGCTCGGTCATGATCCCTGTTTCCTTACCGGTTCTTTTCCCAAACGAGACATGGTCTCGACACTAGAAGTTGGCCGGGGTATGGGCGCTGACGATGCGACAAGTCTGCCCCGACGGATTGCTGAAACTGTGGGGCTCGCCTGTGTCTATCACATAGCTGTCCCCGGCGCTGAGTGGATAGGTCTGCCCGGCCACCGTCAGGATCACAGACCCTTCCAGCACGGTACCGACCTCCTCCCCCAGATGCTTGACCTGACCACCAGTGTCGGTGCCGGGGGCATAGGTCTCCAGCATGAAGCCAAGCTGGCGACGATTATTGCCGTTGTGCACCAGCTTCATGGAAACCCCCTGACTGCCCAGCTCGATCAACTGCTCGGCCTTGATCACCACGCTTGGCGCACGCCCCTCCTCCTCGGCGAAGAAGCGCGACAGCGGCAACTCATAGACGTTAAGCAGCTTCTGCAAGGAGGCCACAGACGGGCTCACCTTGTCCTGCTCTATCATGCAGATGGCGCCGTGGGTCAGCCCGCTCAGCTCGGCGACCCGTCGCTGGGAGAGCCCGAGACGGCGGCGAGTGGCGGCGAGGCGCTCTCCCATACTCTTGTCCATCAGCGGGTTAGCCGTCATGGTCTGCCGCTTTGCCTCTGCTTGTGGTTGCTGCATCACCCACCTCCTTGTGTGCCTGCCGACTTGCGTATTTATCTGCTTGTGTGCCTGTCGAGTGTGCTTGCGGATCGGTTCGAGGGCGCAACCGGTTAAAATAGCGAGTCACATTACCGGACCTGTTCGTTATCCTGCACGGCACGTGCCGTTCATTATTTTGCACACTCAATCCCACAAAAACCGGTAAAATCGCCCTAACAGCTCCATTTCTAGCATGCAGCGCCCCGTTTACTCAAATATATTTAACACTTGAAAAACATTTCAGCTCAATTTATGGTCTTTCTGTGCTTATTATTCTATACGGTGGCAGCACAGGATCCTTTGGCCACCCTGACCCACAATCGAGGCTTCCTTCTATGTCAGCATCACAACCCGCTCTCTCCTTGATCAAGTCCCTTGCCTATATAGATGGTCGCTGGTGCGAGGCGCATAGCGGACGCCACTTCGAGGTACTCAATCCGGCCAATGGCCAGATCATCACCCAGGTACCCGACATGGAGGAGGTGGACACCCGCTGTGCCATCGAGGCCGCCAGTGCGGCGCAAGCGCCCTGGGCCGCCCTCACGGCCAAGGAGCGCAGCAACAAACTCTACGCCTGGTTTGAACTCATCATGGCCAATCAAGACGAGCTGGCTCGCATCATGACCTGCGAGCAGGGCAAGCCGCTGGCCGAAGCCAAGGGGGAAGTGGCTTACGGCGCCAGCTTTATCCAGTGGTTCGCAGAAGAGGGCAAACGCGCCTATGGCCGCACCATTCCGGGTTTTTCCAGCGACAGGCGTCTGGCCACCATCAAGCAGCCGGTGGGGGTGGTCGCCGCCATCACGCCATGGAACTTCCCCATCGCCATGATCACTCGCAAGGCGGGCCCGGCGCTGGCAGCCGGTTGCACCATCGTCATCAAACCTGCTGCCGAAACTCCGCTCTGCGCGCTGGCGCTTGCAGCGCTGGCGGAAGCGGCCGGCATTCCGGCTGGCGTTATCAATATCGTTACCACCCATCACTCGTCAGCGGTGGGCAACGAGCTGTGCAACAACAAGGCTGTGCGAAAGCTCTCCTTCACCGGCTCGACCCGCATCGGCAAGTTGCTGATGCGCCAGTGCGCCGACACCATGAAGAAGCTGTCGCTGGAGCTGGGTGGCAACGCCCCCTTCATCGTGTTTGACGATGCCGATCTCGACGCTGCCATCACCGGGGCGCTCGCCTCCAAGTACCGCAACGCGGGCCAGACTTGCGTCTGCGCCAACCGTATTCTGGTGCAGGCCGGTGTCTACGATGCCTTCGCCGAGAAGCTGACCGCTGCCGTGCAGGGCTTCAAGGTGGGGGATGGCATGAGCGAGGGCGCCCAGATAGGCCCGCTGATCAACCCCGCCGCGGCCAGCAAGGTGGCCGAGCTGGTCAAGCAGGCCGAAGCCGCCGGCGCCAAGGTGTTGGTGGGCGGCGAGCCGCATCCCGCCGGCCCGCTGTTCTACCAGCCCACCATTTTGGGCAATGTCGATAAAACCAACCCCATTTTGCAGGAGGAGATCTTCGGCCCGGTCGCTCCGCTGGTACGTTTTGACACCGAAGCCGAGGCCATCGCCATCGCCAATGACACCCCCTACGGGCTGGCCGCCTACTTCTATGGCCGCGACATAGCCAGGGTGTGGCGGGTAGCCGAGCAGCTCGAGTACGGCATGGTGGGCATCAACGAGGGCATCATCTCCACCGAACTGGCCCCCTTTGGCGGCATCAAGGAGTCGGGTCTGGGCCGCGAAGGGGCGGCCGAGGGGCTGGAAGAGTATCTGGAAACCAAATATCTCTGCTTTGGGGGCATTCGCTAGGAGCGGATTTATACCAGACCCCGGCTTCTCCCTTCTCAAGAAGGAGGAGCAAACCGCCCCACCTGGCAGGGAAGGAGATGAGACGTCAACCGCCTTCCCTGTCAGAGGGAGGGTTGGGATGGGGTCCGGCTATCAAGCTGCAGCGTGCCTTTGCAGGCATACCATCATGAAAAGGACCAAGTGAGCGCTCCCGGTTGGGAGGCTCGCCACATTGAGACAGGGGCCAAGGCCTCTCAGGGAGGAAAGATGAGTCATTCAGATAGCCATGCAGACAACAACCGGGCCTGGCAGGCCCGCGGTGAAGCGGCCGTGGTCAACGGCGTCGGCACCCTGCTGCCGGTGTTTATCGACAAGACTCTCAACGCCGAGCTATGGGACGTGGAGGGCAATCGCTACATCGACTTTGCCTCCGGCATCGCCGTGCTCAACACGGGCCACAACCACCCCAAAGTGGTGGCGGCGGTGCGTGAACAGCTCGAAAAATTCAGCCACACCTGCTTTCAGGTGACCCCCTACCCCGGCTATATCGAGCTTGCCGAGAAGCTCAACGCCCTGGTGCCCGGCCCGACGCCAAAACGCACCCTGTTTCTCTCCACCGGCGCCGAGGCGGTGGAAAACGCCATCAAGATAGCCCGCGCCCACACGGGCCGCAGCGGCACCATCGCATTCAAGGGGGGCTTCCACGGTCGCACCATGATGGGGATGGCGCTCACCGGCAAGGTAGTGCCCTACAAAACGGGTTTCGGCCCCTTCCCGGGGGAGGTCTATCACCTGCCCTTCCCGAGCGATTACCTGGGGGTGAGCGAGGCCGATGCCCTGGCCGCACTGGATCTCTGCTTCAGCTCGGATATAGAACCGGCCCGGGTGGCAGCCATCATTCTCGAACCCGTGCAGGGTGAAGGGGGTTTCTACTCCGCCTCTCCCAGCTTTATGCAGAGCCTGCGCAAGCTGTGCGATCAGCACGGCATAGTGCTCATCTGTGACGAGATCCAGAGCGGTTTCTGTCGCACCGGCAAAACCTTTGCCACTGAATACAGCGGCATAGAACCAGACATCATGACGCTCGCCAAGAGTCTGGCCGGTGGCTTCCCTCTCTCGGCCGTGGTGGGCAAGGCGGCCATCATGAACGCTGCCAAGCCGGGCGGTCTGGGGGGCACTTATGCGGGTTCCCCCATCGCCTGCGCCGCCGCCCTAGCGGTGCTCGAGGTGATCGAAGAGGAACAACTCAACCAGAAAGCCCTGGCTCAGGGGGCGCAGATCAAGGCTCGCCTGCATCAGCTGGCCGAGGGTTTTGACTGCATCGGCGACATTCGCGGCCCCGGCGCCATGGTGGCCATGGAACTGGTCAAGGGTCGGGATGCCAGCCAGCCTGACCCGGACCTCACCAAACGGCTGGTGGCCGAGGCCGGCAAACGCGGGCTTGTGCTGCTCTCCTGCGGCGTGCGGGCCAACGTCATCCGCTTCCTGGCGCCCCTTACCGCCACTCCGGCCTTGATCGAGGAAGGGCTGGCTCTGCTGGAACAGGCGCTCACCGCCGCCAGTCAGGGCTAGATCCACCCGGTTTCATCGGTCATGGCGAAAAATACCGTGAGATAACCCCAGGCCGCCCATCGCGGACGGCCTGCTCATACGGTATCATCCCCGCCCCAAAAAATGATGACAGGCGCGCTGGGCTCCCTCCAAGGCCAGCCACACTGTCACGCGTCCTTCGCCTGCCTGCGGCGCGGGACATACGCCCCAAATTCGAGGAGAGAGGCCAATGGCTCAACGCCCGGCTCGATTGAAGCAAACCCTGACCCTGTGGCAAGTGGTGGTGATGGGATTGGCCTATATGACCCCCATGGTGGTGTTCGATACCTTTGGCATCGTCACCGACATCACTCAGGGCCATGTGACTACCGCCTACCTGCTGGCCCTGGTGGGCGTGCTGTTCACCGCCACCAGCTATAGCCAGATGGTGCGCCACTATCCGGTTGCCGGCTCCGCCTATACCTATGCCCAGAAGGAGTTCTCCCCCGTGGTGGGCTTCATGGTGGGCTGGTCATCCCTGCTCGACTACATGTTCCTGCCGATGATCAACATGCTGCTGGCCAAGATCTATCTGACCGCCCTGTTTCCCGGCATCGAACCCTGGATCTTCATCTGCGCCATGACGGCACTGATGACCCTCATCAACCTGCGCGGCATCGATCTGGTGGCCAACCTCAACGGCGTCATCATCTTGATCCAGATCGCCATCATGGTGGTGTTTCTGGCCCTGATCGGATACGGCATCGCTCAGGGTGAAGGGCTCGGCACCGTCAGCCTGCAGCCCATCTACACCGCCGACACAGAAGTGTTGCCACTGCTGACCGGCGCCACCATCCTCTGTTTCTCCTTTCTGGGATTTGACAGCCTGAGCGCCCTCAGTGAAGAGACCCCCAACGCCGGCAAGGTGATCCCCAAGGCCATCTTCCTGACGGCCTTGCTGGGCGGCCTCATCTTCGTGGTGGTGGCCTATGCCCTGCAGCTCTACTTCCCGGATGCCTCCCGCTTCAAGGAGCCGGATGCCGTGCTGCCCGAGATTGCCCTCTATGTGGGCGGCAAGCTGTTCCAGAGCGTGGTGCTGGTCTGTGCCTGCGTGGCCGTGCTGGCGTCGGGACTCTCCTCCCACGCTGGTGTCTCCCGCATCCTCTACGTGATGGGGCGGGACAAGGTGCTGCCCCAGCGCACCTTCGGCTATATCCACCCCAAGTGGCAGACACCCGTGTTCAATATCCTGCTGGTGGGCATACTGGCGCTGTCGGCCATCAGCTTCGATCTGGAAATCGCCCTGGCCCTGATCAACTTCGGTGCCCTGGTGGCCTTTACCGTGGTCAATTTGTCGGTGATCGCCTGCTATTACGTGCGTCAGGGGCGCAACAAGACCCTCAGGGATCACCTGCAATATCTGGTGCTGCCCCTGTGCGGGGCGGGGACTGTCGCGATTCTCTGGCTCAATCTCGAACTAACCTCTCTTATCCTCGGCATTATCTGGGCTGCCATAGGGGGAATTTATCTGTTTTTGCGTACCACCTTCTGGCGCGTATCCTTGCCGACCTATTGAGCTGAAAGCCTTGCCAACACTGGGCTGGCGCCGATCTCCCCCGAACGGGTGACGGCGCCATTTATTGATATAAAACAGGTCATTGATAATTCTCTTGCCCGGAATGCTTTTAGTGGCTTGTCTTCCCCCCCCATCTGGGGCAAAATCCCGCCGCTTTCATAACCGATGTGATCCCACATCGGTTATTTTTCATTTTGAAAAATTTTATTACCACTCGAGGCCGGACAACTTCCGGAAATGATATCAAGGTTCAGATGAACCTAATGCCGCAATGAGGAAAAACATGGGGCTCTTGTTTGCTTTGTCTCCGGTCGCCACCGGAACCTGCTTTGGTCGCCGCGCGACCAACGTCTGTGGTTTGCATACCGATGTTGTGAGTACGCGAGAACCCGGTCCCATGGCCTCAAGCCATTCCACTTCCTGCCGCCCGTGCAAGGAGGAAGCCTGAATGAGCCAGCAACCCGTTCGTCTGAAGAAAACCCTCAGCATGTGGCAGGTGGTGGTGATGGGCCTTGCCTATCTGACCCCCATGGCCGTGTTCGATACCTTCGCCATCGTCGGTGACATTACCGAAGGTCGGGTCGCCACTGCCTATCTGCTGGCGCTGGGCGGCATACTGCTGACCGCGTTCAGCTACGGCCATCTGGTGCGCAAGTTCCCCTCTGCGGGCTCTGCCTATACCTATGCCCAGAAGGTGTTCAACCCCTACATCGGTTTCATGGTGGGCTGGTCTTCCCTGCTCGACTATATGTTCATGCCGATGATCAATATCCTGCTGGCCAAGATCTACCTGACCGCCATGTTCCCCGGAGTTGATCCCTGGATTTTCATCTTCGGTCTGGTGACTGTGATGACCTTCCTCAACCTGCGCGGCATCAACCTGGTAGCCAACTTCAATGGCCTGATCGTGGTGATCCAGCTGGCCATCATCACCCTTTTCATCGGTCTGATGGGCTGGGGCATCTACCAGGGTGAGGGCGCAGCGACCCTGATGAGCAGCCGGCCGTTCCACTTCGAATCCGCCAGCGTGGTGCCGCTCTTTACCGGTGCGACCATCCTCTGCTTCTCCTTCCTCGGCTTCGACGGCCTGAGCTCGCTCAGTGAAGAGACCCCGAACGCTGGCAAGGTGATACCGCGTGCCATCGTGCTGACCGCCCTCATTGGCGGCGTCATCTTCGTGGTGGTCTCCTACTGCCTGCAGCTCTATTTCCCGGATCTGGCCCGCTTCAAGGAGCCCGATGCCGTGCTGCCCGAGATTGCCCTCTACGTCGGCGGCGCCTTCTTCCAGAGCGTGGTACTGGTGTGTACCACTGTGGCGGTACTGGCCTCCGGCATGGCGGCGCACGCAGGCGTGTCCCGCATCCTCTACGTCATGGGGCGCGATCGCATGATACCGGAGCGGGTGTTTGGCTACATCCATCCGAAATACCGGACGCCGGCCATCAACGTGCTGATGGTGGGCTGTCTCGCCCTCTCCGCCGTGTCGTTTGATCTCGACACAGCGCTGGCGCTGGTGAACTTCGGTGCCCTGGTGGCCTTCACCTTCGTCAACTTGTCGGTCATAGGCCAGTTCTGGGTACGCGAGAAGCGCAACAAGAGCATCAAGGATCACCTGCTCTACCTGCTGCTGCCGCTGCTCGGCGCCGCCACTATCGGTGCGCTCTGGATCAACCTGGAGCAGAGCTCCCTGGAGCTGGGCCTGATCTGGGCGGGTCTCGGGGTCACCTATCTGTTCCTGCGTCTGGCGGTGTTCCGTATTCCCTTCCGTCAGTACGAAGAGACGGCCGACTCCCAATAAGGGAGCGCGCTACACAGCAAAAAAGCAGAAGGGGAGCCATGGCTCCCCTTCTTGTTATCCGGCCCTCTGTGCAGCCTTGTCATCAAACCATCATAAAAGTGTCACTTTGTAATATTTCTGTCATAGAGCCTTGATTAAATGCGCAGGTCTACTTCAACCCCGAACGGTATCACCGTCCTCAAGAGGCTACATGCAACAGACGCAATCCTTGCCACAACAGCGAGCATCCCACTTCAGATCGCTGTTCAACTGGGTCACGGTTATCGCACTGGTCTACATCATTCTGGTTGCCGTTGGCGCCGTTTCCCACGGCTTCAAGGGCTTCTCCGGCGGCGCAGAGGGCGCAGCCCAGATCTTCGCCTTCGCAAACAATCCCTTTGTCGCCCTGCTGCTCGGCATACTGGCGACGGCCCTGGTGCAATCCTCCAGCACTGTCACCTCGGTGATCGTCGGTCTGGTGGCGGGCGGCCTGCCCATCGGCATGGCCATCCCCATGATAATGGGAGCCAACCTCGGCACCACCATCACCAACACCATTGTCTCATTGGGTCATATCAGGGACAGGGCCGAGTTTCGCCGCGCCTTTGCCGCCGCGACCGTACACGACTTCTTCAACCTGCTGGCGGTGTTTATCTTCCTGCCGCTTGAGCTGATGTTTGGCCTGCTGCAAAAGAGCGCCGAGTGGCTGGCTACGCTGCTGGTGGGCTCCGCCGACTTGTCGATGAAAGGGGTGGACTTTATGAAACCCCTCACTGCCCCTGCACTCAACCTTATCGACAGCGCGGTCGCCTTCTTGCCGGGCAAGGGTGCCGCCATTGCCACCATCGTCATCGGTATACTGCTGATCCTCGCCTGCGTTACCTATCTGGGCAAGGTACTGCAACAGGTCTTGGTAGGTCGCGCCAAGGAGCTGCTGCACAAGGCACTGGGTCGTGGCCCGCTGACCGGTATCGCCTCGGGTACCCTGGTCACCATCATGGTGCAGTCCTCCTCCACCACCACCAGCCTGATGATACCCCTGGCCGGTGGCGGCGTGTTCAGCACTCGCCAGCTCTATCCCTTCACCCTGGGGGCCAATATAGGTACTACCATCACGGCCCTGCTGGCGGCCACCGCCATCAGCGGTGCCGGTGCCAAGCTGGCGCTGACCATAGCCCTGGTGCATGTGCTGTTCAACCTGTTTGCCGTTGTGCTCATCTATGGTGTGCCCTTCCTGCGGGAATTGCCCATCAAGGCCGCCGAGGGGCTGGCCCGGGTCGGTAGCGAAAACAAGCTGCTGGCACTGGGTTATGTGGCCGGGCTCTTCTTCGCCCTGCCCGCCCTCATGATGGTGGCATCCAAGTAAGACAGGGACATACGGCAAGGGGCCAAGACCATGCTGGCCCCTTGACCACACTGTCAGATCCTGCGGCGTCCCGGCTCGCCCTCTCTGGCTGGCTGGGATATGATGCCGCTCTCATTGCACTCTTTATATGTGAGGGAATAGGGATAAACGATGAAATTCATTCTGATCGCGCTGCTGATTGCCGGTGTCGCCTACTACTTCTACTCCAGCAGCAACAACAAAAAACAAGCGGTGGAAAATGTGCGCAAGGGCGCCGAGTTCCTCGCCAGCAACAAAGACAAACCTCTGGTGACCACCACTGCCTCCGGTCTGCAATACGAAGTGCTGACACCGGGCACAGGCACGGTTCACCCCACCTCCACCAGCAAGGTGAAGGTGCACTACGAGGGCAAGCTGCTGGACGGCACAGTGTTCGACAGCTCGGTCGCCCGTGGCGAGCCCATCGAGTTTGGCCTCAATCAGGTGATAGCTGGCTGGACCGAAGGGGTACAGCTGATGGTGGAAGGTGAGAAGACCCGCTTCTACATCTCCGCCAATCTGGCCTATGGCGACCGTGCCGCAGGCAAGATACCGCCGGGATCAGTGCTGATCTTTGACGTTGAGCTGCTGGGTATTCAATAAGCAGGTTTATGCCAATCGCGCCGCTGGCAAGATCCCACTGAGCGCCCGTGCTGATCTTCGACGTTGAGCTGCTGGGTATCCAATAAGCAGGCTTATGCCAATCGCGCCGCTGGCAAGATCCCACTGAGCGCCCATGCTGATCTTTGACGTTGAGCTGCTGGGGATTCAGTAAGTCCGTCCCTCGACAGCTCCCTATGCCAAGGCCAGCGCACTGCGCTGGCCTTGTTGTTTCTGCTTGTCTGCGGCCCTGCCCTGTCACGCCAACCACTGTTACTATCAACCAATGGTGAACAGTGCTTATACATATTGCTGGATTGTTAACCTTGCATCCCAGGCAGATAATGACCCCATCGTCAGTGGCCCGACGCCCTGACCCCGGTTTCGGGTACGCAATGCGTACCGACACAGCTTATATGGAGTCTTGTCATGTCTATCGCCCCCGTCTGGTTTATCTCTCACGGCGCTCCGGATCTGGTTCTGCGCGACCAGCCGGCCACCCACTTCCTGAAAACATTGCGCCTTGGCGATATCAAGGGACTGGTGGTGATCTCGGCACACTGGTTCAGCCGCACCGACCTGCAGATCAACGTCGAGCCCAATCCGGCGCTCATGTATAACTTCTACGGTTTTCCGGAGCCGCTATACCATATACGCTGGCCGGCAACGAGTCCGCTGTGGTTGCAAGAGGCGGTAGGCGATCAGCTGATGCTGGCGGGCTTGCCGGCTACACAGGTGCGCCGCGAGCTGGATCACGGCGTCTGGTCGCCGCTCTCCCTGATGGATCCGGCAAGCGAGATCCCCCTGGTGCAGATCTCCATTCCGGCCAGTTTCAGCCCGGCCCAGCTATGGCAACTGGGGGAAGCGCTGCAGAGCCTGCGCGAACAGGGGATAGGCATACTGGCCTCCGGCGCCATTACCCACAACCTGCGGGCCCTCGGGCCGGACAACTCGCCGGTGCCCGGCTGGGCAAGCGATTTTGTGAACTGGCTGGAGCAGACCATGAGCGAGGGTGACAGGCCCGCGCTAGAAGAGTACAGAACGCGAGCCCCGGGAGCGGTGGAAGCACACCCCCATGACGATCACCTGCGCCCGCTGTTTGTGGCCCTGGGGGCCGCCGGCAAGGACAAGCCCCACAAGCTGCACGACAGCTGGGATGGCGGCAGCCTCTACATGGGCTCCTACCGGTTCGGTTGAGCTGCACCTAAGCCGTTGGCTAAACACAGCATCGAATGCAAGCTCGACAGCGTGGGAGCTCAGCACGCAAGTGCAGTGGCATCAAGGGATGGAGTATCAGGGCACAAGCGTGTGTAATAGCCACTTGTTTTCAGCAGGCGCGCGCACTTCATGCAACTCAAACCCCTTCTCAAGGGCCGCTTTCAGCCCCACTGGCAGGCCAGCCACGATCTGATCAAACAGGTGGTCGAATCCTGCATCACGGAGCGGCGCCTTATTTCCGAGGGGGAGCCCCTGATGCGCCAAGGGGAGCCGTTGCGGGATCTGGTGCTGGTGCCGAGCGGCCGCATTGCCATGGGCCACACCGCCATGAACGGCCGCCGCTTTCAGCTCGGCACCCTGGAGTGCGACAACCAGCTGTTTGGCGAGATGGAGTTCTTCACCGGCTATCGCTGCCAGCTCGACATCATGGCCGAAGAGCCCCTCGAAGTAGCTCGCATCGACGGCGAACGGCTGGAGCAGGCGCTGGTCGCCCACCCCAAGGTGGCGCTCTTCTTTGCCACTGCGATTGCCATCGACTACCAGGACACAGTGGATATCTTCACCTGCCGCATGCTCTACCCCATCAGCTACAACATTGCCCTCGACCTCTACCACAGCCACTGTCATGACAATCCGGTGAGCGGTTTCAGCAAGGGGTATCAGGAAGCGGAGCGTTTCGGCACCACTGACCGCGTCTACCGACGGGCGGTAAAGGAGCTGATGGACAAGGGGTTGGTGGAGCGCGGCGAGCAAGGGTTGCAGATCCGCGATCTGGCGGGGCTCAAGGGGTTTCTCGAACAACCGTAAGCAAAGCAGGCGCAGCCTTGGGCAAAAGAGCACAGCCATAACCACCCAGCCCAACACAAAATAAAAAAGGGGCGGTCGATACCGCCCCTCTTGTTATTCATTCTCCAACTCAGGCCAGACAGGGTTGAGGCCGGGCCATCCGCAGCGAGGCCACCAGCATGGCAAGGATCAGGCCGTAGATCAGCGGGATGGAGTACATCACCGCCTGCAAGCCGATCACCTGCTCCAACAGGGCGCTGATAGCCGGGCTGAACATGGCCCCCGCGCTGCCGCTGATAAGGATGTAGGAGACGTTCTTGCTCGATGCCTGGCGCACAAACGACACCCCGTAGGCGATAAAGGCGTTGTAGAGCGCGGCGCAGACAAAGCCGTAACCATAGGTGAGGTAAGGCAGATGGCTCAGGTTGTCGGTGGTAACGATCAAGGTCGTCATCCCCATCGCCAGGGTGATGATCACCAGCAAGAAAGTGCGGATTGGAATGCGGGTCACGATAGCGGTCGACACCAGGGCGCCGAGCAGGGCCGCCGTCCAGTACTGAGTGATGATGTTGCCCGCCTCCTCGAAGGGGATGCCGAACTTGTTCTTCACGAACATGGGCGCCCAGGTGAGGAAGGTGTAAAGCGCCAGCATGCCGAGAAAGAGCCCCAAGCCGCCGCTGATGATGCCAAGGTTCCACTCGGAGTGCTCGTTACCGGCGCTCTCGCCGCCCGCCTCGCAGCTGCGAAAATTGGTCAGCACAGCCACCAGCATGGTGGCCAGCGCCACCACACCCACAGCCAGATAGCTCCAGCTCCACGCCATAGCGTGGGTCAGGGTATAAGTGGTGATGAGCGGGAAAACCACCCCGGCCACGTTGAAGGTGGCATCCTGCACCACCAGCATGGTGCTCTGCATCCTCGCCTTCCAGACACTGACCACCAGCGTCCCCGCAATGCAGAGCCCCACCCCGCCGCACAGGCCAATCACCGTCATGGCAGCCATCACCACATAGAGCGAGCCGGTCAGATGGAGCGATGCCGCCGCCAGCGCGATCAGGCCGTAGCAAAGCAGCGTCATCCGCTTGAGGCCCACCTTCTCGATGAGGAAGAAGGCGGCAATGGTGCCCGCCAACGCCCCGCCGTTGAGCAGGGAGAAGATGGAGGCCACCTGATTGACATCGGCGCCGAACTTGGCGGCGATGGGTTCGATCAGCATGCCGAACTGGGTCGCAAAACCGGCCATCACGAAGTTGGCCAGGAAGCTGATGGCAGTGAGGGAGAGCTTATTGTTCATATTGGATCTCTCATAGGGGTCAGGGTGCGTGCAGGGTTGGGCGGGGCCGCAGCGCTTACAGCGCTGTGTGCAGCGCCAGCTCGATCATCTGGTTGAAGGAGAGCTGCCGCTCCTCTGCGGTAGTCTCTTCACCGGTCAGGCAGTGGTCGGAGACGGTCAGGATGGCGAGCGCCTCTATCCCCTGCTGATGGGCCAGCCCGTAGAGACCTGCCACCTCCATGTCGATGCCGAGCACACCGAACTTCTCCAGCGCCGGAATCAGGTTTTCGTCCGGATCGTAATAGAGGTCGCCGGTGAAGATATTGCCCACCTTGACTGGAATCGACTTCTCCTGCGCCATGGTGAACGCCTTGTGCAGCAGGGAAAAATCGGCCGAGGTCGCCATCTGATAGCCGGCGCTGCGCTTGGCATTGGTCGGGGAGTCGGTGCCCGCCGCCTGCGCCAGGATCACATCGCGCATCTGCACGTGGCGCTGGGTCGCCCCCAGACTGCCGATACGGATGATGCGCTTGACCCCGAAGTCGTTCACCAGCTCGTGGGCGTAGAGCACCATGGAGGGGATCCCCATGCCGTGGCCCATCACAGAGATACGCTGGCCGTTGTAGTAGCCGGTGTAGCCCAGCATGTTGCGCACATTGGTCACCTCGCGCGCATCGGTCAGAAAGGTCTCGGCGATATAGCGGGCCCGCAGCGGATCCCCCGGCATAATGACGGTCTCGGCGAAATCGCCCGGGTTGGCATTGATATGAGCGGTCATTGTTGTTGTGCTCCAGTTTGACTCGTGTGGATGAGCGCATCCTAGCCCCCGCCCGGCCTCCCCTTGCAGGACAAAAGTCCTGTTGCCCCGATCGAGATCCCAGTTCCAGCAACTTGTTCTCTGTTGCGTTGCATGCTGCATGCTTTTCGACGTTGCTTGCTACGGCTTGCCCGCCACAGTCCCCCGCCATCCCGCTTGGCAACCGGCATAAAAAAGCGGGAGGGCGACTGCCCTCCCGCTCGATAGACCCTGTTACTGGCGCAACGGGCCGATGACATTGTTGGTTCTGCCGGTTGACGCTTTCACTGCGCCAACAAACGCTGACCTAGCTCAGGTCATGCAGCGCCTTGCCAAGGGGCGGCGTGAGGCGCAAGTCAGAGAAGCGCACCGCCAGCCCCTGCCGCTCCGGCGTGCAGCACATCACCCCGATAAAGCAGCGCTCGCTTGGCGGGAACGGGGCGAGGCGCAGCAGCGGCCACACCTTGCCATCGGTGGAGTATTGCAAACGCAGGCAATCGGCCAGCCGGGTCAGCCGCAGCCAGAAGCGGCGCGGATTGCCGGGGAAGATGCCGGTGGCCCAGTCAGAGCGCGGACTGGTCAGCACGCTGCCGATCATCGGCTGGGCATCGTTGTACTCGATCCCCGCTTTCAGCCAGTGCGCCTCGTCTTGCAGCAGCATCAGCCCCACCTGATCGTAGAGGGTGGTGAACTCCCCCTCGACGCAGACCTGAAAGGTAAACTCCCCCGTCACCTCGCAGCCATAGAGATGGCCACTGTGGCGCTCGAAGCCATACCAGGTGCTGCGCCAAAAATCGGTCTGCTGGTCTGTCACCACCTGCAAGCCATCGCTGGTCTGGTGCCACTCGGCCGGTTCATTGAGCCAGCGCCATTCCATCCCTTCCATCATCCTGCTTTGCTCCCTTTTATCCCGCGTAATCCCGCACAAATGCGGCACGCCAACGCCTCGTCCGGTAACGGCAGGTTATGGCTGCGCCTCTGCGGAACCCATAAAAGGAGTCAATAGTGTCGCTATTGCCGCCCCGATACAAGGCTTGTGCGTTGCGCCATCAGTACGCCCCAAAAAGCGCGGGGGGCCTGATGGCCCCCCACAAACACACCGGATGAGAAAATGCCTTACTTGGCGGCGCTATCCTTCACGCACTTCTGGACAAAGCTGTTCTTGGCCGCGCCAGCCAGCTTCTTGTCGGCCGCCGCCTTCTCGCACTTGGCCGCCGGATCGATAGCCGCACCCGTCTTCACGCACTTCTGGATAAAGCTGTTCTTGGCCGCACCGGCCAGCTTCTTGTCGGCTGCCGCCTTCTCGCACTCGCCGGTCGCAGCGCCAGCGGCATCTTTCACACACTTGCCGACAAAGCTGGTCTTGGCGGCGCCGTTAAGCTTTTTGGCCGCGGCCTGCGCCTCGCACTGCAACTGGGCTGAGTCGTTGGCAAAGACCGGATTGGCCAGCAGCAAGCTGCCGCAGAGCAGGCCGAACAGGATGGTACGCTTCATGGGTGATCTCCTCTCTATCTGGTGATGTGTTTGCATGGTCATATTTGCATGACGATGTGTTGCAAATGGCTGTGATTGCAACAGCTGATTGTTGCCGCAGATCCCCCGCCTCGCCAGCTTGGGAAACGGAGCACAGGGCAACCATCTCGCCCGCACTATAGCGCCGATTGGCAGAGCGGGATTGCCCCCAGCCAGCCATTCCTCAACGGCAAGCCAATCCCACGCTTCCACGCCACGCTCGCCAACCCCAATAAAATCAAGGGCCATGGGAATCCTGTTCCCACTCAGTTCGATTTGTTGAGCAAGCGCAAAAAATCAGTCATTACTGACACTTACGTCATTTTTTGACTGGCACGACCAGATTCGATGGGCTTAACATAGCCATCCGATGCCTATTCATCAGTGATGGGCTGCTGCCCTCGCTGGTCAATGGAGCATTTTGGAAGCTGTAATCCACGGGCGGTAGCGTGGGTTTTGCACAGTGATTGATGCATTGCGTAGGTTGGCGCTGAGCGTAGCGAAGCCCAACACACGAGTCCTCGGTCAGTTGGTGGCCATTCGGTGCAACCGAACAGACTGGATATTTCCGGAAAGGAGAACCATGCGCTATCGCCGAGCAACAACCATTGGGGCATGTTGGTTCTTCACCGTCAACCTAGCTGACCGAAAACAGGATCTGCTGGTACGTCATATCGACCTGCTGCGCGAAGTGCTCCGCCACGTCAAACAGCAACACCCCTTCGAGATTATTGCCATGGTGGTGATGCCGGATCATCTCCATGCCATATGGCAACTACCGCCGGGTGACAGTGACTATCCCATGTGCTGGTCTCTGATCAAGGCAGGCTTTTCACGGGGCATTGCCAAAACAGAGCGGATACGGGAGAGCCGACTCAGAAAACGGGAACGAGGTATCTGGCAACGACGTTATTGGGAACATCTGATCCGGGATGACAAGGATCTGCAAGCCCATGTCGATTACATCCACTTCAATCCGGTCAAACATGGTTATTGTGACAAACCGGTCGATTGGCCTTACTCCTCCATTCATCGCCATATCGCCGCCGGATGGATAGAGTCAGATTGGACAATTAATAGTGACTCGGATCGGGAATAATAGGTTACTAGACTCTATAAATTGGCTAGGAATATATAAACAAAAACATTTACAATATTTTAAACGCAGGGTCAACAATGAAAGAAAAGGATAAATATTTAGATTTTAATGAGATTATAAGCGATACTGCTCTTTCATCATTAATAAAATATTCAATACATAAATCTCAATATAGGTCATATCATGATCTTCAAGATCATACTCTTTCTTTGTTTATAGACAACTACGCTACAATTAATTCCCACATCTTAATAACAGATAAGAACCATTTCTATCGCAGCATATGGAGAACCATTATAAATAGGCTGCATGAAAAATACCTCCCAGATGAAACTTATGCTTTTAATTGGTTCATAGAAATCACTCCACATTCATTTTTCATATGGTTGACATCTGGAAAAAATTTAGACTTCACAGAGGTTGACAAACTACTTAAAAAGTATGACATTAGCGATGAACTATTAGAGTCAAACTTTGAGATTTGTTTCAAAAAATTATGTCTAGAAGATTGTAATTTATCGATTGAGTCATTTGATCGTATACCCTCCAGCATAAAGCCAAAAACAAGGAAAGAACAGTTAGGCTTGATTTTTAATCTCATGAATATACCTCCATTAGAGGAGCTATCTCATTTTGTACAAAAATACCAAAGAAAAATAGCTTCTGAATGTAACAGCATTGATATTTTAATAAACTTAGATAACGAGCCTAAATAACTGATCCTAATAGTTCTACACCTTCGCTGTGCCATAGCCATTAACGGGGAAAGGAGACACGGTATCCATGCAGTATTTCAC
>NZ_LSGW01000090.1 GCF_001643305.1 Aeromonas salmonicida subsp. salmonicida
GCCTGCTCTGGGGTTAATGGTACTTCTGACCATCCATCCCTGATCGCCTGCAAATGTACTGACAGCCCATCTATCAGCTCTCTATTTATTGTCACCGTGACGTTAATATCTGCCAATTTTGCACGGTAGGCTGCTTGCCGTTCTGCCCCGCTTTTGGCTGCTCCTGTCTTTGGCCTACCCCGTCCGCGCTTGATGCCAAACATGTCCCCAGTACCCTGATCCGTGGTGTCCTTCATTGTGCTATTTCCTGTCACTGTAACGGTAATTGATTATGTGTCATCGTGACGATAATTAGCAAGTTGCCGCCCCTCTCTTTTTTTGCTGTACTGGTTATTAGCCAGCCCACCCGTATTACGTTTTAGCCTGCTTCGCGGCTCAACGTAACACGGGGCTGGTGAGGGGCTATGCCCCTTCAATCCCCCACACACCACAGCCGGAGGCCGCGTGTCCAAGGTCCAAAAGATAACCACCGTCAGCGTCAGGATCGACAAGCCGACCGCCGCCGAATGGCGTGAACGTGCTAGCGCCTCTGGACTCAGTTTGTCTGACTGGATCCGGGGGGCGGTGGATGCCAATCAGCAGACGAATTTGCCGACGCCCCAGCGCCGTCCCGTCCGTGTCCGCGATACCAGCAACGATGCCGATCCGGCGTTGATGCGCCAGTTGGCCGGGATGAGCAACAACCTCAACCAGATAGCCCGAGCTCTGAACGAATGCCGGTTGGCCGGCTCGTCGGTGCAACTGGTGGAAGTGCTGGCCCTGCTGCGCAGCATAGAGGTACAGGCGGGACGCCTGCTGCCCCAGTTGCCGCCACCCCCAAAGCCTATGGCCAAAGGGCGTGACGATGCTCATTAAATTCCTTTCCCACGGTACGGGCAGCGGTGCCCGTGCTTCGGCCTACCTCATGGGCTCGCACGACCACACAGGTGCACCACGGGCAGGTGTGGCGGTACAGCGGGGTGATCCGGTGTTGTTTGCGGCGGTGGCCGACTCGCTTCCGTTCCAGCATCGTTACGCCAGCGCAGTGATCTCGTGGGCGACGGAAGAGGCCCCGACCGCCGACGAGATTACTGCGGTTTTGGAGGACTTCGAGGCGGTGGCGTTTGCTGGGTTGGAGCCGGAAGACGTCCACCTGACGGCGGTCCAGCACGACGAACCGGATGGCGGGGTTCACGTCCACATCCTGATCCCCCGTGTTCACCTGGGCACAGGCAAATCGTTCAACCCGGCCCCACCAGGTCACCGTAAAGCCTTTGATGCGGTGAGGGATAAACACAACCACGAAAAGGGCTGGGCGCGGCCAGACGACCCGCTCCGGGCGCGGTTGCTACGGCCCGACTTTGAGGCGTTCAAGGACAAGAGCGACAAGAGCGCCATCAAAAAGCAGATTACCGAACACCTACTTGGTGCCGCCGCGCAGGGGGTGATTTCCAATGCGGCGGAGCTGCAGGACTACCTACAAACATCGCTCGGGTGCGAAATCACGCGCACAGGGGCCGATTACACCAGCATCAAGCCTGAGGGCTATCCCAAAGCTATCCGGTTAACAGGGGAACTCTATGGATCATCTTGGACAGCAGAAAGAACGCTTGAGCGAGAGGCTCAAACAGCGGCAAGAGCAGGAATTGGGCGAGGTGGAGAAGTTAGCGAAAGCGGTGCTCGACAAGCTCAAGAAAGACTTAGAGACGCGTGTGGACGGCGAGCTGAATACAACCGTGGACGCTATCCGGGACGGGATAAAGGGATTGCCCAAACAGATCACCGACTCGACCGACCCATTGAAGGAGGTCTTGGAGCAGGCCCGGAGCGAGGCCAACACCCTCAAGCTGATCTCCAGCGTCTGGCTCAAAGCCTTGCTGTTCGGGGTATGCATCTCCGTGGGGATCGGGCTGGGGAGCTGGGGGGTATTGAGCTGGATGGGCAACGAGGTTCAGCGGTTGAACAGCGAGATCAGCAGCGCGAAAGCCACGCTGGCGCAGCTTCCGGCCGGAGTGAGCTTCGTCCGGGAGGATGGCAAGAGTTACATCCTCGCTCCGACATTGGGAAAAACGTACGAAACGCAAAGTGGCAAGATGGCGGTGGAGATCAAGTAAATGACCGAATTAGAACGCCTACTGATCGAGCGGCTGGAGCAGATGGAGCTGCGGCACCACAACGAGACGATGGACTTGCGGCAGCAGCTCTACGCGCAACAGATGTCTTTGGAGAGCTTGCAAAGGCAGTTGGGGAGCACCTTGGAAGGGTACGAGACGCACTGCGCCAGCTTACACACCGCATTCGTGGCCTTGGAGAAGAGCACAAGGAGCGAGCTAGCCAGCATGGGCCGGAGTTTGGACCAGACCAACCGGGTTACCGGAGCAGTACTTGGGTCATTGAACAGCAGTGTGGCCGGAGTCAAGAGCTCGCTGGAGAGCTTGATCAAGGCGCAGCGTTGATCGCCGACAGGGCTGCAGAGCTGCGAAAAGAGCAGCGGAGAGATCGTGGGTTGAGCATGTGATATATCGTCACAGTGACAATAATTAAGGAGATCGGGTATGAAATCAGGTCGGTTGGGTACTCCTGACACGGTGGCGCATATTCGCCAGTTTCCCCCGGTTGGGTACGAACTGGCGAGCTATCAAGGCTCCCCGTGGCTATGGGCCGATGGAAAGCCGCTGATCGACCTCCTCGATGCGACCATCGACTGGCTGATCGATGACGACGGCAGCCGCTGGATCGTCATTGATACCGAGTGCCTGCGCCAGCATGTGGCCCACTATGCCCTGTTGTCCGCCGATACATGGCGGCAACGGCTGCTCGATGCAGGTGTGGAGGTGGATTAAGGTGCGATTGAGTGATTGGTTTCCGGGGCTGATGCTGTGGCATACGGTGGCGGTACTGGCCGCCGTGTTCGCGGCGAAAGCCCTGCTGTACTGTGCTGCGGACTGGTTGGGCCTTGGGCCGCTCTACAGCGCCTTGGCGGGGCCTTCTTGGGACGTGGCGGCATGGATAGCGTTGTTGGCCCTGCTGCTGCGGTGGATGAAGGTCTAGCCCGTTCTGCCGCGCTGCGCTTGGCGGCCACTATAGCGGGCGCGACAGACTGCGCTAGTCGTGTCCGCTATAGTGGCTCGTAATTTTGTTCATCTAACAACCATAAAGGACTTCGAATGGAAGGCACACATCTAAGACACATTAATGATGAAGAGTTTAGCCCTTTACTGCTTGCCGCTTGCATCACGGGTCACGATTACCGCGACGCGTTTAAAATATTGCGAGAGCAAGGTTGTTCTTTGATAAATAAGAAATTTTATTATGATGACACTCACAAAATCTCTACTGGGTTAGAGAGCGTAAACCAACAAAAACTAACTCTAATGGCCTATGTCAGCATAGGAGAATACCTAGCTAAAACTGGGGGGGATGAAGGTATTCAACAGCATCTTAATGATATTTTTTATCAAGTAGTTGAGCTTAAAAATAGAGAATACGCTAATATGTAAGTACAAACGTACTTACACCTGGGGTTTGGATATGGGGACGATTAACCTTCGCATCGATGATGAGCTGAAAACCCGCTCGTATGCGGTACTTGAACGACTTGGTGTAACTCCATCTGAGTTACTGCGACAAACTCTGGAATATGTGGCCTCTCAGGAACGACTGCCTTTTCGGACGACCGTGGTAACGGAGGATGAGGAGGCATTGCTTGTTCTTGTTCGTGAGCGGCTGGCCAGCCCCCAGAAAGGGATCAGGGTGTCGCTGGATGACCTTTGAGCTTGAGTTCGACCCACGAGCGTGGAAGGAATGGAAGAAGTTGGGCGATACAGTTCGCCAGCAGTTCAAAAAGAAGCTGGCAGAGGTGCTGGAGCGACCTAGGGTAGAGGCGAATCGTCTGCATGGGCTGCCGGACTGCTACAAGATTAAGCTGCGTGGGGCTGGGTACCGGTTGGTGTATCAGGTACAGGATGATCGGGTGCTGGTCTTCGTGGTCGCAGTGGGTAAACGAGAGCGGGAGCAGGTGTATCTGGACGCTGGTTATCGGCTGGAATAGGTGAAGTTGCCGTGGGGTGGCTAGTACGGTAACGTACTGTCCAGAAAAGACAAACCCCGAATCTCTGTTTAGTCAACTTGGCGGGAGACAACAGAGGATTCGGGGCCGTTCACTAAGAACAGGAAAAGCATAACATATGCACGTTCTCAGACAACCCAGCACCGCCAATAAGCGCGGTGATCGATGGTAAAACCAGCGCTTCAAGCCGCCGAATTCGTCGAACGGCTCCCCCTCCGCCCCTACTGCACCGACGATCCGGCGTTGGGTCTGCATATCCGCCCGCAGGCAACTGCGCTGGCCTTCCGTCACATTCAGCACAACCCACCGCCGTATGTCTCCTGCATTGTGTTTGATGTGGACAGAAAGCCCTATGAGCAGCGGCGAGAAGGGTATCAAGAGTGGCGAGAGCGTGGCTTGCCTGCGCCGCATTGGATCGCGATCAACCCCGAAAACGGCAACTACCATCTTGGCTATCTGCTGGCAGCGCCAGTGGCGCGTACCAATGCAGCCATGCTAAAGCCACTGCGCTATCTAGCGGCTATAGAGCACGTGCTGGCGAAGAAGCTGGGCGCTGACATGGGGTACGTTGGGTTGATCACCAAAAACCCCGTACACAGCGATTGGTGGACGGTATGGCATAACCATGCGCCCTATTCCCTCGACTACCTCGCCGAGTTCTGCCCAGATGCGGATTTAGCGGCCTACAACCGCCGCAGCGGCAAAGAGGCTAGTGGGCTGGGGCGTAACGTCACTGTGTTCGATAACGTGCGGGAATGGGGCTACAGCGCAGTGCGGGAGCATTGGCGGCCCAATGGATACGACGCATGGGCGGATGCGGTGAGAGCTGCCTGTGAGAGCGCCAATGCGTTTGGACGCGAGCAGGGCGGCCCGTTGCCCCATAGTGAGATCAAGGCAACTGCCAAGAGTATCGCCCGTTGGATCTGGCGGCACCTTACCCCGACCTCGTTTGCGGATTACGTTGATCGGACACATACCCCCGAGATCCAAGCGCGGAGAGGGGCTAAGGGCGGCAAGGTATCCAAGGGCGGGGGCAGGCCCAGCAAAGCGGCAGAGCTGCTGCCGGAAGTATTGCGGCTCAAAGCAATGGGCTACAGCAACCGCGATATAGCCGAGGATCTGCAAATCTCGGCTGGCAGTGTGTCCAATTACCTCCGTTGTGATCTTGAGTGATCAAAAACAAGCCTATATCAGATAACAGCGCCCGGAGGGCGTTCCTTTATCCCTCCAGTATTTGAGAGAGAGGCTCGGTGCGAGGTGGGCAAGCGCCCGAACCGTAGGCCGTCCATCAGGCCGTGGGTTTGGCCTGTGGGCGGGGGTGTTGTCCACGGAGCTGTTTTAGTTCTGCCGTTCTTAGCCTTCAAGATCTCGCCAGC
>NZ_LSGW01000091.1 GCF_001643305.1 Aeromonas salmonicida subsp. salmonicida
TTCGGAACAGCTATTTAGGAGACACTCAAATATTAAGCGTTGTGAATCAATTGTCTTATTATTTGACAATTGAAGAAAAGTACAGTTTTTCAAAGCTTGATTTTGAAAATGTGTGTATGAAGTCACTGGCCAAGAAATCCTTTGAGCCAAGTGAGCATAAAGCAGTTTTTAGTTGCCTCATAAGTGCTTGTAACATCTTAATCAAGGATGGTTTTGATGAATACAAGTATATCCATCGTAGTTTTCAAGAGTTTTATTCTGCAAAACATATTGAGTCTCTTCATCATAGTAAAAAGAAAATTTTCTATTCAAAGTGTTTAAGAGAAAAAAATTTCAGGCTAAGTATGGCAAAGATTCTTGAGTTTCTTTTTGAAATTGATGAGATGTATATGTTTGAATATTTAATCATTCCATATCTGGTTCAACATGAATGCATCATTCCATACAGTGATACCGATATAGATATATTAAGAGACATCAACTTAACACACCTTTTAGAAGTAATTATTGAATCTAAAAGTGCTGCTGGCAACGGGAATATGATTGAGACAAATTACACCAACCTCTTTATATACGTTCTTTTGTTTGGGGAGGATTTCATCGACGAAGTATCCGAAAAAATAGATGATGAATTACGCAAAAACGACTTTAGCGCTATAAGAGAAAAACTTCATCCCTCTCACATATGGCATAACTTATATGATATGTATCCTGTACAAAAAATTATTGAGTTGTTCTACGAAGGCAATAGCTTTATTTCAAAAATTTCAAGTGTATTAGAGTCCGAGCTTAGTGATGCAGAGAATACTCTAGATAGCAAACTTGATGAGGTGTTTGAGAAAACAGATGAACAAGAAAACGATGATGTATCCGATCTATGATACAGATTCCCTAGGTCGGTACCATAACAAAATGTTTAAGAGGCATTACCAATTACTGATATTTTTTAAAACATACTGGTTTTAGTAATTAATATGGTTTGCGGAAGCACCGTATTGCTTTACTCACCGCTTGAGCGGTCGTTGATCAGAAAATCATTTCACCTTTGAACGTTATATAAGTCCATAAGTTAGAATAACGCAGCGTATTCGAACAATCGCGAATAACCCCGCAACTATATAGCAAGGATCGGAAAATTCCTTTGTGGGGTTGATATTGGGTGCCTTGAGGTGGCTCAAGGCTCGCCGGTGCTACTATAAGCTGGATTTATGGTTTTTCCGATAATAACCAAAGTTTTGCTTATAGTGGCAGCCGCCAGCCCATCCGCGCCTGTGATGGCCAGCTTACCTGCCGTCGGGCGCTTGTTTTAGGTTCTTCCGATCCAGTGACGGGCAGGCGAGGCGAGCAAAGATGGCTCTTTGCCCTTGCGACCCGCGCCTGCGCTCTATTTGCTACTTACGGCTTGCAGCCTGGGTGATGACCAAGTTGCTGAAATAACGCTCCGGCTCCCAGTGTAAGACGGCGCAACTCCACAACTACAGGTAGTTCCCCTGCCGCAGGGCGGTCAACAGCTCATCCACCAGCGCAGCGACCGGTTTGCCAGCATTCAGCAGATGGATTTCCGGCTGCTTCGGTGCCTCGTAGGCGGAGTCGATACCGGTAAAGTTGCGAATTTCCCCCGCCCGCGCCTTTTTGTAGAGCCCTTTGGGGTCACGCTCTTCACAAACGGCGAGCGGCGCATCCACGAACACCTCGACAAACTCATCGGCGCCCAAGAGATTGCGCACCAGCTCCCGTTCGGCACGGAACGGCGAGATAAAGGCGGTGAGCACGATAAGCCCCGCATCCACCATCAGTTTTGCCACCTCGCCGACCCGTCGGATATTCTCCTGACGGGCCGCATCATCGAAACCGAGATCCCCGCACAGACCGTGGCGCACATTGTCCCCGTCCAGCAGATAGGTGTGCTTGCCCTCGACCGCCAGCGCCTGTTCCAGCGCCCCCGCCAGGGTGGATTTACCCGCCCCGGAGAGCCCGGTAAACCAGATCACCAGCGGCTTTTGCCCCTTCAATTCAGAACGGCTCTGTTTGCTGACAGCATGCTGGTGCCACACTATATTACTCATCTAAAACTCCTTGTTTGGCATTGACGCTGCCACGCTGAAACTCTCTCTGACTCCCCACAGCCAAGCCGCTGCCCATCAATGGACGGCTTGCCGGTGCCATGGCGATGATTGCTCATCTCAACCCCTTGAATCACGACGAATGACCCGGCCTTTATCACCCGCCATCACGCCTCAGAACGGAAACAGCAGGGGCACCATGATAATCACCCCCAGGCTGTAGGCCAGCGAGACCGGCAGCGCCAGCTTGAGGTAATCCGGCATCTTGTAGTTGCCCGCCGCATAGACCATCAGGTTGGTCTGGTAGCCATAGGGCAGAATAAAGCTGGAGCTGGCCCCGAACAGCACCGCCAGAATAAACGGCATGGTCGAGACGTCCATGCTGAGCGCCAGCTGGTAACCCATGGGGAACGCCAGCGCAGCCGCGGCGTTGTTGCTCATCAGCTCGGTCAGTACCAGGGTAAACAGGTAGATGCCGATAAAGGCGATGATGGGGCTGGAACCGTTGAACTCCCCCATCAGCCAGTCGGCAATCACCCTGGCCAGACCGCTCTTCTCCAGCTGATCGGCGATGGCGAGCGCCCCGCCCACCACCAGCCAGATATCAAGCGGAAAGCGGCGGCGGATCTCGTCCAGGGTCAGGATGCGGGAGAATAGCAACGCCACCAGCATCATGAGCAGCCCCTTGAACAGCGGCACCAGCTCAAACACCGACAGTGCCAGCACACCGAGGAAGCCCAGCACAACGGCGGCGCTGCGCTTGCCATCGAGGCGGGTGGAAGCCTCAAGCCCGCTCACCACCACAAACTCCCGCGACAGGGACTTGTTGCTGGCAAACTTGGGACCCGGGGCCAGCAGCAGGGTATCGCCGGCGTGCAACTCAATCTGGCCGAGGCCACCGGTAAGCTGGGTCTCGCCACGGCGCACAGCCAGTACCACGGCATCGAAGTGGGTACGAAACTCGGCATCCTTGATGGATTGCCCCACCAGTCGCGAGCTGTGGCTGACGATCACCTCCACCAGATGCTGGCCGTTGAGACGATGCTGACCGTACAGCTCCAGCCCCTTCATCTCCTGCAACACGCCGACACTCTCCACCTCGCCGCAGAACAGCAACACATCCCCTTCGTGCAGCTCGTGTTCCGGCTGTACCGGGCAGATCACCTGATCACCGCGGATGATCTCCGCCAGATAGAGGCTTTTCAGGCTGCGCAGGCCGTTCTCCTTGACGCTGCGCCCCGCCAGCGGCGAACCGGCGCCTACCTTGGCCTCGAGAAAATAGCCGGACTCCCGGCTCATCTCGGTGTCCTGCTCCGGCAGATAGCGGGCAAACAGCAGCACGGCCACCAGACCGGTCAGCAGGGTCCCGGCCCCCACCATAAAGAAGTCGAACATGCCGAGCGGCTGGGCCCCCATCTTGATGAGGAAGCTGTTGACGATGAGATTGGTGGAGGTGCCGATCAGGGTCAGTACACCGCCAAAGGTGGCGGCGAAGCACATGGGCAGCAGCAGCCGGGAGGGTGCATGGTTGGGATTGCGTTTGACCGCCCCCAGCATGGACGCCACCACGGCCGTGTTGTTGACGAAGGCCGACAGGAAAGCGGTGGAAAACCACAGCTTTATCAATACCTTGTTGAATGAACCCGACCCCACCAGATTGGCGAACCAGCTCATGATCCGGGTCTTCTCCACCGCCAGCGACACCAGCAGCAGCAACACCAGGGTCAGCAGGGCGCTGTTGGTGTAACCCGCCACCACGGCGTTGATGTCCGCCAGTCCACTCAAATAGGTGATGAGCACGGCGCCCGAAAAGAGCAGCGCCGGGCGGAGTTTGCCCTGGATCAGCAGGGCGACGAGCGCAGCCAGCAGACCCAGCACCAGGGATTGTTGCCAGGTCATGGGGTTACTCCTTGCCGATGGCGAGTGCTTGCCAGTGCGGGAAGTGCTTGCGTACCAGGGCGTTGAGCTCGATTTCAAACTCGCTGTATTGCCCTGCCACTGCTTTCGCGGCCAGGCCTTCCACTATCATGCCCGCCCCGACGGTGACGTTGGTCAACCGGTCGATCAGGATGAAGCTGCCGGTGTCGCGGATATCCGTGTATGGGTCGAACGCCACAGGGTCGGTCAGACTCACTTCGCACAAGCCAATCTCGTTGAGATGCAGTTCGCTCGCATCCAGCTGGTCCAGCTTGTTGATTTCGATGCGATGACGGATGACCTCCACCTGACCACGGGTCTTCTTGGTGGCCAGCTTGACGTCATAGACCCGGCCCGGTTGCAGGGACTCCTCCCCCATCCAGACGATGTGAGCCAGCACGTTCTGGGTCACCTGGGGCTTTTTCGCCGCATCCACCAGCAAATCGCCGCGGCTGATGTCGATTTCATCGGCAAAAGTCACAGTGATGGCCTGACCTGGCAGGGCGTACTCCAGATCCCCGTCGAAGGTCACGATGCGGGTGACTGTGCTCTCTTTGCCGGACGGCAGCACCGCCAGCTTGTCACCGACCCGCAAAATACCGGCCGCGAGCGTGCCCGCAAAGCCGCGAAAATCCAGGTTGGGGCGGTTCACGTACTGCACCGGCAGACGCACCGGATGACGCTCCAGCTCACGCTCAACATCGGCAGACTCAAGCAGTGAGAGCAGTGTCTCCCCCTGATACCAGGCCAGCTTGTCGCTCGGGTTGACCACGTTGTCGCCGTCCAGCGCCGAGACAGGCACTATCTGTATGGTGTCGACGTTGAGCTTTTTGGCGAATTCGCGGTAATCGGCACTAATGCGATCGAACACCTCCTGGCTGAACTCCACCAGATCCATCTTGTTGACCGCCACCACGAACTGCTTGATGCCAAGCAGGCTGGCGATAAAGCTGTGACGACGGGTCTGATCCAGCACGCCCTTGCGGGCATCGATCAGAATGATGGCCAGATCGCAGGTGGAGGCGCCGGTCGCCATGTTGCGGGTGTACTGCTCGTGGCCCGGGGTATCCGAGATGATAAATTTTCGTTTCGCCGTCGAAAAATAGCGGTAGGCCACGTCTATGGTGATGCCCTGCTCGCGCTCGGCCTGCAGGCCATCGACCAGTAGCGCCAGATCCAGCTTCTCGCCGGTGGTACCAAGCTTCTGGCTGTCGGACTCCAGCGCTTTAAGCTGATCTTCATAGATCTGCTGGGAGTCATGCAGCAGGCGACCGATCAAGGTGCTCTTGCCGTCGTCCACGCTGCCGCAGGTGAGAAAACGCAGCAGGCTCTTGTGCTGCTGGGCGTGCAGGTAGGCTTCAATGCCCTGTTCGCTGATAGCGGTCTGAATATGGTTGTTCATGATGCGATTCCTTAGAAATATCCCTGACGCTTCTTCTGCTCCATGGAGCCTGCCTGATCGTGGTCAATCAGCCGTCCCTGCCGCTCGCTCGAAGTGGTGAGCAGCATCTCTTCGATGATCTCCGGCAGCGTGGTGGCATCGGATTCGATGGCCCCGGTCAGCGGGTAGCAGCCAAGGGTACGGAAGCGCACCAGCTCCTGCTTCACTTCATCTTCAGGGCCGATGGGCATGCGCTCGTCATCCACCATGATCTTGATACCATTGCGCTCAACGACCGGGCGCACGGCCGCGAAGTAGAGCGGCACTATGTCGATGTTCTCGAGATAGATGTATTGCCAGATATCCAGCTCGGTCCAGTTGGAGAGCGGGAACACCCGGATGCTCTCCCCCTTGTTGACCTGGCTGTTGTAGACGCGCCACAGCTCGGGACGCTGGTTCTTCGGATCCCAGCGGTGAGACTTGTCACGGAAGGAGTAGACCCGCTCCTTGGCACGGGACTTCTCCTCGTCACGACGGGCACCGCCGAAGGCGGCATCGAAGCCGTGCTGGTTGAGCGCCTGCTTGAGCCCTTCGGTCTTCATGATGTCGGTGTGCTTGCCGCTGCCGTGCACGAAGGGGTTGATCCCCATGGCGAGGCCGTCCGGGTTCTTATGGACGATGAGATCCAGCCCGTACTTTTTGGCGGTCTCGTCGCGGAAGGTGATCATCTCCTTGAACTTCCAGTCGGTGTCGACGTGCAGCAAGGGGAAGGGGATCTTGCCCGGATAGAAAGCTTTGCGGGCCAGGTGCAGCATGACGGAGGAGTCCTTGCCGATGGAGTACATCATCACCGGGTTTTCAAATTCGGCAGCCACCTCGCGGATGATATGGATGCTCTCGGCCTCCAATTGCTGCAAATGCGTCAGTCTTTCACGGGAGACACCTGCACGGATGCTCTCCACATCAGGTTGCTGCAGATGTATCATTCTTTCACGGTCCATGTCGGGTCCTTTGGTCTGGCTAACGCGCCGGGTCAGGGCGCGATTCGGGTTCAGGTCGGTGCCGCTGTCGCCGCACCGTCAAATCGATTCATGGTCATAACATTCGGGATTGGGGTTCAGGCCAGGTTGACCAGCTTGAGGTCACAGCCATTCATGTCAGTCCCGGCTTGCACATCGCGCTTTTCACCACTCTTTTCCCCAAACCAGGCCAGCTGTTTGCGCAGGGAGACCACTTCACCTATAACGATGAGGGACGGGCTCACCGCCTGCTGGGCCAGCACAGCCAACTCAGCCAGGGTGCCGGTCAGCACGCGCTGACGGGCCGTGGTGCCCCACTCTATGATGGCGATGGGGGTCGTACAGCTACGACCATGGCTCACCAGTTGCTGCTGAATGTGCTCGGAGCGCATCAGCCCCATGTAGATTACCAGAGTTTGCTGGGTCACGGCGAGCTGCTGCCAGTCGGGCTCCTTGCCCTCTTTCTGGCAGTGGCCCGTGATGAAGACGGCACTCTGGGCGTGGTCGCGGTGGGTAAGCGGGATACCGGCATAAGCGGTGGCGCCAGCGGCGGCGGTGATGCCGGGCACTACGGAGAAAGGGATCCCCTCTGCCGCCAGCACCTCCAGCTCCTCGCCGCCACAGCCAAACATAAAGGGATCACCGCCCTTGAGGCGCACCACACGATTGCCCGCCCTGGCGTACTCCACCAAGAGGCGGTTGGTCTCTTCCTGGGGCACGCTGTGGGCACCGGCCTTCTTGCCGACCGAGACCAGGGTGGCATCACGGCGCACCAGATCCAGGATCTCCGGGGAGACCAGCTGGTCATAGAGCACCACTTCCGCCTGCTGAATTTGTTGCAGCGCCTTGAGGGTCAACAGGCCAGGATCGCCTGGGCCCGCACCGACCAGCACCACCTCGCCCACCTCGCTTTGGGCCTTGTCGAGCCCGTCATTGAGCCAGGTTTCGGCACTCTGCCAATCCTGCTTTTCGATAAGCCCGGCCAGAGTGTTGGAGGCAAAGGCCCGCTCCCAGAAGCGGCGACGATCAGAAATGGATGAGAGCACCTGCTTGGCCTTGTCACGCACCCGACCGGAGAGCTCGGTGAGCCCCCCCAGGTGGCGGGGCAGCAGACTCTCCAGCCGCTCGCGCAACAGGCGCACCAGGACGGGGGCCTTGCCACCGCTGGAGACGGCAACCATCAGGGGCGAGCGATCTATGATGGAGGGAAAGATGAAACTGGAGCGTTTGGGGTCATCCACCACATTGACGAACAGACCCAGCTGGTTGGCACTCTGATAGACCAGAGCGTTGACTTCGAGATTGTCGGTGGCGGCCACCACCAGCAGCTGACCGGCCAGGTGCGCCGGGGTGAATCGCTCGACCAGATGGGTAAAACGGCCGGCAAATTCGGCGAATTCGGGTTCAATCTCGGGGGAGACCAGGGTCAGCCTTGCGCCTGCTGCCAGCAGCAGGCGTGCCTTGCGCAGGGCCACCTAGCCCCCGCCTACCAGCAAGACGGGGCGGCCTTCCAACCTGGCAAACATAGGTAAATAATCCATTTCGGCCCATCCCTCGGAACACGACTAATATGGGGCGACTATAGGCAGGGCTGCTTATCCCTCAAAATAATAAAAAATGCTTTTTAATGCATTTTAGTAATTAGCAAAGCCATATGATGACAAAGGCGGACGATCATCCTTGTGGTGCTCGGCGCAAGGCCATAGGCTAGTGAATGTGTTTCATAAGGAGCTAGATAATGAATGAGTCATTGATTGTGCTAGGGATCTTCGTGTTCCTGGTGATCGTCACCCTGGGTGCCGGCATCAAGATAGTGCCGCAAGGCTACAACTGGACAGTGGAGCGCTTCGGCCGCTACACCCGCACTCTCTCCCCCGGCCTCAACCTGCTTATCCCCTATGTGGATAGAGTCGGTCACAAGATCATCATGATGGAGCAGGTGCTGGACATACCGGCGCAAGAGGTGATCTCCCGCGACAACGCCAACGTCACCATAGACGCCATCAGCTTCGTGCAGGTGGTGGATGCCCGCAAAGCCGCCTACGAGGTCAACGATCTCACCAGCGCCATTCGCAATCTCACCATGACCAATATGCGGACAGTGCTGGGCGCCATGGAGCTGGACGAGATGCTCTCCCAGCGTGACACCATCAACGAGAAGCTGCTGCGCACCATGGATGCCGCCACCGCCCCCTGGGGCATCAAGGTGACCCGGATCGAGATCAAGGATGTACGTCCGCCGCTGGCGCTGGTGGAAGCCATGAACGCCCAGATGAAGGCCGAGCGCCAGAAACGGGCCGAAGTACTGGAAGCCGAAGGGGTGCGCCAGTCCAAGATCCTGAAAGCGGAAGGCGAAAAGCAGTCCCAGATCCTCAAGGCCGAGGGTGAGCGTCAGGCCGCCTTCCTCGCCGCCGAAGCGCGGGAGCGGGCTGCCGAGGCGGAAGCCAAGGCGACTCATATGGTCTCAAAAGCTATAGCGGAAGGGGATATGCAGGCCATCAACTACTTCGTGGCCCAGAAGTACACGGAAGCACTGGCCCGTATCGGCGAAGGCCCCAACAGCAAGATCATCATGATGCCGCTGGAAGCGGGCAGCTTGATCGGCTCGATAGCCGGCATGGCCGAGATGTTCAACAAAGATGGCAAGGGTAACAAGTCATGACAGCCCTGCTCGAGGGGCTGACCCACTGGCACTGGCTGGGGCTGGGTTTCATCCTCTTGGCCATAGAAGTGCTGGGGTCGGTAGGCTTTTTGCTCTGGACCGGCATAGCCGCGCTGGAAGTGGGGCTGCTGCTGTTGCTGTGGCCCTTCGGCTGGCAGGCGCAGCTGCTGTTGTTTGCGGTGCAATCCCTGCTCACTACCTGGGCCTGGTGGCGCTGGCAGCACAAGCGCGATCGTTCGGGCCGTGATGCGGCCGCCCCCATCAATGAACGGATGCAGGGTTATGTGGGCCGGGAGCTGGTGTTGCTGGATGACGTGGTGCAGGGGCTGAGCCGGGTCCATCTGGATGACACAGTCTGGACGGTGCGCAGCCAGATGCCGCTCACCGCCGGTAGCCGGGTCAAGGTGGTCGGGACCGACTCCCATATCCTGCTGGTGGAACCCCTGCCCTGACCCGAACGCGCTAGCATCGGCTTCACCACACCAAAAAGGGCTCCACGGAGCCCTTTTTCATGAGGATGGCGCGAGCGCTTAGAAAGCGTCGGCGTCGAGGGCTGCACGCAGCAGATCCTTCCAGCTGATGATGCCGACCAGGGCACCATTTTCCAGCACCGGCAGGCAGGAGACATTCTTCTCCAGCATGATTTTCACGCCGTCGCGCACCGGCAGGTGGGAGGCGATGGTGACGGGCTGGCGACTCATGATCTGATGGGCCCGCCGATTGAGGGTCTCGGTATCTCGGCTCATTTCGGCCTCGGAATCGAGGTAGGGGCTGATGGCGCGGAACAGATCCCTGTCCGAGATGACCCCCACCAGCTCCTCTTCCTCCAGCACCAGCAGGTGACGAAAGTGGGCCTGCTCGAAGATATCCTTGATGACAGTGAGTCTGTCATCCATGGAAACGGTGGCGACCCGGGTCGTCATGATGTCCTTGATAAGCATGCTAACCTCCCGTAACCCGACTGGTTTCTCTGTTATGGCATGTTTTTACCACGCCAGCCAGTCGCCCGTCCTTAGCCCAAGTGCAAATCTGCGCCATTTCACGTAAGATCCGCGCCAGATTTTCTCCTCCATTTTGAGCAAGCAGACCCCACCCATGATAGTTGCCAGTCAAATCGAACTGATCCGCGGCGGCCGCAAGCTGCTGGACAACGCTTCCGCCACCATTCACCCGGGCCACAAGGTGGGCCTGGTGGGTAAAAATGGCAGTGGCAAGTCCACCTTTTTTGCACTGGTACGGGGCGAGCTTGCCATCGACAGCGGCAGCTTCAGCCTGCCCGCCGGCTGGCAGATTGCCGGTGTGGCCCAGGAGACGCCGGCGCTGGACTGCTCTGCGCTGGACTACGTGATCGACGGCGACAAGGAGTTCCGCTCACTGGAAGCCCAGCTGGCCCAGGCCGAGCTGGATGACAACGGCATACTGGTGGCCGAGCTGCACGGCAAGCTCGATACCATAGGCGCTTACAGCATTCGGGCCCGCGCCGCCGAGCTGCTGCACGGTCTGGGTTTTGGCGACGAGCAACTCGGCTCGCCGGTACGCAGCTTCTCCGGTGGCTGGCGCATGCGCCTGAACCTGGCCCAGGCCCTGCTCTGCCGCTCCGACCTGTTGCTGCTCGATGAACCGACCAACCACCTGGATCTCGATGCCGTCATCTGGCTGGAGAAGTGGCTCAAGGGCTATCAGGGCACGCTCGTGCTGATTTCGCACGACCGCGACTTCCTCGACTCTGTCATCAGCCGCATCATCCACATCGAGAACGGCAAGCTCAACGAATACACCGGCGGCTACTCCGACTTCGAACTGCAACGTGCCGAGCAGCTGGCCCAGCAGCAGTCCATGTACGAGAAGCAGCAGCGGGAGGTGTCCCACATGCAGGCCTATGTGGACCGCTTCCGCTACAAAGCCTCCAAGGCCCGTCAGGCCCAGAGTCGCCTCAAAGCCATGGAGCGGATGGAGAAACTCCTGCCCGCCCACGCCGATTCCGAGTTCAGCTTCGAGTTTCGCGAGCCGTCGGCCTTGCCGACCCCGCTCATCGCCATGGAGAACCTCTGCGCCGGTTACGGCGACAAGGTGATCCTGGAGAAGATAAAGATGAACCTGGTGCCGGGTTCACGCATCGGCCTGCTCGGTCGCAACGGCGCCGGCAAGTCCACCTTCATCAAGATGCTGTCGGGCACCAATCCGCCCCTGTCGGGCAAGCTGGAAGTGAGCGCGGGTGTCAGCATCGGCTACTTCGCCCAGCATCAGCTCGAAACCCTGCGCCTCGACGATACCCCGCTCGATCACCTGGCCCGCCTCGCGCCGGACAAGTCCGAGCAGGAGCTGCGCAACTATCTGGGCAGTTTTGGTTTTCACGGTGACAAGGCGCTGGACAAAGTTGCCCCCTTCTCCGGCGGCGAAAAGGCACGGCTGGTACTGGCACTCGTCACCTGGCAAAAACCGAACCTCTTGCTGCTGGATGAACCGACCAACCACCTGGATCTGGAGATGCGCCACGCCCTGACCATGGCGCTGCAAGGCTTCGAGGGCGCCATGGTGGTGGTCTCTCACGACCGGCACCTGCTGCGCACCACCACGGATGACTTCTATCTGGTGCACGGTGGCCGGGTCGAAGCCTTCGATGGCGATCTGGACGACTACCACAAGTGGCTGGGCGAGCAGGAGAAAGAGGCCAACGCCAAGCCCAGCGACGGCATCATCTCAGCCAACTCGGCACTGGCGCGCAAGGATCAGAAGCGGCGCGAGGCGGAATTCCGCCAGCAGACCCGCCCCCTGCGCCAGAAGCTGGAGAAGCTGGAAGCCAGCATGGCGAAATTGCAGACCCGATTGGCGGCCGTGGAAGAGCAGCTGGCCGACCCCGCCATCTATGAAGAGGCGGCCAAGAACAAGCTCTCGGAGCTGCTCAAATCCCAAGGGCCCATCAAGGAAGAGCTGGATGGTGTCGAGCAGGAATGGATGAGCCTCTCTGAAGAGCTGGAAACCATGGAGCAGACCTTCCTTGCATGATGACCCGCTGATAGCGACCGAGCGGGTCGCCGTACACGAATTGCCAACGCCCATCGGCTTCTGGCACTGGAGCGGCAAGGTCTATGGCGAGCGCAGCCAGGACTGGCTCACGGTGCAGGCACAAGGGGGCAACGTCAACCTGGCCCTGCTGCTGCATCGACTGGATCAGACTGGCATAACCGTCGACTTGACCGATCTGCAGCCTGCACTGGTACAGACAGAAGCGGTATTGGCCCCTTGGCGCGCCCTGCGCCAGAACGCCAAATCGCGACTCGATGAGCAGGAATACCAGGCCATGCTGGCCCATGAGCTGGAGCTGGAGCGCTTGCAACAAGGGGTCCTGCTGCAGACACTGCGCAGCCTCACCCTGTTTCGCGGCAAGGGCCGCAATCTGTTGAACTATCTATCGTTACTGGGTGCCCAGCAGGGCCCCCTCAGAGATCTGACATGCTGAGTTATCGCCACGCCTTTCACGCCGGCAACCATGCCGACGTCCTGAAACATGCCGTTCAGGCCCTGATCATCGAGTCCCTCAAGAAGAAGGATAAGCCCTTCATAGTGCTGGACACCCATGCCGGCGGCGGTCTCTATGACCTGCGCGGCGACTGGTCCCAGAAGAAGGCCGAGTATGCCGATGGCATAGGCCGGTTGTGGGATGAGCGGGCCCAATGGCCTGCCATGGCCCCCTATCTTGGCGTCATCGACGAGATGAACCAGGGCGGTGAGCTGCACTACTACCCGGGCTCCCCCGAGCTGTCGCGCCGTCTTGCCCGCGAGCAGGACAAGCTGGCCCTGATGGAGTTGCACAACAACGAGGTGGAAGACCTGCGCGCCAACATGGGCTATGACCCTCGCGTCGTCGTGCACCACCGTGACGGCTTCGAAGGGCTGGTAGCCCTGCTGCCGCCGACCCCGCGCCGCGGGCTTGTGCTGATCGACCCACCCTATGAGCTCAAAGAAGATTACTTCGCCGTGGTCGATACCCTTAAAAAGGCACAGAAGCGCTGGGCGACCGGCATCTACGCACTCTGGTATCCGATCCTGGGGCAAGAGGCGGACAAATCCCGCGACATGCTGCGCGCCATCAAGCGGGAAAACTTCGGTAATGTGCTGGTGGCCGAGCTGGAAGTGGCCGGTCAGACCGCCGACTGGGGCATGAACGGCTCCGGCATGCTCATTATCAGCCCTCCCTGGATGCTGGACGAGCAGATAGAAGCCTTCCTCAAACCCTTGTGCACCAAGCTGGCACAGGGGGCTGGCGCCAAGTACAAGGTGGAGTGGCTGAACAAGGTCGAAGAGTAAGCCCGCCCCTGCCCGCTCCGGCGCCCGGCCAACGCGCCAGCGAGCCGGTCAGCCAAGCCGTTCACAATGACGACATGGCCAGCAAAGAGAAGCCCCGTTCAGGGGCTTCTTGTTTTTTACCCGCCACCTTTTTTACCCGCCACCGCTTTTGCCCACCGACACGGCTACCCGCCAACACTTTTTATCCAGCAACACAGTGGTCGCACTTTCCACTCGCTGCGCCAACCGGTCGCGATTTATTAATTGCTTGATCTGGCTCAGAAACTCCCCGCATCCCCCTTTCCCTTGGCCAATGAGCCGGTAATATAGCCAATTGGCAACAAAAGCCTCGTCGGAGTCACCCTATGAGCCATGCCAGCCACACCTTATTGGTTAAAAGCAGCAGACTGGAGGCTGTAATTCAGGTGCGGTAGCTATGTAAAACGGGCTTGACAGCGCTATGGTGGATCACTTTGATCAGGCCGCGCTGGTTCACTATGGCAATAATATCGAAGGGATTTATCACGACAAGACAAAGCTCAGTGCGGAATTGGTGGAAATTCGATTTTAGAAAGTAAAAGACCAGTGATTTGGGTTCAACTATGATGCGATGGGAGCAATTCCTTGCGCAAAAAGGCCCCCCTACTCTTTATCAACTTTATTTTTGCACAATTGCAACATTCTAACTAAAAACTAGAGAGAATATAATCAGATATTAGAAAAACGCCAAAATCAAACTATACACTTATTATCTAATGAGCAACACCCGCCTTCTAATAATTGTCATATTTTATCAAAATTATATTTATTGGAGTTTAAATGAAAAAGTTGGAAACTCGAGAATGGATTTTTGTAATTCTAATTACAGTTTTAATTCAGTTTATTATTCAAGCATCAGCTTGGTTATATGGAGGAAATAGTGGTGCATTAGGTTATTTATCTTTTGCAGGTACAGCAGTTTCAATTATATTGGCCGTTTTGGCTATTATTTACTCATTTTTACAATCTTCAGCGCAGGAGAAATCATCATTAAATATAAGCACTCAAGTCGCAAAACTTGTCGATGTTGTCCAAAACATTGAAATTAGCAAGGGAACATTACAACTAACCCTTGAACACCTCGAAGGTGTAACAAAAAAACTAGATGTTTCGATTGAAAATCAGAGTACCCTCCACAAAGAGGTTAGTTCTCTTTCTAGCTTATTTAGTAGTCTTAATGTAAAGTCTGCAACCAATGAATTTGCCAGCAGTTTATATGCCAAGCCACTTCAGCATAGGTACAATGGATTATCACTTACATTGGTTTTTATATACTACGCTGCTAAATTGAAGCTACCATCATCAAAAGTTGTAAGTGAATTAGTAATACCGGCAATGGAAACGACGGGTAATTTCAATGATAATAACAAGGAGCAGTTATCTCAATTCATAGATGGAGCATTTGTTGGCACATATCAATTATTGATATCACTCGGATGGCTTGAAATAAAAAATGATGAAACTTTTCTATTGCAAGACAACTTCTTGTTTGAATGTGAGAAATATCTAGAAATCACTCAAAAAGAAGACTCTGGAATAGATCATTTTATACGTGCCGCAGTATTGGAATGCATTTCAATTTTGGAAGGAAAGTAATATCAACATACAAAGCCTTTCAAAAATTTACCGCCAGTAAGTTCGAATAACTCTGCATATTCCGATAGTCTCGTATAGCTCCACCACGAAATAAGCAAGGCTCGGAAGAGCCCCTTGCGGGGTTGATATCGACCACCTTGGGGCGATGCAAGGCTTGCCGATGCCACTATAAACTGGATTTATGGGTTTTCCGCTGATGACCCAAGTTTTGCTTATAGAAGCGGCTGTCAGCCCATCGGTGCCGGTTGTGGCTCTCTGACGAGTCGCAGCGCGCGGACCATAAACTCTTCCGCTCCGATAATACGCAGGGGGACGGGCAAAGAGGGGCCTTTCGCTCTTGAGGCTCACGTCAGAAAAATGCCAGAGAAATACGGCCCCCACCTTTTTGGGCTGGCTCTCACACAACTGGCTGGGGATGCTGTCATGGATATCTGGTCGGTGGGGGCACTGGTCAGCCCGTAAATTCGAACAGTCGCGAATAAAGCAATCACCATAGATATTCTGATAGCCCCCTGACTTACCCTCCACCAACGACTAAAGGGCTAATAATAGGCCATAAAGCACCGATGAAAATTGAATCTATCGAAACTGAACTACTCAATGAACTGAGGGCAATAGATGATTACCTCAACAAAGACAGAGTAATATATAACGAAGCACACGGAGCCCTAAACATAATAAAAAACAAAAACAAGCCCCATTACCATAAAATAAAACACAAGCTATTTATGGACTTCAGAATGATTGATGACCACCAAATATATGACCCGCGACTTGATTTTCATCTGGATAGAGCTTATAAAATTGCAGCATTCTTAGAACATATAATTATTTAATCTAACTTATCTTTCCAAACCCTACACTATACAACAGTCACCCCAACAATTAATACTTTGGAATGGTTTTATGCAAAACGACCCATTTAGAATCCCGACAGATGATGAAATAGCTATTGCAGAGAGAAAACTAGGCATCACATTTCACAATGACTATCGATGCTTTTTAAAAACTGGTAGCGATGTCGCAAACGCAATTTTTGAAGCAGCAGTTATTCTGCCCGGTGCAGGCCGCCTTGATATTTTTGAAATGGCTAGAATAGCTTGGGAAATTATAGGTGTATCGAGAGATTTATTGCCTTTTATTGAAGATAATGGTGACTATTTCTGCATATCAAAAACAGGAGAAGTCATCTATTGGTCTCATAATGGAAGTTCTAATGAAAAATGGCCGAACATGTCTGCATGGCACAATCAAGTTTGTATAAATCTTGAGTAACCAAAAATGCTCGCAACCACCATCTCGATAGCAGAATTTACTGACATGGAAAAAATCTGGGACACCCACCTCTTTGAGCAAGGCGTAGCATAGCCCGAACCCAAAAGATGGGTGTCCAAGGTCTTCTGCTCACCGAGTTCAAAAGCAAAAGCCCCATCACGGGGCTTTTGCTATTGGTGCGGCCGGTGTGTGCGGCAGCCTGAACCTGCGCGCTCTATGAGCGTGCGGGCAGATCCTTTTTCAGCGCAACCAGCAACAGGGCCAGCAGGCCAAAGGGCGGAAACAGGCAGAGCAGGGAGCAGATCAGGGTGATCAGCGCCGGATGCTCGCTCTTGCGGCGCGCCAGACGCCAGGCGATGACGCCGACGATGACCATCAGCAACGCAATGAACTGGCCAAGCAGGGTGGCATTGATATTCATGAAAGATCCTTTTTCATTGGCAGGTGTGGATGAACCCGTACTTTATCGCCTTGGTTGCGATTGGCAACCGCTGAACCGCACCGGCCACTCGCCCGTTGATAGGTTCTCTCTATTCCGGCAATAGATGAGAATAGTTTTCATTTAATCTCATTTCGGCGGATACTCTCATCATCAACAGAGGGAGCCGCCATCATGAAAAAGACCATCAGCTTCGCCATCCTGCACTTCGGTGTCGCCTTTACCGTGGCTTACCTGCTGACCGGTGAGCTGCTGACCGCCAGCCTGATCGCCCTGATAGAGCCCGCCGTCAACACGGTCGCCTTCTACTTTCATGATCTGGGCTGGCACAAGTTCAAGCCCAGCCACAGCCTGCAGGCCAAGACCAGCAGCTTCGCCCTGGTACACTTCAGCGTGGCGTTTACCGTCGCCTTCCTGCTGAGCGGCGAACTGCTCACCGGCGGCGTGATGGCCATCATAGAGCCCGCCATCAACACTGTTGTCTTCTTCTTCCACGAGCGGCTGTGGCGCGCCCGCCAGCAACTGGCGCTGGCCTGAACCCCTTGCCTTGTTCAGGGCCGCCCGGCGCAAAAAGCGCTCGGCGGCCCCGTCTCATTGTGTTCTAGTAGCCGGGTATCCCACTCTTTTTGCTGGAGTCTTTCCGATGAACAAACTGCTGCTTGGCCCTCTTCTCTTTGCCCCTCTGCTAGCCTGTGCCGCTACCCCGTCCTTTGATTGTGCCAAGGCATCCGGCGCGGCCGAAACCCTGATCTGCAAGGATGCCGCGCTGGCGGCGCTGGATAACGAGCTGGCCACCCTCTATCCCAAGGCGCTCGCCAACCTCTCCCCAGAACAACTCAAAACGGAGAAGGCCATGCAGCGCGGCTGGATCAAGGGTCGCAACGACTGCTGGAAGGCCAAGGATCTGCGCCAATGCGTGGAGGAGAACTACCAGCAGCGGATCACTGAGTTGCAGATAAAAGGTGGTCAGCTGATGGTCACGACGCCGGTCGACTACCAGTGCGGCAACAAGGTCACCCTCTCCACCTACTTCTATAACGATGCCAAGCTGCCCGCCGCCGTGATCAACCTGAGCGAAGGGGATAGCCAGCAACAGGTGCTCGCCTATGAAGTGCCCAGCGCCAGTGGCGCCCGTTATGAAGGCCAGAACCTCAGCCTCTTCACCAAAGGGGACGAGGCCAGCCTGGAGCGTTACGGCCAGCCGGCGCTCAACTGCACAGTGATCCCAGCCAAGGGTTAATCCCGTCCCGGGGCCGGTCAGATTGCCGGCCCCGTTATTGACTAGATGGCGATATCCAGTGCCTTGCCTTCCCTGATAACCCGCATCTTGAGCGATCCCGGCTTGCTGATATTGAGCAGTTCGCGCACCTTGTCGATCTCGATGGGGCGATACGCCACCCCGTTGACCCGCTCTATGAGATCACCGTTCTTCAGGCCGTAGGGGGTCAGCGCCTGCTCATCGTTGTAATAGATCTGCAGATGCTGGCCATCGAAGCGCACCGCTATATTGCGCAGGAAGGGGGGTAATTGCCGCGCCAGGCTGCCTGCGTCGTAGCAGATCATCATGCGCCCCGGAATGATCGCAAAACGCTTGAAGCGGTTCACAAAGTCCAGGCCAAGGGCATACTTGTCGTTGCCATTTTCCGACACCCGCAACTGGCCGAGCGGGCGTTCGTCAAACTGAAGATCCGTGAGGATATGTTCACTTGCCGCCTGCATACCGCTCGCATCAGCCCCTTTTCGCGGGCTCGCACCTGCACCAAGCAGCGCCTGCTTGTCGGCCATAAAGTCGATAAAAGCCCGATCGACATAGCTCTGATCGGCCCCGGTATCGAGGTACATTCGCACGCTGCTCTCGCCGTGAGTCAGGTAGATAGCCGGTGAGCGGTTGTAGCTGTCTTCATATCCGATACAACGCTCGAACGCGGCTGCCGACGGCACCCTCAGCGAGGCGCTGATCTGATGCTGCTCGTTATCAAACACCCAGTTGAAGCGCCGTATGGTATCAATCCCGAGTACACCATCGATGCGGGTACCGATGGACTGGGAGAAGAGCTCAAAATCCATGGTTCCCCACAGATCGCTGTCATCTATGGTGACCGACCCCACCGAGAAGGGTACCGGCTGCACGAATCCAAGCTGATCACTCCCCACTTGACCCGATACGCTGGCTACATTGGCAAAGTCGGCCTGATAGGCCCGGGGCAGTTCGCTTAAGCTGAGCGCCTTGAATCGACTGGCAAGGCGGCGATCAATCACAGTGATGCTGGCGCCGGTATCGAGCAGAAACTGGTACTGCTCACCGGCTATGGTGACAGGTATCAGGGGAGCACTTTCGTAATGAACAGCCAGTACGGGCGCGGATGGGGTTGCCGTGGCGGATGAGTCAGGGACGCTGCAGCCCTGAACGGCGGAGAGGATCAATATGGCCAGTGCCATTGCGTTGAACTGCAATGTCATAACACTCCTTACGATAGCGAGTGCGCTGCCCCCACCACGGCATCACAGAACACTATCTTGTTGATTTATAGATAAATAAACTATCTTCACCGGTGCTGGTGACAATAACAAAGAGTTTTATGCTGACTCAAGCTTATTATGACCACGAATCCTCTACGGCTATCCGTCAGGAGAGGCCATCCACAGCCTCCCGGCTAGCCACAGTTCACCTTGGCCTATCGATTAATTTATTGATCTTGCACAGAAATCCGACATCTTGCCCTTCCCCTCTGCACTACCACCGCTAATATATTCGATTGGCAACATTCGCCTCGTCGGAGTCTCCCCCATGAGCCCTGCCAGCCCTCACCTCTTGGTCAAAAGCAGCACACTGGAGGCTGAAATTCAGGGGCGGTAGCCATGCCAAACGGGAGTAACCGGCAAGTAGACCGGTTACTAATCCAAAGTCTTATCCAACTATGTCGAGTGGAGTTGGTGTATGGAAACACAAACACTGCATCGGGGTCGACTGATCGACCATATCCAGCTGGTGGTGCAGGATCTGGTTGCCAGCCAGCGCTTTTACACCGCTATCCTGGCCACCCTCGATATTCAGTTGGGCGGCACAGGTGACGGCTACTTCTGGGCGGACGAACTATTTGTCACCGCCATCGACAGCCCGGCGGCGCTGGGAAAACTGACCGGGCGCCATCATCTGGCCTTTCAGGCACAGGACAGGGCCATGGTTGAGCGTTTCTATCAGGCGGCCCTCACTCAAGGCGGCCAGGACAACGGCGCCCCCGGCGAGCGGGTCTATCACCCCGGCTACTACGCCGCCTTTGTGCTCGATCCGGACGGCAATAATATCGAAGCGGTTTATCACGGCGAGGCAAAGCGGAGTGCGGGATCGGTGGAAATTCGGTTTTAGATAAAGAACGGAACGACAGTGATGTGGGTCTCGCCATGGAGCAGCGAGGTGGTTACGCCTTGCTCAACATAGTGATGCCCTGATTTCCTTATTGACTGTATTTTTATTAATCTGTAACGATAGAGCCAAAAGAGGAAGCCAAGCGAATACGGACAGACTCAGAACCAAGCTGGCAAAGTTATAATTTTAAATAAATTCTCCGTCACGGTGATAACGTCGGCACGGAGTAATTCGGAAGGCTCGATTATCGGATGAGTACCGCCTTCAATCTAATCATCGTTATGTGCTTTTCCGCAATCGAGTTCAATCTTAAGTAAGGAGGCTATATGGGTGCAGATGAATCAAGCAGACGAATAAAATTTGCCTATCAAATGGAACATTGGAGCTATGAGGGGGGTAACCCAAATTTACTCAAAGCTAATGCAAAGAAAATCATCCCGTCTGAATATAAATCCGACATGGATGGAAACATATTCTGTCCAGGTTGTTTTACTAATCTTAATCGTGTCCCAAAAGAAAAAGAGCATTTTACCAATGGGCGAGAAGCATTCTTTTCCCACATTAGAACTTACAAAGACGTAAAATGTGATTTAAAGTCAATTAAACCAGAAGGTAAAAGGTACGCAAACTGGGAAGAAGCCAAGAAAGCAATTGACGATGAAAATTTAGTCATTATAAGTAGTTTTTTAAAAAATAAACCAGAACCCAAAGATGACCAACCTGCAATTTATGATGAAACACCTGTAGAGGATGATGCAGGACCTACTACAGAGGTTGCGATTGGACGCCATAACGGCGAAACATTTGCTTTGCCTAGTCGGATCAAAACGGTGGCTGGTCTCTGCCGAAATTTCGACGAAAATTTATATAAATACTTCCACTTACCTGATAAAAAATATGCAGTTCGACTTATAGACCTTTTAAAGAGTGCTAGAGAAATTTCAGAAGAAACTGATGTCCCGGGGTTTTATTATGGGAGAATTGCAAGCACAGTTCATCTAGGTGAATATAAAAGACCAACTAATATTAGAATGACTTACCTTGAAAATGATGCAAAAGGAGTTTGGGACTTTTGCTTAAAATCTCAAGATAAAGATCAAAAAGCACACGGTATTGATGACAACTCTGTTGGTCGTATATTGATTGCCTATGGTTCTGTAAAACAAAATGGGACAGGTTTGTGCTTTCAAGGTTTAGGTTGGGGGGAGTTTAGCTTACTGCCTGAAAAATATAACCATTTGCTGGACTAAGCACATGACAAACGCCTCAAGAGGAACTTTCAACGCGTGGCGTTTACAGTCCTAATGGGCCGAGTTGGTTACGGTTGTTGTGATTGAGTTGTTTGTAATGCGTTGCCAGCCCCTTAGGCTGGGCGTTATGAGTGTATGGATCTCCTATGAAAAATGACCTCATATTAGTGGTGCTGGATGCAGAACAAATAGCCAAAGCGAAAGACGAAAATGGGAAGCGTAAGCAGATAACTCACGCGCTTGTCGTTGGAAACTACGGGGTAATGTTCGGCACTGAGAAGCAATGTATAAAGTATTACTCGGTCTGGAAGGATATCTTCAAGGACCTATTCGGCAAGTGCTACGAAACTGACCAGTACCATATCAGCGCCTACACCTGCTCCGGTAATGTGGTGATGGACCTGATAGAAGAATCCGATAGACGTAAACCCAAAATAGATTTTATCAAAGAGACGGTGACGCGCGAGAAAAAAGGCTTTTGGGAAAAATTGTTTGGTCGCTAGCAAGACTCATAACAAAAAAAATAAAAGTATCTCGTGGAGATTTTTCTCTCCATTACTATATGTGAAGTTTCCATATAAAACTTTACAAATCAGAGGCAATTCAATGGATAACACCGTAGATATACAATCCATTATAAGGGAATATAACAATTGGAAATGGCTACTAAATTTCTCTGAAGCCACAAAAAAACTAAAATCCTTTGATGCATTTTTTGTTCATTATCATGAAATTAGCGCTGTCACTACAGATTTTTCTCGAGTGGATAAAACAAATGAAGATAACATTAATACATTTAAAGAAATTTTCATTAAAAATGACTTCGTTTTATCTACATCAGCAAAAGGCAGATTTGTAAGAACCCTACAAGACAAAGAAGTTGCCATTGAATGCTTAATAGCATTCTCAAATGGAATTGATAAAAAAACAGAAGGTTTAATCCAAGCTTTACTTTATAAAAAGGGCTTAAAAACAGAAGTGCTATCTGAAAAAACAAAATTCAATGAACTACTCAACTCAACAAGAGCAGATAGTAAGAAATTCATAATGGAATTCAATAAAACAAAATCCGAGTTAACCGAAGAGTTACATTCAAGTCAGCAAGCCGTAATAGAATTAAAATCAGCATGTCGTTCTTTAATTACAGAAAGCGAAAGACAAAAAAAAAGCAGTTATAGATATTGAAGAGATAAAAAACAACCTAAACGGAACATTAAAATTAGAGCTAAATAGATGTTCCGAATAGTAGATCAACGGAGGAAGGGAACTCAGTCCAGTTTGTGCGATCTCATTAGTCGCCAAACAA
>NZ_LSGW01000092.1 GCF_001643305.1 Aeromonas salmonicida subsp. salmonicida
GACTAATGAGATCGCACAAACTGGACTGAGTTCCCTTCCTCCGGTGATCTACTGTTCGGAACAGCTATTTAGGCGTAAAATATAATAGTCTTGATCTAAGTTTGCAGGGAGCTAAGAAACTCAGTGATGAGGAAAAAATTGAAGTAAAGCAACGGGCTAGTCAAATTGTAAGCGGCATGCAAATTAAGAAACTAAATGAAATATTAGAACTACTATCTGTCCACTCTTTCAGTGACCCTCAGAAACGCTTCTATATATTAATAGATCAACTAGATGAACACTGGGCCAACACAGAAACAAGGTGTAGATTCATCAGGGCACTTATTGAAGAAATCAAAACATTTAGAAATTTGCAGAATGTTAAAATCATCGCAGCCATGAGAAAGGATCTTCTTGATTTAGTCTTTGATATGACAAGAAGCCCTGGATTTCAAGAAGAGAAATATGAATCTTATATACTCCAAATTCATTGGGATAAAGGGGAATTAAGAGAGCTTATTGAAAAGAGAATAAATGAGGTATTCCGAAAGCAGTATACAAGAGATCAGGTATCCTTTGATGATATATTCCCTTCAGCAAAGAAGGGGAAAGATCAAACCTCCGCAGACTTTATTCTTGAAAGAACTCTACATAGACCTAGAGATGTATTGCAATTTATAAATGAGTGTTTTAAGGCAGCTTACGGTAGAGACTGTGTATCATGGCGTTCTATATATGCAGCAGAAGCTCAATATTCAGAAAAAAGACTCAAATCATTGAAAGAGGAATGGGGGGAGATATACCCATCTTTCGATGAGACTGTAGAGATATTACGCGGTCTACCACATACATTCACTCGTTCCATACTTAGTGGACCTCGCTTAGATAATGTAATATCCGATTTATGCGCACAAAATAATAACGACCCATGTGTTATTTCATCTAAAGAGTATTTGGAAACTACAGGTGAAACAAAACTCACAGAGGTTTTAAACAAGATGCTAATTTGTCTTTATCATGTTGGTGCTATTGGTATAAAAATGAGCTCTCTTAGTACATTCATTTGGTCTTTTCTAGATCAAGCATCCGTATCAAGGGGGGAAGTCAAGAGGGCACAACAACTTAAGATACATAAAATGCTATATCGCTCTCTGGATGTTGAGGTTGATGGGCATACAAGGTTTGATGCTATAGATGATGACATTGTTTAAGTTTTCTTCTCTAAGGTATTTGCGTTCATGAACAAAGGCGGCAACTGGCCGCCTTTGTTTTTGCGATTACAAGGATCCCAGCCGTTTCACGCAAGCTTGCTCCCTGTCATCCACTCGCTTGGCAAACCAGGCGGTGGTCAGGTTGCGGGTGATCTTGGGGCTCTTGAGTTGAATGCCGGGCAGGATGGCGCGGGGTTGCCGCTTGCCGGCCTGCTTGTCGGCCAGGGTAAAAACCCTGTGATAGAGGTCGGTCTGGGCAAATTCGGCGGTATCCCCTTTGCGCAGGCTCTGGTGGATCGCCTGCTTGCTCATATTGACCCGACTGGCGAGGGTATAGACAGCCTGCTCAGTCTTGCCCGGCAAGTCTGAGTCATAGCGGACAAGATCCCCATCCAGCGCCAGGGGCTTGCCGCTCAGTCGGCTGACGGCAGCCTGGAAGGCGGCGTTGCGGCTGGCGTACCAGCCCGCATTGAAGTCGGCGAAGCGATAGAGGGTATCCGGGTAGTCGGCGGGATAGCCAAACAGGTGCTTGGTGCCGAACCAGATACCGCCACGACGGCTGAACACCTCATGGCGAATGGAATCCTTGACGGGATAGGGGTAGCCACGGGCATTTGCCTCGGCAAAGGCGATGCTCACCTGCATGGGGCCGCCGGTATGCACCGGGTTCATGTTGCCAAACAGCGTCTTGCCCATGGGCACCATGCTGATCATGTCCTCGAAGATCTCGCTCATCTCCCGCTCGGTGCGAAGCTTGTCGATGCGCTCGGCATAGCTCTTGCCGGTGGGGGACTTGATGCCAAGGGCCGTGCGCACCACGAATTCAGGGATCAGCAGCTTGGCGGCGCGGGCATTTATCTCCTTCCAGGCAATCTTGCCAAGGCCCGGCACCACGGGGTCGGCCTGATAGGTGGCCTCCTGCTCGGCCACCGCCAGCACAGTGCAGACATTGTGATCGCTTACCGTCACTCCCTGCGTCGAGAGCGCCGTCACCACATCATTGGCCCAGCCCTGCTTGTCTGGCACCTGACGCGGCAAGAACTGCACTATGCGGCTCTTCATGTCTGCCGGTTTGCGTGGCTGCATGGCGATAGGTTGTTTGGCCTGCTGGGCACTCATGGCGACATCTTGCTTGGGCGCCGTCGGGTCGCTGGCACACCCGGCAAGCAACAGGATTGCAAAGAGAGGCAGGATGGCGAGCCGAGTGGGAACAAGGGGTGAGGAAAATATCATCAAGGCTTCCGATGCAGGGGCAAGGCGCTGGGCGCCCGGCACACGAGAGTCACACGAGCGGAGCGGCTCCGAACGTAAACAGGCGCTCATTGTAGAGGATTGACAGGCGGATCTGAAGGCGCAGATGCCTTGACGCAGCACCCGCTGGCGCAATCGAGCAGCCCCGTCGGATGGGCGGGGCTGCTGCAAGCGGATGGGCTCTTTGGCGACATGCACTCAAGCCGTTTGGCGCAGGGCCTCAATTTGCGCCGCACCATTGATCACCGCCTGCAGGGAGGCGTTGACCACGTCGCGGCCGATGGCGACCCCGCACATGCGCTGGCCATCGACGCTGAGCAGCACATAGGCGGCGGCGCGAGATTCTGTGCCGGCGGTGAGGGCATGTTCCGAATAATCGAGCACGTCGATGTGCATCCCGGTCTGGCGCTCCCAGCCGTTGACCAGCGCAGTGATGGCCCCCTCCCCTTCGCCGCTCAGGTGCAAGGTGCCGTTCGGGGTCTGCAACTCGAGGCGCAGACTCTCCTGACTGTCGTGACCAAGCTGGAAGCGACCAATGCGATAGCCGTGTACTGGCTCGAGGTAATGCTGCTCAAACAGGGCACGGATCTGTTCCGGGCTGATTTCGCTGCTGCTTGCCTCGGCCTGTGCCTGGACCCGACGGCTGAAGTCGATTTGCAGCCAGCGCGGCAGTTGCAGGCCAAGGTCGCGCTCCAGCAGATAGGTGACGCCCCCCTTGCCGGACTGGCTGTTGATGCGGATCACCGCCTCGTAGCTGCGGCCAAGGTCTGCGGGATCGATGGGCAGATAGGCCACGTCCCAGTAGGCATCGGGTTTCTCGGCCGCCAGAGATTTGCGAATCGCATCCTGGTGGCTGCCGGAAAACGCCGTGTAGACCAGCTCGCCCGCGTAGGGGTGGCGCGGGTGCAAGGCTATCTGGGTGCAGGCGCCCACAGTAGCGACTATGGCGTCCATGTCTGAGAGATCCAGCTCGGGATCAATCCCCTGGCTGTAGAGGTTCATGGCCATGGTGACTATGTCCATGTTGCCGGTGCGCTCGCCGTTGCCAAGCAGGGTGCCCTCGATGCGATCGGCCCCCGCCAGCACAGCCAGCTCGGCGGCGGCCACCCCGCAGCCTCTGTCGTTGTGGGTGTGGATGGAGATGCTCACCTCGGGGCGCGCCTTGAGGTGGCAGCAGAACCACTCCACCTGATCCGCGAACACGTTGGGGGTGCTCACCTCGACCGTGGCAGGGAGGTTGAGGATCATGGGGCGGCCAGCAGGGCGCCACTCGTCGATGACGGCGTCGCACACCTCTACCGCGAACTCCACCTCTGTGCTGCTGAAACTCTCGGGGGAATATTGAAAACTCCACTCTGTGCCAGGGTTGCGGGCCGCATGGTCTCGCACCCAGCGCGCGCCTTGCACGGCGATGGCCTTTACCCCCTCGCGCCCTGAGTTGAACACATAGTTGCGCTGGGTCGGGTTGACCGAGTTGTAGACGTGGACGATGGCCCGTTTGGCCCCTTTGAGCGATTCAAAGGTGCGGGCGATCAGATCTTCGCGGGCCTGCACCAGCACCTGGATGGTGACGTCCTCCGGGATAAGATCCCGCTCGATGAGCTCGCGTACGAAATCAAAATCGGGCTGGGAAGCGGCCGGGAACCCCACCTCGATGTGCTTGAAACCGACATGGACCATCAACGCCCACATTTGCAGCTTCTGGGCCACCGTCATGGGTTCGACCAGCGCCTGATTGCCGTCGCGCAAGTCCACGGCGCACCAGAGCGGCGCCCGCGTCATCACCTGGTTGGGCCATTGACGGTCCGCCAGTGCAATAACGGGGGCGGGGCGGTATTTGCGATGATCGAAGCTCATATTCAGATTCCCTTGGCTGATGTCCTTGAGGCGCGGCGCCGTTGCGGGCAATGAAGGTGAGCAACGACGCGACTGGGCAGGCAAGCAAACGGGGTAAGGAGGGGGAAGCTGGCTTGCGCGGTAACGCTGGCCCTGACGGTTGCGCAGGTGGTAACCCCACAACCGGTTTCCTGTGGCCCCTCTGGGTAAAAGGGGACGGCCTCGGCTACCGGATAAGCAACTGGCCCTGATCCTCGCACCCCGCTATTGCAGGCGCAGACGACCTTATGTGATGAGAAACCAGTATAGAGAGACGGGGCGGGTGAGTGATTGCAAAGATTGCGGTATAAATCGAACATTTCGCAATTATTGTCACATTTAGTTCACTTTAAGGGATTATCTATCCCTATATATGTGAAATCAGGCCAATACTCTTTACTCAGTGCTGGCGCCAAAAAACAGAAACCCCGCCATCGCTGGCGGGGTTTTTCAGGGTTCGCAAGTGTTGTGCAAAGAAGGAGAGAACGACTCCCCTGCCCTTGTTACGCAATGCTTAGCGGTTTTTCACCTTCTGATGCAGCTCCTGCACCGAGTTCACGTTGGCGGTGGCATCCATGCTGATGGCCATGCAGGTGGCAAACGCCTCATTCATAGTGGTGGTATAAGCCACCTTGTGCTGCAAGGCGGCGCGGCGCAACTGCTTGGAGTCCTGGATCGCCACTCGCCCTTCGGCTGTGTTGACGATATAGGTGTACTCGCCATTCTTGATGCGGTCGAGAATGTGCGGGCGACCCTCGTGTACCTTGTTGACCAGGCGCGGGTTGATGCTCGCTTCACCCAGCGCCACTGCGGTGCCGTGAGTGGCATCCAGCTCGTAGCCCAGCTCCAGCAGCTTGGCAGCCAAATCAACCACCAGCGCCTTGTCGCTGTGACGCACAGACAACAGCGCGCGCCCCTCTTTCGGCACCGCATGGCTGGCACCCAGCTGGGCCTTGGCATAGGCCTCGGCAAAGCTGCTGCCCACCCCCATTACTTCACCGGTAGAGCGCATCTCTGGCCCCAGCAGCGGGTCAACCCCAGGGAACTTGGCGAACGGCAGTACCACCTCTTTCACCGAGTAGTAAGGCGGGATTATCTCGGTGGTAAAGCCCTGATCTTTCAGGCTCTGGCCGGCCATGACGCGGGCGGCAATCTTGGCCAGCGGCGCACCGGTCGCCTTGGAGACGAAGGGCACGGTACGGGCGGCACGCGGGTTCACTTCGATGAGGTAGATGTCATCGCCCTTGACCGCAAACTGCACGTTCATCAGGCCGACCACACCGAGTTCCAGTGCCAGCTTGCGCACCTGCTCGCGGATCTCGTCCTGAATTTTCTTGGACAAGGTGTAGGGCGGCAGGGAGCAGCCGGAGTCACCGGAGTGGATACCGGCCTGCTCGATATGCTCCATGATGCCGCCGATGACCACGTCCACTCCGTCACAGATGGCATCCACGTCCAGCTCGGTGGCATCGTCCAGAAAGCGGTCCAGCAGTACCGGCGATTCGTTGGAAACGCTCACCGCCTCGGCGAAGTAGCGACGCAGGTCGGTCTCGTCATAGACGATCTCCATGGCGCGGCCACCCAGCACGTAGGAGGGGCGCACCACCAGCGGGTAAGTGATCCGCTCGGCGGTCAGCACTGCCTGCTCCAACGCGGTGACTGTGCCGTTTTCCGGCTGCTTGAGGCCGAGGCGCTCAACGGCGGACTGGAAGCGCTCGCGGTCTTCGGCGCGATCGATGGCATCCGGGCTGGTACCGATGATCGGCACACCGTTCGCTTCCAATGCCCGTGCAAGTTTGAGCGGGGTCTGGCCGCCGTACTGGACGATGACGCCCTTGGGTTTCTCGATGCGCACGATTTCCAGCACTTCTTCCAGGGTCACCGGCTCGAAGTAGAGGCGGTCGGAGGTGTCGTAATCGGTGGAGACGGTCTCCGGGTTGCAGTTGACCATGATGGTCTCGTAACCGTCTTCGCGCAGGGCCAGTACCGCATGCACGCAGCAGTAGTCAAACTCGATCCCCTGACCGATACGGTTCGGGCCGCCGCCGATGATCATGATCTTGTCACGATTGGTCGGGTTGGCCTCGCACTCTTCGTCATAGCTCGAATACATGTAGGCGGTGTTGGTGGCGAACTCGGCCGCGCAGGTATCGACCCGCTTGTAGATCGGGAAGATGTTGTGGCGGGCACGCAGTTTGCGCACCTCGCCCTCGGCCACGCCGAGGATCTTGGCCAGACGGGCGTCGGCGAAGCCCTTGCGCTTCAGGGCGCGCAGGAAGTCGGCATCGAGACCGGCAATGCCGCGCTCTTTCACCTGCCCTTCCAGCTTGATGAGATCTTCTATCTGCACCAGGAACCAGGGGTCAATCTTGGTCAGCTTGAAGATGCCGTCCATGGAGAGACCGGCACGGAACGCATCGGCGATATACCAGATACGGTCGCAACCGGCGTCCTGCAGCTCGTGACGAATGCGGGTCAGGGAGTCCGGGGCATTGAGGTCAACCATGGGGTCGAAGCCGGTTTTGCCGGTCTCGAGGCTGCGCAGCGCCTTGTGCAGGGACTCCTGGAAGTTGCGACCGATGGCCATCACTTCACCGACCGACTTCATCTGGGTAGTCAGACGGTCGTTGGCACCGGCGAACTTTTCAAAGTTGAAGCGCGGCACCTTGGTGACCACGTAGTCGATGGCCGGCTCGAAGGAGGCCGGAGTACGACCGCCCGTGATGTCGTTCATCAGCTCGTCGAGGGTGTAACCGATGGCGAGCTTGGCCGCAATCTTGGCGATGGGGAAGCCGGTCGCCTTGGAGGCCAGCGCAGAGGAGCGGGACACCCGCGGGTTCATCTCGATGATGACCATGCGGCCATCTTTCGGGTTGATACCGAACTGGACGTTGGAGCCGCCGGTCTCGACGCCGATCTCGCGCAGTATCGCCATGGAGGCGTTGCGCATGATCTGGAACTCCTTGTCAGTCAGCGTCTGGGCTGGCGCGACCGTGATGGAGTCACCGGTGTGGATGCCCATGGGGTCGAAGTTTTCGATGGTGCAGACGATGATGCAGTTGTCGTTGCGATCCCGCACCACTTCCATCTCGTACTCTTTCCAGCCGATGAGCGACTCGTCGATGAGCAGCTCTTTGGTCGGCGACAAGTCCAGACCGCGCTCGCAGATCTCGACGAACTCTTCGGTGTTGTAGGCAATGCCGCCGCCCGAGCCACCCATGGTAAAGGAGGGACGAATGATGCAGGGGAAGCCGACCATCTGCTGCACGCCCCACGCCTCTTCCATGTTGTGGGCGATGCCGGCGCGCGGGCACTCGAGGCCAATGCTCTTCATGGCGATGTCAAAGCGACGGCGATCTTCGGCCTTGTCGATGGCGTCGGCGGTGGCACCGATCATCTCGACACCGAACTCGGCCAGCACACCATGCTTTTCCAGATCCAGTGCGCAGTTCAATGCAGTCTGGCCACCCATGGTGGGCAGCACGGCATCCGGGCGCTCTTTCTTGATGATCTCGCGTACCACTTCCCAGGTGATGGGCTCTATGTAAGTGGCATCGGCCATCTCGGGGTCGGTCATGATGGTGGCCGGGTTGGAGTTCACCAGGATGACGCGGTAGCCCTCCTCGCGCAGGGCTTTGCAGGCCTGGGCGCCGGAGTAGTCAAATTCGCAGGCCTGACCGATGACGATGGGGCCGGCGCCGAGGATCAGGATGCTCTGTAGGTCGTTACGTTTTGGCATGGCTTCTCTTTTCCTCTTAAGCGCGATACTGCTTGATCAATTCAATAAAGTGGTCGAACAGACCGGCACAGTCGTGCGGGCCCGGGCTCGCTTCGGGGTGACCCTGGAAGCTGAAGGCCGGACGGTCGGTGCGGTGGATGCCTTGCAAGGACCCGTCAAACAGAGAGACATGGGTGGGGCGCAGGCAATCCGGCAGTGAGCTCTCGTCCACTGCAAAGCCGTGGTTCTGGGCGGTGATCATGACGGTGTTGTCATCCAGGCTCTTCACCGGATGGTTGGCGCCGTGATGGCCGAACTTCATCTTGATGGTCTTGGCGCCGGAGGCCAGACCCAGCAACTGGTGACCCAGGCAGATGCCAAATACCGGCGTGTTGGTGTTGAGAAAAGCCTTGATGGCGTCGATGGCATAGTCACACGGCTCGGGGTCACCGGGGCCGTTGGAGAGGAAGATGCCATCGGGATTCATCGCCAGTACCTCGGCGGCCGGTGTCTTGGCCGGTACTACCGTCAGACGGCAGCCACGATCCACCAGCATCCGCAAAATGTTGCGCTTGACGCCAAAGTCGTAGGCTACCACGTGGTATTTGAGTTCATCGGCCGCCGGGGTGACGTGCCCCTTGCCAAGCTGCCAACTGCCTTCGGTCCAGGCGTAGGCGTCTGACACAGTCACTTCCTTGGCCAAGTCCATCCCCTTGAGGCCGGGGAAGGCGCGGGCCTGTTCGAGGGCATATGCCTCATCGACCTGTTTGCCCGCCACCTCTTTGCCTGCATAAATGCAGCCAGCCTGGGCGCCTTTCTCGCGCAGGATGCGGGTCAGTTTGCGGGTGTCGATGTCGGCGATGCCAACGATGTTGTGAGACTTGAGGTAATCGGAGAGGGATTGCTGATTGCGGAAATTGGAGGCAAGTATCGGAAGGTCCCGGATGATCAATCCCTGTGCATGGATTTGACTGGACTCTTCATCTTCGCTGTTGGTGCCGGTGTTGCCTATATGGGGGTAAGTGAGGGTGACTATCTGACGGGAATAAGAGGGATCGGTAAGGATTTCCTGATAGCCCGTCATCGACGTATTGAAAACCACTTCACCAACGGAACATCCCTCGGCGCCTATCGACACGCCTTTGAACACAGTTCCATCTTCCAGCACTAGCAATGCAGTGTGATTCAAGACAACCTCCAGTTATTTAGCTTTAAATTCAGCAATTTACCTGGGTGTTGCGGGTCCGGACGCTGTTTGAAACAGGGCTCAAACCCGGCAGATTTCTGGCAAATTGGGCGCATTCTACTTAAAAATGATCGCATTTCAACGTCTTTTCTCGTTTTAAATGCATCTAAATTCAATAAACAAGCAACATTACCCATTATCTATGCACTAAATCGCTTTGCAACCCCCTCCAGCAAAAGAAAAGTCAGAACCCGCGACAAAAGTGGCACCTTGTGCCACTCAAAGCACAAAAACCAACATTTAACCCTTTAAAAACAAGCAAGTGTGATTTATAAAAAAACCTAACCAGCCATGAAAAGAGTCATTTAATGACAGATAAGTGACTTGCAAAAATAGAAAACGTTTTTCTTGTTTTGAATTTTTAGTCTTTTTTATGACATGTGAAAAAATGCGACTGCAGGGGGTGTAGAGGCCCAATCTCGTTACGCTTTGATGACATTTGACAGAAGGGAGCCAGGCCACCGTTCTAGAAAGAGGTAGTTTGGATGGTTTGGGTGAAAAAAAGCGGCGTAATCACCATTTATACAAGAAAATACGAAAAACCCCGGCGAACCGGGGTTTGGCAAGGCAGTGGGTGCCCCTCGCAGGGGGAGCGATGACACCCAGAACGTCAGGCAGCTTATTTCAGACTGAGTACATCCTGCATGTCGTAAAGACCGGCACCCTGCTGGCCAAGCCACTTGCCCGCGCGCACAGCGCCATTGGCGAAGGTGAGGCGGCTGGAGGCCTTGTGACTGATCTCCACCCGCTCGCCAATGTCGGCAAACATGACGGTGTGTTCCCCCACCATATCGCCGGCGCGAATGGTGGCAAAGCCGATGGTGTTGCGATCCCGCTCGCCGGTGATCCCTTCACGGCCATAGACGGCGCACTCCTTGAGATCGCGGCCCAGGGTTTTGGCCACCACTTCCCCCATGGAAAGCGCTGTGCCGGACGGTGCATCCACCTTGTGCCTGTGATGTCCTTCGATGATCTCGATGTCGGTGTAATCCCCCATCACCTTGGCGGCCTGCTCCAGCAGCTTGAACACCAGGTTGACGCCGACCGAGTAGTTGGAGGCGAAGACGATGCCGATCTGCTTGCCCGCCTCTTTCAGCGCCGCCTTGCCTGCGTCATCAAAACCTGTGGTGCCGATCACCATCTGTTTCTGGTGGGCCAGGGCAAAGGCCAGGTTGGCCAGGGTCACCTCGGGACGGGTGAAGTCGATGATGAGATCAAACTCATCCCGAACCTTGTCCAGGCTGTCGCTGATCATCACACCCAGCTTGCCCAGACCGTTGAGCTCACCGGCATCCAGCCCGATCACGGCAGAGCCAGGTCGCTCCAGCGCCGCCCCGACCACCACGCCATCGGCGTTGGTGATGGCTTCCAGCAGCACCTTGCCCATACGACCATTACAGCCCATCACGGCCACACGGATCGGATTGTCCATCTCCACCCTCTCATCTGTTTTATGGAAAGAGACCGTTTTACCAGCCTGCGCCGGCTTTGAAAAGCCGTGAGACACCCTCTTCGGTTCGGGCGCGACGGTGAACCGCTCAAAATGGCTGATCCACCCCTTGCCATTCCAACCCTGCAGACTGGCGGTTTGGGGTTTGGCAGAGACGGCGCCATCTGATAGGTTTCCCTTGATGGACACAAGGTTCAACCCCACGCCGCTGCCGCCAGGAGATAAACATATGAATACGGGATTGCTGTGCGTACTGGGCCTGCTGTCGCTCGGCCTTGTCACCCTTGTGGCGGCGCTGCTGTTTGGCGGGCCTGGCCCGGCGCCGGAGATGGCCAGTATCAGCAACCCCTTCAAAACCCTTGACTGGAGCGGCCTGCCCTCGCCCGCCAGATACAAGGCCCGTGACGGTGCCGAGCTCGCCTACCGACACTATGCCCCCGCAGCCAAGGATGTCAGGGGTAGCGTTGTGCTGGTTCATGGCTCCTCGGCCAGCAGCCAGAGCATGCACATACTGGCGAGCGCCTTCTCGCAAGCCGGTTATGGTGCCTACACCCTCGATATCCGCGGCCATGGCGAGTCGGGCCAGAGAGGCACGATAGCCTACATAGGGCAACTGGAAGACGATCTGGAAGATTTCTCAGCAGCAGTGACCCCGAGTCAACCCGCCACCCTCGCAGGCTTCTCGTCAAGGGGTGGCTTCGTGCTGCGCGTCGCCGGTGGCTCACGGCAAACCCTGTTTGACAACTACCTGCTCCTCTCCCCGTATCTGGGCCCCACTGCCGCCAACTACCGACCCAACAGTGGTGGCTGGGTCAGCGTCGGCCTTCCTCGCCTGATCGCATTGAGCATGCTTAACGGGCTGCATGTCTCGGCACTGAACCATCTGACCGTGCTTAACTGCGCTCAATGACGAAGCGAAAGCTCTCCTGACCCCCTCCTACTCCTTCAACCTCGCCTCGAACTTCCAGCCAGAGCGCGACTACCGGCAGAATTTGCGCAATGTAAAGCGCCCCTGCGCCGTGATTGCGGGCACCGATGACGAGGCATTTAAAACCGACCAACTGGAGCCCGAGTTAAGAGCGCTCGGTATTCAATGGCCCGTCACCCTGGTGCCGGATATCGGTCACATTGCCCTGACCCTCGATAAGCGCGCCCTGGCGGCAGCCGTTCAGGCCGTGGAGAAAATGACCCAGTAACAGCGCCGCCCTCACCGAGTATCAAGGCCGCCTCATTGCCTGCAGATGCGAGTGCCATGCCCAGCACGCGCAAGGCGGCGTCGGCGGCCTACCACAAACGCAGATAACCCGGATATTCAGTGTCATTAGCCCCGTCAGCCAAATGACATGTCTGTGAAAAGTGCCCTGCATGTCCCAAGACAACACCGAACAATTGACAGCATTGATTAATTTTTCCGAACATACTTTTGATATTTCAATCTCATCAGAATTGACCAATAAAAAGCCCTATCCGTCTGGACGTCTATCTTGACCGAATGCCCCCGACTCACTACTGTAGGCGCCCCACAGCGGCAGGATGCCCGCCACGCTCATCCCATCAACCCGGGCTGGTGACGACAGGGAGGTCATGTTCAACCACAGAGGAATACATGATCCAGACCCAACCCAGCGCCAGAGCCCTGCTGCCTCTTCTGGTCTTTCTTGCTCTCTTTATCGGTACCGGCACCTGGCTCACCCTGCAGGGGGTGGAATTCGCTTTCTATCAGCTGCCCGCCCCCGTGGCTGCACTGCCTGCCGTCATGCTGGCACTGACGCTGGGAAAAGAGGGGTTCAACAAGAACCTTGAAACCTTCTTCAAGGGGGTGGGTGACAGCAGCATAATGGCGATGTGCATCATCTATCTGCTGGCTGGCGCCTTCGCCACCGTGGCCAAGGCCACCGGTGGGGTCGATGCCACCGTCGCGCTCGGTCTGTCGCTGATCCCGGGCTGGTTCCTGCTGCCGGGCCTGTTCCTCATCTCTGCGTTTATTGCCACCGCCATGGGCACCTCCATGGGCACTATCGGCGCCGTGGCGCCGGTAGCGCTCGGCGTCGCCCAGGCAGCCGGTATCGACCCCGTGCTGATGGCCGGCACCATTCTCTCCGGCGCCATGTTCGGCGATAACCTCTCCATCATCTCGGACACCACCATAGCGGCGACCCGCAGCCAGGGCTGCGAGATGAAGGACAAGTTTCGCGAGAACGTCAAGATTGCGGCCCCTGCCGCCATCGCAGTGATCCTGCTCTATCTGACCCTGGGTTCAGTGGGAGAAGCTCCCGCCACCACCGCCAGCGCGGACCTGTTCAAGGTGATGCCTTATCTGTTGATCCTGGTGCTGGCTCTATCCGGCATGAACGTCTTCATGGTGCTGGGGATTGGCATTGTGGCTGCGGGCGCGGTGGGCATGATCAGCGGTTACCCGCTGGGCCAGTTCAGCAAGGACATCTATCAGGGCTTTACCGGCATGCAGGAGATCTTTTTGCTCTCCATGCTGATCGGCGGTCTCGGCGCCCTGATGGAACGCCAGGGCGGGCTGGCCTGGATCAGCGCCCGCATCAGCGCCCTGATTGCCCGCTTTACCCGCCAGCACGATGGCGAGCAGAACGAGAAGGCGGCCGAACTCGGCATCGCCGGCGTGGTGAGCTTGACCAACCTCTGCACCGCCAACAACACAGTGGCCATCATAGTGGCCAGCAAGGTAGCACGGGAGCTGGCGGAGCATCACGGCGTCACCCCGCGCCGCGCCGCCTCCATGCTGGATATCTTCTCCTGCGTGGTACAAGGACTCATCCCCTGGGGCGCACAGGCGCTGCTGCTGGGCTCCATCTTCGCATTGTCGCCACTGGCGGTGGTGAGCATGAGCTTCTATCCCATGGCCCTGGCACTGGCTGCGATAGTGGCTGTATTCGTCAAGCATCAGATGGGCAAGACATCGGACAAATAACCGGGACGGCTGCCGGACCGGGCATTGCACCCGGCCTGGCAGCCCATCCCCGCCGGGCTTGTCGCCCTGTTCATCCCTCGCAAGCCTTGTTAAGGTAACCAGGCCTTTGCGGCCAACTCTCTGCTCAACCCAGGTGCACAATACAGGAGCCTCCATGCCGGATACCCAACCCGAGCAAGCCCATGAGCGGCAAACCCTGCGCCAGCTCATTCGTCTGCGCAGAAAAAGCCTGAGCCAGGCCGAGCAGCAGGAAGCCGCCCAGCAGCTGGTTGCCCAGTTCAAGCAGCACAGCGAGATCCTGGCCGCCAGACGCATTGCCCTCTACCTGGCCAACGATGGCGAACTCAACCCCCTGCCCGCCATTCACTGGCTCTGGGCCCAGCAAAAAGAGGTCTATCTGCCGGTGCTGCACCCCTTCACCCCGGGTCACCTGCTCTTCTTGCGCTATACCGCCACCAGCCCCATGACCCGTAATCGCTACGGCATCGCCGAGCCTGAGCTGGATATGTCCCAGGTGGTACCTCATAGCACCCTGGACCTTATCTGTACCCCGCTGGTGGCATTCGATGCCGAGGGCAACCGGCTCGGTATGGGGGGCGGCTATTACGATCGCACCCTCGCCTGCTGGCACGAACACAAGCTGGGCCCCAAGCCGCTGGGTCTCGCCCATGACTGCCAACAGGTGGATGCCGTGCCACAGGAGCAGTGGGACGTGCCGCTGCCGCAGATCATCACCCCGAGCCGCTGCTGGCAATTTGCATGACCTCACAGGCAGTCGGCCTGTGCCGACTGCCTGTGCCTGCCCCGTTGGCTGTGCTGCCGTCTCTGTCTTTTGCCATCTCCCCCTCTTAGTACAGCCTCTATTCCGTGCTCGCCACGCCAGATGCCATCCAGGGGGCTCAATAAACAGGCAAACGATTTACATCTTGGGGATTTTTGGACCGGAACGTGACCTCTGTAGTCGCTCTGGGGGGGATGCTTGGATATAATGCGCCCGCTTTTTCCCAGAGGATCGATCATGACTCAAGATGAAATGAAGAAGGCGGCTGGTTGGGCTGCGCTCAAATACGTGGTGCCCGGTACCATAGTCGGGGTAGGCACAGGCTCTACCGTCAACCACTTTATCGATGCGCTGGCAACCATGAAGGACCAGATCAACGGGGCTGTATCCAGCTCAATCGCCTCCACCGAGCGCCTCAAAGAGTTTGGCATCAATGTCTATGACCTCAATGACATCGATGCCCTCTCCGTCTACGTGGATGGCGCCGACGAGATCAACGCCAGTCGCGACATGATCAAGGGCGGTGGCGCGGCCCTGACCCGCGAGAAGATAGTGGCGGCCGTGGCTGACAAGTTCATCTGCATCATCGACAACACAAAAACTGTGGACGTGCTGGGTCAGTTCCCGCTGCCGGTGGAAGTGATCCCCATGGCCCGCGAATACGTGGCCCGCGAGATCCGCAAGCTGGGTGGCAACCCCGAGTGGCGCGAAGGTGTGGTCACCGACAACGGCAACATCATACTGGACGTCAAGGGCATGGCCATCAAGGATGCCAAGGCGCTGGAAGTACAGCTCAATGGCATAGTGGGCGTGGTCACCAACGGTCTGTTTGCCCACCGTGGCGCGGACGTGGTACTGATCGGCACACCTGACGGGGTCATCACCCAATAAGGCTGTCTCGACAACATCATTGCTCTGCGAATCGATGACGGCGCCTGATGGCGCCGTTTTCATTTATCACTCAATGAGTTGCAAACTGTGGTTTACAACTATCGTTGAAAACTTCAAAGAATTTGACTTTCGTCACAAATATTCCCTCTCACAATCGTTTTTGCTACTTTACGGTTTTCTTCACACACCATATCTGCACTCATTCTTTGCATACATAGAGGGATCGTCATGACTGCCAAGTTTTCGCTGGACAAGGATAAAATCAAGGTGCTGCTGCTGGAGGGAGTGCATCTCAACACGGTAGAGACCTTTCGTGCCGCAGGTTATACCAGCGTGGAGTACCTCAAGACCTCCCTGTCGGAAGAGGATCTGATCGAGCGCATTCGTGATGTGCATTTCGTGGGCCTGCGCTCGCGCACCCAGCTCACCGAAAAGGTGCTGGATGCCGCAAGCAAGCTGGTCGCCATCGGCTGCTTCTGCATCGGGACCAACCAGGTTGACCTCGACGCCGCCCACCTGCGTGGCATCCCCGTCTTCAACGCCCCCTTCTCCAATACCCGCTCAGTCGCAGAGCTGGTGCTGGGCGAGATACTGCTGCTGCTGCGCGGCATCCCGGAGAAAAACGCCAAGTGCCATCGCGGCGTGTGGGAAAAACTGGCCAATCGCTCGGTGGAAGCCCGTGGCAAGAAGCTCGGCATCATAGGTTACGGCCATATCGGTACCCAGCTTGGCATCATAGCCGAGAGCATCGGCATGAAGGTCTACTACTACGACATCGAGAACAAGCTCTCTCTGGGCAACGCCATCCAGGTGCCGAGCATGGTCGAACTGCTCAACATGTCCGATGTCATCAGCCTGCACGTGCCGGAGACCGCCTCCACCAAGAACATGATCGGCGCCGAGCAGCTGCGCATGATGAAACCGGGCGCCATCTTCATCAACGCCGCCCGCGGTACCGTAGTGGATATCGATGCCCTGGCCGACGTCATCAAGAGCGGTCATGTCTCCGGTGCCGCCATCGACGTCTTCCCGGTTGAGCCCAAGTCCAACGACGAAGAGTTCCTGAGCCCGCTGCGCGGGTTGGACAACGTGATCCTCACCCCCCATATCGGTGGCACCACTCAGGAAGCCCAGGAGAACATTGGCCTGGAAGTGGCCAACAAGCTGGTCAAGTATTCGGACAACGGCTCCACCCTCTCCGCCGTCAACTTCCCGGAAGTCTCGCTGCCGGGCCACAAGGGCTCCAGCCGCCTGCTGCACATTCACCGCAACCAGCCGGGCGTCATGAACAAGATCAACCAGATCTTCGCCGAAGAGGGGATCAACATCGCCGGTCAGTACCTGCAAACCAGCAGCCATATCGGTTATGTGGTGATCGACGTGGAGACAGAGCACAGCGAGAAGGCGCTCGCCAAGCTCAAGGAGATCAACGGCACCATACGTGCGCGGATCCTGCATTGAGCCGTCGGGCTATGCTGCCAAGCGACTAACCCAATCGACAAAACGCAGTAAACAAGAAACCCGCCGAATGGCGGGTTTCTTTATGACCGGGTACTGTGTGGTTAACCAGAGAGCGTCGGTTCGATTGGCACAGCGTGATCGGACGCCCCTGTCTCTTAATCACGAGAAAGGTTGCTGTCGCAATCTACCACCAGCCGAGCAGGTTGCGTCCCACTAGAGCGCCCCACACCAGGGCGTTGAGCGCCAGGGCGATAAAGACGGCGGCGGAGCCAAGATCCTTGGCGCGGCCCGACAGCTCGTGATGCTCCGAGCCCACCCTGTCTACCACTGCCTCTATGGCAGAGTTGAGCACCTCGACGATCACCACCAGCCAGCTGATGGCCACCAGCAGCAGGATCTGGTTGAGGGAGTCCCCGAGCCAGAAGGCCAACGGCATCAGCAGCAGGATCAACATCAGCTCTTGCCTAAAAGCCGCCTCGTTGACCCAGGCTGACTTGAGCCCCTTCATGCTGTAACCGGTTGCGTTGATGATGCGGGTAACCCCGGTTGCTCCTGGCTTTGCCACGCTATCTACCTCATTTGGCGTCGTTTTGGGGTTCACATCCTATCAGAGCCCCTCGAGGTTTCCATCAGGGGCATTTTGCTTTATTTTATCCCCTTGCAATTTCGGCACGCGGTCAACGCTACAGCCCACGCCACCCACTCGAGAATTGAGTCGTATGTCCATTCACACCGATGAATTGCGCACCCGTCGCCTGGAGTCCCTGATCACTCCAAGCGAGCTCGCGCACGCCTTCCCGTTAAACGACACCGTTGCCCAGAACCTGCTGGATGCCCGCCGCGAAGTGGAAGCCATTCTGGCCGGTGAGGATCAGCGCCTGCTGGTCATCGTCGGCCCCTGCTCCATCCATGATCCGGCCGCCGCCCACGAGTATGCCCATCGCCTCAACGCCCTGCGCGAGCAGTACAAAGAGAGCCTCTGCATCGTAATGCGCACCTACTTCGAGAAGCCGCGCACTATCGTCGGCTGGAAGGGGCTCATCAATGATCCGCGCCTCGATGGCAGCTTCGATGTCAACGAAGGGCTGAAACTGGCCCGCAAGCTGCTGGTCGACATCAACAAGATCGGCATGCCCACCGCCACCGAGTTTCTCGATATGGTGACCGGCCAGTACATCAGCGATCTCATCACCTGGGGTGCCATAGGCGCACGTACCACCGAATCCCAGGTACACCGCGAGATGGCCTCCGCCCTCTCCTGTCCGGTCGGCTTCAAGAACGGCACCGACGGCAACACCCGCATCGCCATCGATGCGGTGCGCGCCGCCCGCCACAGCCACATCTTCTATTCCCCGGACAAGGACGGCAAGATGACCATCTACCGCACCGCCGGCAACCCCTATGGCCACGTGATCCTTCGTGGCGGCCACAGACCCAACTACGATACCGCCAGCATCGACGAGGCGTGCGAAGCCTTGGCCGACGTGGGCCTGCCGGAGCGCCTGGTGGTGGATTTCAGCCACGGCAACAGCATGAAGGATCACCGCCGTCAGCTGCTGGTGGCCCAGGACATCTGCGATCAGCTGCGCCGCGGCCGTACCGGCATCGCCGGCATCATGGCCGAGAGCTTCCTGGTGGAAGGTCGTCAGGATGTGGAGAATGGCTGCGCTGCCACCTTCGGCCAGAGCATCACGGATGCCTGCCTGTCGTGGAGCGACACAGAGACGCTGCTGGCCATGCTGGCAGAGGCCGCCCAGGTACGCCTGAGCAAACAGGCTTGAACTGCGAATAAAACCAAAGGGACCGGTATTGTTGATACCGGCCCCTTCTTCTTGCAGTCGGTCGATTACGCTTCGCTAATCGACCCTACACGCGCACTCTTTCCTCTATACCCCGCTTACAAACTGGGCATAAACCAGACCCGACCAGCCGCCTCAATGCGGTCGGTCTTGATCTGGAACACCCGCTCCAGCAAGGCTTCGTCGATGACATCGACGCCCCCCTCGCTCACTACGCGCCCCTGTTGCAGACAGAGGATCCGATCCGCCCAGTCGATGGCCAGATTGATGTCATGGATGGCGAGCACCACCAGCAGCCCCTGCCGTGCCAACGATTTCAGCAGCCGCAACAGCGCCAGCTGATGGTGCAGATCCAGCCCCGCCAGCGGTTCGTCCAGCAGCAAGACTCGCCCCGCCGGATTGAGGCCGGGCCACACCTGCAGCAGGGTACGGGCGATCAGCACCCGCTGTTGCTCCCCGCCGGAGAGGCGACTGAAGTCCCGCGCCAGTAGCGAGCTCAGCTCCAGTGCATCGCACAGGGCGTCGACGGCGTAGCTCTGGGCCTGCTTCACATCGCCCGGTTGCCTGACCTGCACCCGCTCATCCAGCCCTATGGCCAACACCTGAAACACAGGAATATGAAACAGCTGGGGCTGGCGCTGGGGCAGCATGGCGCGGCGCTGGGCCAGCTCCGGCCAGCTCAGCTCGCGGATCGCCACCCCGCCAAGCCGCACTGTGCCCGCGGCGGGCAAAATACCGGCCAGGGCGCCAAGCAGAGTGGATTTGCCGCTGCCGTTGGGGCCGAGCAGGGCCACCAGCTGACCGCCCTGCCAATCGAGATCCAGCGCAGCCAGTCGCTCCGGGATGGCAAGGGCTCGCGCCTCGATCAGGGAGGCTGACTCAAGCGAAGAGGGATCAGCGGGCAGCATCGGCATCTTGCCTCAACAGCGGGTAGACAACTTGAGCATGTCGGCATTCGGGGCGGTATTTATGCGGTAGCATTGGCATCTTGCCTCAGCAGCAGATAGATGAAGAGCGGGGCGCCGACCGAGGCGGTGATGACACCGATGGGCAGCTCACCGGCGTTTAATGCAGAGCGTGCAACCAGATCGGCCCCCAGCAGCAGGGCGCCGCCTCCCAGTGCCGAGGCGGGCAACAGGAAGCGTTGATCGCTGCCACCACACAGACGCAGCAGATGAGGCACCACCAGGCCGACAAAGCCGATGACACCGCATAGCGACACGGCAATGCCGGTGAGCAGACAGACCGCCAGCACCAGTCGCACCCGCATCCTGTCCACGTCCAGCCCCATCAGACGGGCCTGGGTCTCCCCCAGCAGCAGTTGTTGCAAGGCCCTGCCCTGCCAGCAAAGCCAGCCGAGGGTCAGCGGCAGCACCAGCCACCACCAGGCCAGTTGCTGGCTGCCATAGGAGAGGCTGCCCATCATCCAGAACATGTATTCGCGCAGAGAGCCGTCATCGGCAAAGTACATCAACCAGGTCATGGCCGCATTGGTGAGGATGCCGATGGCGACCCCGAACAGCAGCAGACGGGTATGGCCGAGCCTGGCCCGACGCGCCAGCCGAATGAGCAGCATGGTCACCGCCAGGGCGCCACCAAACGCTGCCAGCGACAAGCCCCAGCCCGGCAGATAGATACCGAGGGACTTGGCCACGGCCATCGCCACCATGGCGGCGAGGCCCGCGCCGCTCGACACGCCAAGCAGGCCGGGTTCGGCCACCGGGTTGTGCAGCATCACCTGCAGCACGGCGCCGCCGCAGGCGAGCGCCGCCCCCGCCAGCAGGGCCAGCAAGGCACGGGGCAACCGCAATTCCAGCAGGATGCGTTGTTCAAGATCGCCCATGGGCTGCCAGGGCAGCAGCATGAATTCGCCCCAGATAAGGGAGAAGAAAAAGAGCAGCAGGGTCAGCAGCGTCAGGCAAAACAACCAGCCCCGCTGCCAGCGTCGCTGGCGGGCGAGCAAAGAGAGATACACAGAAGCTCCCCGAACGTGTACAAGGCCCGGCGCCGATGCTGTATTGACCAGCCCGGCGCACAAGGATGAAAAGCGCATGATAACAGTGCGTTACCACCCAAGGTCAAGGCTGGTAAGGTTTGGCAAGGGCACCTATCTCGCCGCTCGCCACCATCTCCTGCAACGCCAGCGCCAGCGGCTGCCGCAGGGCGTGGTGAGGGGAGCGCTTGCTCATGCCCAGATAGAGCATGACCGGCTTGGGTGGCAGATAGGCCGCCTTGATGAGCCCGGCCTCATTGTGCTGGCTCAGGGCATAATCCACCTGGCAATCCGTGCCTATCATCAGCGATAAATGGCCCCGTTGCACCATGCGCAGCAGTTGATCCTCGGTGGGTACGCCGTGCTTGTCGAGCCTGTTATCTGAATCAAACGGCTCGAAGTAGGCGGAGTTGAGCACATGACCGACCTTGCGCCCCTGCAGGTCGGCATAGGTGTTAAGAGACGACACCACGGCGCCCTTGCCATAGAAGGCAGAACCGCACTGGTAGTAGGCGGGTTGCAGATAATCGATGAACTGTGCCCTGTCCGGCGTCATCGCCACCCCTATCATGAGATCAACCTGACCGGTCTGCATCTGCTTGAGGGCCCGTCCCCAGGGAACCCGCTTCACCTCGAACTGTATGCCGCTACGGCTCTGCAGCCGCTGCAGAATATCCATGTCCAACCCGCGAAACTGACCGTCCGGTTGCAAGACTCTAAACGGTGGCCAGACATCGGTGGCTACCGTCAGGGTTGGTGCACCCTGTGCCTGACAGGCCAGCAGCAGACCAAACACTCCCCAGCCTCTCTTCCCCATCCACTGATCCCTGTATCACCCACCCTTGATGGGTTAAAAATACCCTGCCGTGCCACTTATGGAAACCCGGGGTTCAGGGATAAAATGCGCCGGACTTTCAAGGAGAACCCAATGAACCCGATTTTCGCCAGTATCGGTCTGCTCTTGTGCAGCAACGTCTTCATGACGTTCGCCTGGTATGCCCACCTCAAGAGCATGAACCACAAACCCTGGATCATCGCCGCCCTGGTGAGCTGGGGTATAGCCCTGTTCGAATACCTGTTGCAGGTCCCCGCCAACCGTATCGGCCATACAGTGATGAGTGTTGGCCAGCTCAAGATACTGCAAGAGGTGATCACCCTTACCGTGTTTGTCCCCTTCTCGGTCTTCTATCTGAAAGAGGATCTGAAGTGGGATTACCTCTGGGCCGGCCTTTGCATCATGGGCGCGGTGTTTTTTGTGTTTCGCGAGAAACTCACCGGTGCCTGAGGCTGTACACTCAATAACATCCCAAGTAACGGCATCTCCTTGATAGACGAGGCAAAACCATGGAATTGCGAGACATGCTACAGATCCTGGCCAAGCAGGACGGCTCAGACCTCTATCTGTCGACCGGCGCCCCTCCCTGTGCCAAGTTCAACGGTGGGCTGCGCCCCCTGTCCGAGACGTCGCTCGAACCGGGTGAAGTAGCCAAGATCGCCGCCGACATCATGGATGGCGAGCAGAAGCAGCAGTTCGAGCGGGAGCTGGAGATGAACCTCGCCATCTCCCTGCCCCAGATAGGCCGTTTTCGGATCAACATCTTCAAGCAGCGCAACGAAGTCTCCCTGGTGGCCCGCAACATCAAGACAGAGATCCCCCGCTTTGAGGATCTCAAACTGCCGCCCGTGTTGCTCGACACCATCATGGAGAAACGGGGCCTGGTGCTGTTTGTGGGCGGTACAGGCTCGGGCAAATCCACGTCGCTGGCGGCCCTCATCGACCATCGCAACCGCAACAGCGGCGGCCACATCATCACCATCGAGGATCCGGTGGAGTTCGTCCATCGTCACCGCAAGAGCATCATCAACCAGCGGGAGGTGGGGGTAGATACCCGCAGCTTCCACGCCGCGCTCAAGAACACCCTGCGCCAGGCACCGGATGTGATCCTCATCGGTGAAATTCGCGATCGCGAGACCATGGAGCATGCCCTTGCCTTCTCCGAGACCGGGCATCTGGCCATCTCCACCCTGCACGCCAACAACGCCAACCAGGCGCTGGATCGCATCATCAACTTCTTCCCGGAAGAGCGCCGGCCACAGTTGCTCAACGATCTTGGCAACAACCTTAAGGCCTTTGTCTCCCAGCGACTGGTGAAAACCACAGACGGTGGCCGCCGGGCGGCGGTGGAGATCATGCTGGGCACCCACACCATCCGCGACATGATCAAACGCGGCGAATTTGGCAGCCTGAAAGAGGTGATGGAGAAATCCAGAGCGCTCGGCATGGTCACCTTCGATAGCGCCCTGTTCGATCTGGTGGTGGAAGGGGTGATAGAGGAGGAAGAAGCGGTGAAAAACGCCGACTCGGCCAACAACCTGCGCCTCAAGATCAAACTGTGGAAAGAGAAGGGCCAGATCGCCAACAGTGCGGATGCCACCGGCTGGAGTCTGGAGCCCACCAAGGACGAAAGCAACGATCCCTTCTAGTCCTCCCCCTGTCCCCTCCGCCTTGAACCGTCATCCGCCATGGCAGATGACGGCTCAAAAAAACGCCAGCCACTCATCCTTGTCTTAGCCCCTGCCTCTTCTCGCCATGTTGCTATCTGGTTAACACCCGCCCCTTGGCCATGGTGTTCGCTCACATAAATGACAAAAAAATCAATGTGAGCCCCCTGCTTGCAAAAAATGTCGTTGAAAGCCCTTTCATACAGGCCTCAAAGGAGGCAGTATCAAGAGATTCTATCAACAAAGGGGTATTCAATGTTGTTACAACCTGCCAATACAGCAAAATCCAGACAATTGCTGAACGAGACCATGGCCTTGGTTCTCGCAGGAGGGCGGGGCAGTCGCCTCAAGCAGTTGACGGACAACAGGGCGAAACCGGCAGTTCATTTTGGCGGTAAATTCCGCATCATCGACTTCGTACTCTCCAATTGCATCAACTCGGGGATCCGTCGGGTCGGCGTGGTCACCCAATACAAATCCCACAGCCTGCTGCGCCATCTGCAATCGGGCTGGTCATTCCTGCGCTACCAGATGAACGAATTCATCGACCTGCTGCCTGCCCAACAAAGGGTGGACGAGGTCAACTGGTATCGCGGCACCGCCGATGCCGTGTATCAGAATCTGGATATCATTCGCGATCACGCCCCCAAATACGTGGTGGTGCTGGCGGGGGATCACATCTACAAGATGGATTACGCCGCCATGCTGCTCGATCACGTCAACATGGGGGCCAAGGTCACAGTGGCCTGCATCGAGGTGCCGCGCATAGAGGCAAGCGCCTTTGGGGTGATGGCGGTGGATGGAGATCGCAAGATCAACGCCTTCGTCGAGAAACCGGCCAATCCGCCCGCCATGCCAGGCAAGGCCGACATGGCGCTGGCCTCCATGGGGGTCTTCATCTTCGAAGCCGAGTATCTCTACCAGTTGCTGGAAGAGGATCTGGCCAACCAGGATTCCCACCACGATTTCGGCATGGACGTGATCCCGCGGGTGGTCAAGGAGGGATCCGCCTACGCCCATCCGTTCAGCATGTCCTGCGTCGGCTGCTGCCCGCAAAAACGCCCCTACTGGCGTGATGTGGGGACTGTGGATTCGTTCTGGGAAGCGAACATGGATCTCGCCTCCGTCACTCCCGAGCTCGATATCTATGATCAGGAGTGGCCTATCTGGACCAGCCAGACCATGACCCCACCCGCCAAGTTCGTTCAGGACAGAAACGGCCAGCACGGCATGACCATCAACTCCATGTTCTCCGGTGGCACCATCGTCAGCGGCTCCTTCATCGTGAGTTCGGTGCTGTTCACTAATGTGCGCGTGCACTCCTTCTGCACCCTGGATCAGGCGGTGATCTTCCCCGGGGTCGAGATAGGTGCTGGTTGTCGCCTGCGCCGTGTGGTGGTCGACAAGGGCTGCATACTGCCCGAAGGGCTGGTGGTGGGGGAAAACGCCTGTGAGGATGCCCGCCGCTTCCACCGATCCGAGCAGGGCATAGTGCTGGTCACCAAAGAGATGCTGGCCAAGCTGTAAGCGAGTTGGTACACAGCAGCCACTGAACAAGGGAGCCCGACCGGCGCCCTTGTTTACATTTGCTTACGGCTCGTCCCTTGCCTGTCAGCCCCTCTGGCATGCTACTCTGCCGACGCTCCTGCCTTGCCTTATGATGGAACTACACATGAAAAAACTGGACGTCGCCCGCCTTGCCAGTCTCGCCACCGAGGCCGCCCACTCCCCGCGCCAGCGCATGAATCACAATCTGCACGACCAGCTGGCCGACCCCATCCAGCGGCTGGCCATTGCCATGGAGCCAGATACCTACATTCGCCCCCATCGCCATCTGCAAACCTGGGAGCTGCTCACCGCCCTGTGCGGGCGCTTCGTGGTGCTCAACTTTGACGATGAAAGCACTGTGGTTGCTCGTGGCGTACTGGGGGAAGAGACCTCGGTACTGGAAACCCCGGTCGCCACCTGGCATGCAGTGCTCTCCCTCGATCCCGGCGCCGTCATCTTCGAGGTGAAGCACGGCCCCTACGTACCGTTCAGGGAGGAAGACTTTGCCCCCTGGTCACCGGCGGTGGATGACATCAAGGGCCAGCAGGCCCTGATGGCCTGGTATCGCCATGCCGAGGTGGGCCAGCGCTGGCACGGGCGTTAACGCCCGTGCCTAGGCGGCCAGCCGCAGAAACAACAAGACCCGCCGATGGCGGGTCTTGTTCATTGCATGATGGAGTGAGGGATCCGACAAGCGCGCTAGCGCTTTTGTACCAAACCAATCTGGCCGGGTTCACACCACTCGAACATCACCTCCTGGCTCTTGCCGCAGCAGCTGCCACCGCATATCTGAGTCTCCCGCTTGGCCACACGGCCCTTGCGCATCCAGACACCGAGCATGGCCTCCACCGCATCTTCCGAGGTATGGAAGTGGCGCGCCAGATCCCGCCGACTCACCTTGCGCTGCGCGGCGAGATAGTCCCCCAGCTCTCGCAGGATCATAAGGCCACCACCTTGCGGGCGACTATGTCACCGTGACGGCGGCCCAGCCACCAGAGCAGCAGCAGGGAGAGGCCATAGCTGCCAATCCAGAACAGGCTCTGCTCGGGGTGAGCGGCAAAGGTGGCCGCCTGATAGAAGACGGTGGCACACAGGAAGGCGGTGTAGTTGCACCAGGCGGCGGTCAGCAGCGCCCACTGGCGACCGGTTTCCCGCACCAGCGCGCCCATGGCGGCGGCGCAAGGCATGTAGAGCAGCACAAACAACAGGTAGGCAAAGGCACCGGCCGCGCCATCGAAGTGAGTCTGCATGTTGCCGTAGGTGGACACGTCCACTTCCTGAGCTTCGGCAGCGGCTTGTTGATCATCGAGCTCACCGACGGAGATCCCCATGGGATCGCTCGGGTTGATCTCCGCCAGATTGGCGGCAACGGCGGCGATGGCCTCGTGGAAGCTGGCAACGAGGGAGTATTCACTCTCCTCCCCATCACCGGAACCGCCGGCATAGAGGCTGTTGAGGGTACCGACCACCGCCTCTTTGGCGAAGATGCCGGTCACTATGCCGACCGTGGCCTGCCAGTTGTCATCGCGCACACCTATGGGGTGCAGCACAGGGGTGACCGCCTGACTGACCTTGCTCAGCACCGAGCTCTCCTGATCCTGGTGGCCAAAGCTGCCATCTGTTCCCAGCGAGTTGAGTACGCTCAGCACGGCCACCACCAGCACTATGGTTTTACCGGCACCGAACACGAAGGATTTGAGTTTCTGCCAGGTCTTGATCCCCACGTTGATGGGGCGCGGCCACTCGTAATCGGGCATCTCCATCAACATGGAGTCACTCTTGCCCGGCAGCAGTGTGTTGCGCAGCAAGAGGCCGGTGAGCACGGCCACCAGAATGCCGACGAGATAGAGACCGAACACCAGGTTCTGGCCGGATTCGGGGAAGAAGGCCACCGCGAACAGGGCATAGACCGGCAGACGGGCACCGCATGACATGAAGGGCGCCATGGCCGAGGTCATCAGCCGCTCGCGCTCCGAATTGAGGGTGCGAGTCGCCATCACTGAGGGAACCGTACAGCCAAAGCCCATCAGCATGGGCACGAACGCCTTGCCCGGCAAGCCGAGGCGGCGCATCAGGGCATCCACCACGAAGGCCGCCCGCGCCAGATAGCCTGAGCTCTCCAGCACAGCCAGGAACAGGTAGAGACAGCCGATCACGGGGATAAAGGTAGCGACAGTCTGCAAACCGACCCCGAAGCCGCCCGCCAGTATGGCGCCAACCCACTCGGGGGCATTGACCAGCCCCAGCAGGTGATGTACCCCGTCCACAAACAGGGCGCCGCCCATGATGTCGAAGAAGTCGATGAAGGCGCTGCCCACATTGATGGCAAACAGGAACATCAGGTACATCATCAGCAGGAAGAAGGGGATGCCGACCCAGCGATTGAGCAGCACCCGATCCAGCCATTCACTCTGGGCAACGGTGAGTTTGCCCTTTTGCTGGCACGCCTGGCTGGTCCACTGATGAATGTGGCCATAGCGGATATCCGCCAGTTGCAGATCTATGTCCTGAGCATGGTGCGCACGGGCGACCACATTGGTAGCAGCGGCCTGTTGCCCCGCCTGCAGGGTTTCCTGCATCGCCTCATCCTCTTCCAGCAGGCGCAAGGCGCGGCCACGGGCGGCGAGGTGATGGGGGGCGAGCAGTGTCTCCAGCTCCGCCAAATCTTTCTCAAGAGTGCTGCCGTAATCGAGCATCAGCGCCGGCTGGGGCTTGCCGATAAACTGCTGGATCTGGTGCTTGAAGGCGGCGACCTGCTGGCGATTGTGGGCCGACAGGGGCACCACAGGGCAACCGAGCGCCTTGGCGAGCAGGGCTTCATCTATGGTCACCCGTCGCTTTTGCAGGATATCCATCTTGTTGAGCACCACCACCATGGGCAGCCCCAGCTCGCGCAGTTGCAGCGTGAGGTAGAGGGAGCGTTCCAGGTTGGCGGCATCGATGACGTTGAGCAGCAGGTCCGGCTGCTGACCCTGCACGAAGCGGCTGGCGATCTGCTCGTCCAGGCTCCCTTCCTGATTGGCCAGGCTATAGATGCCGGGCAGGTCCATCAGCTTGTAGTCATGTCCCTGGGCAGAAAACTCGCCCATCTTCTTGTCGACGGTCACGCCACTCCAGTTGCCCACCTGCTGGCGGGCACCGGTCAGGGCGTTGAACAGTGAGGTCTTGCCGCTATTGGGGTTGCCAACGGTCACGAGGGAGTAGTTCATACCAGTTCAACCTCGATTTGCAGGGCAAGGCTTTTTTGCATGGAGAGACAGATCCCCTGGCACTGGATCTGGAGCGGGTCACCCAGCGGGGCCGCGCGCAGGAAGAGAACTTCGGTCTGTGGCAGCAGGCCCATCACCATCAGTTTGCGCCGCAATGTACGTTCAAGATGGTTCATGTGCTTGATGCGAGCACTCTGTCCCGGTGACAACTGCGCGAGTACCATGACTGACTCCTGAAGTTAAACAATAATAATTCGCTTTTACTCGGGGCATTATAATCCGTGTTTCCCGCGCTGATTTGAGTAAAATCAAACTCCGCTTAGCTAACTCACAAATAACTGCCATGAGTCACGACAACAACAGCCACCTGGTTTACAGCACGGATGGCGGCATGATCAAGGAACAAACCCAGCCCCAATCCGCCTCCCCTTTTCCGCAGGATGGTACTGTGCGCATCCGGCGCGAGACCAAGGGGCGCAAGGGCGCTGGCGTCATCACCATCCACGGTGTACCGGCGGAACAGCAGAAAACCATCGCCACCCTGCTCAAGAAGAAATGCGGCACCGGCGGCGGTTTGAAAGAGGGGATCATCGAGATCCAGGGGGATAAACGGGACCTGATCAAGACCGAGCTGGAGAAGGCCGGTTTCAGCGTCAAGCTGGTCGGTGGTTGAGTCGCTTGTCTCGCGGATGGTTTTTCCCTAGAATGCCCGCTCCCATCGAGGGGGAGTAGTCTCGCAGCCCGACCCCAAACCGGTTTGCGACCCTGATCAACATGCTTGGTGCCAACTCACCATGGTCAGGGTGATCCATCTAATACGTGGATTTGACAAAACCTTTGACGGGCCAGTGCCAATACCGGGGACGGATGGCGCAGGCTTGTCTCAGGTATAACAATTCCGTCCCCCGGTCATTTTTATGGAAGCCTTGTTAACCTCAACCCTGAGCGTGGCTATCGCCGAGATCGGCGACAAGACCCAGCTGCTGGCGTTGCTGCTCATCTGCCGTTTTCGCAAGCCCTGGCCCATCATAGCCGGCATGCTGGCGGCGACCCTGCTCAACCACGCCGGCGCCGCCTGGCTTGGCGAGTTCATCAGCCGCTGGCTGGACCCCAAAGTGATGACCTATCTGGTCGCAGGCTCCTTCATTGCGATGGCGGCCTGGATCCTGGTACCTGACAAGCTGGATGACGAAGAGAGCCCGCTCGACAAGTACGGCCCCTTCATGGCCACCTTCGTGCTGTTCTTCATCGCCGAGATCGGTGACAAGACCCAGATAGCCACTGTGCTGCTGGCGGCCAAGTATGACTCGCTGACGCAAGTCATCGCCGGTACCACCCTCGGCATGATGCTGGCCAACGTGCCTGTGGTACTGCTCGGCAAGCTGGGCGCCGACAAGCTGCCGCTCAAGGGGATCCGCATCGCCTGCGCCATTCTGTTTGCAGGGCTGGGGGTGAGTACTCTCATCTTCGCCTGACAAACCGCTGGCATGACCAGAAGGCGGCGAGGCAAGCGTGAGCACTTGCCTACCCCGCTCCCATGCCGGCACCGATGTCGTGCCATCACAAGCCAGCCCCGCCTCTATTCAACCAGGCGGGGCTTTTTGTTACCTGACATTTGTTACCTGCCATCATACGGATACGTAGCCTGCTGTCGCCCACGCACAGACAGGGAGTGTCCCGCAGTGCCAAGACAGTGGCATAATGCGGCAAACCTCATGGAGCATCCCATGCACTTTACCTCAAGACAGACGCTGCTCGACTGGGTCAGACGCGGACGCCTCGCCCAGACGCACCTGCCCGCCGCCCTCGCCCTGTGCGACTTGCCCCCTGCCAGTGCCCGCTGGCAATGGTTGTTTGATCGCCTGCTGCTCTGGCTCGGCAGTCTCTGCCTCGGCGCCGGTCTGGTGTTCTTCGTCGCCTTCAACTGGCAGGAGCTGGGCCGCGTCTCTCGCCTCGCCTTGCTGGAGCTGCCCCTGCTCGCCATGCTGGTGCTGCTGTGGCGAAAACCCATGACAGCCCCCCCCCGCCAGGCACTGCTGCTGGCCATGGCGCTCAATATTGGCGCCCTGCTGGCCCTGGTGGGTCAGACCTACCAGACAGGTGCCGATCCCTGGCAGTTGTTCGCCACCTGGGCCCTGATGCTGCTGCCGCTGGCGGCGCTCGGCCAGAGCCCCCTGCTGTGGACCACGAGCTGGCTGCTCGGTCAGCTGGCGCTGATGCTCTACTGGCGACTCGGCCTGTTCAGCTTCTTTTTTGGCTTCGATGAAGAGGGGCTGGGCTGGTGTCTGATCCTGCTCAACGCCGCCTTGTGGGGCGCCCTCTTGCTGGCCCCCACCCGCCTCAAGCTGATGCCCGCCTGGCTACCCGGGCTCGCCGCGGGCTTGGGGGTCACACTGCTGACCCTGCTGGCACTCTTTGATGCCGCCTCCCCCTGGGTGTGGCCCGCCTGGCTGGGCTGGCTCGCCGCCGCCTACGCCCTCTGGCACCACAGATTTATCGCCGGACTCGCCATGGGGTGCCTGAGCCTCATCGCCGTTATCCTGACAGCCCTTGGCAAGTGGATGGATCCCGACGTGGACGGCTTCCTGCTGCTGAGCCTGATCGCCATCGGCCTCTCGGTTGCCGCCAGCCGCTGGCTGCAACAACAACGGAGGTCCCATGCATAAGCAAGGTATCTGGCAAGCCCGCCAAAAGGAGGCAACATGGCTGATCTGACCCCCTGGCAACGGCTGCAACAGGCTGATCTGGTGGAAGGGGAAGCCCCCCGTGATACCCAACCTCACTGGTCCAGCCGCTTTCTGCTCGGCATGGTGGGCTGGGTTGCCGCTCTCTTCCTGCTGTTTTTCCTGTTCATGTCCTTTTCACAGCTCACCCAGGATGCCAACAGCGCTCTCATGATGGGCGCAGTGCTGATGGCCATCGCCTTTGGCCTCAACCGCTTCGCCCAGCGCAGCGATCTGTGGGATCAGTTCGTACTGGCGCTGGCGCTGGCCGCCGATGCCTGGCTGCTCTATGGCCTCATCGATCAGATTGATCTCCACTCGGCGCCACTCTGGCTGGGGCTCGCCGCCCTCTCTCTCTTTATTGCCGCCCTGTTCGAACACTGGCTGATCCGGCTGTTTCACAGCTTCGCCGCCGCCATACTGCTTACCCTGGGCCTTGCCTGCCTTGGCCTGCAACTGCTGGCCCTGCCGCTGGTCATGATGACGCTTACCTTCTGCTGGCTGCAGGCAGAACGTCAACCGGCCTACCATCAGTTGTATGAATCCCTGACCCTGGGGTTGGCACTCTCCCTGCTGGTGCTTGGGCGCTTGCACCATCCGCTGTGGAGCGAAGGGGCCAGCATGCTCGACGAGCTTGGCCTCTCTCGCCTGCCGCTCTGGCTCAATCCCCTGCTCTGCGCGGCGCTGCTGCTCGGGGTCATGATCCGGCTCAAGCTGCCACTGCTATATGGGCTGCCACTGGTGCTGATCAGCGCTTTCATCCCCGGCATGGGGGCGGGCGCCCTGGTGCTGGTACTCGGTTTCTATGCCGGCAGCATGGGGCTGATGACGCTGGCGGGCCTGCTGCTGCTCGGCTTTGGCTCTCTCTATTACTACGATCTGGGGCTGACCCTGATGACCAAATCCTGGCTGCTGCTGGGCTCGGGTGCCCTGCTGCTCGGTGCCCGCCAGTTACTGCATGTGATCAACGCCAGGAGGCAGTCATGAGACAGCTTGCCCTCTTGCTGACCGGCCTAGCCATACTGGCAGGCATCAACTTCACCGTCTGGCGTTACGAAGCCGCCATGACCAGCGGCGAGGTAGTACTGCTCAGGCTGGCGCCAGTGGATCCCCGCTCCCTGATGCAGGGGGATTACATGCGCCTCAACTACGACATCGCCCGCCAGCTGGGTGCCAGCCGTTACAGCGAGCGCACCAATGACAGCGATACCCTGGTGATCCGGCTCGATGAGCATCAGGTGGCCAACTGGGCCGCCGATGGCAAGCCGGAGCAACTGGCATCGAATGAGCGTCTGCTGCAAGTGCGCCAGAGCGACAACCAGTGGCTGATCGGGCCCGATGCCTTCTTCTTTGAAGAGGGCACGGGTGAACAGTTTGAAGTGGCGCGCTATGGGGAGTTTCGCCTGCAGGGGGATGGCAAAGCGTTGCTGGTCGGGCTGAGGGATGAGCAGTTCAAACCCGTTGGCAACCCCAGAGCCCGCTGGTAACTGCTGGCAATATCAGGCTTTTTTGCCCACACTTGCGCAAAAGGATTGCAGAAATCACGCCAAGGACGTACCCATGAGGATAAGGTTGTGCTGTTGTCTGCTGCTGATGTCGTGCCTTGGCACGGCTCATGCCGGCTTGACCAAACTGGAGTACCTGACCGAGGAGTATCCTCCCTACAATTTCAGCAATGAGGCAGGCTAGCCCACCGGGCTGGCGGTCGACTTGTTGCAACTAATCTGGCAGCGCAGCGGCACCGCCGCTCAACCCGTTCGCATCCTGCCCTGGGCGCGGGGCTACTATCTGCTGACCCAGAAACCCAATGTGGTGCTCTTCTCCACCGCCCGCACCGAGACCCGCTCTCACCTGTTCAAATGGGCCTGCCCCATCGGCTATTCCGAATACATACTGCTTGCCCATAAAAGCAAACCTATACAGCTCGGGGCCGTCGAGCAGATGAACGACTACCGGATAAGCGCCGTACGAGCCGATGCCGCCGAGCAGTTGCTGCTCAATCGGGGCATGGATGAAACCCGTATCATACCGGCCAACCGGCTGAGCCAGGCCTTGCGGATGCTGGTGTCGGGCCGCGCCGATCTGCTGGCGACCAGCAAGCTGGCGGGTTATGACGCCATCAAGGCACTGCAGCTCAATGCCGACGACTTCACTGTGGCCTTCGTGCTGGATGCCGAAGAGCTCTGCTACGCCTTCAGCCGCCAGGTGGATGACGACCTGGTAAAACAGTTCCAGCGCGCCATGACCCAGGCACTGGCATCGCCGGAATATCAGGCACTGCGGCAAAGATACCTGCCAGTCCCTTGAGTCTGTGCAAGAGGGAGCCCGCTTGACCCCTTGATTTAACACCCGGTTTTATTGGCGAATTATCGCTATGTGGTAACACTTGAGGATGACAGAGCACCTCATCAGGATGGCCAGCATGAAAAAATGGATTGGATTTGCCGCGCTGCTGTTTGCAGCCATCACCCAGGCCAGCCAGGAACTTGGCAAGCTGCACTACCTCAGCGAAGAGTACAAACCCTATAACTACACAGACAGCGCCGGCACCCCGACCGGCCTCGCCGTCGAGCTGCTGCATCAGGTGTGGAAAAAGACCAATACGCCGCCGCAAACCATCACCATCATGCCCTGGGCTCGCGGCTATTACCTGCTGACCCAAAAACCCAATGTGGTGCTGTTCGCCACCGCCCGTACCGAGGCGCGGGATCCGCTGTTCAAATGGGCATGCCCCATCGGATATGCCGAAATCGTGCTGATAGGGCTGGCCAAGAACCCGCTCACCCTCACCAAGCTTGAAGATGCCCAGCAGCACACCATAGGGGCAGTGCGCGCCGATGTGGGGGAGCAACTGCTGCTCAACAACGGCTTTGACGAGCAAAAAATCATGGCCGCCAACCGCCTGCCCCAGGCACTCAAGATGCTCACCTCCGGCAGGGTCGACTTGATCTCCACCAACAAGACCACACTGATGGATCTCATTGCCTCCCAGCAGCTGGATCCCGCCCAGTTCAAGGTGTTCTGGATGTTGAGCTCGGAGCAGTTCTGCTTCGCCTTCAGCCACCCGGTCAGCGACGAGCTGGTCAAGGAGTTCCAGAATGGCCTGACCCAGGTGCTGGCCAGCAGCGAATTTCAGCAGATCCAGCACAAATACTTCCCCGTGCCCTGACCGCACCATGGCATAAATCGGGGCCCAACAGGGCCCCGATTTATTGCAGGTATAGCGTCAGTGCCGAAGCCAACCGGATCAGCCAGCAGCCTCGATGCAGCCAGGCGTGCCAGCCGCCAACGGGCGAGTCCCCTCCCCTTGTTGCCCCTTCTCAGCCAGCGACCACTGTTACGGCTTGCATCGAGATCGACAGGTTTGGCGGGCTTGCTCCAGACGCCTCAGGATTGGGCGCGGCGCTGACGCTTGACCGCATACATGCAGGCATCGGCCTGGCGCAGCGCATCGTCAATGCTGATGCTGGCCGGATCGACAGCCACCACTCCCACGCTGGCACCGGGATAGTTCAACACCTGGGACGCCAAGGGCAGTTGAACCTGGCTCTGCTCGAACAGGCGGCGCTGAAAACAGTGCACGGCAGCCTCGACCGTCTCCTCACCGCTCAATGGCCCCATGCCCACGGCAACGAATTCGTCACCGCCAACCCGCGCCAGCAGATCGCCGCTGCGCAGGGCCCCCGCCAGCTGCTGTGCCATGGTTTGCAGCAGCAGATCGCCAGCATCATGACCATGGGTGTCGTTGATCGCCTTGAAACCATCGAGATCGATAAAAGAGATCAGTAGGGGATGGCCGGTACGTTTCAACAGCGAGAACAGGCGATGAAGCTCCAGCATCAGCGCCCGACGATTGGGCAGGCCGGTCAGGGGATCGCTCAATGCCTGGCGCGACAGCTCGTTGTTGGCCTGTTGCAGCTGTTGCAGCAACTGCTCCCGCTCCACATGCTCGGCAATCAGACGGGCGAAAAAGGCGATCAGATGCTCAGAACCTGTCACCAGGGGTTTATGCTCGGCGCTGGCGCCGCACAGGGTGCCATAGAGTGAACCGGAAGAGGTCCGCACCGGACTGCTCATATAGGTGCGGATCCCCATCGCCCTGGCCGCTGCCGAATCACCCCAGCGGTCGGCGACGTCGGCGGCATACAGTCGCCCTTCATCGAGCGCCCGTCGACACAGGGTATCGCTCCAGTCAACGCTTCCCCCTTCCGGGATCTGCAAGGCGGCACTATTACGGGCATACAGGATATGTTGTGCGCTCTGTTCGAGGTCGATTTACGTCAGATAGGTCGACTCCAGTCCAGTGACCGTCTCGAGCATTTCAAGGAGAGGGCGGGTCAGGCTCTCCAGATCCCGAGCCTCTGTCACTTGCACTGACAGAGCCTGCAATATTGTGTCCATGCACACCTCTTAGCTTGCATGTCTTGTCCTGAAACGATAGCCAACCCCACTGCCCCTCCACAAGCAAGCAGAGGGCCAATCAGGCAAAATACCACCATTTTTACCCCGGCAGTCGATGGACGGCACTCAGGCGAGTCACCTGATCGGCGGCAGCGCCAATCCGGCTGCGGCCCAAGGGGCCCCGGCTCACAACCCCAGACTTTCTCACCGGGCTCGTGGCTCGACCTTTCCCGTTTATTGTCCACCTGCCCCGGCCAATCCCCTGCAGGGAGGGACCTGTCAGGCCCGGCGACCCCGATTGGTAGCCACCTCGCGGCCATAACTTTGAACTGGCGCAAAAAACCATGCAATTCTGACAGTTGCATCATCAATTCCATGGATTGGGCCAAGATGGCTCCGTAATATGGTGGACGGCGCCTGTTGGCCCCCTTGTTCCCTCTGATGGTCAACAGCGCATTGTGGTAGCGACAGCCAGGGGCGGTAGCAATTATTGCGCAGTCCAGCCGGACTCCCGCGCCTGCGGCGATACGCGGGGACGCTGTCTTCGACGACGGGGTGTTATCTCAACGAACAAGAGAGGAATTCAACGCCGGTGTCTGGCCAGGATGCGTGTCGCACGCCCATCACCTGACCACAAGCTGACCGTATGCAGCCGCCGCAAGGCCCAACGCCAGTCGCCACCGGACGCGACCCGAATTATTTGACCCGCATCAGGCGATGGCGGGTATCGCCCAGCTCGAACTGGATCACCTGGGAGCGCTGCATGGCCTCGACCCGTTGCAGCATATCGGCATCGTATTGCTTGCGCCGCATCCACTGCATGGGCTCCTCGAAGCTGCCTTCATTGACGATAAAGGTATCCGTGTAGGTGTCGTTCACTATGCTGACCACCCAGATGCGCTGCTGAAACTCCGAGAGTTCGGCAAAAAGCGCGGCCCCGCGGGTCGCGAGCCAGCGCCCTGCCTGGACGATCCTGTTTTTACTGCTGACGAACCGGTTTGCCATAACTGATAAGGGTTGGATAAGAGGAAAGTTCGGCATCCTAACATCCAGGGGGATGGGGCACCAAGCAACGGGAGTGCGCCTCTCCCACCACGGGATGAGGCGCAGGGTGCAATAAGCCTGTAGGGTCGATTAGCGGAGCGTAATCGTCCGCGGCAACAATCCCCTCTCCCCTTGCGGGAGACAGGTAGGGTGCCAATAAGCGTGTAGGGTCGATTAGCGAAGCGTAATCGTCCGCGGCAACAGTACCCTCTCCCCTTGCGGGAGAAGGTTAGGGTGAGGGGTTGCTCGCCTCTTTTGGCATGCCTTCGCCATGCAGGACGCGAGGACGCCGTCCTCGACGGGGTTTCGCCCGCCCTTCGGGCTTGGGCGAGTGACTTTTCTTTGCATGGCCAAAGAAAAGTCACCAAAAGAAAGGCCACCCCCACTTGTTCGCCCTCCTGCGTCGGGTTCCATCGGTTCACCCGTTTGTCCCACGGCACGCGCCGATGGGCTTTGACCTTCGCCATCCCTGGCGTCGGTCAAAGTCCGCTGCGGACATCCTTGTCCTTGCGCCAAACCGGGCCGAGCGTTGCTCGTCCAATTCCGGTTTGGCCCCTGGCCCAGCGGCGCTCGCTCGGTGTCCTGCCTCGCGGCCTGGACAAACGGGCTCACCTCGGCGAACAACAGGGGGAAACACCCAACCCGCAGCATCGGGGCCAATTAATTAACCGCACCAGCAGTGATCAAGAGAGCTGTTATCTCTGATACGGCCCCTCGTCCGCCAGTAAAGCGAGGCCAGCTTTTTTCACTTATACAACAAACCAAATCAACTTGGTTGCATAGGTGGAAAGTGAACTTGAATACAGCTGAAAGCGGCACACAGCACTATTGGGAATGGCCTGATATTGAAGGCCAGATAGTGAGCATTTAGATGTAATAAAACATTACTTTTTCGAACGTCCGATTACGCTTCACTAATCGAACCTACAAGCGGTTACATCTACGGATATGTCCCTCACAATATTTTAAGTAACCTCATCATGGCAAAGTATAAATTCGCTTTAAATTCAAAAGATGAAACAATATCAGCAAGTGACATTGCCAATAAACCTGTAGATGATGTTTATCATTGTCTCGGCTGCGGAAATGAACTCACAGCAAAAGTTAATGGACAAGTAAAAAGACCTCATTTTGCACATAAAGTACAAATTGAATGCAGTGGTGAAACCTATTTGCATAACTTGGGGAAGCAAACATTTTACCAGACTTATTTAAAATGCCTTGAGCACAATGAACCATTCAATATCACTTTAATCTTATCCAAAGTATGTAAAAAATTCAGACCGTTGATATTGACCGGCTGCGGCATAGGTTCTACTAAGAAAATTTTCGACCTCACAGACTATTTTCATGAAGTGAAAATGGAAAAAAGAGATGGCCAATTTGTTCCTGATCTCATGCTGTACAGCACAAGAAATCCAGCAGATAAAATTTACATTGAAATAGCTGTCACGCATTTTCTTAGCGAAGATAAAGAGCGTTCAGGGAACAGGATTATTGAAATTCCACTAGAGAATGAATTGGATGTAGAAAAAATTTCACGAGCACATCTAACACCAAAGGATGCAATGTTTATTGGTTTCAATCAATCAACAACAGCAATCACTGATCATGAATGTTCATGTGCACAGAGAAAATTTTATGGATTCTTTGTATTCTCATCTGGAAAAGCTATCCTACTACATCGGACTTTGGCATCACTTTATTACTACATAGATCAAAATCGGGATACCATTATCTATTCAAACATTCTTTATGATAGAACATCAAATGATTCTGAAATTTACGGTGTAAGAAGGGAGGAACTTTTTAGCTCTAGTGAAAACAATGGCTCTATATTCATTGAGCAAGTTAAGCTTTCAGCAGAACGTGGAGTAAAAATAAGAAACTGCTTTTTGTGTCGTTACCGAGGTGAAAACTGGGATTACGATGGTAAGAATCCTATTTTTTGCAAGGGTAAGAAAATTAAATGTACATCGAATGAAGCTGCAACATGTGATTGGTATAAACTTGATGTCACACCAAAAACCAGGCTATAGATTAAGCGAGATAATTCCTATCTCGAATATCAATAATTAGACCCCGCAGTCCTATTTTAAACTTTCAATACACATCACAAATGGATGCTGTCTCCTGTATTTATTTTACAAGCAAGAGGAAACGCAATAATGTTTATCGAAACAGTAAGGATAGAAAATTTCAAAGGATTTCATGGTTCAAATCATACTCTTCAACTAAAAATCCCTGATGGAATTACAGAAGGAAGTGGATTAAATATTTTTGTAGGCGAAAATAACTCTGGTAAATCAACAGTTTTTGAGATTTTTGATTTTATAAAAGACGGGACCAGAAAAGACATAGCTGATTTACTAAACAAATCCACTCCTACTAACCCAGTCTCAGCATTATCCGTAGAGGTGACCTATACAGGAGATATCACAAACATTATTAACAATCATATCCAAGGTAATAAAGTTGGAACTTTTTTATCCAGCATATATATTGATAATGGTCAAGAGAAGTTTAGAGTGAAACGAAGTGCAGACATTGACAATGAGGGTGATTTAAAAAAAATCCTTTTTTGGAATGAGGCAAATGGCTCTCATAGCAATACAACTGGAATAGATGCACCATTTAAAAAATTATATGATAATAATTTCATATGGGCAGATACAAACCCGAGTGATGAGTCTAAGTTTGGGGCGTCTACAATTTGTGGTTCTTTATTGAAAGAAATAGCCGCTGGGCATATATCCACGGCAGAGTACCAACAATTTACGCAAGTCTACAATGATATATTTAACAACCCCACCTCACAACTGAGAACAAGAATAGCCCAAATAGAAAATAGTGTTCAAAGCATTTTTTCTTCGCAGTTTGGCAATGCAAATATTTCTTTTACATTTGAAGAACCTCAGATCGATAGCTTTTTTAAAACTGCTGGGATACTTGTTGATGATGGTGTCTCTGTGCCTATGGGTGAAAAAGGACATGGTATGCAACGGGCTGTCGCATTAGCTCTTCTCCAAGTCTATGCTCATATAACGTCCAATGCATCTAATGCTCCAATTTCAAAGCCGTTCTTTTTATTTATTGATGAACCTGAGATCTGCTTACACCCATCAGGTCAAACGAAATTATTAGAAGCCCTGATGCTAATATCTAAAGAAAGACAAGTTTTTATTACTACTCACTCTCCATTCATGTTGTCTTCACCGAAATTAAGAAATGCTGGGCTTTTTATTTTCAATAAAAGAAATAACATAAATTCAATCTCTCGAGCAGACACTTCACCAATGTTTCCATGGAGTCCATCATGGGGAGAAATAAGTTATAAAGCGTATAATCTACCAACTGTTGAACTACATAATGAACTTTATGGTCATTTACAAGATTTAAGTTCTTCAAATACGATTCGCTCATTTGAGCAATGGCTTTCTCAAAATGGCATTCAATTAAATAAACAGTGGATTCAGGAACGACAAGGAGTTCCTCAACGACCGGAACAAGCCACGCTACAAACTTTTATAAGAAATCACATACATCATCCAGAAAATATCACTATGCGGGGCAATATATATACACGGCCTGAACTAGAACAATCTATCGCAGAAATGGTAGGTCTACTCGCACTCTTTCCATAATTTATTATGTCCAAAATAGAATTAAAATTACAAGCTAGAGAAAATCGCAGCCTTGAACTGTGGTTTTTATTTCTATTCCCGAAACACGCGTCTATCCCAACTAAAAAACTATTTAGCTAACCCCTTGCACAGCTCTCCTCCTACGACGTAATAAACAGTCGACCAGAAAGATAAAGCCACGGGCGGACACGGTATTGGGTCCCCCTGCAAACCGCCGAGTCGAGTTCAACGGGTCAGGAGCGCCATCAAGGATGATGGCGCAGCCGCAGTCGGCACAGGGATGTGCCGTCTGCGGCGATCCGTCCGACCCGTTGGACGAGACGAGGGAACCCGCGAAGCGGGCGGTTTGCCGGGGGAGAAGACTTTTGGTGACTTTTGGTCTTTCAAAAGTCACTCGCCAAGCCGCGCAGCGGCGGCGAAACCTCTTCGAGGGCAGCGCCCTCGCATCCTGCATGGTGAAGCCATGCCATCCAAGCGTTGGATGGCATTCCGCCGGAGATGACGTTAGCTCCCCTCACCCTAACCCTCTCCCCCTAAATAACTGATCCTAATAGTTCTACACCTTCGCTGTGCCATAGCCATTCCCGGGGAAAGGAGAACCGGTATCCATGAAGTATTTCACTCGAGCCAGCAGGTTGGCCATCCCTCT
>NZ_LSGW01000093.1 GCF_001643305.1 Aeromonas salmonicida subsp. salmonicida
CTCCTTTCCCCGGGAATGGCTATGGCACAGCGAAGGTGTAGCAATATTAGGATCAGTTATTTAGAAAGCAAAATAGGGCATGCAACTAAAAGTTACGATGAATCAATTAAAGATCTTCATCAGCAGCTCGATAACGAGAAAAACATATCAAAACAGAAATTTGAAGGCTTTATTGATGCCTATAAAAATCAAATGAAACTGAAAGCACCTGTTCAATACTGGACGGATAATGTAGAACACCATAAAAAATCAGCCAAAAAGTTTGGCATAGCAAGTATCGTGCTGTCTCTTATTATTTTTCTACCTATTGCATACGTGGCATGGGAGATTTTAGCTAAAGAACAGGTTGTATGGGGCAAAGTAGGGGTTGCTGCATTTACAACATCTTTAGCCATCTGGTTAATACGTATTTTAGTTCGCATGTATCTAAGTCATAATCATATGCAGATGAACTCTCAAGAAAGAGTTGTTATGACACAGGCCTATTTAGCACTCATAAGCGAAGGAGGTTCATCATCAGAAGAAGAACGTAACCTTGTTTTACAAGCTATTTTTAGGCCTGTATCTACAGGCATAATAACTGATGATGCATCACCTCATAGCATAATTGAACTAATTAACAAGCATCGAAATTAAATCATAACCAATACTTAATCTGGTGCTAAGGAATTTATAATTGAAAACAGTCCTGCCACATAGAGATAACTCAAAAATTGGGATACCCACCATCTCGATAGCAGACTTGTCTGGCAAGGTGGGTGCCCCCTCTCCCCTCCCCATCGGGGATTCAATCCCGCCAGCCACTGACCTATAGTGAGCCCCTACTCGAACAACCTTTGCGAGCAGCAATATGTATATCGGCGAATTTGCCCGGCTGGCGGGCACCACTCCCAAGGCGATCCGCCTCTACGAACAGATGGGGCTGCTGCCCGAACCCAGGCGGCACGGCAAGTATCGCGTCTACCGTGCGGAAGACTTGGAGTGGGTCGGGTTTATTCGCCAGGCCCAGCAGCTGGGTTGCAAACTGAGTGAGCTCACCCCTCTGCTGGCCGGCATGACCGACATGGCGCAGTTTCCCTGGCAGAAGGTGGAACGCCTTATCGCCGACAAGCTGGCGCAGATCGGCGAGGAGCAGGCCCGTTTACAGCGCCAGTATCAAGCCCTGACCCAGTGCGCTGCGCTACTGCAACAGCATCCCTGCCGCACGCCACTCCTCCAGCCAGACTAAGCCCGGGCAAGCGCCCTTCGATGGCAAGCCAGTCGCCCTGACCATCGACCTCATCAAAGAGGGCCGCTGCGCCCCTTGACTCTGTCCCATGGGACAGAGGGTCTAATACGGGCTCACCCCATCAGGAGCCCTGACCATGCCACCCCGTCTGCTTGTCATCAACGGCAATCCCAAACCCGACAGCTTCTGCCATGCCCTGGCCCGCGAGTATGCTCGCAGCGCTGAGGAGGCTGGCGCAGAGGTCACACTGCTGCACGTGGGGGAGCTGGCCTTCGAGCCGGACTTGCGCCATGGCTATGACCTTATGCCGCCGCTGGAGCCGGATCTGCTGGCGTTGCAACAGAGTCTGAGTGCCGCCCATCATCTGGTGATCGTCTCCCCCCTCTGGTGGGGCAACATGCCGGCCCGTCTCAAGGGTCTGCTGGATCGCACCCTGCTCTCCGGCTTCGCCTTTCAATATGTCAAGGGCAAGGCCCTGCGCCTGCGCCTGCTCGCGGGCAAGACGGCGCGCCTGCTGCTCACCATGGACAGCCCAGTCTGGTATTACCGCTGGTGGCTGGGGGATCCCGCCTCACGCATCCTCGACAAACAGGTACTGGGGCTGTGCGGTATCCGGCTCACCCACCGCCAATACCTGGGCCCCATGCACACAGCCCGCGATCAGGACAGGGCCCGCTGGCTGACGCGCACCGGTGCGGCGGCCCGCGCCGATGTGCGCCGGCTAAGTCGCCGCACATGAAAAAGCCCCGCATTGCGGGGCTGCTTGTTATTGGCGGTGGCCGACTCAGTTGACGGCGACCGGCTCGCTCATGCTGGCGGGCGGCGGGGTTTGAAACTCGCGCTCGGCCTCGTTGAAGCGATCCACCATGGCCTTGGAGGGCGCCTTGTCCAGCAGGCTGAACACCACAATCGCCAGGGCGGAGAAGAGGAAGCCCGGGATGATTTCATACAGCCCCAGCCAGCCAAACTGCTTCCAGACGATGACGGTGATGGCACCCACCAGCATGCCTGCGAGGGCGCCGTTGCGGGTCATGCGTGACCAGAGCACGGAGAGCAACACAACGGGACCGAAGGCGGCACCGAAGCCGGCCCAGGCGTAACTCACCAGCCCCAGTACCCGGTTCTCCGGATTCATGGCAACACCGATGGCGACCACGGCGATCAACAGCACCATCATGCGACCCACCCACACCAGCTCCTGCTGGGAGGCGTTCTTGCGCAAGAAGGGCTTGTAGAGATCTTCGGTAATGGCGCTGGAACAGACCAGCAGCTGACAGCTTAGCGTGCTCATCACGGCCGCCAGAATGGCGGAGAGCAGCACGCCGGCTATCCAGGGGTTGAACAGTATCTTGGAGAGCTCGATAAAGACCCGCTCCGGGTTGCCGGTGACACCGGCGGCCTGCTCGGTGAAGGTGGAGAAGTAGGAGAGGCCGAAGAAGCCGATGGCCACGGCGCCGCCGAGGCAGAACACCATCCAGGTCATGCTGATGCGGCGGGCATTGACCATGGAGTGGTGAGAATCCGCCGCCATGAAGCGCGCCAGTATGTGGGGCTGGCCGAAGTAGCCCAGGCCCCAGGCCATCAGCGAGACGATGGCGATGAAGTCCAGGTTCTTGAACATGTCGAGGTTGCTGGCGTTCTGCGCCGCCACCTGCACCATGGCGGTGTCGATGCCGCCAACGGCGATGATGACGAATACCGGCGTCAGGATCAGGGCGAAGATCATCAGGGTCGCCTGCACCGTATCGGTCCAGCTCACCGCGAGGAAGCCGCCGAAGAAGGTGTAGGTGATGGTGGCCGCAGCGCCGACCCAGAGGGCGGTGTCATAGCTCATGCCGAAGGTGCTCTCGAACAGACGGGCACCGGCCACCACGCCGGAGGCGCAGTAGATGGTGAAGAACAGCAGTATCACCAGGGCGGAGAGGATGCGCAGTACCCGGCTCTTGTCCTCGAAGCGGTAGGTAAAGTAGTCCGGCAGGGTCAGGGCGTTGCGGTTCTTCTCGGTGTGAACCCGCAAGCGACCGGCCACCCAGCGCCAGTTGAGATAGGCCCCTATGGTGAGGCCGATGGCGATCCAGCTCTCTGAAATACCGCCGATGAAAACGGCGCCCGGCAAGCCCATCAGGAGCCAGCCGCTCATGTCGGAGGCCCCGGCGGAGAGGGCGGTGACCCAGCTCCCCATACGGCGGCCGCCGAGAATGTAGTCGTCAAAGTTGCGGGTGGCGCGATAGGCGATAAAACCGATCAAAACCATCCCGAGGATATACACCAGAAAGGTGATAAGCATGGGGGTGCTGGCTGTCATTCAAAACTCCATTAGGTGACGTGTGTACCCGTTCTGACGACGGGCTCTTCCTTAAAAAACCGCCCTAGCTTAATCAGCAGATCCCATGACCTCAACCACTTTTAACAAATAAAAAACACAATATAAACGTTTCATCTCTAACTAACGAACCACTCAAGGAGAGATGCGCCGGATTTTATCCTGAGACAGCAAGGGCTTGTCTGCTCCCCCTCCGCCTGGCGCCAGGCGGCATGAGCGTAAAAAAAAGCCCCGACCAGAGGCCGGGGCTTGAGACGATGAACGACAGGATCAGCGATTGATGGCGATCGGCATGCCGCTGCGCTGCTCCAGCGCCTGCTTGACCAGCTGGGAGTCGCTGTCGGCATGGGCGATAAAGCGGGTCGCGGCCTGGGTCATGGGCAGCGGAGCAGGCAGACTGGAGTTGAACTCGGCTTCGCTGCGGGACAGGGGCTGGTGCACTTCCAGATAACGGCGACCATCGGGCTCGACGGTGGCCTTGATCGGCTGGTTGACGAACTGCACCCGCGTGCCGACCGGGATCTGCTTGAACAGGTACTCTATGTCTTCGTTACGCAGCCGCACGCAACCGTGGCTCACCCGCAGACCTATGCCGAACTGGGCATTGGTGCCGTGGATGGCGTACATCTTGCCGATGTAGAGCGCAAACAGCCCCATGGGGTTGTCCGGGCCGGCGGGCCAGACTGCCGGCAGGCTCTCGCCACGGGCGGCATACTCGGCATGCATCTTGGCGGTAGGGGTCCAGGTCGGGCCCGCCTTCTTGCGCTGCACGCTGGTCACCCAGTTTTCCGGGGTGTCGGTGCCGAGCTGGCCTATGCCGATGGGCAGCACTTCCACCACCTTCTTGCCTTTCGGGTAGTAGTAGAGGCGCATCTCGGCCACGTTCAGCACTATGCCTTCGCGGGGGGCATCCGGCAGTATCAGCTGATGGGGGATGACCAGCCTCTCACCCGCCTGCAGCAGCAGGGGATCCGCCTTGGGGTTGGCTTCGAGCATATTGGTCAGCCCCAGCTGGAATTTGGCGGCCACGGCTTCCAGCGGCTGGCCATTTTCCTCTGCCGGCACCACGTATTCCATATTCTCGCCCACCAGACGGCTGTTGGCCCCGGGCAGATCGTATTGAACGGCAAACACAGGCGCGGCGGCCATAACAAGGCTGCAGCACAGAGCAGCCGCACTATTGCGAAGGAGCTTCATAACTTTCCCATGATGATGACTTGATTGACGTCTCAGGGCTGACAGCTGATTCAAGAGGGATCAGGGGCGCGAAGAGAAGGCCGCCATTTTTCTCCTCTGCACACCAAATTTCAACTGACAACTGGATACGGGTCGATGATTAATATGGCGCTTCCCCTGCCACCTCGACCCGTGTCCTCACTCCGTTTGCTCCCTCTGCCAGGCACGCATATCGTAACCTGTGGGAGATTGATGCAACCGCAGATGAAATTGCTCAATGATGGCGAAGATATGGTCGAAAATATCGGCCTGGATCCCTTCGTAATCCGCCCAGGCCGTGGTCGCGGTGAAGCAGTAAATTTCCAGCGGCAGACCGTCGGTAGTCGGTGCCAGCTGGCGCACCATCAGCGTCATGTCCTTGCGAATACCGGTATGGGCCCGCAGGTAGGCGTCCAGATAGGCGCGCAGGGTCCCGAGATTGGTAAGGTGGCGCCCGTTGATGGGGCAACTGAGGGCATCGCTGAGCTGCTGGTTATAGGCGCTCAGCTCCTGCTCCTTGCGGCCCAGGTAGGGCGCCAGCAGCTGGGCCTGTTTGAGCTGCATCTGCTCATCCGCGGTCAGGAAGCGCACGCTGGTCATGTCGATATTGACGCTGCGCTTGATGCGGCGACCGCCGGATTCCGTCATCCCCTGCCAGTTCTTGAAGGAGTCGGAGATGAGCGCATAGGTGGGGATGGTGGTGATGGTCTTGTCCCAGTTCGACACCTTGACGGTGGTGAGACCGATATCGGTCACCTCGCCGTCGGCACCGTACTTGTCCATCTGCAACCAGTCGCCGACGCTGAGCATGCGGTTGGCGGAGAGCTGGATCCCCGCCACCAGCCCCAGGATGGGGTCCTTGAACACCAGCATCAACACGGCTGTCATGGCACCCAGGCCACTGAACAGGAAGAGCGGTGACTTGCCGAGCAGCAGGGCGATCATCAGGATGCCGACCAGTATGCTGGCCACCAGCTTCACCCCCTGGAAGATGCCGCGCAGGGGCAGATCCCGCCCCAGCCGGGTGTAACGGCTCACCGACGACATGCAGTCAAGCAGGGCAAACAGGGCCAGCAGCAGGAACAGCAGGATCCAGAACTGGGTCACCATCTCGATCAACTGCAAACTGTCGGAACCGCTCGGCAGCCAGATCTCCGCCTGACCGAGCATAACGGCTCCCTGCAACACGAAGGCGAGCCGGTAGAACAGGCGCTGCTGCAACTGGGGGGGCAGCCACACCTGTTTGGACTTGGCGAGCACAGTCACCAGCCGCACCAGCAGGACCCGGTGCAACAACACATGCAATATCAGCGAGGTAAGGACGATAAAGCCCAGGGCGATCACCAGCGCCATCATGTTGCTGACTTCAACACCCATGCTCGCCAGCCAGTTAAAAAATATCACCTTCATCCCTACCTCCAATGCGTGAAACAGCCGTCAGGGTACGTATCTGCCACCCCATGTCAAATGACAACTTGCTCAGCCGGAAGCCTGAAACGACAACGCCCGGCGCAGGCCGGGCGTTGTATCGGAGCAAGGGGCGTTAGCCGACCAGACTCAGGGCATCGCGGGCGATGACCAGCTCTTCATTGGTGGGCATCACCAGCGCCAGACGGCTGCCTTCAGCCGTAATGGGGCCTTCTCCACCGAGCACGGCGGCATTGTTGGCTTCTTTATCTACCTTGAAGCCGAACAGGGCCAGGCGATCCAGCACCATCTCGCGCACCATGGCGGCGTTTTCACCGATACCGCCGGTGAACACCAGGGCGTCGAGGCGACCCTCCATGGCAGCAGCATAGGCGCCAACATACTTGGCAACTCTGTAGGTGAAGACATCCAGCGCACGCTTGGCACCGGCGTCGGTCGCATAGTTGGAGGTAACATAGCGGCAATCGCTGCTCACCTCGGTCAGACCCAGCAGACCGGACTCGCGGGTAAGGGTGTGGTTGATCTCGTCCACGCTGTAACCGAGCTGATCGTGCATGAAGAAGACGACGGCGGGGTCGATGTCACCGGAACGGGTGCCCATCGCCAGCCCTTCCAGCGGGGTCAGGCCCATGGACGTATCGACGGACTCGCCGTTCTTGATGGCGCAGACGGAAGCACCGTTGCCCAGGTGGCAGTTGATGATGTTGAGCTCGGCCAGCGGCTTGCCCAGTGCCTTGGCGGTCTCTTCCGCGATGAAGCGGTGAGAGGTGCCGTGAGCGCCATAACGACGGATACCGTTCTCTTTATAGAGCTTGTAGGGCAGCGCGTAGAGATAGGCTTCCTGCGGCAGCGTCTGATGGAAGGCGGTGTCAAACACGGCCACGTTCTTCTCGGCAAGCTGCGGGAAGACCTTGAGCGCGGCACGAATGCCGATGAGGTGCGCCGGGTTGTGCAGGGGGGCGAACGGAATGGCGGCCTCGATGCCGGCGATCACGCCATCATCGATGCGAACGGAGCGGGAGAACTGCTCACCACCGTGCACGATGCGATGGCCGATGGCCACCAGCTGCTCGGCCAGGGTCGGATCCTGAGGCAGGATGTGGCCCACTATGTGGTCGAGGGCGGCCTGGTGAGCGGCACCCGCTCCCAGCATGGCTTCGCCCTTGACCCCGTGGAGTTTCCATTTGATACGTGCATCATCCAGATTGAAGCATTCGGCCAGGCCGGACAGCATGTCCTCACCTGTTTCGGCGTCCATTACGGCAAATTTCAGGGAAGAGCTACCGCAGTTAAGGATCAATACCAACTTGCTCATGTTCTACATCTTCCTGTGCTTCGGCTTTATGCCGACAGTGTCGTGTCATCCAACAATGGATGGGATTCCCCTGCCGGGGGCTTATGGTCGCAGGAAAGTGCGCCCAATTTTTCAATACGTTAAGTGCGGGTCCCGAAGACGCTGTGCACTCGATTCATCATGGGGTCGGTGTAGACCCGGAGGGTGCCGCACACCCGTTGAGCTGCCGTGCTGACGGCTACAGGCCGGCCAGCAAATCCTTGTGCACCTTGACCACCAACTTCTTCACGTGAGCCGGCTGGTTGGGGGTACAGAGAGGGCGATGCAGTTCTCCCGGCCAGAAGATGGCGAAGTCGCCGGGCTGCAACGCCAGATAACTGGTCTGTTCGTCGTCGACGAACCAGAGATCGGGGTGGGGATGATCGGCGCCGTCATTGACGTAACTGTGAGGCCCGACACCTATCCACTCTTCCCCGCGCAACAGCAGCTGGATGTCCAGATACTGCTGATGGAACTCGCCACGGCGATCCGCAGCCGGCTCGGTCAGCTCTTCGCTCACCAGACAGAACAGCGTGAGGCCGTCGATCTCTGTCTTGCCGAGCGGCGCACTCAGCCAGTGGCCGACGCTTTTCACCACCTCGACCATGATGCGGGCCAGCGGGGCGGGCAGCGGCGTTCGCTGCAGGGTATTCAGACTGCCGGTGATCATGGCGAGCGGATCCTTAGGTGTATTCAGGCGACATCTTTGCCGCAAAATGAAAAAGGACCCTGTTCAGGTCCTTGTGTCGCACCATCTGCAATCCATGCAGACAGGAAGCGCCTATTTGCTCGTGCCGAGCGTCTGAGGTCACTGTTACACACTCATCCGCTGCTTGCCAAGAGACGAAAACGCATTCGTCCGGTGATCGTACCAGCTGAAACAATATTATTCACTACTCCATCGTCGTCGACTTTGACCAGACGCAAAAACGGGAGCATCTGCTCCCGTTTTTTTCACACAACCGGTGTCATTCAAGCCTTGCGGGCGTTTTCCACCGGCTTGGCATACATGGCGCGCCAGATGGCCTTGTGCTCTTGTGGCACCTCTGACTGACGAGTCAGGAAGGCCGCCTGCTCTATGGTATTGGCCTTGCCGGACACATCTGCGGCCAGGTAGTTGCCCGGGAAGAGGCGATAATTGCCCCAGATTGCCTTGTCGATCAGCGCAGCCAGCTCGTCCGGATCGCTGAAGCCCTCGGTGATGGGGGCGCCGAAGGAGACATGTACCCGCCCCTTCTGGCCGACGATGCCAGCAACGATGCTCTCAATATCCTCGAACTCGCCTTTTTCGTAGCTGCCGTTGACCGACTTCTCGTACAGCTCGCGCGCCTTGGCCTTGTCGGTGGGATCCAGCTCATAGCTGATGCTGACCGGCACTATGTTGAGGCTGCGCATGTAGTCGACGAAGTCGATTTTCTGCTTCTTGCCGTCTACATAGAACATCTTGAGGATGGCCGGATCCGTCTTGTCATCGCCATTCTTGGCGCGCCCTTCCTTCTGGGCGATCCAGATGGAGTGGCCTTCGTGCACCGACTGGCCGATATAGGCGGACAGCTCGCCGAGCATCTTCATCATCTCCCGCGGCCCCTTGGCGGAGCGCTTGACGATGAAGCTCTTGTTGAGCTTCATCAGCTCGGTGGCGCAGGGTTTGCGCAGCAGGTTGTCACCGATGGCGATGCGCACCGTATCAAAACCATGGGTATGCAGCCCCCAGTTGACGAACGCCGGATCCATGGCGATGTCCCTGTGGTTGGAGACAAACAGGTAACCCTGCTCTTTCTTGAGGTGTTCGAGGCCGGAGAAGGTCACGCCCTTGGTAGAGGTGGCAATCATGCGGGACATGTAACGGGTCACCCCCATCTGCACCTGATGGATGGTGGTCACCTTGGACCACTTGTAGCGCAGGAATTGACGGATCAGCGGGCGAATGGCCCAGCCAAGCCAGCTCATCAGGGAACCGAAACGATACTTGGCGATGGCGCCGATAAATTCATCATCCTGGATCAGCCGTTCTATGGCTGCCGGCACTTCTTCATCGCGGTAGGGGCGAATGTCCGCGAATCTATCTACTTCAGTCACAATGTCAGCCTTGCGTGTAAGGAGTCGCGGCCAACCGAGTTGGCCGGGAAATTCAGGGCGCAATTTTACACGCTTTTATGGCAAGGGGTATGGAGCGAGTACGAATAGTGAGATCTGACCAGTTAATCAGGCTGCAATGCCAGTGTCACCGCCGCTTCGGCATGAATCGCAGTGGTGTCATAGAGCGGAACGGCTGCTTTTGAGTCACCCACCAGCAAGGCAATCTCGGTACATCCCAGGATCACGGCCTGGGCACCCGCCTCGGCCAGCCCGGCTATGATGGCGAGATACTCGGCCCGCGATGACGCACGGATCTCGCCAAGACAGAGCTCGTCATAAATGATGCTATGCACCCGTTCGCGCTGCGCCGCTGGCGGCACCAGCACCTCAAGCCCGAACAAGGTTTGCAGGCGGCCCTTGTAGAAATCCTGCTCCATGGTGAAACGGGTGCCAAGCAGCCCGACTCTTTGCACCCCGTCCGCCAGCAACTGGCGGGCGGTGGCATCGGCGATATGGAGCAGCGGAATATCGATGGCAGCCTCAATCTCGGGCGCCACCTTGTGCATTGTGTTGGTGCCGATCAGCAGAAAATCGGCGCCGCCAGCCTGCAGCTTGCGCGCCTCGGCAGCCAGCAGGCGCGCCTCGGCAGCCAGCAGGCGCGCGGTCGCGGGCCAGTCACCGACATGCTGCAGACGCTCTATCTCGGCAAAGTCGACGCTGCTCAGCAGCACTCGCGCCGAGTGCAGGCCGCCGAGCCGTGCCCGCACATCCCGGTTGAACGCCTGATAATAACTGACGGTGGATTCCCAGCTCATGCCACCCAGCAGACCGATACATTTCATGGGGACTCCTTTAATACAGTGCCAGTGCAGTATGGCGCTGCCAGCGAGATAAAAAAGGCCCCGAAGGGCCAACAAGACAGAAGGTAAGGCCAAAGGTCCAGGGTCTGTTGACGTCTGTCGCGGCCGAATCGACACGTCAAGGGATCCTGGACGCCTAAATCCAGATCATCAGCACGCAGGCTGCCGTGGCGAGCCCCATGCCAAGGTTGAAACGACGCCAGCCTGTGGCGGTGCGGATGAGGCGGCGCACCTGGGCACCGAACAGCACCCAAAAGGCGCCGGTATACAGGCCAGTCACAAAAAAGATGCCGAGCACCCAGCTGGCCGAGGGCCAGTAAGCCTCCCCCGCCAGAGTGAAACCACTGATGGCGGAGAGCGCCATCATCCAGGCCTTGGGGTTGAGCAGTTGCAGCATGGCTCCCTGATGGGCCGGAATGAGCGCTCGGTTGCCCTCGGCCGGGCCACTGGCGGTCGCCACCTTCCAGGCCAGCCAGAGCAGATAGGCCGAGCCAATCAGCTTGAGGCCGTCATGCAGCAGCGGCACCTTTTCAAACATCACCCCGAGCCCCAGCGCCGTGGCGAGGATCATCAGGTTGATCCCCCCCACCACCCCCACCAGCAGGGGAAGAGTGCGGCGAAATCCCTGGGCGGCACCGGCACTGGTGAGCAGCATGTTATTGGGGCCCGGCGTGCCACAGGTAATGAGGGCAAAGCCCGCCAGGGGAAGCAACCAGTTCAGATCCATCTCAACCTCTTGGTGATACAAAGCGTCCGATATACGGCAAGCCTTCTAATATGCAGAGCCAGCCCCGTGGCGACAAGTCAGAAATGGCTCTTTCTTGCCTGCCAGCGGCACGCGCTCAATACCAGAGCATCACCACACAAAGCGCCGTCAGCACACCAAGGGACCCATTGAGGCGCCGCCAGCCCCGATCCGTGCTGATCCAGTTGCTCAGCTGATGGCCGAACAAGACCCAGACAAAACAGACCGGGAAGCCCACCAGCGGAAACACCAGCATGATCCCCCACAGGCTAGGCCAGTAACTGGCACCTGGCAGACTGAACAGACTGATGGCGGAGATGGCCATCATCCAGGCCTTGGGATTGAGAAACTGAAAGCCCAGCCCTTCCAGCAGGGTCAACGGACGGGCACGCCGGGCCGGATCACCGGGGGCACCGGCCACGGCGATCCGCCACGCCAGCCACAGCAGATAGAGGCTGCCGAAGATCTGCAGCCCCAACCGCAGCAGAGGCCAGCTCTCGAACAGGGGATAGAGCCCCAATGCCATGACCAGTTGCAACACAGGCTGACCCACGGCCACGCCGGTCAGGTGTGGCAGGGTACGGCGCACCCCGAAGTTGGCGCCAGATGCCGTCAGCATCAGATTGTTGGGGCCCGGCGTACCGCAGGTGAGCACGGCAAAGCCGAACAGGGTGACATACCATTCCATCGTCATCTTGTGACTCCTTCATTGCCACATTGTATCGATACAATGTGCTGTATTTGATTGTGAACAGGTTGGCTTTCACGCTATATTGAGGACAATTTTGGATCAATGGATTTATTGTCACCATGACAATCTGGACCCCGGACCTAACCCCCTTCGATGGCCCCCTCTATCTCAAACTGGTGAAAGCCATAGAGCAGGCTATTCACGATGGCACCCTGCCCCCCCGGACCCGTTTGCCTACCCACAGGGCCCTGGCGGATCGGCTGGGGGTGACCGTCGGCACCATCACCCGTGCCTATGGCGAGGCGGAGCGGCCGGCCTGCTGGCGGCCAAGGTGGGACACGGCACCTGGGTCAAAGGGACAGGTACGGATCCGGCCAATGAGTGGGTGATCCGCAAGGAAGAGGGACATCGCATCGAGCTGTGGCAAAACCTGCCGGTACAACTGGACAGGGCCGCCATCATACGTCCCATGCTGGGGGAGCTGGCCGACGGGGATCTCAACGCCCTGCTCGGCTATGACAAGGAGGCGGGCCAGCCCGGTCAGCGCCAGCTGTTCATCGACTGGCTGGCCGAGCAGGGGGTACACGGCAGCGAGGATCGCCTGCTGTTCAGCCACGGCGCCCAGCACGGCATCATGCTCTCTCTGCTGGCCACCGGCTGCGTGGGGGAAACCATTTTGTGTGAAGGCCTCAGCTACCCCGGCATGCTGGGCAATGCCCGCCAGCTGAAGAACCAGGTGGTGGGGCTGGCGATGGACGAGGAGGGGTTGATCCCCGCCGCGCTGGAGGCCGCCTGCCGCACGCGGCGGGCCAAGCTGCTCTACCTCACCCCTACTCTGCAAAACCCCACCACCGCCATCATGAGCCAGGCACGGCGCGAGGCCGTCGTCGCCATCGCACGCCACCATGACCTGCTGATCATCGAAGATGACGTCAACGGCCTGCTGCCCAGTATCCCGGTAGCCCCCCTGGTCAACCTGGCGCCGGAGCGGGTCATCTATCTGGGCAGCCTGGCCAAGATCGCCTGTGGCGGCCTGAGGGTCGGCTTCGTGCTGGCGCCGCCCGCCCTGCGCAACGCCTTCGCCCAGGCGATGCGGTTGTCGAGCTGGATGGTGAGCCCGCTCTTGATCGAGCTGGCCTGCAAGCTGGTCAGCCAGCGCCAGATAATGCCATTGGTCGAGCAGCAGCGGCAGATCCTGGCACGTCGCGGCGAGCTGTTGCGCCACCTGTTGCCGGGGGCTCACTGGCAGGCGGGCTCCATGCACGCCTGGCTGCCATTGCCGGAGCCGTGGCGCAGCCAGGAATTCGCCGAGGCTGCCAACGCCCTTGACGTCGGGGTGGCGAGCGGAGAACACTTCGCCGCCGGCCAGTTCGCCGCGCCGCAAGGGGTACGGTTGAGCCTGAGCCAACCGGCCACAGATGCCCGTGTCGCCGAGGGGCTGGAGCGGCTGGCACAGCTGCTGCGCGCCGCGCCGCCCACCAATCCCCTGCTATAGTCAGCCACCATCAGTCAGCCACTATCCGGCCCGGCGCGCCCAGATCCGGGCGCCCAAAGGAGAGCCTATGCCCCCGACCCGCGTCTCGCTTCTGCTTGTAACTCTGCTGCTGGGGGGCTGCGCTGCGCCCGGTCATCAACAGCTGGGCACGGCACTGAGCGGGCTGGAGGGGGAGCTGCAACGGCTGGAAGAGGAGCTGGCAGCCATGAACGGCCTCCATTACCAGAAGGCGATCGATGCCCCCTTGAGCCTGCGCCGCCATCTGGTTGCCGCCTCCCCTCCGGTAGCAGGAGTAAAGCTCGAGCGTCGCCAGTTGCAGGATGGGCCACGGCTCAATTATCACTACCGGCTGCCGGGTGGCATGACGACCCTGCCACTCGACAATCCCTGCCTGCGTTATGAGTTCGAGTTGCGCCATCTGGGTCGTCTGGGCCAGCTTGCGCTCAGCTGGCAGGGACTCGACGCTCAGGGCTCCCGCCTGATCCACCAGCGCGATTGCCCCTTCTCGGCCAGTGGGCCCGGCCTGCAATAAGCCGCCTTTGCTTAATCCAGGCGCCCCCTATGGTCAGTTGAAAGGCGCCCCCACATCTTGTAGCTTGCCTCCATCCCCTTCTCTTGACTCCCTTGGCCGGAAACCGCCCTCATGAAACTGACTCCCCTGTGGCTGGCGCTGTGCAGCCTGCCTGTGCTGGCCTGTGGCCCGGATGGCTGCGAAACGCCGCTCACCCTGCAACTGACTGCAGCCCAGTGCCATCTGAACGGACTGCCATTTCTCTCCCCCGATAACGACACCCGTACCAATCTGGCCTTGCTGCTGGCCGATGAGCAGGCTTTCTCCCTGCCCGGTGGGGCTCTGCCTTTGCCATTTCGGGTCGATGAGCTGATAAGCCCGGCCGCTGGCGATACCGCACCTGCCGGACCGGATCCCCTGCTGGCGCTAGCCGCGTCGCTCGGCATAGAGGCCGCCACCACTGAAACGGCCATCACCCGGGCCGGCAGCTGGAGCGAGGGGCGCTGTATCAGCAACAATCCAGTCTCTGCCGAGGCCTTCTTGCAGGCACTGGTGCAAACGCCCGCCCTTACCGCCAGTGATCGCAGCCAGCTGGCAAGCCAGCGGCTCGCCATGCTGGGTCAGTGCGGCCAAGCGCAGGACGCGGCAGAAAGCATGCCCCTGGGCGAAAGCAAGACGGCGCCGCTGTCCGCCGCCGCCAAGGGGTTTGCCGACTACCTGACCGCCAGCCAGCACTTCTATCAGGGGGAATTTGCACAGGCGGATGCGCTGTTTGGCATCCTCGCCGAACAGGACCAGCCCTGGCTCAAGGAGACGGCCGACTACATGAAGATCCGGGTCGCCCTCAACCAGTCACAGCAAAGCGCCTTCGACGATTGGGGCAGCCTGGACCGCAGCCAGATCGATCAGGCTCAGCTACAGCGCTGCGAGCAGCTCATCACCGACTACCGCACCCGCTATCCACAGGGGCGCTATCTGGATTCCGCCACCGGCTTGTTGCGTCGACTTGCCTGGTTCAAGGGGGATAACGAGCTGCTGGCCAATCACTATCTGCAGGCGAGCCAACAGCAGAGCCCACCGGATCTGGTCAACGAGATCGATCTCAAATTGCTGATGCAACCCGGCTTCACCGGCTCGGCAACCATGCCCATGCTGATCCTGGTGCAGGATCTGCGCCGGCTGCGGATCCATGACAGCTGGGATGAGTGGCAGCCGCTGCTCGCCGCCGAGATCGGCAAGCAAGCCCCCCAGTTTGCCCGGCACGCCCCCTGGCTGGCCTATCTGGAGCAGTCCAGCCGCTACTATCTCGCCAAGGATTATGCCGCCGTGGTCGCTGCCGCCCCTGCGCTGGCCAACGGCACCCTGAATAATCTGGCCTTCAGCCAGCAGGTATTGAAAGGGATGGCACTGGCTGCACAGCAGCAGTGGACCAAAGCCGAACAGCAGTGGCGCGCCCTGCTCGCCAACCAGCCAACCCCCTTGCAGGATCAGCTGTTGCAGCTTGCCCTGGCCATGACCCTGGAACGGGCAGGCCAGCTGGAGCAGGTGTTTGCCAAGGAAAGCCCCATCAAGAGCGATCACTACCGGATCCCGCTGCTGGAGTATGTGGCACCGGCGCCCCTGCTGCGCCGCATGGCCCGGGATGAAACCGCCTCCGAGCCCCTGCGTCAGCGTGCCAGTTACACCCTGAGTTACAAGCAGCTGACCCATGGCGACTACCAGGGCTTCCTGCAAGATATGGCGGGCGCTCCCCCTGCGGCACCGTTCAACTGGCAAGGCAGCCAGGGTTATCAGTGCCCGGCCCTGACCGAGGTGGTCGCCACCCTCGCCAAGGCGCCTGGTACGCCCAAAGCCCTCAACTGCCTGGGCGAGTTTTTCCTGGCACAAGGGCTGGATTGGGATCCCCTGCTCCATCGCCCGGGAGCCGATACCCTGGCGGGGAGCCAGGACCTGTTTGCCGGCAAGCAGCGCAGCCGCCTCGACTGGTATCAGCAGGTCATCGCCAATCCCAAAGCCGGCAAGGACGACAAGGCCTACGCCCTCTATCGCGCCATCAACTGCTACGCCCCGAGCGGCAGCAACGGTTGCGGCAGTCAGGATCTGCCCGTCAGCCAGCGCAAGGCCTGGTTCAACACCCTCAAGCAGCAACACGGGGCAAGCCAGTGGGCAAAACAGCTCAAATATTACTGGTGATGCTGACGCTGCTAGGCACCGAGGCCAGGGCAACCGTCGAGGCGAGCCAGTACCGCCAGTTCTGGCTGTGGGCCGGGGTCAAACCCCAACCCGTGTTGCAGCAGGCAGATCGCCTCTATCTGCATCAAGGGGAAATAGGCCCCCTGGACCCGGCCCTGCCCCTGCGCTTTCAGGGACAGGGCATAGCGCCGAGCAAGCTGCCGGTGGGCGAACTCTGGCTCGCCTATCGGGTGGAGCGGCTCGACTGGGATGACACCCTGTTGCAGAACCTGGAAAACCAGCTGGCGGCCTGGCAGCGAAAGGGCAATGAAGTACGCGGCATCCAAATAGATTTCGATGCCCGCACCCACCAGCTGGCCGACTATGGGCACTTTCTGCGTCAGCTGCGACAACAGTTACCCGCTCGCTACGCCATCAGCATCACAGGCTTGCTGGACTGGACCCGCACCGGTGACATCAGGGAGCTGAATGCCCTGGCAGGTGTGGTTGACGAGCTGGTGGTGCAGACCTATCGGGGCCGTCATACCGAACCCGGCTATGCCCGCTATCTGCAGACGCTGCACCGGCTGACACTGCCATTCAAGCTGGGGCTGGCGCAGGGGGGAGAGTGGGATCCCGCCTGGGAAGCGAGATTGGCACAGATCCCCGCCTATGGGGGAGCTGTGGTGTTTCTGATCAATCCGCCCCCCCCTTGACCCCGGCGGGGTATTGACCAGAGTACAATTTACAGACAATAGTGAAAGCTCTTTTTGACTCCATCCCATGCCATACTTTTTCGTAACGTGAACCAGCAAGGGAGCGCCAAGGATGCAGATCCTTCTGATCGAAGACGATGCCATGCTCAGCTCGGCCCTCTCCCAAGGTCTGAGTGATCATGGCGTCACGCCATCCCAACTGACCTATTGCAAGGAACTCTCCACACTATCCGCCCTGCTGCGTCAGCAGCCGTTCGACGCCATCATCTGCCGCCAGTATCGCCATCAGGCCCATGAGGGGATCCGCCTGCTGCAGGAGGCCCACTATCTGGGCCTGCTCGAACCTGGCTGTGTGCTCTTGCTGCTGGATGGGGACGATGAATTGCTCCAGTACCCCCCTTCCGAGCTCTATTTTCCACTGCACCTGTCCATGCCCTTTACCACGGATCAGCTGACACGCAGTTTGCACGAACTGGTGTTGCTGACCGGGCTGACCCGACCCTTGCCCCCGTCAATGAAGCTCAGGGAGTGGCGCCTCGCCTGCTCCCTGTGCGAAGACCTGCTCTACCAGCAGCAGAAGAAAAACAAGGCGCTGGGCCCACTGCTGGACAGGGTCAAGGGTTACATGTTGCTGCAGGAGAAGGATCACTTCCAGGCCACCCAGCACTATGCCATGTGTACCACTGAACACGACGCCTGGTGGCCACGCAAGGGGCTGATCCACGCTCTGCTGGGGCTGAACAAGCTGGACAGCGCCCGCAAGGACCTGACCCGCAATCAGGAACGATTGCCGCCGACAATCCAGCTGGAACTGATGTTGGCCTGCCTGCTGCACGAGGCGCAGTGGGAATCAGCCTGGGAGGTACTCGGCAAGCTGCTGCAAAAACAGTCCTGGCAGCCGGAATGGCGTCAGGCGGCCATCTTGCTGGCCCTGCTGCTGAAAGATGAAGGGAAGGCGCTTGAACAGGCAAACGCGCTCAGCCTGCGATTTTTCAGTGAGCACAGGTTCCGCCTGTCTATCGAGAATTTCGTCCTGAATGCCAGTCTGGCCGTGCTCTGGCACTACCCCACGGCAGCCAGGATCAGTGCCCTGCAACAGGAGTTTGACTATCTCAGCAAGGCCGCCACCCTGCGGGCCCACGAGGCTGCATTGCTGCAGGCCCTTATGCTGGGTCTGGATTATCGCTTCGATGACGCCATAGTGCTGCTGGCCAAACACCCGCCAGAGGCGGCGCGGGACAATCATCTCAACCAGTTGCTCGGCTTTGCCGTCAGCCAGTTTTGCGGCCTGCCCCACCACGCCCAGCGCTATCTGGCAAAGCTCGGCCAGTACCAGGCCAGAGTGGCACCGTCGCCGCTGCTCCAGCGGATGTTCAATCAAGTCGTCACTGAACTCAAACTCCAGCTGGACCGCCGTGAGCAACGCCTGACCTACCTGCGCCAGGAACGGCAGCGGGCCAGCGCATCGGGTCAGCATCAGCTCGCAGTGCAATACGCCATGACACTGCAGGAAGAGTTCCCGGCTCTGCCGGGAGATGCCTGGCAACTGCTGGAGTTGCTGCAGCTGTGCTGGCCTGCCGGCATGCCCGCACCCAAGGTGGCACTTCTGGTTGATCGGCTGGAGCGGCGCCTGACCCACAGCGCCACCTTCATGGAGCACCATGCCGATGCGTACCAGAAGACCTTGCTGCAGATCAGATCACACCTGCACCCCAAGTCATCCTCTTCCCCGCCCAACTGAGCCCGCTGATGGCCGGGCTGGCGGACCTCGCAAGAAGCCCTCTTAAAACAGACCCCGCACCAGAATACCGGCGATCAGCAGCGGTGCGACCAGTCGCCAGCACCAGAGCAGGCTGAGCCGCAGCACGGGTGACAGACCGGCGGGCAGTATGGTGTCCCCCAGTCGCCAGCCCAGCAGCAGAGTCAGCACCAGGCCGAACAGCGGCATCATCAGGTTGGAGGTGAGGTAGTCGAGCAGATCGAAAATCGTCTTGCCAAACAGGGTCAGATCGCTCCAGAGGCCGAATGAGAGGCTGACCGGAATACCTGACACCATGATGAGCAGAGTCAGTACCCGACAGGCACCGCGCCGTGACCAACCCCACTCCTCCGTGGTGAAACGCACCAGATGCTCCAGCATGGAGATGGAAGAGGAGAGTGCCGCCACCAGCAGCAGCAGGAAGAAGACCACTCCCAGCCACTGACCGAACGGCAGATGACTGAACACGGCTGGCATTGTCATGAAGGTGAGGCCGGGACCGGCAGTGGGATCGATACCGGTCGAGGCCAGCGCCGGGAAGATCATCAGACCCGCCAGCACGGAGATAAGGCTCGCCAGCGTCACCACCCAGACCCCGGATCGCAGCACACCATCGCTGCTCGGCAGGTAGGCACCATAGGTGGTATGCACACCGAGGCCAATGGAGAGGGAGAAGAAAGCCAGCCCCAGCGCATCCAGCACGCTCTGGCCGGTCAGCATGGAGAAGTCCGGCACCAGCAACTGACGTACCCCGGCCATGGAACCCGGCATGGAGAGACCCACCCCCACCAGCAGCAACATCATGATGAACAGAGCAGGCATCATCCAGCGCAGTGCCCGCTCCACCCCTTTCTGAATGCCGCCCTGCACGAACCACCAGGTCAGTCCGGCGAACACCAAATGGGTCAGCACGGGCCACCAGGGGTCACTGACATAACCGTTGAACAGGGCGGTGAGGGCGCTGCCCTCGCTCAGGTTGAGCTTGCCCGCCACCGCCAGCGCCGCATACCCCACGGTCCAGCCGCCCACCACGCTGTAGAAGCTGTAGATGAAGAAGCCGCACAGGATCCCCATGTAACCCATCCAGCGCCAGTTCGGGCCAACCAGCTTGTGGAAGGCACCGAGTACACCACGCTGACTGCGGCTGCCGAGCAATGTCTCCCCCACCAGTACGGCTACCCCCAGAGTGAAGCTGAACAGCAGGAACACCAGCAGGAAGGCACCGCCACCATTGGTGGCCGTCACATAGGGAAACTTCCAGATGGCGCCAAGGCCGATCGCCGTACCGGCCGCCGCCAACACATGACCGAGACGGGAAGACCACTGAACCTGGCTCATACAACCTCCGGGGAACACAACATCGAATCGATACTCCATGGGTAAACATCAAACGGGTAACCACAAAAAAGGCCGCCTGGCGGCGACCTTTGCAATGAACATTCAGACAAACTGCGCGTGCAAGGTCACCTCTCCTGGGAGCTGCAAAATCGGCCTGACAGCGCGAAAACGGGTGACATGAATAGGATGACCTGAACGCCAAAAAGGAGCCACAGCCTAAATCATGGCAAGAAAAATTGACACAATGAGAAATAAAAATTTTCAACTCCCATTGAAAACCCTATATTTATCAATCAGGGACGCCCTGTTGACCATGATAATGTCACCCCTGCGGCCACTTGATTCAGCATATGCAACAGGACAGCGCATGAAACGAACTCTGCTCATCGGAGCACTCTTCAGCCTCAGCCTGACACTGTCGGCACAACCCTCGCTGACCCTGCTCAGCCATGAACTCGTCCCCTTCACTCACCACCATGATGGCAAGCTCGACGGGCTCGCCGTTCGCCTGATCCAGCAAATACAAGATGAACTGGGAGAAACGTATCCCATCCGGATTTACCCCTTCAAACGGGCCCTGGCACTGACCAGACTGGAGCCAGGATATGCGCTGTTTGTTACCCAGTGGGCACCCGAGAGAGAACCCTTCTTTAAATGGGTAGGACCACTGTTTCGGAGCAAGGTGATCATCTATCAGCCCCCGTCACCCAGACACAAACTGAAGAACCTCGACGACTTGCGTCACTTGCCAAGGGTCGGGGTTGTGCTCGGTAATGCCGATGACGAACGACTCACCCGCGAGGGATATACCAATCTGGTGCGCTACCAATCGGTTGAGGAAGCCTTGCAACGCTTGGTACTGGGCAAAATTGATGCATTTCCGGTAGGTGAAATGGTGCTGGATGCCACCTTGGAACAGCGAGGGTTATCACATCGCAGCGTGACAAACTCGGGGGTAGTGCTTCATGAGTCATGGCTCTACCTCGCCTTTTCCAGGGATCAGGATGATGCCGTCATAGCCCGTTGGCAGTCCGCGCTCGACAAGGTCAGGTTGAAAAGTGGGAGGGGCATGCTGCCCCCCCATCAAGATCGAACCTCACATCAAGCCGCGCAGCAGGATCCCGCCGATCAGTAAGGGGGCCAGCCAGCGCCAGCAACCCATCACCAGGGTCCGCCAGTGCTGAGCCAAGCCCTGGGGCAGAGCTCGCTGACCCAGCTTCCAGCCCAGCAACAGGGTGAGCGCCAGCCCGAACATGGGCATCATCAGATTGGAGGTGACAAAATCCAGCAGCTCGAAGATGTTCTTGCCAAACAGGGTCACATCCGCCCAGGAGCCGAACGACAGGCTGACGGGAATGCCGTTCACCATCACCAGAAGAGTAATGAGGCTGCAGGCCGCGCGGCGTGACCAGCCCAGACTCTCGCAGATGAAGCACTGCAGATGCTCCAGCAGCGAGATGGCCGAAGAGAGCGCCGCCACCACCAGCAGGGAGAAGAAGATCACTGCCAGTCCCTGACCAAACGGCAACTGCTGGAACACCGCCGGCATCGTCATGAAGGTGAGGCCCGGGCCGGAGGCGGGATCTATGCCGGTCGCCGCCAGCACGGGGAAAATCATCAACCCCGCCAGCACGGCGATGAGGCTCGCCAGCAGTACCACCCAGAGGCTGGAACGGCCTACGCCGTCGCTGGAAGGCAAATAGGCACCATAAGTGGTGTGAATGCCGAGGCCGATGGAGAGGGAGAAGAAGGCCAGCCCCATGGCATCGAGCACGCCGGACATGCCGAGCTTGCTGAAGTCCGGCATCAGGAAGTGGCGTACCCCGGCCATGGCATTGGGCAGGGTAAGACCGAAGGCCACCAGCAGCAGTATCATGATGAACAGGGCCGGCATCATCCAGCGCAAGGTACGCTCCACCCCCTGCTGCACGCCCCCCTGCACGAACCACCAGGTGAGAGCGGCAAACAGCAGGTGGGTCAACACGGGCCAGAGCGGATCGCCGACGTAGTCGTTGAAGCGGGCGGTCAGGGCGGCGCCATCCCCATGCTGCAGGCTACCGGCCAGCGCCATGCCGGTGTAGCCCAGGGTCCAGCCGCCCACCACGCTGTAGAAGCTGAAGATAAGCAAGCTGCAGAGCAGGCCCATGGCCCCGACCCAGCGCCAGCGCTTGCCCATCAGGGCGCTAAACGCCCCCACCACACCACGGCGGCTCATGCTGCCGAGCAGGGTTTCCCCCATCAGCACCGCCACCCCCAGGGTGAAGCTGAACAGCAAAAACGCCAGCAGGAAGGCACCGCCACCATTGGCGGCGGTCACGTAGGGAAACTTCCAGATAGCGCCGAGACCGACGGCGGAGCCTGCGGCGGCCAGAATATAACCAAGCCGGGATGACCATTGGGACTGCTTCATAAGAACTCCAATACAGGTGCCCACGAGCTGGGCCCAAAACGGCGCTCAGAGTACGGTCAAGGCCACGCAATCACAACGCCGCTTATCGGGCTAAAAAACGATTTATTGGCATCATTACCTAATAATATTCAGTTTTACGCGTTATCGTGCCGAAAAATAAAAACCGGAGCATTTTTGCTCCGGTTTTGACTGTCATGGACTCGCATTGAGCGCCTAGATAACCCCCAGTTCCCGCAGTCGCTCCATCAGGTAGCTGTGGGCGGTATGACGCTCGGAGAGCACCACGTCCGGTCGCGGGTGAAGGAACAGCGGCAGGGAGATGCGGGACTTAGCGGCGCTGCCGCCGGTCGGATTGATGACGCGGTGGGTGGTGGAGGGGTAGTAGCCGCGAGAGGCCTCCTGCAGCATGTCGCCGATGTTGATGATGAGGGTGCCAAAATCGCAGGGCACATCCATCCACTCCCCATCGGCTCCCTTCACCTGCAGGCCCGGCTCGTTGGCGGCAGGCAGAATGGTCAGCAGGTTGATGTCCTCGTGGGCGGCGGCGCGGATGGCACCCGGCGCTTCGGTGCCGTCGAACGGCGGATAGTGCAGCACCCGCAGCAGTGTCTTCTGGCTCTCTTCAATCATGGAAGAGAGCGGGCAGCTGTAGTGAGCGGCGATGTCGCTCGGGGTGTATTGCTCCACCCAGCCCAGCAGCTCGGCGGCCAGATCGTTGGCGAGGCGATAGTACTCCATCGCCTGCTCCCTGAGCGCTTCCGGCATCTGGCCCCAGGGATAGAGGTGGAAGTACTCCTTGATGTCCTTCTGGCTGTGACCCTTGGCCACCTCGGACACAGACGGCGGGAAGTAGCCGTCCTGGGTCTCGCGGTTGAACAGGAAATCCTGCTTCTGTTCGCTCATGAAGAAGCGATACCAGTTGTCATAGATAGACTGCACCAGCTCTTTCGGGATGGGGTGGTGGGTCAACACCCCGAAGCCCGTAGTACGCAGGGATTCGGTGAAGCGCTGCGCCGCATCGGGCGAGCGGTAATCGACGGTCAGGACTTTCATTATTTTTGTTACGCGCCAGTTAAAAGATGGCGCAGTTTACCTCGCCCATGACCACAAGGAAAGTGAGCCGCCCCTCCCGCCCCGGCCTGTCGCAAATAGTGACAAAAACGTCAAAAAACGGCGCCAGCCAAGACCCGAGATCCTCCCTTGTCCTGACCCCGCATCCTCACTAGAATGCCTCCATCATCCACGCTGGAGCCCGTTTATGTCCCCCAAGATCCTGTTGCTGACCCTGCCTTTTCTGCTCGCCGGTTGCAGCTCGCTGTCGGAAGAGGAGTGCCGTGCCATGAGCTGGTACAACCTGGGCTATCAGGATGGGGAGCAGGGCAAGACCCGTCAGGCAACCCGTGACTATGTCTCGACCTGTGGCGAGTACGGCCTCAAGGTGGATGAAGCCGAGTGGAAACGGGGCTATGCCAAGGGGCTGGAGCTCTACTGCATTCCTGAACTGGCCTACAGCAAGGCCAAGTCAGGTCATGAGTATCTGGGTGTCTGTCCCAACGATGCCAGCTTCCTCACCCAGTACGATCGCGGTCGCAAGGAGTACCTGCTGGAGAAGCAGCTCAGCGAGATCAAGAGCGACTTGCAGCAGACAGAACGGGATATCGAACAGCTGGAGCGCCAGATCCGCAACGAGAACGACAGCAAGCAGCGCGACTACTACCGCGCACAGCGCGAGCGGGCCATCCGTCATTACGAGGGACTGCGCCGAGACTACAACCGGATCCGCTTCCCTGATCGGGTAATCCAGTTCTCTTTCGGCAATTAAGACTCGGGCTGCACCGAGTACAACCGGCACCTCCTCCCGGTCCGGTTGATCCCCTTCTCTTTCTGGCATGGATGCGAAAAGAAAAGGCCATCCGGGCTATTTCCCAGCCTGGATGGCCCCTTTCCTCTGGCCGCGGATCCTTACGAGGGCAGCACCCAGCGCTGCAGCGCCAGCGCGATCCCGTCTTCGTTGTGATCGGCGGTCACAAGGTCGGCATGGGCCTGCACATGGGCGGCGGCATTGCCCATGGCAACCGCCAGCCCTACCTGCTCGAACATGCTGATGTCGTTGTTGTTGTCACCAAACGCCACCACGTTTTCCATCGCTATCCCCTCGCTCTCGGCCCACAGGGCCAGCCGGTTGCCCTTGCTGCACCCCGGTTGCACCAGCTCCACCGCATAAGGCGCCGCCCAGTCACGGGTAAAGGGCATGGCCTCGACCACCTGCCCCATGAACTGATGCAGCAGGGCAGGATCCTGGTTGAACAGCTCCAGCTTCCAGATCGGATTTTTCAGCCAGCTCGCCAGATCGTCCGCAGGCAGCAGGGAGATCTTGAGATGATCCGGCTGGTTTGCCGACCAGTGGCGCATCCGGGTGATGTGATCCTCGCAGCCGATATAGCCGATCCCTTCGCTAAGGTGGAACAGGGCCCCCATCTGCTGCGCCTCGACCTGAGCCAACAGCTCGGTGAGCGGGGCCACCGCCAGGATCCTCTCCTGCACCGGATCATAGAGGTAGGCACCGTTGCTGCAGATGATGGGGGTATCGAGGGCCAGCTCGTGATGGAAGGGGCGCGCCGTCATGAAGTGGCGACCCGTCACCAGCAACACCTTGATGCCGTGGGCCCGCGCCTGGGCCAGCGCCGCTCGGGTCGCAGACGAGATCTTGTGATCCCGGGTCAGCAGGGTGCCATCCATGTCCAGTGCGATGGCCTTGTACTCACTCATAGCTCCTCCAGCATCAAACAAATCAGCAAAGAGCCTTACCGTCCCAGAGCCGGCGCCCCGATGCAAGCCCTGTCAGGGACCGGGCCCCCAATCTGTGATCTGACCGGGGCACACGGCAAGTCCCTCCCGTCCACGGCTCCTCAACCCGGCTCGGCACAGCTCGCCAGACGCTGGCGTCGATCGGCCCGTTTGCGCAGACCGTAGAAACCGATGGCACAGATCACACCTGAGAGGGCAGCCAGATAGAAGGGCCACTCTGTCCCTGCCAGCAGCACCAGACTGCCCACCAGCACAGCCAGGATCTCGCTGCCTACCGCCAGACCACGGTAGATCCCCATCGCCTGCCCCTGCTGCTCGGCATGACTGCGGTTGGAGACGGCTACCGAGGTCGCCAGTTCCCCCAGGCTCATGCCGATCCCTACTGGAATGAAGGTTAGTGCCAACCCCCACCAGTGGTCCGGCAGCACAAACATCAGCATGCCCGCCGCCATCACCAGATGGCCGACGACCCCCAGGCTGCTGCCACGCCAGTGGCGAGCAAGGCGGGATCCCAGCCAGGATCCCAGCATCATGGGCACGCTCACCAGCACGGCCGCCTGTGCCAGCTGTACCGGATCCCAGGCCAGCCGCTCCACCAGCCAGACGTTGAAGTAGGTGAAGTAAAGCTGCACCGCGCCGTAGCTGAGCAGGGTCAGCACGAAATAGGGCAACAGAGCCGGTTGCAGCAAGAGCTGACGGGAAGAGAGCGACGGCGCCTGCTGGCTGGGGGCAACCGGGGCCTTGTTGGGCAACAACCAGAGCACCAGCAGCAAGTTGACCAGGGTCATGGCCACCGCCAGCCAGGCGGCCAGGCTGTAATCTCCCGATACCACGGCGGCATAGCCTCCTATCATGGGGCCAAGCACCCAGCCCAGGTTCATGCCGATGTTGATCCAGGCGAAGCTGCGGGCCTTGGTCTTGGTGGTGCTCATGTCAGCCGCCATCGCCTGCACTATGGCGATATCCCCGTTGAAAAAGCCCTCCACCACCCGGCTCAACAACAACAGTGGCAAGGATCGCCATGCGATCCCCAACGCCATCAGGGCATAACCGACCAGCACGCCAACCAGACAGACTGTCAGGATCGGCTTGCGGCCGTGGCGATCGGAAAGCCGTCCCAGCCAGGGGGATCCCACCAGCTGAAACAGCGGATAAAGCCCCATAATAACACCCAGCCACACCTTGCGACTCCAGTCAGACGCCTCTGGTGTCAGCATACCCTGCGCCGGATCCAGCATCAGTGGCGCCAGCACGGGCGAGGGCAGGCTGAAACCCGCCACCGCCAGCGTCACCGTCATCACCAATACCCAGAGGGTCGCCTGCCCCTTGATCCCTTCCATGTCAGCCTCATTAAATAAAGTTATTGGTTTATTTATACTGAGCAAGGCGCATTATTAAGTAAAGTGAATTGTTGATTTAAAAACGGCCGCTATCCATAATGATCCCATGAACATCCGTACTGACAAGATCCTCTTCCGATACCCTGAATCCTTGGCGTACCTGTCGATAACGGGAAGCCCTCAATGAACGCCAGCACCGACAAGATACTGTTTCTGCTCAAGAGTCACGGCCCCCAGAGCGCAGCCGCGCTGGGGGAGCAGTTGCAGATGACCTCCATGGGCGCCCGCCAGCATCTGATCGCGCTGGAATCCGACGGCTGGGTGGGTTTTAGCGATGAAACGCGCGGCCGTGGCCGCCCCGTGCGCCTGTGGCATCTGACCGAACAGGCCTGGCAGCGCTTCCCCGATACCCACAGCGAACTGACCTTGCAGCTTATCGACAATATCCAGCAGCTGTTTGGCGAGGTGGGCATGGAGCGACTGATCCAGCAGCGTGAGCAGCAACAGCTGGGCCGTTATCAGGCACAGCTGACCCAGCCTACGCTGGCAGACAGGCTGGCCACGTTGAAAGAGCAGCGCACGCGAGAGGGCTATATGGCAGATATGCGCCAGGAGGAGGACGGCAGCTGGTTGCTATGGGAGAGCCACTGCCCCATCTGCGCCGCGGCGCGGGCCTGTCGGGGCTTTTGTCGCAGCGAGCTGGAGATGTTTCGCCAGTTGCTGGCACCGGCCAGGGTGGAGCGGGAACAATACCTGCTGGACGGGGATCACCGCTGCCTCTACCGCATCACGCCGCCGACCCCGTGATCGCCGAATGCCAGAAACAACAAAGCAGGCGCCGGGATGCCTGCTTTGTTGCCTTCGGGGAGGAGGTGCTCTCGTTCCAGCCCGTCGTTTCCCGATAAGGTCGGACGGCTGATGGGGTGTGTGACCCGGTAAGGTCCTTCACCACAGAGACCGGGTTGGGTATCTGTCTTGCCACCGGAAGATGCAACCATAGTATCCCTCCCGGTGCGGTGAGTGGTTGCGAAGTAGCATGCATTTTCAGTTGTTTTTGCAATAGTTCACCCTTAATCTAGGAAAAGTGAATTAATAATTGCAACGAGGAACGGAGAATGCTGAAACTTGATCGCATAGACAGGCATATTCTGGAGTTGATGCAGGAGAATGGCCGCATCAGCAACCTGGAGCTGGCCGAGCTGGTCGGGCTCTCCCCCTCCCCCTGCTCCCGCCGGGTCAAGGCGCTGGAGGATGCCGGTCTCATCGATACCCACGTCACCCTGCTCAACGCCCGCCAGCTGGGACTCACCCTCACCGCTTATATCCATATCTCCATGGACAGACACACGCCGGAACGGTTCGAGAACTTCGACAAGGCCATCAAGGAGCTGCCCGAAGTGCTGGAGTGCGACCTCATCACGGGCAACGATGCCGACTATCAGCTCAAGGTAGTGGTGCGGGACATGGAGCACTACCAGCACTTCCTGCTGGACAAGCTGACCCACATACCGGGCGTGACCGGCGTCCGTTCCAGCTTCGTGCTGCGCCGCATCAAGCACAAGACGGCACTGCCGCTGAACCATCTGGGGTAAGGGATCAGCATGCTGCCATGTGTCCACCTCGACACGCGAGGTGAGGCGGATTGGAGCATGAGAGACCCCTGACGAAGAGAGGAGGCCCCGGGGCCTCCTCTCTTTATTGATTGCTATCTATTGGCACTCGCTCATGTAGCGACCCAGTGCCCTGATACGGAGTCTGATCAGACCGCGACCTGGCTGACATCCTGCACCTGCAGCAGCCAACCAGCCTGCTCCTGCTGGGGTTCACCGCTCACCCGCAATCGCTCACCGGTCGGTATCCACTGCCCCTCGGGCAGGGAGACCAGCAGACTCTCGCTGCCATTGTCGAACAGCCAGCGATCTTCCCCCAGCGACTCGATCAGATAACCTTCCATCTCCACTCTGGACTCGGCTTGCCAGGAAGGCGCAACGGAATCACGGCTCTCGATGAAATCCCCCTGAACACCAAAACTGGCTAGCCCCCACAGAATGGAGAGCCCGACCAAAGATGTTTGCATCTTGTCTCTCCTCTTTTGGAACTGTGGAGCCAGTATGGGAAGAGAAGCGTGAGCACACCATGAACAAGGTGGCAAAGTGCAGGCGAGATCGCGAAAAAAACCGGCCAATGGGCCGGTTGTGTCATTTTATGGCGCCGAGATCACACTATTTGGCGGCTTCCTCTGCCATCCGGGCCGCTCTTGGCTTATTCGTCCACATGGCAACGCCTCTATGATCTGCGCAGATCCCCTCTTCGATCACGGCACGTACCCGGGTGCCATCCTTGCAGATGGCCTGCCAGGCATCGGCATCATCGATCGCCATCGAAGGAGAGCGAGAACCTGTGCTGCAGGCGCTCAGCAACAGGGCAAACAGGGGCAACAGTATTTTCATGGGGTGGATCCTCAGCTGTATGGGTCGGCCGAACTCAGCGCCCCAGCTGCGCCGAAATGCGATCGCAGAGCTGCTTGAGCTGGGCCAGTTCAGCATCGGCCAGATCCACCTGATTGCGCAAGTTGTCTGCCAGGCAACACGCTTTGACCTCCCGTTGCAGCTGGCGCCCCGCTTCGGTCAGGCAGATGCATTTTTGCCGCTCGTCCTCGCTGGAGACGGTGCGGGTCAGCCAACCCTTGCTCTCCAGCCGCTTGACGATGGGGGTCAGAGTGCCCGCATCCAGCCCAGTCTCCTGACCAATCTCCTTGAGGCTGACCTCATCCCGCGCCCACAGCGACAACATCACCAGATACTGGGTATAGGTCAGGTCCAATTTGTCCAGCAGCGGCCGATAGGCGCGCATCACGGCGTTGGAGGCGCTGTAGAGGGCAAAACAGACCTGCTTTTTCAATTCACTCATGGGGGCACCTCATTGGCAAGTGGGGCCAGTATACCCCAGCAAGGTGGAGGGAAAAATGATTTGCACACAAAACAAATCAGAGCACCCGACGTGAAAACACTCTATCGCACACAGGCCATCGCCCAGGCAGGCCGCAACGGCGAAGTTCACACCCTGGACAACAGCCTGCAACTGGCACTGGCCCTGCCAACCGCCCTCGGCGGCAACGGCAAGGGCAACAATCCGGAGCAACTGCTGGCCGCTGGCTACGCCGCCTGTTTCTCCAACGCCCTGATCCACGTGGCCCAGAAACTCGGCGCACCCATCACCAGCGCGCCGGTCACGGCCAGCGTCGAGTTGCTGGCACTGGCCGATGGCCGCTTCAACTTTGCCATCACGCTGGACGTGGCGCTCGCCGCAGCGCAGCCTGAACAGATGGCGCAGGCCGAGCAGCTAGTGCGGCTGGCCCACCAGACCTGCCCCTTCTCAAATGCCATTCGGGGCAATGTCGTCACCCGCCTGCGGCTAAACGATATCGAACTGGAGGAAAAACAATGAGTCTGCTCAGTCATCAAATCCAGCTGCTGCGCCGCCCGGTCGGTATGCCCAGTCAGGACGATTTCATCCAGGCCGAGGTCGCGCTGCCCGAGTTACAGGAAGGGGAAGTGCTGGTCGCCAACCAATGGCTGTCAGTGGACCCCTACATGCACGGTCGCATGACAGAGGCCAAGAGCTATGTACCGCCCTTTGCCCTGCACAGTGCGCTCGATGGCGGTGCCATCGGTACTGTGCAGGACTCGCGCCATCCCGACTTTGCTGTTGGTGATCGGGTGAGCAGCATGCTGGGCTGGCGCGATAGCCTGGTCGCCAAGGCCGAACAGCTGACTCGCCTGCCCGACACAACACTGCCAGCCCAGTTATTCTTGGGAGCCCTCGGCATGCCGGGCATGACCGCCTGGGTCGGGCTCAACCGCATCGCCAAGCTGCAAGCCGGCGAAACCGTGCTGGTGTCGGCGGCCTCCGGCGCGGTCGGATCCATGGTGGTGCAACTCGCCAAGCGGGCGGGGGCCAGAGTGATCGGTTCCACCGGCTCGGCCGACAAGGTCGCCTACCTCAAGACGCTGGGGGCTGACGAGGTGATCAACTACCGTGAAACCCCGGATCTCGATGCCGAGCTGACGCGACTCGCCCCGGAAGGCATCAAGGTCTACTTCGAGAACGTGGGCGGCGCCATGCTGGATGCAGCTCTCAACAACATGGCGGTACACGGTCGCATAGTGCTGTGTGGCCTCATTGAGCAGTACAACAGCAAGGGCGAGGCGAGCGGCCCGCGCAACCTCTCTCAGGTGATCCGCAAACGCCTCACCATGCAGGGGCTTATCGTGTCTGATCACTGGCAGCACTACGGCGAGTTTCTGGCCGAGGTGATCCCGGCATTCGAGGCCGGTGCACTGCAAGCCGAGGAGACCATCTATCAGGGGCTGGCCAGCATGCCGCAGGCCTTTATCGGTCTGTTCGAAGGACGCAATACTGGCAAGATGCTGGTCAAGCTGGACTAAGTCACCGGACTGGACCATCACACAGCCAGCAACTTGCATGACGGGCCCAACCGACCTAAGGTGGGCCCGTTTTTATGGTGCAATCCCGTTTCGACAAGGAGCCTCGCATATGTCCACTCTCTACCCCCACGTCGGTGGTCGATGACAGTGTTATCTTGACCAACCCGTTTGTCCCACCTAATCACGCAAGGAGCCTCGTATATGTCTACTCTCTACCCCCGCGTCGGTGTCGGCGTTATCCTGACCAACAGTCAGGGCCAGGTGCTGCTTGGCAAGCGCAAGGGCAGCCATGCCCCCTACTGGTCCATCGCAGGCGGCCATCTGGAACTGGGGGAGAGCTTCGAGTCAGCGGCGATCCGGGAAGTGGCGGAGGAGACCGGCTTTGTCATCACGGCGCCCAACGTCATCGCCGTCACCAACAACCTGGAGACCTGGCGCGAGAGCGGGTTGCACTACATCTCCGTCACCCTGCTGGCCCGGGTGGAAGGCGAGCCGCAACTGCTGGAGCCGGAAAAATGCGAGGGCTGGATATGGTGTGATCCCCGCAACCTGCCAGAGCCCCACTTCGATGCCAGTCGCCAATCGATAGCCTGCTGGCTTGCCGGTCGTTGCTATCTGCCACAACCAGGCCAGCCGACAGAGTGACCATGGCCTGCCATCAGCCCCCTGATTTGTCATAAAAAAGTCACTACTTTGTCATATCATCCCAACCGGCTCGACAAGGACAACAAGGGAGTGATGACATGGGGCAGGTATTCATTCAATTTCTATGGCTGGGCTGTGTCAGCTTCGGTGGGCCCGCCGCCCATATCGGCTATTTCCAGCGCACCTTCGTCGAGCGACTGGGCTGGCTGAGTCAGGCCGAGTTTGCCCAGCTGCTGGCCCTGTGCCAATTGCTGCCGGGCCCCGCGTCCAGCCAGCTCGGCTTTGCCATCGGGCGCCACCGGGCCGGCCTGACGGGGGCGCTGGCCGCCTTTGTCGGCTTTACCCTGCCCTCTTTCCTGCTGTTGCTGGCCGCTGCCATCGGTCTGGGGCAGCTGACCGCCAATGTATGGCTGGAAGCCGCCCTGCACGGCCTCAAGCTGTTGGCACTGGTGGTGGTGGCGGATGCGGTGCTCACCATGATCCGACAGTTCTGCAAGACACAGTTGCAACAAGGCGTCATGGTGGCCACCGCCGCAGTACTCTGGTGGCAACCTGGGCTCTTGACCCAGCTAGGCCTCTTGCTCGGCGCCGCCCTGCTCTGTGCCCGGTTCAGTGCGCAGCAACCGGCAACGCCGATCTCATCGCAGCCTCACCCCCCTGTTGCCCACCCGCCCCACTGGCCTGCCTTGATCCTGTTTGCGCTGCTGTTTATCGGCCTGCCACTGCTGGCTCACGGCTCCGTCAGCAGCCTTGTCGCCGATTTCTATCAGGCGGGCAGCCTGGTATTCGGTGGCGGCCACGTGGTGCTGCCCCTGTTGCAGGAGAGCGTGGGCCATACCCTCACTCAACAACAGTTCCTGACCGGCTACAGTCTGGCCCAGCTGGTGCCCGGCCCCATGTTCACGCTGGCAAGCTACCTTGGTGCCCAGTTGCTGCCAGCGACACCACTGCTTGGCGCCCTGCTGGCAACCCTAGCGCTGTTCCTGCCGGGCTTTCTGCTGCTGTGGGCCCTGGGACCAAGCTGGCAGAGCTGGCTGGCCCGCCCCCGGCTGGCAGGTGCAGTGACAGGGATCAATGCCGCCGTGGTGGGGCTGCTGCTGGCCGCCCTCTACCAGCCGGTATGGCTGGGCGCCGTGCAGGCCCCTAGCGATCTCGCACTCGCCGCCATCGGCTTCTATCTGTTGCGCGTCTTGAAGCTGCCCATTCTGGCCCTTGCGGGACTGCTGGTCGGCGCCGCCATGCTGCTGGCCTGATGCCGCGATTTGAGTAAACTGGAAGGCCCCGTCAGGGGCCTTTCTTATTCATGTGACGGCAAGGAGCCAGGATGCAACAGCCACAAGATCACTCCCAACTGGAGATAAGCGACGACAAGGGGCGGCTAGACGTGCCGCTGATCCACCGATTTTTGTCCGAGGAGGCCTACTGGTGCCTCGGCATTCCACAGGCAACGGTACAGAGAGCTATCAACCACTCCCTCTGTTTCGGTGGCTACGTGGCAGGCCAGCAGGTGGCCTTCGCCCGGGTCATCACGGACAGGGCCACCTTCGGCTATCTGGCGGATGTATTCGTGCTGCCCGCTCATCGCGGCCGGGGCCACAGCAAGGCGCTGGTGGCGGCCATCCTGGCTCACCCGCAATTGCAGGGACTGCGGCGCCTCTCCCTCGCTACCTCCGATGCCCACGGTCTCTATGCCGGTTTTGGCTTCGAGCCGCCGCGCAAACCGGCCAGCCTGATGGAAAAGTACGATCCCGAGATTTATCTGCGCCCTTGAGTTCTGTCACGCAGGCAGCACGTGGCGCTCGTCGGTTTATGCAGCACGCCCCAGCGCTGTGGCGCAGGGGCGTGACAGTGCCTGATGAGGGTGTCCGCGACTTGATTGTCCTTGGGGCAGGTCACTGAACCCCCTGGTCTAATTGACCTCTGTCGTACTGTGCCGAGCCGCGCGACAGTGCTAGATTGGCTGCCAGCGTTTTCATTCACTCTGCAGACCCGTTAACCACAAGGACGGCAACCGTGGCCCAGCATTTTTCTTCTCTCTCTTCTCCCTCCGCTCTTCCGCCCTTGCTGCAGGATCAGGCCGAGCGCCAGTGGCAACGGCTGATCGAGCTGGCGCCCGATTATGGCGCCCTGCCCGATGCGATTCGCCAGCTCCTGCTGACCCTGCTTGGCCTCTCCGATTTTGTCTCCGATTCGTTCATCAAGCAGCCCGAACTGGTGACGCAGATCCTCGCCTCGGGGGATCTCGAGCGGTCCGAACGCTGGCCCGCCTACCAGCGCGATCTGACCGCTCTGCTCGCCGAGGTGGATGATGAAGAGGCGCTCAAGCGCACCCTGCGCCAGTTCAGACGCAGCCGCATGCTGGTGATCGCCTGGCGCGAGCTGCTGGGACACGCGGCGGTGGAAGAGAGCTTTATCCATCTCACCAAACTGGCAGATGCCCTCATCTGCTCCGCCCGCGACTGGCTCTACGAGAGGCAATGCAACGAGCTGGGCACCCCCATGGACGGGGATGGCAACCCGCAGCCACTGCTGATCCTCGGCATGGGCAAGCTCGGCGGCGGCGAGCTGAATTTTTCTTCGGATATCGATCTTATCTTCACCTTCCCCGAGAACGGCTACACGGTCGGCGGACGGCGCGAACTCGCCAACCAGCCCTTCTTCATCAAGCTGGGGCAGCGGCTGATCAATGCCCTCCACCAGCCCACCCAGGATGGTCAGGTATTCCGGGTCGATATGCGGCTGCGCCCCTTCGGCGATGCGGGCCCGCTCGCCATCTCCTTTGCCGCCATGGAGGATTATTACCAGCACCACGGCCGCAACTGGGAGCGCTACGCCATGGTCAAGGCGCGGGTGCTGGGGCCCCAGTGCGAGCACGCGGTCGCGCTTGCCGAAATGCTGCGCCCCTTCGTGTTTCGCCGCTACATCGATTTCGGCGTCATCGACGGCCTGCGCCAGATGAAGGCGATGATCGCCGCCGAGGTGCGCCGCAAAGGGCTGGAGGGCAACATCAAGCTGGGGGCAGGCGGCATTCGCGAGGTGGAGTTTATCGCCCAGGCGCTGCAGCTTATTCGCGGCGGTCGCGAGCCTGCGCTGCGGGTGCGCCACCTGCCCGAGGCGCTGGCCGCCATCGCCCAGTGCGGCGCCCTCGAGGCAGAGCATTGCGACCGCTTGCTGGTGGCGTACCGCTTCCTGCGTCGGGTCGAAAACATCCTGCAGGAGATAGGCGATCAGCAGACCCAAACCCTGCCCACCGAGGAGCGGGAGCGGTTGCGGCTGCTCACCGCCCTCGGCTTTGCCGACTGGGGCGCCTTTATGGCCCATCTGGATGAGGAGATGGCCGCCGTTCATCAGGAGTTCGCCGCCGTGGTAGGCGAAGAGAAAGAGGCCCCCGCCCATCTGGAACAACTCTGGCTCGATCTCTGGCGCACCGAGCTCGATGCTGCTGAGCTGGAGACATTGCTCGTCGCTCAGGGCGTCGACGACCCAGTTCCGCTCTGCACCGCCCTGCTGCGCTTCAAGGAAGAGTACAAGCGCCGCCAGGTGGGCCCGCAGGGGCGCATCGCCCTGGACTGGCTGATGCCTGAGTTGCTGCGACTGGTGGTGGCAAGCCGTGAGCCTGCCCGCCTGTTCGAGCGAGTGTGCGAGCTGCTGACCCGCATCTTCACCCGCAGCGCCTATCTGCAGCTGCTGGCGGAGAACCCCGCCGCCCTGCGCCAGCTGGTACGGCTGTGCGATGCCAGCCATCTGGTGAGCGAGCAGCTAGCCCGCTACCCCATACTGCTGGACGAGCTGCTGGATCCCCAGCACCTCTACCACCCGACCCCGCTGGATCAGTACAAGCCCCAGCTGCGCCAGTTCCTGCTGCGCATCCCCGAAGAGGACGTCGAGCAGCAGATGGAGGCGCTGCGCCAGTTCAAGCAGGTGCAGCTCTTGCGCATAGTGGCGGCCGACATCGCCGGCGCCCTGCCGCTGATGAAGGTGAGCGACCACCTCACCTGGCTGGCGGAGGCAATCACCGAAGAAGTGGTCAATCAGGCCTGGACCCAGATGAGCGAACGCTACGGAGTGCCGCCCGAAGTGACTGTGACCGGCCAGCGCGGTTTCGCCGTGGTGGCCTATGGCAAGCTGGGCGGTATAGAACTGGGCTACGGCTCGGATCTCGATCTGGTATTCCTGCACGGCGGCGATCCCAACAGCTACACAGACGGTCGCAAACCCATCGACAGCCGCCAGTTCTACCTGCGCCTGGCCCAGCGGATCCTGCACCTGTTCAGCACCCGCACTCCGTCAGGCATCCTCTATGACATCGACATGCGACTGCGTCCCTCAGGCGACTCGGGCCTGCTGGTCTCGTCGCTGACCGCCTATGAGCAGTATCAGCGCAGCGAGGCCTGGACCTGGGAGCATCAGGCACTGGTGCGGGCCCGCCCCATCTACGGCGATGAGACCGTCATCGCCGAGTTTGGGAGGATCCGCCGCGCCGTGCTGGCCAAGGAGCGAGACCTCGCCATCCTCGCAAAAGAAGTGCGCGAGATGCGCCACAAGATGCGGGATCACCTGCTCAAGGCCGGTGAGGGGGAGTTCGATCTCAAGCAATCCCCCGGCGGCATGGTGGATATCGAGTTCATCGCCCAGTATCTGGTGCTGGCTCACGCCAACGGCGAACCCGAGGCCCTGACCCGCTGGTCCGATAACGTGCGTATCTTCGATGAGTGCGTGATGGCGGGAGTGCTCACCCTGGAGCAGGCGGAAGGGCTGAAACACGCCTATCTGGAGATCCGCAACCTCGGCCATCGCCTCAATCTCTCGGAGATCTCCCGCAAGGTGGGTGACGACCAGTTGCTGACCGAACGAGGCCATGTGCTGGCGGTCTGGCAACTGCTGTTGGGGGAGTGACGCAAGGCTTGGCCGGAGCAATGAAAAGGGGCGCTTCAGCGCCCCTTTTACTTTCCGGAATGGTCGGTGGCATCTGGCCCTATCGCCCTGCGGCCAGCTCGATAAAAGTCGGCAGCATAAGCGGTATCTCTTCAGAAGCGCACACAGGCCAATAGACGGAATCATGATTCCGTCCCTGAGAGACTATACCTGCCTCTCAGGCATATTCTGGAGGCCATTGCCCGGAATCGGGCGTCAAACCAGCAAGATCTCGATACCCTGTCGTTCCAGTGTCTGACGGTCCGCATCGCTAATTCCGGGGTCGGTAATGATGATGTCTATCTTGTCGATCGGCACGACCACGTTGGGGGTTCGCTGGCCAAATTTGCAGGAGTCGGTCACCACTATGATCTTTTTCGCTGACTGGCACATGGCCTGACTCACCTGATATGCCTCGTTGAAGGTGGTGATCCCCTGTTCAACATCAAAACCATCGGCACCGATAAAGAGTTTGTCGAAGGTGAAGTCCCGAAAAGCCTGCTCGGCCGACTTGCCATGAAAGGAAGCGGAGCGCTTGCGATAGGTGCCGCCAGGCATCAGCAATGTCAGGGAACTCTCAAGGGCCGCCGCTTCATTCATGATGTGCAGGCTGTTGGTCATCAGCTTGAGCCCGACATGTTCAGCCAGCCAGGGCACCATCTGCAAGGTGGTACTGCCACTGTCAAGCACGATGGACTCACCATTTTGCACAAGGCTGGCAGCCTTGGCCCCGATACGCTGCTTGATGTTCAAGTTGAGCGTGGTTTTCTCGTCCATGGTACGGTCTTCCAGAGCGGCACCATTGAATGCCTCCGCCCCGCCATACCGCCTCATCACCAGCTGTGCCTGCTCCAGAAAGCGAAGATCGCTACGAACTGTGGCTCCTGTGATGTTGAAATAGTCAGCCAGTTCCTTCACAGACGTTCTGCCATTTTCACGTAGATAACGAACCAGCATATCGCGTCGAGTTTCTATAGACATTCAGGATTCTCACAGTGATTAAAAGTCTGACCAGTTCAGGAATCTACCTCCATTTTTTTCAAAATGAAAACAAATGTACAGGAAAAACGTCACTTAGTTGATAAAGCGCACGCTATCGCCTCCCGAATGGAGGGAGATAACCCAGTCACATCCTGCTCACTCAGGGGCAAACTGGCGTGCAATAACGCGGTTAGTGGCTTGGGGCGTGTAAAGGTGCTGATCCCTTTCATCAGGCGAGCATCAAGGATCACGCCTTCTGCATCATGGACGAGTACCACCAGGGTGCGTGGCCGCCAACGGGAAGCTGTTCGGCCTATCCTGACCACTCCCTTTCGGCTCAGCTCCTGCAACATACGGTTGAAAGATTTTAATTGGAAAAATCCCAAGACCATTTGCAAAATCCATGCAGTCAATGCAACAAAAATCAAGGCATTTACCGTATCCATTAGTTACCTCACTGACGAAAATAAAGTGAAACGGCAGTGCCTCATGCACTGCCGAAATATCTGGTGACAAGCCATGATGGACTTAAAACATGACCTGACCACCAGTAATATTGATGGACTGGCCAGTACAGTAGGAAGCATTGTCGCTGGCATAGAATTTCAATACATTGAGTACATCTTGAAAGTCACAGCCACGTTTGAGGGGAACTTTGTCGATATAAGCCTGTTCCACTTGATCCTCTGGAATGCCGAGCTTTACCGCATACTGGGGTTTTAGCGATTGGAACATGGGACTCTTGAGCAAATTTCCCAACATCAGTGAATGCACTGTGATGTTGTGCTCTGCCAGATCCAGAGCCAGAGATTGCGTCAGCCCTATACCACCAAACTTTGCAGCTGAATAAGCCGAGTTATGCTTGGAACCCACTTTGCCAGATTTGGAGTTTATCTGGATGATACGACCACCGTGAGACTCCCGTATCATGATCCGCGCCACTTCTTTTGCACAAAGGAAATAACCTGTCAGGTTGATATCCAGTGAGCGATGCCAATCAGCGAGAGGAAAGCTGTCGATCTTGGCGGCGGTAGCCGTTCCCGCATTGTATACCAGCAGATCGATACGACCGAAGCGCTCATCAATGGTGTTTACCATACGGATGACATCTTCTTCCTGAATGGCATTGGCCTGAATCGACATGACATTTTCTGCACCATGGTCATGAGCCACTTCATCCGCTGTTTTCCGGGCAGCCTCGCCATCCAGATCGGCGACGACCACACGATAGCCATCATCAGCCAACCCTTTGGCCAGAAAAGCTCCCAGGCTTTTACCGCTACCAACTATCAGCGCTACTTTAGACATGTTATTCTCCCAAGGTTGTATCTCACCCTCCTCTACATCAGAGCGACCAAACTCAATAATGTGTAGAGGGGGTGTGAGTTTTCAGTGATTCGATGTAAATATGATTTCTGTGCCAATCTCCAGAGCCTTTGGGCATGTGCCATTGACATGGACAGTCCCCGGATATTCAGATTCTGAAGCGCCATCAAATCGAATGGTAATATGACCCAATGCATCAAGGTTGTGGCTTACTACACAGCCAACCGCCGTAATCGGATAGCTGATTGCGCCTAATAAAAATTGTCCACCTACCAGAATTTCACCATTCAACTCGGCATCTGGATGAATGAAACAATAGTCAGCGACATCCTTTGGTGCATTATCATTGAAGATAATCATCATATTTTCATTGAGTGATTCTGTTGCGAATTCCCCAATTTGAGTTACTTGCGTCCGATAGAGCATCGTCTATGTCCTTCTCTACAAGCGTGATTACTGATAAATGAAAAATGAAATAAACCAGGCAAGAGCAACCGTAGGTGCTCCCGTTAGAAAACGGGAATAAAGTACCGATGGGACACCTACCTGTACCGTGTCTGGTTTTGCCTCTGCCAGGCTCAACCCAACCGGTATGAAGTCACAAGCAGCCTGGGCGTTGATAGCAAACAGAGCGGGCAATGCCAGATGAGGCGGTATGTTACCCAAACCAATCTGGGTTCCTACCAAGACACCAATGACTTGTGCAATAACGGCCCCTGGCCCAAGAAAGGGAGAGAGGAACGGAAAAGAGCAAATAAGTGCCAGTATGATTAGACCAACCGGATTCTGCGCTAGCGGAATAAGTGCATGCGCTATCACATCACCGATTCCAGAAGCCAGTATCACCCCAATCAACATTGATACAAATGCCATGAAGGGAATAATGGAGTTGATGACAGTGTTGATGGTTTCCCGACCAGCCTGAAAGAAGGTTGCCATGACCCCACCCATGCCAATCCCTATTTTTGCAAGCAAGCTGTCACTTTGCTCACTCAGTTTTTTGCTACTGTCATATTGAGGTTTGTCTGCATTCTGAACCAAGGTCTGTGGGGCTGCCTCTGTAGACACATCCCCGCTGGCATTTTGCAACCTGATATTATCAGGCGTGACTCCGGAAACATAAATATCCTCAACGATAAACTGTGCCATTGGCCCGCTTTTACCGGTTGAATGAATATTCACAGTAGGAATTTTCTTTTTAGGATAGAGACCACAACGCAGCGTACCACCACAATCGATGATGACGACTGCGATCTCTTCCTCGGGTACAGAAGACTTGCAGCCATCCACTGCCTCCATACCGGACAACTCTACCATTCTGTCAACAATATCGGGGCGGGTACCTGCCGTTATATACAGAATTTTATTGCCAGGCTTGATCGGCACAATCAGTGGACCACCCCAACCCGAAGCGCCTTTTGTTATATAGAGTACATTATCCATGATGAAACTCCTGAGTGAACTTAAGCAGTGACTTTAATATTGACTTCGCCACTAAGATAAATCCCTTGCTGACGCTCAACAAATGCCGTCGTCAAATCTGTTACCCAGCCGCGGAAGAAATTACTTATCATGCCAACCAATAAATAACTCATGGCCAAAGGTGCCAATGGTAAACCAAGCTGAGTCAGCCCACTTGCGATACCCAGATAAACGAACAGCTCACCAGGATTAACATGAGGAAATAGACCATTCATCGAATGGCAACTGTAGGAGGCTGCTGCATAATAAGATGGCTTATATCGTTCAGGCAGAAAACGCCCCAAACTGAGGGTCATCGGGTTCATAAAAACAAATGTACCAATGACCGGCAGTATCAAATATCTGGAAATGGGATTGCCAGCGCTTTTTGCGGCCAAGCGCTCCACCCGCTCCTGACCAATGAATGCAATCAAGGCATTCATTGCGATCATCAGGGATATGAGCAAGGGAAGAATGCCAGTCATCATGCCGACAAATACCTCACCTCCTTTATGGAACAGTCCAATGAACCATTCCGCTGCATGAATAATGATATCCATGGTGTAGTCCTCAAGTAACTCCAGTGGTTGATAAGGGCACACAGAATGTGGATGACTTCAGCTGTGTGACGGGGGTTTGGCTGCTTCCTTGATAGCGTGCGACCCCAGCAACCCAATACCTTCACAATGAAAGACAATTTTCACAAAATGATTTTCAATGTGTGATTTCAGTAGCACTTTTTCCGTTTTTACCCTTGAGTTTCGCTAACGATGCCACCTGTGGCGAGCAAGCCAAGGCTGACAATCTCAAAAATTGTTAAACACAACAAGCTGAATCGTTACAGCAGCAATTCTACATCTATCGAGTTTTTCATATTGAAAATCAAAGCTAGCTCCCATCGTTCAACTACATGGCAATTCACTGAAAAACGGGCGCACTTATTGGGCTTCAAGCTGAGCAGTGAAGCCTGCAAACCCTGTATGAGAGCGCCACGACTGATGCCCTGGTGGTCAATCAGGCCGCTGGACCAAGATGAGCAAACTCTCGCCCAAAGTAGCTGTGAGAGACCAACGCGGTTTCGCCGTGGTGGCTTATGGCAAGATCGGCGGTATCGCGCTCGGCTACGGCTCGGGTCTGGTGTTCTCCCCGACAGCGACAAAGACGGGCACGAGCCATCGACAGCCGCCGCCTGTGAGCAGTACCAGCAGGCTGCTGGTACGAGCCCGTTCCATCTAGGGCGATGACCGAGTTTGTCATGGGGGGCATCCCCCAGGAGCAGACGAAAGGGCTGAAACACGCCTATCTGGAGATCCGCCACCCGGGTCATCACCGCAATCTCCCGGAGACCTCCCGCAAGGTGGGTGAAAACCAGTTGCTGACCGAACGGAGCTGTCTGGCAACGGCTGTTGGGGGAGTGAAACAAGGCTCGGCTGGATCAATGAAAAGGGGCGCTTCAGCGCCCCTTTTCATTATGAATATCAGCCCGGAACCCGAGTTTCCTTCACATAATACTCAATAGCGGTGAGCTGGATCCTGTTTCAAGCATTCACAACTTGGCATCGTATGACACTTTGCTGAATATAAGTGGAGATCAACTATGTCTACGTTATCACCCGATTTCTAGCCCGAAATGGTGAAAGGGGAATGTCAATTCAGCCATGCCAACACCCAGTGTCCATGTGGAGATAAAAATGGATTTTTCAGAACAGTTACAGAGCCTAGCCAAAAAGATTGCTCAACAGTCGTCGATGATCACGACCGAAGAGGCAACCAAGAATGCGTTTGTAATGCCATTTCTCAACCGCGTACTGGGGTATGATGTATTCGACCCCACCGAAGTAATTCCAGAATTCACCGCAGATACTGGTATCAAAAAGGGGGAAAAAGTTGACTATGCCATTCTTAAGGATGGACAGATTCAGATTCTGGTTGAGTGCAAAAAGTACAGTGAGAAACTGTCAACCAAGCACTCGGGGCAACTCTTTCGTTATTTTTCTGTCACTAATGCCCGCATCGGCATCCTGACCAATGGTGCTCAATATGAGTTTTATACCGACCTTGATGCACCAAACAAGATGGACGAGAAACCATTTCTAACGCTCGATTTAGAAGACATTGATGAACACATAGTGCCTGAGGTATTGAAGCTGACCAAGACCTCCTTTGATGTAGAGTCGGTTGTCGATGCAGCAGGAGAGCTAAAATATCTCAGTCAAATCAAGAGACTACTGGCTGAGCAGTTTGGTTCGCCAGAAGAGGACTTTGTTAAGTTCTTTGCATCCAGGATCTATGATGGTGTGCTTACCGCAAGGGTCAAGCAGTCCTTTACCGATATAACCAAGAAAGCCCTCAGTCAGTTTCTCAATGACAGCATCAATGCACGGTTAAAATCAGCAATTGGTAGCACAGTTAGCTCCTCGGCTATCCAGCCTGCATTTGATAGTGGCCTATCAAGTGATAACAATGAAGTCGATAATAGTGAGGAAAAATCAAAGGTAGATACCACAATTGAAGAGATGGAAGGTTTCAATGTCGTCAAGGCCATCTTGAGACAACAGTTTGATGTAACCAGGATCGCAGCCAGAGATACTCAAAGCTACTTTGGCATACTGCTCGATGACAATAACCGCAAGCCACTATGCCGGTTACATTTCAATGCAAAGCAAAAATATATTGGTTTGTTTGACGCTGACAAAAAAGAAACCAGGCATCCCATTAGCTCTATCGATGAAATATTTACCTTTGCCGACCAGCTACTGACGGCCACTGCCGTCTACGAATAATCCTGATTGGGGGCGGATTAATTCCGTCCCCCCTCCTTCAACCAAGTCTGCGCAAAATGCCTATCGCCCCCCGGCAAGATCGATAAAGGTGCCGGTGGCGTAGGAGGCTTCGTCAGACAGCAGCCAGGCAATGGCGGCGGCCACCTCGGCTGGTTGACCGCCCCGCTGCAGCGGGATCTGGTTTTTCACCCTCTCCACCCGGTCGGGTTCACCGCCGTCGGCATGCATCTCTGTGTAGATAAAGCCAGGGCGTACCCCGTTGACCCGGATCCCCTGCGCAGCCACCTCCAGCGACAAGCCTTTGGTCAGCACGTCTATGGCCCCCTTGGAGGCGGCATAATCCACATATTCACCCGCCGAGCCCAGACGAGCAGCAGCCGAGGAGACATTGACGATGGCGGCGCACCGCCTCACGGCAGCAGAGAAAGTAGCCGGTCACATTGGTGGTCAGTGTCTTGTTGATGCGCTCGGCGCTCATCTCCAGCACCTTCATCTGTGGCTGCAAGATACCGGCGTTGTTGACCAGATGGGTGACCACCCCGAGCCGCTCGTCCATCTCCTCGAACAGGCGCACCACCTCGGCCTCGACGCTGATATCCGCCTGCACCGCTATGCAGGATACCGGATGTTGCGCCCGGATCTGTGCCACCAGCGTCTCGGCAGCCTGCCAGTCATGGCGATAGTTGATGCAGATATGATAACCCTGCCCCGCCAGATAGCGGGCAGTGGCCGCCCCTATCCCACGGCTGCCACCCGTGATCAGCACATTCCTGCTCATTGAACCTCCTTGTTCTTCACCCTGATTGCCAGTCTCCGATACTGTCCGATCGCGGGCCAACCAGGATGCCGGTCAGGCAGTCACGCCGTGGTCCATCACCCTCGCCACCAGCATCCGGTTGAACTGCTGGTACTCATAGGGGTTGATGGGATTTGGGTAGCTCAACACCCGCAGATCGTGCCCCTGATAGTCAGGATGATAGGGCGGATGCACATGGTCATGGTCGTTGAGACAAAAGCCCAGCGACTGGTAGAAGCGCAGCCGCCGGATGGCAATCTCATCCTCTGGCGGATCAATCTCCAGGATAACGGAGCGCCCCGCCGTCTCGCAGAAGTCAGCAAGCAGGCGGGAGCCATGGTTCTGGCCGCGCAGGGCCGGATTGATGGCCAGATGCTCGATATAGATCTGCTCGCCGCAGGCCCACCAGAAGATAAAGCCGAGCAGCAAGTCGCCTTGATAAAAGAGCTGACAGTGAAAGTGAGGATCCGCCATCTTGACCTGCTGATGTTGCGGCTGGCGTTGCTCGTAGTGCGGAAAGCTGCTGCCATAGATCTGCCAGACCAGAGGCCAGTCTGGATGGGATATCTCTCTCACTACTTCACTTCGACTCATTCATCTACTCCTTGGCAAAACAACAGTGATATCACCTTTGGGACAAGGGTACATCCCCATTTTTAACCAGAAGCAGCCATGGCTCTCTTGCCGCCAGCCCTCCGACGCATTGACATGCGGCAACAAAGAGCCCGCACGGGGCGGGCTCTGAATGGCAATAACAGGAAGGAGTTGCTACTTGAACAGCCCCTTGAGCAGCTGGTCGGCCACCCCTTTGACAGCGTCATTGTCAGCCTTGTCACCCAACAGCTTCTTGAGACCGCGCTCGGCCTCCTTGCGGGCCTTCTCCTCCAGCACCTTGTTGTTGGTGAGCAGCTCTTTCACATCCAGCCGATAGGTAGGGGCCTGCCAGTGGCCGCCGATGCGTACCGGTATTGTGATGTCCTTCAGCTCATCCACCCCTTTGCCCCCCTGGCCCTTGCTGCTCTCCACTATGGAGGTGAGGAACAGAAAATCGAGGGTTTGGGGCACCAATGCCGTCTGACCCTGGCCCCGCACTCGCAGTGCCGGGGCGAACAGCTGGATATCGTCGCTGCGCGCCACGCCGTTCGCCAACTGGAAGCTGGCGGTGAGGGCGCTGAAGTCGGTCTTGCGTGCCTCCTTGACCTGATCTGTCCCCTTGCCGGTCAGAGTGGCTCGCGCCTCGCGGATCATCTCCGCCAGGTTGATGCCATGCAGGGCACCATCGCTCAACTTGAGGCTCACCTTGCCCTGCATCTTGTCGCGCAACGCCTGCTCAGACAGTCCAGTGCCCTGCACCTGAACCTCGAGATCCCCCTTGCCTTCCAGCAGATCGCTCTGGGCCAGGGTTTGCAGCAGCGGGCGCACATTCACCCCTTGCACCCGTTTGTGTACCTGATAACGGGCTGGTTGCTGACGCGCATCTATTGCACCCTCGGCGGTCACCTGACCACCGGCCACACCGGCACTGAATTGCTTGAGGGTGAGCTGGCCACCGGCCAGGGCAAGTTGCAGATCGACGGCGCTCAAGTCCAGCCCCTTCAACCGCAGGCTATCAAGCTGCAAGCGCCCGGCAAGATCGAATGCCTTGAGCGCGCTCAGGTCCGGTTCTACCGTCGAGAGCCCCTTGGCAGCCTTGGCGGGCACTGCGCCTTTATCACCCGCTTTCGCCGCAGCGGGCTGCACCGGAGCGGCTGCCTTGGCTGTTGCCGGTTCGCCGAGCCAGCTGTCGAGATCCAGCTTGTCGCCCTTGAGATCAAATTCAATCTTGGGCACGGCACCGAGTCGCACCGCCCCTTCACCACGGAGCAGGGCATCGTCGGCGCTCATCACCAGCTTGCTCAGGGTGATCTTCTGCTGATCCAGCTCGGCGCGGGCAAACCCAGCCAGTTTGAGGTTCATCTGCGGGCGTGGCAGTGCTTTACCTTGCAGATTGGCCGCCAGCTTCGCATCCGAGACTTCGACCAGTTGCAAACCCTTGTCTACTCGCGCCTTGAGGGTTCCCTCCAGCGAGCCGGCCAGAGTCGGTTGGTCACCTTCCAGCTGGGCGCCTTGCAGGTTCAGGGTGAGGCTGCTCCACTCTCCCAGTGCCAGCCGATCGGCCTTGACCGAGAAGCTATCCAGCCGCTGTTGCGGCTGGCTGAGGCTGCCGCTCAGACTCAGGTTTTTCAGCTCGCTGGCCAACGCATCCTGTGCCAGCTTGACCTCTCCTTCCCCCTTGATATCGAAGGCAAGCTTGCCTTGCGCCCCCTTGGCGGCCAGGGTCACCGGCACCCACTGACCCGGCGTCAGCTGGCCGAGAGCGAGAGCGAGATCGAGCTGATCGAGCCGGGAGAGAGTGCCGTTGCGATCGTCCTGTACCAGAGCACTGGCCTGCTCCAGCACCACCCCCTGCAAAGTGATCTGCCAGGTCTGGCCATTGCTCGCAGGGGGCTGGCTCTGGCCACCTGGCGCGGGCTCGCTGTCCTTCGCCGCCTCAGGCGTCTTGACGAGATCGTTCAGGTTTGAGCTGCCATCGGCCCTGGTCTGGATAAACAGATGGGCACCGGTCAGGGTCACCTCGCCAATGTCCAGTCGATGGGAGAGCAGGGGCAACACGGCGACCGAGGCATCCCCCCGCTCGAAGCGCACCAGATCCGGCTCGGCAAAACCAGCCGGGTTGCGAAGCGCCACCCGCTCTAGGGAGAGACCCAGACTCGGCCAGAAACGCCAGCCGATATCCCCCTCCATCACCAGCTCGCGGCCTGTGCTCTTGCGTACCTGCTCCACCAGTTGTGGCTTGAACTCATTGGGGTCAATCAGCTTGACCAGGGCTGTGATGATTACCAGGGCGGCCAATGCCAGCCCCAGCAAGATGTAAATGATCTTCTTCACGATGGACTCCTTGAATGCTGATCCTGTGGCTGACTATACCACCGGGGACGGGGCAGATGGCCCCCTCCACCCAAAACGGGAGAATGGCGAGACAGGGATGGTCGCGACATGGGAGCACAAGGCGTGAGTCGCTCACCGGCCACAAGAAAAGGGCCCCCGCAGGGCCCTTATGTCATGGTCTGGCCGGCAACGGCCAGTAGCCCATCTCGCATGGGTCAGGGTAGACGCGGCAACTGCCGGTAGCCCATCTCATACAAGGTGAAGGCGTAGATGTCCGCGCTCTGCTCGATCAGCTTGGCCACCGGCGTGCCTGCTCCATGCCCGGCATTAGTCTCGATGCGAATAAGCTGGGGGTTGGGCCCTGCGTTGTCGGCCTGCAAGGTGGCGGCAAACTTGAAGGAGTGGGCTGGCACCACACGGTCGTCGTGATCCGCCGTGGTCACCATGGTCGAGGGGTAGCTGACACCGGCCCGCACGCTGTGCAGCGGTGAGTAGCCCTTCAGGTAGTCGAACATGGCCTCGCTGTCGGCGCTGGTACCGTAGTCGTAGGCCCAGCCAGCCCCGGCGGTAAAGGTGTGATAGCGCAGCATGTCGAGTACCCCCACCGCAGGCAAGGCAACACGCATCAGATCCGGCCGCTGGGTCATGACGGCCCCCACCAGCAGACCGCCGTTGGAACCACCTCGTACAGCCAGCCTGTCGCTGGAGGTATAGCCTTCGGCCTTCAGGTATTCGGCCGCCGCGATAAAGTCGTCGAACACGTTCTGCTTGTTCATCCTAGTGCCCGCCAGGTGCCAGGCCTGACCGTACTCGCCGCCCCCCCGCAGGTTGGCCACCGCATAGACGCCTCCCAGATCCAGCCAGTTGGCGACCGCTACGCTGAAGCTCGGGGTCAGGCTCACGTCAAAACCGCCATAGCCATAGAGGATGGTGGGATTGCTGCCATCGAGTTTCAGCCCCTTGCGGTAGCTGATGATGAGCGGCACCCGGGTGCCATCCTTGCTCTGGTAGAAGCGCTGCTCTGATACGTACTCCTCGGGCTTGAAGGGGGCCGCCGAGGCGCGATAGAGGCTGATGGCCCCGCTTTTTGGCTCGAACCGGTAGAGAGTGGATGGTTGGGCGTAGTTCTCGAAACCGAAGTAGAGCGCGGGATCATCCTGCTTGCCGTTGAAACCGCTGACACTGCCAAGACCGGGCAGCGCCACCTCGCGAATCCGTGTGCCGTCATGGTCGAACTGCTCGACCCGGGCGGTGGCATCCACCATGTATTCGGCAAACAGATAGCCGCTGCCGCTGTGCACCGTCAGCACCTGCTGGCGCTCGGGGATAAGGTCACGCCAGCGGGCGGGGCCGGGGTTGCCCGCATCCACCGTCACCAGCCGGCGGTTGGGCGCATCCCGATTGGTCAGCAAGTAAAGCGTGCTGCCCTTGTTGTCCACCAGGCTCACGTCCGCATCCAGATCCCCCTGCACCGTCAGCAGCGGCGCGTTCTCCTTGCTCAGGTCCTTCACATAGAGGCGGTTGCCGGAGGTGGAGTCCGCCGCCGAGATGAGCAGGTAGCGATCATCTTCGGTCACGGTTGCCCCCACGTAGCGGTGCTGCTGGGCAGGGATGGCACCGAACACCAGGCGGTCATTCTGCTGCGCCGTGCCGAGCCGGTGGAAGTAGAGCTTGTGCTGATCCGTCCTGGCCGACAGCTCGCTGCCATCGGGTTTGTCGTAGCTGGAGTAGAAGAAGCCCTCGTTGCCCAGCCAGCTGATGCCGCTGAACTTCACATCCTTGAGGGGGGCCTCAAGGGGCTGTTTGCTCTCCACGTCCATCAGGTGGATCTCGCGCCAGTCGCTGCCCGCCAGCGACAATGAGTAGGCCAGGGTGCGGCCATCCCGGGAGAAGCTCAGCTGATCCAGCGCCGTGGTGCCGTCGGGGCTGAGGGTATTGGGATCGAGGAACACCTCGGCCGGCTTGCCCGCCTGCTGGCGCCACAGCACGTTCTGGTTCTGCAGGCCATCGTTCTTGAAGAAGTAGTGGTAGCGCCCCTCGCGAAACGGCGCCCCCTCCTTGGCGTAGTTCCAGGAGGCGGCCAGTTTGTCCTTGATGGCATCGCGAAACGGAATGCGTGCCAGATAATCCCGGGTGACACTGTTCTGGGCCTTGACCCAGGCCTCGGTCTCCGCGCTGCGGTCGTCTTCCAGCCAGCGATAGGGATCGGCCACGGCGTGACCGAAGTAGTGATCCACCTGATCGCTCTGGCGGGTGACGGGGTAGTGAAGGCGCTCTTTCCCTGACATGACATCCTCTCGGGTTGAGTGGCTGCTGCAAGCACACAGCAGTGACAAAGCCAGCAGGCTGACAATGGATCGCATCGATGCAGCTCCCTGCGGTTCGGGTGAAACAGGCAGGTTAACAAAGAGCCGCGTCCATCGCATCCCCCTCAATACGGTAAAGGAGGGCGTAAAAAAACCGGGCACGGGGCCCGGTTGAAAAACCTGCGCAGAGCAGGGCGTGTCATGTCAATGACACAGTTCAGGCTTGCCAGACTGGCAGTCCATGCCGTCCGGCCAATCCGCACCCGGGGGTTGAAGAGGGATGAGCTCCCGCCCCAGGATGCGAATGAGTTGGCGCACAAAGGCGCCGAAAGTCTGGTTACTCCCGCTCAAGTGCATGGATGGGATCCATCCTCGCCGCCCGGCGAGCCGGGAAAAAACCGAACAGCACGCCGATCAGGCTCGAGCAGAAGAAGGCAGCCAGCACGGCGCTTGCGGAGTAACGCATGGCAAACTGACTGCTGAAGTGCTCGAACAAGACGCCGACCAGCAGGGAGAGCAGCACACCGGCTGCGCCCCCCAGCAGGCAGACCAGCACAGCCTCGATCAGAAACTGCTGCATGATGTCGCTGGGCCTGGCGCCTACCGCCATCCGCACACCTATCTCGCGAGTACGCTCCGTCACCGACACCAACATGATGTTCATCACCCCTATGCCGCCCACCACCAGGGAGATGAGCGCGATCATGGCAACCAGCAGCGTCATGGTGGCAGTGGTGCTGGTGATGGCCTGACGGATGCTGTCCGTGTTGAGCACGAAGAAATCCTGGCTGCCATGGCGCTGGCGAAGCAGCCGGGTGAGACCATCCTCGGCGGCGGCCAGGGAAACCTCATCCTGAACCCGCACGCTGATGCTGCGCAGATAGCTCTGACCCAGCATCCGCTTCATGGCCGTGGTGTGGGGGATCCAGACATTGAGGTTCTCGTCGCTGCCAAAGCCGCTCTGATTGCGGGCCACCACACCGATCACCCGGCACGGCAGCTTGCCCAGCAGGATCACCTGCCCGAGTGGTGATTCCCCCGCATCGAACAGTCGATCCCGGCTGTTCGCGTCTATCACCACCTCCTGCGCCAGACTGGCCACGCTGCCGGCATCGAACAACATGCCCTGCAACACCCGATAGCCGCGCACCTGAAAGAACTGATCCCCCACCCCGTTTACCGTGCCGGAGACCGTTTGACTGCCCCGGCGCAGCGTGGTGCTGGTCGCCAGACTGGGGGTCACGCTGTGAACATAATCGAGCCCGGCCAGGGCATCGGCATCCTCGCTCCGCAAGGTCTGTATCGCCTCGGCCCGCCTATCCCCAAAGCCGCTGCCGGGAAAGATCTCCAGTGTGCTGGTGCCCATGGCATTGATGTTGGCCAGCACCTGTTGCTGGGAGCCGCGCCCCAGCGCCACCACGGAAACCACGGAGGCGATACCTATGATGATGCCGAGCATGGTGAGGAAGGTGCGCATCCGCTGGGCCTGCATGGCCCGCAGCGCCATCCTGAAGGCAGAGGCAAACCTGTCCAGCCCACCACCCCATGCAAAGCGGCCAGGCCGAGGTTTATCCTGGAAAGGTGGGGGATTAGATGCCGGCACGCGGCGGCGATCGGCCACCACTTCACCGTCCTTGAGCTCTATGATGCGCTCGGCCTGCTCGGCAATGCTCATGTCATGGGTCACTATCACCAGGGTGTGACCCTGCTCATGCAAGGCATGCAGTATGCCGAGCACCTCTTTCCCACTGTGGCTGTCGAGCGCGCCAGTCGGTTCATCTGCCAGTATCACCTGACCACCGTTGATGAGGGCACGGGCTATGCTGACTCGCTGCTGCTGGCCACCGGAGAGCTGGCTCGGCTTGTAGTCGAGCCGCGTACCCAGCCCCAACCTGCGCAGCAGCGTCTCGGCCCTGGCCTGTCGCTCACCGGCAGCCAGACCGGCATAAATGGCTGGCAACGCCACATTGTCGCGGGCACTGAGATCCCCCAGCAGGTGGTAGCGCTGGAAGATGAAACCGAAATGCTCGCGGCGCAGCGCCGCCAGTTGATCCGCGGCCAGCTTGCTCGTCTCCTGACCGGCAACCCGGTAATGACCGTCGCTCGGCTGGTCGAGGCAACCCAGAATGTTGAGCAGTGTCGATTTGCCGGAGCCGGAGGCACCGACGATGGCCACCATCTCCCCCCTCTCTATGGTCAGGTCAATCCCCTTGAGCACCTGTACCCGCTGATCCCCCTCGCCGAAGTGACGCTGGATCCCGCTCAGTTGCAGCAGTGGCTGGGTCATGATCACATCCCCATGGGCGGGCCCATGCGCCCGCTCTGCTGGTTCTGGGCCGTCAACTGGCTCACCACCACGGATTCCCCCGCCTCGAGGCCGCTCAGGATCTGGGCATCCACCTTGTTGTTGAGGCCCACTTTCACCTGCCGCCACTGCAGCTTGCCCGCACCATCCACCACCTGCACCCTGTCACCGCTCAGTGCGATGGCCGGGATCACCAGCGCATTGCGCTCGGTCGCCAGCACCAGGTGTACCTGAGCCGTCATGCCGATGCGCAGGGCACCTTCCGGATTGCTCACCTCGAACAGGCCGTTGTAATAGACGGCTGTGGTGGTCGAACTGCTGGTGTCATCATTGATGGAGTCCGGCGCGGGCTCGATGGCGCGCAACCTGGCCTCGTAACGATGCTCGGGCGCCCCCAGTATGGTGAAGTAGATGGGCAGGCCCGTGCTCACCCTGATCACGTCCGCCTCCGAGATCTGGGCCTCCACCGTCATGGTGTCGAGCCTCGCCACCTTGACGATGGTCGGGGTACTCTGCACCGCATTGACCGTCTGTCCCTGCTCCACCGGAATGGCCACTATGGTGCCCGCCATGGGGGCGACGATGCGGGTATAGCCCAGATTGACTCTTGCAGTATCCACAGCGATGCGGGCCTGCACCGCCTGCGCAATCAGTGCCCGGATATCGGCGCGAGTGGCGATCAGGGTCGCCTCTGCGCTGTCATAGTCGGCCTGGCTACCGAGCCCCCGAGCCAGCACCTTGCGCTGACGATCGAACACCAGCCCATTGTTGCGCAGGGTCGCCCGACGCGAGGCCAGCTGGGCCTGCACATTGTCGAGGGCGGCCTCGGCATCCTTGAGGGCGTTCTGCTGGGTCAGATCGTCGATCTCGACCAGCAGATCGCCCTGCTTCACCTGATCCCCGAGCGCAACGTGCAAGACCTTGATCTGGCCGGAGACCTGCGCCCCCACACTCACCAGTTTCTGGGCCTGCAGGGTACCGTCAGCCAGCACGCTCTGCTCCAGATCGCGCCGCTCGGCGGTGGCTGTGATATAGGAGGCCACCGGCGCCGCACCGGTCGCGCTGAAAAACCAGCCCACCGCAATCAGCAAGAGGGCTGGCAGCAGCAGACGGACAACGAACAGACGGGTACGGGTCATCGGGGATATCCTTTGATGAAACAAGCCAGCGCAATGTACCCCAATGCCCGGTTAAGCCTCCTGCAGGGCAGTGTAAGGATTGCGTAAAAGCAGCTGCCAGCCGCATGCAGACACGGGAAAATGGCGCCGACTCGAGAGGGAGAAGAGCAATGAAGATCCTGTTGGTGGACGATGACCTGGAGCTTGGCACCATGCTGAGTGAATACCTGGGCGGCGAAGGCTTTGTCACCACCCATGTGCTGACCGGCAAGAGCGGTGTGCAACACGCTCTTTCCGGCAACTATGTGGCCGTGGTGCTCGATATCATGCTGCCCGATATCAACGGCAGCGAGGTACTGCGCCAGATCCGCCACGACAGCAAGATCCCCGTCATCATGCTCACCGCCAAGGGGGACAACATCGACAGGGTGATCGGACTGGAGATGGGGGCCGACGACTATGTGCCCAAGCCTTGTTACCCCAGAGAGCTGGTCGCCAGGCTGAGGGCCGTGCTGCGACGAGTCGAACCTGCACCGGCGCCAGCTGGCAAGAGTGACGGTTTGCGTCTGGCGGAACTGACCCTCTCCCCAGCCACTCGCCAGTGTCACTGGCAAGGCGAGCCACTGGAGCTGACCGCCACGGAATTCAATCTGCTGGAACTGCTGCTGCGGGCGCCGGAGCGGGTAGTCAGCAAGGATGAGCTATCCCTGCACGGACTGGGCCGCCCGCGCGAGCCCTATGATCGCAGCGTCGACGTGCACATCTGCAATATCCACCAGAAGCTGCAGGCGCTGGCGGGTGAGGTCATCGGCATAGAGACGGTGCGCAGCATAGGATACCGGCTGACATGATCCTCAAGGGCCACCTGTTCTGGAAGATACTGTTCGGCTTCTGGTTCACCATCATAATGATGAGCCAGCTGCTATGGGTCGCTTTCAGTCTCTACAGCCATGAAGGACCGCCAGAGGAGAGAATGGCGCGGCAGCTGGCCGGGCGGCAACTGAACTCGGCGGCGACCCTGCTGCAAGAAAAGGGGCCCGCCACCCTGAACACCCTGACGACCAACTGGCCCGCCGAGGAACGCCCGCTTCTGCATATCCAGCAGAGTGAAGCCGCCCAATCCCCTTTCCCTCATCTGCTTACCCGCACTGTCAAAGGAGCCGATGGCCAGCGTTACTGGCTTGGTTACGACACGTCCGGCCTGCAGCAACAACTGGCACCGCCGCCGCGACGCAACGACTGGCTCAACATGCCGCCCCCCATGTGGTGGATAGGCGGCCTCGGCGGTCTCTTCTTCAGCGCCCTGCTCGCCTGGCATCTGACCCGTCCTATGAACCAGTTTCGGCAGGGATTCGAGCGTCTCGCCCAGGGTGATCTGGGCGTGTGTCTCTATCCTCTGATGCGACGACGCCACGACGAGATCCGCGAGGCGGCCCGTGACTTCGATGCCATGGCCGAGCGGTTGCAACTGCTGGTCGAGAGCCGTGAACAGCTGCTGCACGACGTCTCCCACGAGCTGCGCTCTCCCCTCGCACGCCTGCAACTGGCTATCGGTCTGGCCCAACAGGATCCGGCCAGGATCGAGGGATCCCTGGCGCGGATCCAGCTCGAAACCCATCGCATGGACAAGATGATCGGCGAACTGCTCACCCTCACCCGCGCCAGCCACGGCGAACGGGACTGTGAGGAGTATTACGATCTGCAAGCCCTGGTTGAGGCTGTGGTGAGCGATGCCCGCTACGAGGCGCAGCATATGGGTGTCGAGATAAGACAACTGGTGGATGAGGCGGTGGACCACACCATCTGTGGTCAGGCTGAGCTTATCCGCCGCGCGCTCGACAATGTGGTGCGCAATGCCCTACGCTTCTCTCACCCTGGCCAATCCATCACCCTGACCCTGCACAGGCAAGGGGGAGAGTTCGCCATCGAGGTGGTGGATCAAGGCATGGGGGTGGACGAAACCAAGCTCTCCAGCATGTTCGATCCCTTCGTGCGGATCGGGTCCCCTTCTGCAGGCAAGGGCTATGGGCTGGGACTCGCCATCACTCGTAAAGCCATTCAGGCCCAGGGCGGCCGGGTCGAGGCCAGAAATGGCGATAACGGCGGTTTGATAGTCACCCTCTCCCTGCCGGGCTAGCCCTTTATTCCAGCTCAGCCATCTGGTCGCGTCGTTCGAGAGCGCTGAGGCGGGCACTCATCCCCGCAACCTTTGCAGCTGGCCGATGGCTGCGCCCGTGGATCGGAAGGCAAACTCTGTGGGGTAGATCTCACGCAACTTTCGCCACTCACAAGCGGCCGCGGTAACGGCGGGCTTGTGAGCCAACTCCAGCATAAAGACGGTATCGCAGGTGTGATAGACAACATCGTCATAGGGATAGACGTTGGCAAAGGAGCCGACATAGCGAGGCGCCTCTATCCCCAGATCCAGCCCCAGTTCCTCTTTCAGCTCCCTGACCAGCGCCTCCTCCAGCGACTCACCAGGATCGACGAAACCACCGGGCAGATCCAGCAGTCCTTTGCCAGGCTCCCGCCCTCGCACCGCAACCAGCACTTCATCCTGCCAGCAAAGCGCCACCATCACGGCCGACGCCACATTCTGGAAATAGTGGAAACCACAACCACAGGCAAACTCTTTCTCGCTGCGTTTTTGCAGCGATTCGATACCACAGCGCGGGCAAAACATAGAGGCTACCTCCCATTTGAAACCAAAGTGCATTGTATGCCGCAAAACCTCTTCAAATCAGCCTGCATAGAGCCCACTGCTCGGCAAGTACTACAAGCAAGTGAGCCCCTGAGCCGAAATACAAAAGGCCCTCCCAAGCGGGAAAGCCTTGTTGTGTTGGAGCTTGGCTGTGATGCAAATTGGCAAAAAATACACGAGAAAAAGCCCAGTCTTTCGAC
>NZ_LSGW01000094.1 GCF_001643305.1 Aeromonas salmonicida subsp. salmonicida
TGCTGGAAAAGCTGCGCCACCACTACCGACGAGCCAAAACCATCACGCTGATCCTCGATAACTACATCATTCACAAAAGCAAACAGACCGAGCGATGGTTGAAGAAGAACCCCAAGTTCTGCCTGGTATTCCAGCCAGTTTACAGTCCTTGGGTTAATCACATCGAACGGCTGTGGCACAAGTTACATGAAACCATCACGCGCAATCATCAATGCAGAGGGATGGCCAACCTGCTGGCTCGAGTGAAATACTTCATGGATACCGTGTCTCCTTTCCCCGGGAATGGCTATGGCACAGCGAAGGTGTAGCACTATTAGGATCAGTTATTTAGAGGCTTCACAACAGGCTTAACTGTTTTTTGGCTATGTTGCTCTCTCCACTCCTTTCTATTTTCCATGAATTGATCAACTTTGATTTCTACATTTGTTGATTCCACATCAGAAAATTTAATGACATCATATTCATTAGAAAAACCAACACCGCCACTCTTGATAACTATCAGACCCATTTTCTCAAGAGTTTTTAGGCTAGTCTCGATAGTGCCTTTGCTAACACCAAGTTCTTGTTGTAACTCACGGACTGAGCTATTAACCTTGGTTACTTTTTTATTGTTTGGATCATCTTTAGACACTTGCCAGCCTAGCAAGTAACTATACAACAGTTTGTCGATTGGCTTGAATTGAATGCCGTTAACTGTTTTGGCGCGGCGGACAGAATCCCAAACTGTAGTAAAATTCTCGGTTTCTTTTTCAGTGCTATTGTTTTTGGTTGTTTTTTCCATCGGTTTCCTCTTTATCATTAATATCATTGGATTTTTTATGGTGGTCGATCATTCTAATTATCACTGTCTGTGCGCTTACTTGTTGTTTCTGGCTTTCTGACATAACATATCGCAATAGCTCACGTGGAATATTCAGTTGCATTAATTTATTCCTCTTTGTTTTTAAGATATTTAGCTTTTGATTTCTTATATGGCTTATGTGATTTCAAGATCTCTTCTACTTCACGCCAGAAGTAATAACGAGCTTCTGTTGTAGCTTGGTGTGCTGCGCGCTGTGCTTTCTTAATTGCTTCGGATAATTCGTAGCGAGACATGTAATCTGTATATGCTTGATCAGTTGTAAAATAAGCCATTGGTTCCTCATAGTTAAAATATAAACAAAAATCTGCCGTTCAATAATATTATTGAAAGCATAATTTAATGGGTAATATGTGTGGGTGTTATACAAACAAGAAAAGTAAGTTATTTCCCATTTCTCACTGTATAACTATATATTATCACAAAAACAGAAAATAATCAAGAACTTTTTGCTTGTTATGCACAAATAATTCCTACTTAGTATATCACACAATAAATTTAGGTGTCAAATCGCAAATCAATGAAAAATAGATTTGCATTTAAAGCCTCTAATTAAGCCTAAATTTCAATTGCAGCCCTCAACCCATACAAACAACCCTACCTATAACACAACAATTGAATACAGCGCGATTTAAGCATGTTCTATTGAGGCGTAAAGCTTGTCACACAACACAATTAGCTGTCGCTGAACACCAACATAATATCTATTCAGATATATCACACAACATATGTTTTTATTTATGTTTGTTACTATAAATCTTGATGAATAATATATACTGTGTTTTTTAGTATATATTATGAATCTTAGATTTATCATATAGGCAAGTGTCATTGTGTTTGGACACGAAGCATATAGGGAGACTGTCGTAATGAGTGAGCATAGCGAGCATTTATGACTGTCTATTAATATCTATTAATATCTATAAACACATACCATAATATTAGACACAACACAATCATTCATGTTCATTCATTATGTTATGTTGGTCTTTAACACATACTGTTAATGAACGGATGTGAATGGGCTGTTTGTGTTCATAGTTTTATATATACATATTATATTATTAACCAATACATAAATTTCATATCCATTCAATTTATATACTGGTGTGTTTGGGCGACATTGGATGTTGGAGCATAAGCGACAACAGACAGGGCGAGCCCTACTAATTTAATTAATAGTTTTATTTAGTGTTATATAGTCTTATATAATATTATAAGTCCCAGTTTCTAGGACACCCTGTCCTAAATACTAGGACACCCCTACCCAGAAATTAGGACACCCTATTTATTATAAGGGGCAGTGTCACCCCTTTTTTGTTTGTGTTGGAAATAGGCGGCCATTAAATTTATTGGTATAATGATATTGGTGTAGGTGATGAGTCTGGTAGTGTATATTTTATTTCTATTACACCGTGGCTCAGTACATATTTTTTAATTTTATCACTTATTGTGTTGTCTTCACCTCTGATACCAGCCAACTCGTCATACAAACTCCAACCCTTAATTTTTGCTAAGCAGTTATATGCTTCACGTATCTTATTTTGATCGTTGAATGTAAAACACGCACTGATTAAGTCTTTATTTCCATCACCATGTATAACTATGTATTCGATACTTGCATTTATTTTATGCAAGACTTTAATGGTATTCTGGGAGTCTTTTATGGTAACATCATATTTTTTACCATTATAAATATTAAGCACCGATACTATTTCATTTGTATTATGAATATCAAAGCTTGCACCTACTTTGCGTTCATCAACTTTATGTCCTTTCTTGTTATATTGTTCAATTATAAAATCACTCATTAATTACCTCTTATGTAGTGTTCCATTGCTCAATATTAAACAATGGAGTCCCGAAGGACTCCACCACATTATTAAATAAAAGGTTGATTGTCAAAGCCCCGGAAAAATATATTTATCTCTAAATAAATAAAAGAGTTATCATATTAATTTTAAATCAATTTATAATAATTAAAAATACATAAATTTAAGACACGTTTTGTGTGTATTGATCCTAACTGTTTGTGTGGCATCGTCCTTACCATCTCCACGGCTCCCTGTGCGCTCATAGACACATACCTTATGTGACCCATCTAGATATGAATTGACGAGCCTATACTGTGTTTAGGGGCCGATAGAGCAGCCCCAGAGGCTAAGAACGTGAGAGATAACATGATTGTAATTATTGATTTCATAGTGCTACCTCTAAAGCCTCTTGCAATTTATTCAATGGAACATCACCACCATAGCGATCATAGCTGATAGCCTTGTTTGTGTGCCCGAGTATGGCAGCCGCATATTGCAAGGGAATACCCGCAGCTTTCAGCTTGCTGGCTACCGTGTGCCGCAGGCTGTGGAAGTCTTTATCAACTGGCCTGTTACGGCTGAACCATTGCCCAAACAGATGGCTATAGCTGTTGTTCCGGTATGGTAGCTCTTTGAACAACCTACCCACTTTCCTGCTTGCTACGAAGTCCAGGAATCCAGCAGCCAACAATTTGCTGTGTATGGGGACAAGCCGTTGGCTTGCTTCTGTCTTGAGGCTCTGATCTTTCCGTGTGGCTCGGATGTTGAAACACCACACACCATTAACTTGCTCTATATCGTCGCTGTAGAGCTGACAGGCTTCATTAGAACGCAATCCGTGGTATCGCCCTATCATGGCGATGAACATGCGCCACGGCTCTTGCTCCTTGGCCCATACATCGAATTGTTTAAGCTCTGGATCTGTGTAGCCGGATCTTACGTTGACCTCTTTGACCCGCTTGAGCTTCAAGCCTTTAAAGATGTCTGTTGTTTGCTCTGTGTGATCAGCAAGCCAACTAAACAACAAACTCAGTTTTTGAATGTACTTATTGATTGTGGTCGGAGACTTGCCAGAACCCAACAGCCAAGTTTTGAACGCTACAGCATCCGCCTTTGTGTACTCAGACAGACACTTATCACCAACGTTTTCAATAAAGGTGTTGATGTAGTTTTGTTGGTTCTTGGTCTCTTTAGGAGCCCATGACAATTGCTTTTCAGTAATGTATGACTCTACGTGACCGGAAAGCTTTTCTTCTTGGTCTGGTGATGTGTGTTCGGAAGGTACAACGGGGGACTCGACCCCGGAGGGGCTGCCGGTGCAAGCAGGGATGTGAACGTGCCCGTTTAGCGGGGGATGTTGTGTCGTTGATGCTTCAGCTTCAAACCCAACGGGTTTAGACATGACATCACGGCAAGCAGCATCGGAGATGCATACAGCTTGCTGCACATCAGGGCTGGAATGATTGAAGTGAATTTGAAGTGCTAAGAGCTGGGCTTGTGCCTTGTCTCTTGTTTTGAGGGATTTACGGAAGGTCTGACGACGACCATTACACATGGTCACTCGTTGGTAGTAGTAAATGCCGTTTCTATTCAGTAAGTACATGGCACCCCCTATGAGGATTGTGTGCCAGTTTGTGTGACAGTCATACACAAACAGCTTGCCTTCAACAAGCTAAGTTACTGATCTTAAACGGGAATGGCAGAAACAGGTGGTGGCCCCATCAGCCACATCCCGGCACTCGAGTCCCCCGCCTTGGCTGCTACCTTCCGGTCCTGACCAGGTTGACGAGTTATCAATGCGAGAGGACCAATGGGACCACCGGCGAGGAGAATAGCAAAGTCCCATTTCATTGCAATGGCTTTCTGCCTGCGGGCGTACCGTTTGCCTTATTTTTCAACAATCTGCCGAATGAGTCAGCTAAACAACATGAATTTTGCCCCGACCAGCAACATCAGCAGGGCGAAGGCCTGCTTGAGCCGCTTGGGAGAAAGTCGATGTGCCAGCCTGGCGCCCACCCGGGCAAACTGGGTGCTGGTGAGCACTATGCCAAGCAGGGCGGGCAGATAGATGAAACCGACACTCCACTCGGGCAAGTCCGCATGGCCCCAACCGGCGTAGAGATAGCTGAGGCTGCCCGCCAGCGCTATGGGTATGCTGCAGGCCGCAGAGGCTGCAACCGCGTTGCGCATCGGTACGCTGTTCCAGCAGAGATAAGGCACTGTCAGCGAGCCGCCGCCGATACCGAACAGTGCCGACATCCAGCCGATGAGGGTGCCCGCTATGCCGGTTCCCACTGGGCCGGGCAGATGGCGCTCCGCCTTTGGCCTGAGGTTGAGCCCCATCTGCAATGCCATGGCCCAGGCGAAACAGCCGATGATGACATTGAGGGTGCCGGCACTGAGCTGGTTGGCTGTCATGCCACCGAGCCAGGCGCCAATCAACATGCCGACCCCGAGGCGCCGTATCATCACCCAGTCGACCGCACCAGCCTCTTGGTGAGCCCGCAGCGAGCTGAAACCGGTGAAGATCATGGTGGGCAACGAGGTGCCAAGTGCCAGATGGGTGATGATGTCGGGCTCAAATCCCATGGCCCTGAAGCTCACCACCAGCACGGGCACTATGATAAGACCGCCGCCAATGCCGAACAGCCCAGCCAGCATGCCAGCAAACGCGCCCAACAACAGATAACCCATAAACAGCATAAACATTCCTTCCAGAGGCCGCGCAGTGGCCCCAAGGCCAACACGCGCATAAAAAAGAGATGGCCCTTGGACCATCTCTTCATTGTGCCGGTTAACTCAAGGGAATGGTACCGTCCATCACCTTGTAGAAGGCCAGCACGGCGCACCCGAGCAGGGCCGCCGTCATCCCCTGCTCCAGTCGGTTGAGGCCGCGCAACCCGTGGTGTTGACGCGCCTTCCAGTAGATGAAGATGCCCGGGCTGTAGAGCAGCGCCACCAGCAGCAGGTACTCCACACCGGCGGCATAGACCAGCCAGCAGCCATAAGTAGTGGCCACCAGGGCCAGCAGCAGGTCACGCTTGCGCTGATGGGATTGACCCTCGTAGGTCTCTCCCTTCATTGCCAGCTTGAGGCCATAGGCACCGGAGAAGACGTAGGGCACCAGCGCCGCCGAGGTGGCGATATTGACCAGCGCCAGATAGGTGCTGCTCTGGAAGTAGATGATGATCAGGAAGATCTGCACCAGACAGGTGGAACACCAGAGCGACACCTGCGGCGAGCCGTTCTTGTTCTCCTTGGCAAACCAACTGGGGAAGACACCTGTCTTGCCGGCTATGTAAGGTACTTCCGCTGCCAACACTGTCCAGCTAAGCAAGGCACCCATCACGGAGATCACCAGACCTATGTTGATGAGCCAGGCGCCCCAGGGGCCCAGCACTTTTTCAAGGATCATGGCGGTAGAGGGATTCTTGAGCTGGGCCAGTTCCGGCTGACTCATGACCCCCAGGGAGAACAGAGTCACCATGACGTAGAGCGTCAGGGCACCGAGCAGCGCCAGCACGGTGGCACGGCCCACGTCCTTGCGGTGACGGGCACGGGCAGAGACCACCACAGCCCCTTCGATGCCGATGAAGACCCAGAGCGTCACCTTCATGGTGGACTTGACCTGATCCATCACGGATCCCAGCTCCACGTTGTCGTGGCCCCAGATATCCAGGGTGAAGGTCTGCATGTTGAAGGCGAGCAGTATGGCGATGCAGAACACGATGAGCGGCACCATCTTGGCGATGGTGGTGATGATGTTCACCAGAGCGGCGACCTGGATCCCGCGCAGCACCAGCGCATGCACCGACCAGATCAGGATGGAGGCCAGTACGATGGCCACCGGCGTGTTGCCGTCACCGAAGATGACGTTGTCCGGCGTGTCAAAGAAGTAGCTCAGGGCGCTGAACACGACGATGGCATAGGAGACGTTGGCCAGCAGCTGACAGAGCCAGTAACCCCAGGCGGCGTTGAAACCGATGAAATCGCCGAAACCGGCCTTGGCGTAACTGAAGATACCGCCATCGAGATCCGGGCGGCGCATGGAAAGATTCTGGTAAACCAGCGCGAGGCAGATCATGCCCAGACCCGTGATGGCCCAACCCAGGGCAACGGCCCCGGCACTGGCATGAGCGGCAATATTTTGTGGCAGACTGAAGACCCCGGCGCCGACCATGGAGCCGATCACCAGCGAGATGAGGGCGCCAAGCCCTAGTTTCTTGTCCATCTCAATCCTGTTTGATTAGGCGGCGGCAGAGCGTCCGTATTCATACTGCGCGCAATATGGGAGGGGCGAAAAATCCGTACCCCGTGAAAAAGGCGGCAACTATATTGCATGACTATTCCGACCGCAATCCCTCGTACCGTCAATCATGCCCCGTCTTGACCGCGCGCAATTTTACAGTACTGACCCCGAGTGCCTGTGAGCTGGTTCAAATTAAGAAAGACCCGTTGATATTTCACATTTTTCCATGACCTGGCCCCCGTTTTTCCGGATCAGACCTGCATGGGCATGCAGATGACCATCAGCGCCGCCGGGCCGGCCCGCGAGTCAAACGCACAATAAAAATGCCCCTGTACCAGCGGCCAGGGGCATCTAGTGGTGGGCGACAAAACTAGAGTCTCAGGCCACCGTCGAGCTCTATCATGCGGCCCGACAGATAGTCATTGGCGAGAATAAAATGCACGGTGTCGGCCAGCTGGTGCGCCTCCCCCAGGGCGCCAACCGGGATGGCCTGCTGCATGCGGGCCATTGCCTCCGGTTTCATCGCCGCCGTCATGTCGGTGGCAAACACGCCGGGGGCTATGCCCATCACCCGAATGCCGTGGCGAGCCAGCTCCCGCCCCCAGGTCACCACCAGAGAGGCCACTCCCGCCTTGCTGGCGGCATAGTTGCTCTGGCCCATGTTGCCGGCACGGGCAATGGAGGAGATGTTGACGATGACCCCCCCCTGCCCCCCCTGGGCCATCAGGGCGGCCCCTTCGCGACCACAGAGGAAGGTGCCGGTCAGGTTGACGTCGATGACGGCCTGCCACTGGGCCAGACTCATCTTCTCCACCAGCGCGCCCTCTTTCACCTTGATCAGCATGCCGTCCCGCAGGATACCGGCGCAGTTGATGAGGCCATGCAAGGCGCCGAGTTGCTCTTTGATGGCACTAAAGGTCGCCTCAACCTCGGCTTCGCTCGCCACGTTGCAGACGAACAGGGTGCATTGACCATCGCGACTGCGCACCTCGGCTTCGGTCACCTCCAAATCCGCACGATTCACATCGATCAACGCCAGTACGGCGCCCTGACTGGCCAGACTGAGGGCAATGGCCCGGCCGAGCCCCCGCCCCGCGCCCGTGACGGCGATGATCTTCTGCTTGATATCCATGGGTACTCCTTGCCAGTTTGTCTGGCCATACATGATTGGGTGAATGAGTTGAGAGCAGAGCACCCGAGATCAACCGGCTTTGGACTGATCCCGCATTTTATCCAGATAGAGCTCGACGATGCTGGAAAAATCCTTGCTCTCCTGGCCCTGACTTGCGTGCAGGTTGAACAGGTTACGGGCCAGCGCCCCCATGGGGACAGCGCTGTGGGCATGCTCGGCCAGCGCCATGGCCAGTCCCAAATCTTTGACCATCAAGCGGGTCATAAAGCCCCCCTGATAATTGCGGGCGGCGGGCACGTTTTCCATCACACCAGGCCAGGGGTTGTAGCGCTCCAGGCTCCAGTTGTTGCCCGAGCTCTTGCCCATGATGGTGGAGAGCACACTCGGATCCAGCCCCTCCTTCACCCCGAGCGCCAGCGCCTCGGCCGTGCCCGCCATGTGGATGGCGAGCAGCATGTTGTTGCACATCTTGGCGATCTGGCCCGCCCCCAGCGCCCCGGCATGGAACAGGTTCTGTCCCATGTGGGCCAGAATGGGGCTGGCCGCCTCGAAATCCGCCAGTTCACCACCGACGATGAAGGTGAGGGTCCCTGCGCTCGCCCCCGCCACGCCACCCGAAACGGGGGCATCGACAAAGCGAATGCCCCGCGCCTTCGCCGCTTCCCCCACCTGGCGGGCCGACGCCACGTCTATGGTGGAGCAGTCGATCACCAGGGCTCCCGTTGGCAAGGCCGCCAGCAGATCCTGTCCGCCATTGCCTGCGAGCCAAAGTGCCCGTACATGCTCACCGGCGGGCAGCATGCTGATGACCACCTCGCAATCAGCCACCGCCTCGCGGGCATCCCCGGCGGCGATCGCCTTGGCGATACTCTCCGGCATCAAGTCAAATACCCGGACCCCGTGCCCCGCCCTGGCCAGATTGGCGGCCATGGGGCCCCCCATGTTGCCCAGCCCGATAAATCCAATCCTTGTCATCTCGTTTGCTCCTTGCCGTGCTGGCTCTCCAGCAACCTGTGTCCGTTCATCCGCTCTGACGTCTTACACTCCAAGACTCAAGGCGCCAGGGGGTTTTTCCCTTCGGGCCAGCGATAGAAGGCATCCAGCCACTCAGTGCCTGCTTGCGGCGCCTGCCAACGGGGGGACTTGTCCTTGTCGATGAGCAATGCCCGCACCCCTTCCACAAAATCCCCTTTCAACACGCAATTGACCGACAGCGCCAGCTCATCGGCAAACACCTCGGCCAGCGACTGGCGGCGCGCCTGCCAGTACTGGCGCCACAGAATGGCGCGGCTGATGGGACTGCCGCTGCGACATATTTCGCGAGCCTGCGCCAGGCTCCCTTCACCCAGATCGGGATCGAAGCTGGCATCAAACACGCTGTCCAGCACCCCTTGCAGGGTGCGCCCGACCAGCAGGGCGTCAATTTTGGCCCTGTGGGGCAAGAACACAGGCGCTGGCAGGTCTTTGTCTGCCTCTACCTGCAAGCCCCTCAACAGCAGATCGATCTGCTCCCGTGGCGCCTGGCTGCCACACCAGTCCAACCCGGCCAGGCGAGGCAACAAGGCTGCACGCTCACTGCTGACGATGGCGTGATCCGCCAGCCCCAGTCCGATGGCATCCGCGCCATTGAAACGGGCGCCGGTCAGACCGAGCCAGAGCCCGAGTCGCCCCGGCATCCGGCTTAAAAACCAGCTGGCCCCCACATCCGGATAGAGACCGATAGTGACCTCCGGCATGGCGAACAGGCTCTTCTCGGTCACCACCCGAAAGTCGGCGCCGGCGAACAGGCCTATGCCACCCCCCATGCAGATGCCATCCGCCACACAGATGAGGGGCTTGCCGTAGCGGTGGATATGGTGATCGAGCCGATACTCCTGCTCAAAAAAATCCCGCGCATAGCCAAACAGCGCCTGCTCGCTCTCCTCCTGTCTGCGGTAATAGAAGGAGCGGATGTCACCGCCGGCGCAAAATGCCTTCTCGCCGGCCCCTTGCAACAGCACGCAGACCACGGCGGGATCCTGCTCCCAGCGCGTGAGCTCGCGCTGCAGAGCCTGGATCATCGGCAGGCTCAGGGCATTGAGAGACGCAGGGCTGTCCAGGGTCAAGACGCCGATATGATGGCCGTCCGCCGTGGGATGGGTCTCTATGCGTACCGATTCACTCATTCGTCACTCCATTGGATTTTTCATACTGCCAGCGGGGTGGGCGCTTCTCCAGGAAGGCCGCCACCCCTTCACGCTGGTTGGCGTCTGCAAACTGCTCGAGAAACAGGCTTCGCTCCAGCGGCAAGGCAGCATCACGATGGCCACTGCGCCCCTGATTGATAAGGGTCTTGCAGGCGCGCAGGGCGCTCGGGCTCTGACGCTCCACCAGCTGGGCCATCTGGTGCGCCGCGTCCCAGGCGTGACCTTCTTTGACCACCTCCTCCACCAGTCCCATCTCGTAGGCCAGGGTGGCGCTGACCTTCTCGCCGCACAAGATCATGCGCTTGGCCCAGCCAGGCCCCACCAGCTCTGTGAGCCGCTGGGTGCCACCGGCGCAAGGCAGCAAGCCCACGGACGCTTCCGGCAACCCAAGCTTGGCTTGCAGCTCGGCGATGCGGATGTCGCAGGCCAGCGCCACTTCCAGCCCGCCGCCCATGGCGTAACCATTGATGGCGGCTATGCTGACGCCATGAAAACGCGCCAGCGCCTCGAAGGCATGACCAAAGGCCTCGGCTACCTCGCGAGCATGGTCCAGATCGCCATCGGCAAACATCTTGAGATCGGCGCCGGCGCAGAAGAACTTGTCCCCCGCCCCGCGGATCACCAGGGCCACCACATCGGGGCGACTGTCGAGCTCCACCATCATCTGCAAGAAGGCCTGCAAGCTGGCCAGGGTCCAGGTGTTGGCGGGCGGATGGTCGAGGGTGATAAAGGCCACGTGACCGTGATATTCGAGCCTGATCCTTGTCATTGCATTGTCCTTGTGAATGAGACTGCCCCATGATGACAGGGTTGAATGGAGCCAACCTTCGGCTGGCTCACAAAGCCTGATGACGTCTCGGAGGCAGATAATATGTTACGCCAGCGCCAGGCCGGGCTTCGCCAGCAAGCGCCCCCCCTTACTCCAGTGACAGACAGGGATCCGCCAGCAGGCGGCGGGCGATGATCAACCGCATCACGTCGGTGGCAAAACGCTTGGCCATGGCACACCAGGCGCTCTTGTCCGGGCTGCCTCTGTCCAGCTTGTCGGCGGCCTGCCGTACCATCAACCGAGCCGCCGCCAGCTCGGTGGCCATGTCAGCGAGACGAAACTGCACGCTCTGGAATTCGCTGATAGGGTGGCCAAACTGCTGGCGCTGCTGCACATAGCGCAGAGCATCGTCCAGCGCCTGCTGGGCGGTACCCACAGAGCAGGTGGCGATGTTGATGCGCCCACCATCCAGCGCCTGCATGGCGAACTTGAACCCTTCCCCCTCCTGCCCCAACCGATAGCTGGCGGGAATGCGCACCCCGTTGAAGGCCACCTCCCGGGTCGGCTGGCTGTTCCAGCCCATCTTCTCTTCCGCCTTGCCGTAGACAATCCCGTCACTGTCGGCGGGCACCATGAAGGCGGAAATCCCCTTGGCCCCGTCGCCTCCGGTGCGAGCCATCACCACCAGCACATCCGTGCTGCCCGCCCCCGAGATGAACACCTTGCTGCCGTCGATGAGATAGTCATCGCCGTCACGCACCGCACGGGTCTTGAGGGCCGCCGCATCTGAGCCAGCACCAGGCTCGGTCAGGCAATAAGAGCCCAGCAGTTCGCCGCTGGCGAGCCTGGGCACCCACTCCTCGGCAACAGCGGCAGGCAGCCAGCTGCCCAGCATCCAGCTCACCATGTTGTGGATGGTCAGATAAGCCGTGGTGGAGGTGCAGCCCATGGCGAGGCGCTCAAAAATCAGGCTGGCATCGAGCCGGGGCAGACCGAGCCCGCCGTACTGTTCCGGGGTATAGAGGCCGCAAAAGCCGAGCGCCGCCGCCTGCTTGATGGTGGGGATGGGAAACTCGTGATCTCTGTCCCAGCGGGCGGCATGGGGTTTGAGCGCCTCATTGGCAAAGGCGGTGGCCGCCTCGACATAAGCCTGTTGATCCTCGGTCAGGGTAAAATCCATCTTGTCCGCTTCCTTGTGTCCTTTGTCTGTTGTCTCTCTGGCCCACGCGCAACGCAGCCGATGGTCAGGTTCGCGCCGGTCTGCATTGCCAAGTTCTGTGTCTTTTACCCCCTCAACGCAGGCTGATGGTCATATTGGGGCCTGTGGGGATATCCTCGTCGAACCAGCGTTCGGTCACCGTCTTGGTCTCGGTGTAGAAGCGCACCGCCTGCTTGCCGTAGGCGTGCAGATCCCCGTAAAAAGAGCCACGCCAGCCGGTAAAGGAGAAAAATGGCAGCGGTACCGGGATGGGCACGTTGATCCCCACCTGACCCACTGCCACCTCGTGGCGAAACTTGCGGGCCGCAGCGCCGCAGCCGGTAAAGATGGAGGTGCCGTTGCCGTAGGGGTTGGTGTTGATGAGGGTCAGCGCCTCGTCCAGGCTCTCCACCTCCAGGCAGGCGAGCACGGGGCCGAAGATCTCCTCTTTATAAATCCGCATCTCTGGGGTCACACCTCGAAACAGGGTCGGCCCCACCCAGTTGCCCACCGGATAGCCCGCCACATCGCAGAAGCGACCATCGAGCAGGCACTCGGCCCCCTCCTTGATCCCCGCCTCGATGAGGCCCTCTACCCTGACTTTCGCCTCCGGGCTGATGAGGGGACCATAGGCCGCCTCGGGATCGTGCCAGACCCCGGGCCTTACCTTGGCAAACTCGGCGGCAAGCTCGGGGATCCAGTCGCGGGCACTGCCGACAAACACAGCCACACTGATGGCCATGCAGCGTTGACCGGCCGCGCCAACGCCAGCCCCCACCAGGTTGCTCAGCACCTGCCCCTTGTTGGCATCCGGCATGATCACCATGTGGTTCTTGGCACCGACAAAGCACTGGGCCCGTTTGAGATGTTCGGTGGCGGTGCGATAGACGTGAGCCCCGACCCGGGCAGAGCCGACGAAGCTGACCGCCTTCACATCTGGATGACACAGCAGCGCATCCACCTGCTCGGCGCCGCCGTGTACAACGGAGAGGATGCCTTTGGGGGCTCCCGCCTCGGTGAACAGCTCGGCCAGCCGCATGGGGGTAAGCGGATCCTGCTCGGAAGGCTTGAGCACGAAGCCGTTGCCGCAAGCCACCGCCAGCGGGAACATCCACAGGGGTATCATGGCGGGGAAGTTGAACGGCGTGATGCCGACACAGACCCCCAGCGGCTGGACCCAGGAGTGGCCATCGACCCGACGCGCCACGTTGCCCATTGTCTCCCCCATGGTCTGGCTGGCGATACCACAGGCTTGCTCCACCACCTCGATGCCGCGCCACACATCCCCCCTGGCGTCCGCCAGATTCTTGCCGGTCTCCTGGGCCAGCAGGGAGGCCAGCTCATCGTGATGGGCTTTAAGCAGATGCTGGTAGTTGAACATGACCCGCGCCCGCTCGGGGGCGGGTACATCCCGCCACAGCAGATAAGCGTCGTGAGTGCTGCGCACCGCACGCTCCACCTCGGCCGGGGTCGCTTTGGGCACGCGTGCCAACAGGCTCTGATCCGCCGGATTGGTCACCTCGATCCACGCCTCGCTCGTGGAAGCACAGGCCTCGCCACCGATATAAAGCGGCACATCACCGTACTGGGTCTGATGGTTGCTCATGCCCTGCTCTCCTTGCTGGCAGGCTGCAATGGATATTGGCTTGTCATGCCGCTCACTCCTTGAGGTCGGTTGATGGAGGGGGACGAGCCACCTTGCAGCCGCCACCCGACAAATTTACCTTAGACTAACAATCAATTTACGTTTACGCTAACGTAAACTTAACTCACAAATGGACTGACCAGTTTGACACCCTGTTTACGACCATAGGGGCTGTCAGATGGGTGAGAACCAACCATTCAAAGGAGAGCAAGGATGCACGCAGTGATGGATGAGACCCTCAGCGCCCTGACCGAGCAGGTCGAGGCCTTCTGCCAGAAAGTGATAGCGCCGCGCGCCAGCGAGATCGATCACAGCAACGTCTTTCCGCGGGATCTCTGGCCCCAAATGGGCGAACTCGGGCTGCACGGCATCACAGTGGCGGAAGAGTATGACGGCGTGAGCCTCGGTTATCTGGCCCACGTGCTGGTGATGGAGCAAGTGAGTCGCGCCAGCGCCTCGGTCGGCCTCTCCTACGGCGCCCACTCCAACCTCTGCATCAACCAGATCCACCGCCACGGCACACCCGATCAGAAGGCGCGTTATCTGCCCTCCCTCGTCAGCGGCGAGCACGTGGGCGCACTGGCCATGAGCGAGACGGGAGCAGGCTCCGATGTTGTCAGCATGCGGCTTACCGCCAAGCACGATGGCGATCATTTCGTGCTGAACGGCAACAAGATGTGGATCACCAATGGCCCGGATGCCGACACCTTTGTCATCTATGCCAAAACCGATACCAGCGCCGGACCCAAGGGGATTTCGGCCTTTATCGTCGAGGCGGGTACACAAGGTTTCACCACAGCCCAGAAGCTCGACAAGCTCGGCATGCGTGGCTCCAGCACCTGCGAGCTGGTATTTGACAACTGCCGCGTCCCGCAGGAGAACCTGCTCGGCACCTTGCACGGCGGGGCCCGGGTACTGATGAGCGGCCTCGATTACGAGCGGGTGGTGCTGGCCGCCGGCCCCCTTGGCATCATGCAGGCCTGCATGGACGTTGTGCTGCCCTATGTGCGCGAGCGCAAGCAGTTCGGTCAGGCCATCGGCGAGTTCCAGCTGGTACAGGGCAAGCTGGCGGACATGTATACCCGTCTGGCCAGCAGCCGGGCCCTGGTCTACTCGGTGGCGAGCGCCTGCGATCAGGGCCGTACCAGTCGCAAGGATTGCGCCGCCGCCATTTTGTTTGCCGCCGAGAATGCCACCCAGATGGCGCTGGATGCCATTCAGCTCTTGGGGGGCAATGGCTACATCAACGAGTATCCCACCGGCCGCCTGCTGCGGGACGCCAAGCTCTACGAGATAGGCGCCGGCACCTCGGAGATCCGCCGTTGGCTCATCGGTCGGGAGCTGATGGGAGAGAACGCATGAGCCAGATACACTCCCGTCTCGACACGGCCAGCCCGGAATTTGCCGCCAACAAAGCGGCGATGCAGGCGCTGGTCGAGGATCTCAATGCCCGGCTCGCCGAGATAGCCCAGGGCGGGGGCGCGGCCAACAACGCCCGCCATCAGGCCCGTGGCAAACTGCTGCCCCGCGAGCGCATCAATCAGCTGCTGGACCCGGGCTCCCCTTTTCTCGAACTCTCCGCGCTGGCTGCATGGCAGGTCTATGACGAGCCTGTGCCCGCTGCTGGCATCATCACGGGGCTCGGCCAGATTGCGGGCAGGCTCTGCCTGCTGGTGGTGAACGATGCCACCGTCAAGGGGGGCACCTACTACCCGCTCACGGTGAAAAAGCACCTGCGCGCCCAGGCCATCGCCGAGCGGCTGCGCCTGCCCTGCCTCTATCTGGTGGATTCCGGCGGCGCCTTCCTGCCCATGCAGGACGAGGTGTTCCCCGACCGGGAGCACTTCGGTCGCATCTTCTACAACCAGGCCCGCATGTCCGCCCAAAACATTCCCCAGCTGGCGGTGGTGATGGGGCTCTGTACCGCCGGGGGCGCCTATGTACCCGCCATGGCGGATGAATCCATCATGGTCAAGGAACAGGCCACCATCTTTCTGGCGGGGCCCCCACTGGTCAAAGCGGCCACTGGCGAGGAGATCAGCGCCGAGGCCCTGGGCGGCGCCGAGGTGCACTGCGCTCACTCAGGCGTGGCGGATCACATGGCGCGAGACGATGCCCATGCCCTGGCCATAGCCCGTACTTTGGTTGGCAATCTGGGGGAAAACACGATTCCGGTGTTGGGTTTCGCTTCGCGCGACCCGGGCTATGACGAACCCCGGTACCCCATTGAGGAGCTCTACGGTCTGGTGGGCACCAGCCTCAAGCGCCCCTACGATGCCCGAGAGCTCATCGCCCGTCTGGTGGATGGCTCCGAATTTGACGAATTCAAGGCACTGTTCGGCACTACCTTGGTGACGGGGTTTGCCCGCATCGGTGGCATGCAGGTGGGGATCCTTGCCAACAACGGTGTGTTGCACAGCGACAGCGCCCAGAAAGGCGCCCACTTTATCCAGCTTTGCAACAAGCGATCCATTCCCCTGCTGTTCCTGCAAAATATCACCGGCTTTATGGTGGGCAGTACCGCAGAGCGGGAAGGCATCGCCAAGCATGGGGCCAAACTGGTCACCGCCGTGGCCTGCAGTCGGGTACCCAAGATAACCCTGATCGTCGGCGGCAGCTTCGGCGCGGGCAACTACGGCATGTGTGGCCGCGCCTATGAGCCCGATTTTCTGTTCAGCTGGCCCAACAGTCGCATCTCTGTCATGGGCGGCGAGCAGGCTGCCGGTGTGCTGGTACAGGTGCGCCGGGACAAGCTGGCCGTTGAGGGCAAGGTATTGAGCGAGCAGGAAGCCGCCGCCATCCGCGCGCCCGTGATCGCCCAGTATGAACAGCAGGGTCACCCCTATTACGCCAGCGCGCGGTTATGGGATGACGGCGTCATAGACCCGGCGCAAAGCCGCACAGTGCTGGCGCTGGCGCTGGCCGCCTGCCGGGGTGCTGAGCCGGGACCTGAGCAATACGGCATCTTCCGGATGTAAGGAGTTCGTCATGTCCGATCCACTTTTCAATGATCCTCCGGCGGGATTTCGCCTGGAGCGCCATGGGCCACTGGCCGAACTGGTGCTGTCACGCCCCGCTCGCCACAACGCCTTTGATGCCGAGCTCATGCTGGGGCTGCTCGATTGCCTCGACGAACTGGCCCATCTTCATGGTCAATCGCTCGCCGAACGCCCCCATGCCTTGCTGCTGCGCGCCGAGGGCAGGCACTTTTGTGCCGGCGCCGATCTCAACTGGATGCGCAATCTCGCTCACGCCGACTTTGAACACAACAGAGAAGACGCCCGGGTACTGGCGAGGCTGATGCAAACCCTGGATGAGCTCCCTTTCCCCACCCTGGCGCTGGTGCAGGGAGCTGCCTATGGCGGTGCATTGGGCCTTGTCTGTGCCTGCGATCTGGTGCTGGCCAGCGAAGATGCACGCTTCTGCCTCTCCGAGGTGAGCCTGGGGCTGGTACCTGCGGTGATCAGCCCCTATGTGGTGCGCACCATGGGCATGCGCCAGGCACGCCGTTACATGCTGAGCGCCGAACCTTTCGATGCCATCACCGCCTGCCGGCTCAATGTGGCGCACCAACTGGCCAAGCCGGAGCAGTTGCTGGCCGAAGGGCGCGCGCTGGCCATGCGCCTGTGTCGCAACGGCCCGGAGGCGATGAAGGAGACCAAGCGACTGCTGGCCGCCATCGAAAGCCATACCGCCCGCCTCCATGAAGAGAAAACCGTCGAGACCATAGCCCGGGTGCGGGTCGGGCTCGAGGCCCAGGAGGGGATGCAGGCCTTTTTTGATAAACGCCCCCCCAGCTGGCGCCCCCGTTTCAAGGATGAAGCATGACTCACAGCAACACCGTCAAGCGACTGCAGATCGCCAACCGCGGCGAGGAAACCCGCCCCGCATGATCCCATTTTGCTTTTTCAACGCAATGTGAGGAGCCGTCATGACCAACCAGACGCCGATTAGACGGCTGTTGATTGCCAACCGCGGCGAAATCGCCGTGCGCATCATCAAGACAGCCCGTCGGCTCGGCATCCACACCATAGCCCTCTACTCGGATGCCGACCAAAATGCCATGCATATGCGGGAAGCCGACGAAGCCTGGCATCTGGGACCTGCCCCCGCGCGGGAGAGCTATCTCGATGCGGCCAAGGTACTGCGCATCGCCCAGCAGGCAGGCGCCGATGCCATCCATCCCGGTTACGGCTTTTTGTCGGAAAACAGCGACTTTGCCACCGCCTGCGAGCAGCGTGGTGTGCGTTTTATCGGCCCCAGTGGCGCGGCTATCCTCGCCATGGGGGACAAGTCCGGCGCCAAGTCGCTGATGCAGGCAGCCGGCGTGCCCGTGCTGCCCGGCTATCACGGCACGGATCAGCGCCTCGAGCTGCTGCGCGAGCAGGCATTGCTGACCGGCTTGCCGCTGCTGATCAAGGCGGCCAGCGGGGGCGGTGGCAAGGGGATGCGCCTGGTCGAACAGATCGACGAATTTGACGAGGCGCTGGCGGCCGTGAAACGCGAAGCGCTGGGCGCCTTTGGCGATGACAGCGTCTTGCTGGAGCGCTACTTGCCCAAGGCCCGTCATGTGGAGGTGCAGGTGTTTGCCGACAGCCTCGGCAACGCCATCTATCTGGGGGACAGGGATTGCTCCTTGCAGCGACGCCACCAGAAGGTGATTGAAGAGGCCCCCGCCCCCGACATCCCCCCGTCACTGCGCCAAGCCATGGGGCAAGCCGCCGTCGCCGCTGCCAAAGCCATCGATTATCGAGGGGCTGGTACCATCGAATTTTTGCTGTGCGGGGACGAATTCTTCTTTATGGAGATGAACACTCGCCTGCAGGTGGAACACCCTGTCACCGAGTGTGTCACCGGCCAGGATCTGGTGGCCTGGCAGTTGGCAGTCGCCGAAGGCAAGCCCCTGCCCCTGACCCAGGAGGAGGTAGTCCTGCACGGCCATGCGGTAGAAGCGCGCCTTTATGCCGAGGATGTGGCAGCCGGTTTTCTGCCCGCCAGCGGCCCCATAGAGTGGCTGCACTGGCCGGACGGGGTGCGCATCGACACAGGTGTGACTGCCGGAGATGACGTCAGCCCCTATTACGATCCCATGATTGCCAAGCTGATTGCCCACGGCCAGAGCCGAGCAGAAGCCTTTGCCAGACTGGCCGATGCGCTGGGTGCGCTGGAACTCGGCCCCCTGGTGCACAATGGCCCCTTGTTGCTGCGCCTGTGTCAGGAGCCGGACGTGCTGGCCATGCGCCATCACACCCAGTGGCCCATCCCCACAGAACCATTGGCAGTGCCCGAGCTTGCCTGGCCGCTGGCCACCCTCTGGCTCGCCAGCCGCAGTACAGGCAGTGCCCCCTGGCAACAGGCATCCGGCTTTCGTCTGGGTCAACGCAAAAACTGGACGGCGGCGGTACAGATCGGCGAGGAGGATCGGGTACTGAGCCTCACCGAATGTGCAGGCAAGCTTGAGTGGCAGGGAGAGCAAATTCCCTATGCGCTGGGCGCTGATCATATCCGCCTGCAACATGCAGGGTGCTGGCAGCGCTACCCCATACAGGCTGTTGGGGCGAGGGATTTCATGGTGCAACTGGATAGGCAACGTATTCGCTTTTTCCCCCATGAACACGCGCACCAGACCCATCATGATCACACCAGCACCACCATGCAGGGCGCCATTGCCCCCATGCATGGCATCGTAGTGGCACTGCTGGTCGAGGTCGGGCAACGTGTCAGCAAAGGGCAACCCCTGCTGGTACTGGAGGCAATGAAGATGGAGCACGTCTTGAAAGCCGAACAAGACGGTGTGATCGATACCCTGCAATGCAAAGCAGGGGAACAGGTGAGTCAGGGCGCCGTGCTGGTACGTTTTACCGATGCCGACCTGGCCGATGAAAGCACGCTGAAGACGCAAGAGAGCAGTACATGAAAAGAGAATCTGGCATGCAGGACGACAAGGTAAGCCTAGTGGAGATGGGCCCGCGCGATGGCCTGCAAAACGAAGCCAATGCCCTGTCCCTTATCCAGCGGCTTGAGCTGATAGCCCGTCTCGTCGAGAGCGGCTTGCAGCGCATCGAGGTGGGGGCCTTCGTCTCCCCCAGGCGAGTGCCGCAGATGGCCGACTCAGCCGAACTGTTCAAGGCCCTGCCGCGCAAGGGGCCAACCCGCTACGGCGCCCTGGTGCCCAACTTGCAAGGCCTGCAGGCCGCCATTGCCGCCCGGGCTGACGAGATTGGTCTGTTCACCGCCTGTTCTGACGGTTTTACCCGCGCCAATATCGGCATCGGTGTGGAGGAGTCGCTGGTGCGCTTCGCCCCTCTGGTGCAGGAGGCACGCAGCCTCGGCATCAAGGTGCGCGGTTATCTCTCCACCGTCATCGCCTGCCCCTTCGATGGCCCGACCCGCCCGAAACGGGTAGCGGCCATGGCCGAGCGACTCCTTGATCTCGGTTGTCATGAGATCTCGCTGGGGGACACCATAGGAGTCGGTACCCCTGGCACGGTCGCCCCCATGCTGGATGCTGTGCTGCACGAGATCCCCGCAGGTCGGCTCGCGGTCCATTTTCACGACACCTATGGCCAGGGCTTGGCCAATTTGCTGCCGGCGCTGGAGCGCGGTATCCGCACCATAGACTGCTCGGTAGCCGGACTCGGCGGTTGCCCCTACGCACCGGGTGCCTCTGGCAACGTCGCCTCGGAGGAGGTGATCTATCTGCTGCACGGCCTTGGCATGAGCACAGGGGTGGATCTGGACAAGCTGGCGGCCACCGGCCAATGGGTAAGCGAGCGGCTCGGCCGTCCCAACGGCTCCCGGGTCGGCCAGGCCCTCCACGCCAATGCAGAGCGGCTGCGGATGCGCCTTTGCCAGTCATCCTCGCACTAACAGGAGTCACTACCATGCCACCGTCCCTGCCCGGCAAGGAGATCACCTACAGCATCTCGGAGCTGGCCCATGAATTTGATATCACGCCAAGGACCATCCGCTACTACGAGGATGAGGGACTGATCACCCCGACCCGGGAGGGACAGACCCGCATCTACAGCCACAAGGACAAGATCCGCCTCAAGCTGACATTGCGCGGCAAACGGCTCGGCTTCAGCCTGGCGGAAATCCGCGAGCTGTTCGACATGTATGACACGGATCGCTCGAGCAAGACCCAGCTCCACTCCATGATCCAGCTCATCAATGCCAAGCGCCAATCCCTGCACCAGCAACTAGAGGATATCCAGATGGTGATGGCAGAGCTGGAAGCCGCCGAGCAGCGCTGTGCAAATTCCCTTAACAGCTTGAAAACCAGCGCAGATTAACCGAATCTGGGATCATCTCACCATCTTGGTGCTCCCGATGAAATGCTGGTGCTGGTTGTTACTCTTGTTCTGCTCCACGGCCTGGAGCCATCCCCTGATCCGGGTCGGGGGTTACCCCTATGCCCCCTTCGTGGTCAAGGAGAGTGAGAACCGCTATCGGGGACTGACGCTGGATCTCATCTCGGCGCTCAACGAAGTTCAGCAAGAGGTGCGTTTTGTCTTTGTCCCCACCTCGGCCACCTATCGCTATCAGGCGCTGGCACTCGGCCGCTTCTCCCTCATGCTGTTCGAGGATATCCGCTGGAATTGGGATGCGGAACAAGTTCACATGACCCCACCTTTACTGCTGGGGGGCGGAATATATGTCGCCCTCAAAGTGCCCGGACGTGATCAAACGTTCTTCGAACACATTGATCAGCGCAAGCTTATCGGCGTCACCGGTTATCACTATGGATTTGCCGACTTCAATGCCAATGCGGACGCGCTCAAGCAGCGCTTTCGCATCACGCTGGTGAAAGACAGTGCCACCGCCATACAGGGATTGTTCAAGGAGCGCGGCGAGGTGGCCATCCTCAACCTTGCCTACCTCAACCAGTTCAGCCAACAGTATCCTGAGCTGGCGACCCAGTTGCTGCGGTCAGACAAGTGGGATCAGCAGTATGAGCTGAGAGCACTGCTCAGCCCGACGGCAGACATCTCGACCCGCCAGCTGGAAACCTGGCTGGCCGAGTTGAAGAAAAGCGGAACCCTGGCACGCTTGTGGACAAAGTACGGCGTACAGCATCAAGCGGCACCATGATTATGTCCTGAAAACTTGCTACCCTGTGCGCATCAATTGGAGACCTTCATGCCCAAACCCCTGCGTGTCCGCCTGCTGCGCTATACCCTTTATCTCTTCGCCGCACTGCTCATCTCCCTGTTGGTCCTGTTATGGCAAGCGCCGACTCTCACCCAGCGCCACCTGCCCGCCTGGCTGGCCAAACACTATGGTCTGAACCTGACGCTGGGGGAGATCCATGTCAGCCTGCGCCATCCCTCCCTTGCCATCGGTCCCTCGGCGCTGCTCGATGAAAAACAGCAACCCATCATTGCATTCGAGCAGTTGCAGCTTGTCCCAGAGCTTGGCCAGAGCTGGCGGCAGAAGGCCATTATTCTGAGTGACGCCACCCTCACCAAGCCGATGGTGAATCTCATCCGTCGGGCCGACAGCAAAGGTGAGGTACGTTTCAATCTGACCGATGCCCTGGCCAGCATGCTGACGCCCTCGCAGACGCCCGCCACGACCAGCAGCGAACCCCCTCTGGTACAGATAGCCAAACTGGCCGCCGTACAGGGTCACGTCAGCTACCAGGACAGTCGCAAGAAAAACAGTGCGGGCTGGATACCCCCGCTCACCCTGAGCGGGCTCGATCTGCAACTGCCGGATTTCTCCACTGCGGCGAAAAATACCAACCACTTCCAGTTGACCGCCCGGCTCAACAAGCAGAGCCCGCTCAAGGCGAGCGGCCAGCTCGATATCATGACGGGGGCTGGCAAGGGCCAGCTCAGTCTCGGCAAGCTTGCGCTCTCGCCCTTCGCGCCGCTCTGGGCCCCCTACCTCAAGGTCAATCTGGTCAAGGGCGAGGCCAGCGCCGAACTGAACTACCAGCTCAGTCAGGGCAAGCATGGGCTGGATTGGCAGTTGTCAAAGGGCAAGCTGACCTTGAGCGACTGGCAACTCAAGCAGAACAAGGGCGCCGAGTTTGCCCGCTTCAAACAGCTGGCATTGGCAGGCATAGCCCTGGATGGCAACAAGCAGTCGGTCAGGATCGACAAGATCGCACTCAAGGCCCCGGCGGTCACGGCAACCCTCGATGCCGCGCAGCAGCTGGACCTGACAGCACTGCTTGTCCCCCAGCCTGCGGATAAACCCTCGGGCAAAAAGCCGGCTCCGGGCAACCCCTGGCGCTGGTCGCTTAAGGAGACGCGCATCAGCCAGGGGGAGTTCAAGCTGACCGAGTCGAGCAGTGGCAAGCCGCTGCTGCGCGAGATCTCCGGGCTGAACCTCACGCTGGGTCCCCTTGGCAGTCAGTCTGATCAGCCCAGCCCGCTCAGCCTCAATGCCACCCTCAACACCCAGAGTACGCTGGGGTTTGACGGCGACCTCACCCTGGCCCCTTTCACCCTCAAGGGCGAGTTCAAGCAGCAGGGGCTGCCCCTCAAATGGGCACAACCCTACCTGCAGGATCTGCTGCGCATCACGGTGCGCGACGGCCAGCTTGCCAGCCGTACCAGACTGGACTTGACCACCAATGCCGAGGGGGGGCTGAGCAAACTCGAAGTCACAGGGGGGCTCGACATAGACCAGTTGTTCGTGCTTGATCGGGCCGACAATCAACGCCTGCTGCAGATAGATCGTCTGGAGCTGAGCGGGTTGCACTATGACGGCATCAGCCAGCAGGTGAAGATTGGCGACATACTGCTGCGCAAACCCTTCGCCCGCATCGAGATCAACGAAGACGGGATCACCAACCTCCAGCAACTGGTGCTGCCACAAGCTGCCAGCACAGAGCCCGCCAACGGGCCCGTCCCCCGCATTACCATCGATCAGGTCCGTACCGAACAGGGCAACCTGCGCTTTGCCGATCGCAGCCTGAGCCCGGAATTCGTGGTGGACATTGCCTCCCTCAGCGGCCAGAGCCGCCATATCAGCAATATTCCCGGCCAACGTTCGGATCTCGCCTTCAACGGCAAGGTTGACCGCTATGCCCCCGTGACCATTCGCGGCAACACCAATCTGCTGATCGAGCAGCCCGTGCTCGATGTGGCAGTCACCTTCAGCAACCTGGAACTCACCACTTTTACCCCCTACTCCAGTACCTACGCCGGTTATGCCATCGACAAGGGACAGCTCTCCATGAAGCTGAACTACAAGCTGCAGGGCAATCGACTGGAGGGGGATAACGACATCACCATCAAGAAGCTGCAACTGGGAGAGAAGATCAAGAGCGAGCAGGCCAAGGACATGCCGCTGGGACTGGCCATCGCCCTGCTCAGCGATGCCAACGGCGTCATCCAGATGAACCTGAAGGTAAAAGGCAATCTGGATCAGCCAAATTTCAGCCTCGGCAATATCTTCTGGGATGTACTGGGCAATACCCTCAGAAAGGCCATTACGTCCCCCTTCTCTCTGCTGGCGTCGTTGACCGGAGGCACTGAGGATCTGGATGAGCTGCCCTTCCTGCTGGGTGAGCCGGCTCTCACTCCGACCCAGCAGATCAGGCTGACCAAGCTGGCGCAAGCGCTCAAGGAGAGACCCAAGATCAGCATGAACATTCGCGGCAAGGTCAACTTCAACGAAGAACGCCCCATTTTGCAGCGCCAGAAGCTGGAGCGAGTATTGACCAAGATCACTGGCATGCCGGTTGACCTCGATCTGCTGGAGCAGGACCCCGTACTCCAAGCCGCGCTGGCCGAAGCCTATGAGGCGCGCTTCAACGAAGAGCTGGGGGACTTGGCCGACAGGTCGAAACTGGATGAAGAGAGCCCGGCCCTGCGAAGCCAGGCTATGATCCTGCTGCGGGATCAACAGCTGATCACCGCCAAGTCCCTGCGCAATCTGGCCATGCGCCGTGCCCAGAATACCAAGGAGTATCTGGTGGATACCCAGGGGATTGCGCCGGAACGGCTGTTCGTACTCGACAGTCAGGTAAAGGAGGCGGACAAGGAAGCCAAGGTCGTTCTGACACTGGATAACTGACCGCTGCCGGGGAGCAGAAACGGCTCCCCGGCGTTTTCACCTCAGCTCTCCTTGATTGTTCGTGCCGCCAGGCGTCCACTTCCCCCTTGAAACCATAGCCACTAACGACTCATCATTGAGTGCGCAGAGCATAGAGGGTATCCCCCCTCATTCCCAACGCCTTTTACGACTGCGCTCTGCCCTCCTCTGGCGACCCGTTATCCCGTTATCCCGTTATCCCGTTATCCCGTTATCCCGTTATCCACATAATGCGTCCAATGTGAGCGCCCCTGCTCGACCGGTTTTCCTCTGGATTTGGGCAAGTGTCTTCTGCGCTTCAAATGGTGACTCCCTCTTTTTGTTTGATGGCATATATAGTGATTTTTACCTCTGACGAATGCCTGGCATCTGGCTGCAACAGACAAGAGCCCAGTGGCATGAAACAGGCTCGAAAACCAGGGGACGAAGGCACTGCTGCTATCTGTTATTCACTTTCATATCCGGCGTGGCTCACACAAAAAATCAACCTTGCCACCGCTATTCATTCACCTGTTATCTACCTGAATGGCACGAATAATGACGTGGATAAAATTTCGTGTAGTTTTTTTACCATTTTTTGTACTCCCCTCTTGCGAGGGACCCGTTGCCTGCCTAAAATCGCGCGTCTTTTATCAACCCCCACCTCTATTTTTGGAGAACACCACGTGAGCGAAAAATTGGCCAACCCTGCCCCTCTGGGTCTGATGGGTTTCGGTATGACCACCATTCTGCTGAACATCCATAACGCAGGTTTCTTCCCCATCAGCGCCATGATCCTGGCCATGGGCCTGTGCTATGGCGGTCTGGCCCAGATCATCGCCGGTATCATGGAGTTCAAGCGTGGCAACACCTTCGGTGTCACCGCCTTCATCTCCTACGGCACCTTCTGGTGGAGCCTGGTGTTCCTGCTGGTGATGCCAACCATGGGTCTGGCCGAAGCCACTCCCCACGCTTACATGGGCTGGTATCTGCTGATGTGGGGCATGTTCACTCTCTTCATGCTGGTCGGCACCGTCAACTTCCCCCGTGTGAAGCAGTTCGTGTTCGCCTCCCTGACAGTGCTGTTCTTCCTGCTGGCCGCCCGTGATTTCACCGGCAGCACCCTGATCGGCACCATTGCCGGTTTCGAAGGCATCATCTGTGGCGCCAGTGCCATCTACCTGGCCATGGCTACCGTGATCAACGAACAGTTTGGCCGCACTGTGCTACCGATTGGCGATCACAAGAAAGCCGCTGCCGTGCAGCTGAAAGCTGCTGCCTGATAGGTAAGCAATTCAGATTGTGAAAAAGGCACCTCCGGGTGCCTTTTTGCTATTCAGATTAATTCATCTGCGGATCGGTTATCAGACAATTAGCCCCGTTTGCGCCTCTCCCGCCAACAAGCGGGTCGCCGGAAAACGCAGGGCGGGATCCTGGCTGAAGAACTGACTTAGTTGCCGGTATACAGCGGGATAGACCTGCCGCAAGCGCAACGGATCGGTAAAGAAGCTCTCGCAGCACACGGCAAAAACTCGGCCGGATGCTCGGCGGCATAGGGATCGATAGCTGTTACCTCGTCGCGGGCCAGCTGGGCATTCATGGCATCGAACGCCTCCTGCAGGGCCTGGGTCCACTGGCGTGTATCCATGCCACTTGGCAGCGGCGGCGCACCGTCGGCATCTCCCCCCAGCATGTCGAGTTTATGAGCCAATTCGTGGATAACCAGGTTGAAGCCATCCCAATCCCCGTCCTGCTGCAACTCGCTCCAGGCCAGCACCAGCGGCCCCTGAGGCCAGGACTCCCCAGCGTTCTCTTCTTCCCACTCGCTCACCAGACCGAATTCATCCTGCACCTCCTGACGACGGACCACGGGTTCCGGGATCAATATGATTTCGTGAAAGCCACGATACCAGTCGAGACCAAGATGCAAAATGGGCAGCACCGCCTGCAAGGCCAATACCGCCTGCTGGCGGGAAGTCAGCTCAACCCCGAGTTGGGTCAGGGTCTTGCGGGCCAGAAATTGCTGCGCCAGAGCAATCAGCCGCAGCTGATCGTCTTTGGAAAATCCCTGCAAGATGGGCACCACAGCCAGGGCCTGTTGCCACTCCAGCGCTCGTGGGGCGCTCTCTTCCTGTCGGGACATACCACCAAACAGACTCCATAACCTGGACCAGAACACGCAGACTCCTCTTGCCAATCAAAATACTTTTACGAACCGCTTCGGACGCTCGAGGTAACCCTGAGACAGATAGAAACGATGGGCATCTTGCCGTTTGAGACTGCTGGACAATTCCAGCTGGCTGCAACCTTGCGCCAGGGCACGAGCTTCTGCCGTCGCCAGCAAGGCAGCCCCCACGCCAGCGCCTCTTGCACCTTCATCGACGACCAGCGCCGAGATCAGGCCCCAGTCTGGTGCAACATGCAAGGGCCGCAGGCGATGCCACACCAGCACTCCCACTACCTCGACCTCGTGACAGGCGAGCAGCACCTCACGATCAGGAGCTGGCTGCAACCAGCGTTCAGCCACCTCGACCGGGCTGGCGGGGTAGCCAAGCTGCCCGAACAGGTAGGCCATGGCGACCGCATCCCCCTGCCCGGCGAGGCGGATCACATTGAGATGGTTTTCTATTTTCATCCTTGGCCTCAAATTTGCTGTGTCTCCGTTATCACCAATCCAGGTAGACGAGAGAGGAGATCATGGCGGGGATACCGGCTCATCCCGACCAAAAGGACCATTTGTTAACGCCAACTCACAAATTAACAACATGACAACATATTTTGCTGGGAAGCCCTTGAACAAACCGATATGTTAAAACCCACGGACTTGGCAGTTGAAAGTCCCGCTCAAGATTGAGTGACCCTCTTGGTCACTTACCATTTTAAGGGAGCGAGGCAAAGACCTCGCCAAGACAGCACAACAAAGGAGTTGTTGTACATGAATGAAATCGTCAATGCTATCAATGGTGTGATTTGGAGCCCTGCGCTCATCTATCTGTGCCTGGGGATAGGCCTCTACTTCTCCCTACGCACCCGTTTTTTACAACTACGCCACATGAAAGAGATGGTACGCCTGATGTTTGATGGCAAGAGCACCGATGCGGGTGTCTCCTCCTTCCAGGCGCTGGCCATGACGCTTGCGGGTCGGGTCGGTACCGGCAACATAGCCGGTGTCGCCACTGCCATCACCTTCGGTGGTCCGGGCGCCCTGTTCTGGATGTGGATGGTGGCCTTCCTCGGTGCCAGCTCCGCCTTCGTGGAGTCCACCCTGGGTCAGGTCTACAAAGAGAAGATCAACGGTGAGTACCGCGGTGGCCCAGCCTTTTATATCGAGAAAGGGCTTGGCATGAAGTGGTACGCCTGGACCTTCGCCATATCTACCATCTTTGCCTGCGGCGTGCTGCTGCCGGGGGTGCAAGCAAACTCCATCGGCTCCAGCCTGAAAACCGCCTTTGACATTGATCCAAACGTCACTGCCGCTGGTCTCGCTCTGCTGCTGGGCTTTATCATCTTCGGTGGCGTCAAACGGATTGCCAGCTTTGCCAGTACCGTAGTGCCCTTCATGGCGCTGGGCTACATCATAGTGGCCTGCGTCATCATAGCCCTCAACATCTCGGCACTGCCGGGCGTGATCCTGCTGATCTGGAAGAGTGCCTTTGGTCTGGACGCCGGTTTTGGTGCCATTCTGGGTCTGGCCATCATGTGGGGCGTCAAGCGTGGGGTCTATTCCAACGAAGCGGGTCAAGGTACCGGCCCCCATGCCTCCTCTGCCGCCGCAGTGAGTCATCCGGCTAAACAAGGGCTGGTGCAGGCGTTTTCCGTCTACATCGACACCCTGTTTGTCTGCTCCGCCACCGGCTTCATGCTGCTGATCACCGGCCTTTACAACGTGCAAGGACCGGATGGCGCAGCCATTTACACAGGCATCGCCGGCATTGCCGCAGGCCCTGGTTATGTACAGACCGCCATGGAGAGCATGATGCCGGGCTTTGGCAGCATCTTCGTGGCTATCGCGCTGTTCTTCTTCGCGTTCACCACCATAGTCGCCTACTACTACATCGCCGAAACCAACATCGCCTATATCAACCGCAAGATTAATCGCCCCTGGCTCACCTTCTTGCTGAAGATTGCTCTGATGGCAGCGACTGTCTACGGTACCGTCAAGACGGCAGATCTCGCTTGGGGTCTGGGAGACATAGGGGTAGGTCTGATGGCCTGGCTCAACATCATAGCCATCCTGCTGCTGCAAAAAACTGCTTTTATCTGCTTGAAAGACTATGAAGCACAGCAGGCTCAAGGGCTGGATCCCGTGTTCCACCCGGAGAAACTCGGTATCAAGAACGCCGATTACTGGACTGGTCGTCGCTCCGAGCAAAACCTGGAGCAAGAGCTGTCTGGCCACCCGTTCGAACCGGATCCGGATACCATTACCAAATAAGTGCAACGACACAACGAAAAATGGCAGCCTCGGCTGCCATTTTATTTTGCTGTGTTCTTTACCGCTTCCCTTTACCACGTCAGAGGGCGTTGCGCCTCGGCCCAAACGGCAGGCGCCAGCGAAACAGGCTGTTGAACGTGGCGCGCCACTGATTGGGTCGGCCCAGGATCTGCTTTTGCAAGCGGGTCTCTTCCTTGAGCATCACCTCATCGCTGCGAGCCCAGGCCTGCTGGTAGAGCTGCTTGATCCCCGCCAGCGCATCCGGCGACTTGGTGATGAGGGTGCGGGCAAACTCCCGCGCCTCGGTCAGCGGATCCTCGCATACCCGGCTTACCAACCCGAGGGACTTGGCCTCAAGGGCATCGCACTCGCGCCCGCTCATGGCAAGCTCCATGGCGGTATCCACCCCCATCAGGTTACGCAGGGTGACGCAGCCACTCATGTCGGGAATGATGCCCCACTTGATCTCCATCACGGAGAAGCGACAATCCGGGGTGCTGAACCGGAAGTCTGCGCCGAGGGCAATCTGCAAGCCGCCGCCAAAGCACACCCCCTGGGTCACGGCAATCACAGGCACCGGCAACTGGTGCCAGCCATAGGCGACCCGCTGCGCCAGATTGGTTGCCTCATCCGCCTCGCGCTTGAGTATGTCCAGGGCCGCCACCGGCTGCTTGAGCATGGATTTCACATCCAGACCGGCGCAGAAGGCGCGCCCTTCCCCATACAGGATCACCGCCCGCAGTCCTTTGTGTTGCTGCAACTCGGCGAGCGTCTGGTCGATGGCGCCAAACATGCTTCTATCCAGCGCATTGAGCTTGTCCCCCCGCGCCAGCATCACCTCGGCGATACCGTCCCGGATCTCGCACTTGACCCTTGGTTTTTCCATTTCCCTCTCCGCTCCTTGAATCAAACTGGTCATACCACCACGTTATCAGAGTGTTATTGCGAGGTACAGCGAGGCCACCATTTTCCCGCTTCCTGTTGCAGGCAAGGTGTGCGACTAAAGTCGGCTGGCTCCTGCGTCACGGCTTTGTCAGACTGATCTGACGCCACAGGCCAAGGATTGCCATGACTAGCTTGTTCAACTTTGCCCGCCCCCCATTTGATGTACTGAATGCAGAGCAGCGTGAGCGGCTCGAACAGCACCTCTCCATCTGCTATTTTCGCGCGGGACAGACGGTGTTGAACGCCGGTGATGCCCCACCCGGCCTCTACCTCATCATCAAGGGAGCGGTGGAGGAATCCGCGACCCATCACCATTTTGGCGATTACGGGGTCGACGATCTGTTTGATGTGCGCGCCCAGTTTGATGGCCGCTGTCGCCACCAGTTCAACGCACTGGAAGATACCCTCTGCCAGCTCATTCCCCACGCCGAGTTTCGGGCACTGTGCGACAGCAATCCGGTGCTGGCTGGCTACTTCACCGCCAGCCTGGCCGAACGACAACAGCAACAAGAGCAGCGCGAACAGCTGGGCCAGAAGAATCTGGCGGAATTTATCCTGACCCGGATTGAACCCGGTCATCTGCAAGCACCGCTCGTCGTCGAAAACCGGCTCAGCCTGCTGGCGGCCACCGAGGCCATGGTGGCCAAGGGCACGGATTGCCTGCTCTACCCCGCTCACGATGGCAGCCTGACCCTGGCTACCCGCAAGACATTGCTGCACGCCCTCACCCTGAAGGGGCTGCCGCTGACGGCACCGCTCGCCGTGCTGACCCCGGCACCACTGATTGGCCTGCCACTGGGCAGCTATCTGTTTGATGCCCTGTTATTGATGACCCGTCATCGCATCAAGCGGCTAGTCATCTGGCAACAAGGTGAAGTGATGGGCATCTTGCAGTTGGCACAGGTGCTGGGGCTCTTCTCCACCCACTCCCATGTGTTGACCCTGCGCATCGCCCGCGCCGATACACTGCCCGCACTGGAAGCGGTGGCCCGGGAGCAGCAACAACTGACCCGATCCCTGTTTGGTCAGGGTATCCACACCGCCTTTTTGATGAAACTCATCGCCACCATCAACGAGCAATTGATCGCCAAGGCCTTTTCTCTGGTGATCCCGCCCGAGGTACAGGACAAGGTGTGCCTGCTGATGCTGGGCTCGGAGGGACGCGGCGAACAGATCCTCAAAACAGATCAGGACAATGCCCTGATCCTGCCTGCCGACCTGCACTGGCCCAGTCAACAGAAAGATCTGGCCGCCTTCAGCGCACTGCTTGAGCAACTCGGTTACCCTCCCTGCTCCGGCCAGGTGATGGTCAACAATCCCCTATGGGTGAAAGAGGTGACACAGTGGCAGAGCGGGATTGAGCAGGCCTGCCTCGCAGCAAACGAAGCCAGCCTGCTCTGGCTCGCCACCCTGGCCGATGCTCACCCTATCGCCGGAGATCGCAACCTGCTCCCTCCCATCGCCCGTCAACTGCGGGAGCAGCTTGCCGACAGGCGGGATCTGCTGGCGGAGATGGTCAGACCGGCAGTGGCGTTTCATGCGCCGCTCACCCTGCTTGGCCGGCTGGAACGCTCCGCTGATGGGCTGGATCTCAAGCGGGGCGGACTGTTCCCCCTGGTCCATGGCATCCGTATGCTGGCACTGGAGGCGACCATTATGGAGACCTCGACCCTGGGGCGCATCGAGGCACTGGTGGCGGCAGAACGACTTAGCGCCAGCTATGGTGACAATCTGGCAGAGGCATTTCGACTCTTTATCCGTCTGCGATTGCGCAGCCAGCTCAAGGGAGGAGAGAGCCGGGTACAGGTCAATGAACTCAGCCACGGCGAGCGGGATCTGCTGCGTCAGGCACTGCATCAGGTAAAGAAATTCCAGCAGTGGCTCACCTTGCACTTTCGTCTGAGACAATAGGCATGTGGAGCCGCGCTCGACGCTACTGGCATGGCCGTGCTTTCCGAACTGGCGAGTTCGCCCCGCTCTTTGCCCTGCCACCAGAGGATGAGCTGATTGCCCTCGATTTTGAAACCACCAGCCTGGATCCTGCCCGGGCCGAGATCGTTTCCATCGGGGCGGTGCGCATCAAGGGTAACCGGATATTGACCGGCGAAGCGCTCTCACTGCGGGTACAAGCCCCCGCCAGCCTGAACGCGCAATCCGTGGTGATCCACGGCCTGCGCCATCAGGATCTGCAACAGGGCATGAGGCTGGAAGCCGCACTGCGCCAGCTGTTGGCCTTTATCGGCCCACGTGAACTGGTGGGATATCACATCGCCTACGATCTGCGCATTCTCAACCTGGCCTGCCAGAAACAGTGGGGGCTGACCCTTGCCCAACAAGGGATAGAGGTGAGCCGGCTCTACCACGACCACCTCTATCGCCGCTATCCCGACGCGGTCATCGACCTGCATCTGGCCGCCATCCGCCAGCACCTGAACTTGCCTTCCCTGCCCGTACACGACGCCCTGAGCGATGCCATCACGGCTGCTCTTATTTACCTGCGCCTGACCCAAGGCGGGCCACTGGCTTATCCCAAAGTCTAATTGCCCATAAATAACATTTAATTCACATTTTGATTACATGAGCAGGGTGCCTGCTCGGTAGGGACTTCCCTTCATCCACCGCTGACACTTATGTCATGGAGAACTGCAATGGAACAGCAACGTTACTTGAGGATCCAGCAAGATCCCCACTTCCAGGAGTTGGTGGCCAAACGCCAGCGCTTTGCCTGGACCCTCTCCATCCTGATGCTGGGGCTCTACCTAGCCTTCATCCTGCTCATCGCTTTTGCCCCCGGCTGGCTTGGCACCCCCTTGAGCGAGGGCTCCACCATCACCCGTGGTATTCCGGTGGGAGTGGGACTGATCCTATCTTCCTTCGTACTGACCGGCATCTATGTATTCCGGGCCAACGGCGAGTTCGACGAGCTGAACCAGAAGATCCTCAAGGGAGTGCAATCATGAAAGGCAAGTCTCTGCTGTTGCTGGCCTCGCTGGCCTCTTCCCCCTTGCTGGCGGCCGAGGCGCTGACCGGTGACGTCAATCGCCAACCCCTCAACATCTCTGCCATAGTGATGTTCGTGATCTTCGTGGCGGGTACCCTGTTCATTACCTATTGGGCCTCCAAGCGTAACCGCTCCGCCTCCGATTATTATGCCGCTGGCGGACGCATCACCGGCTTTCAAAACGGTCTGGCCATCGCCGGTGACTACATGTCTGCCGCCTCTTTCCTCGGTATCTCCGCTCTGGTTTACACCTCGGGCTACGATGGCCTCATTTACTCCATCGGCTTTTTGGTGGGCTGGCCCATCATACTGTTCCTGATCGCGGAGCGGCTGCGCAATCTCGGCAAATATACTTTTGCTGATGTGGCTTCCTACCGCCTCAAACAGACCTCTGTGCGCAGCCTCTCCGCCAGCGGCTCCCTGGTGGTAGTGGCCCTCTACCTCATCGCCCAGATGGTGGGTGCGGGCAAACTCATCGAGCTGCTGTTCGGCCTGCAATACCATGTGGCTGTGGTGCTGGTCGGCATACTGATGGTGCTCTATGTGTTGTTTGGCGGCATGCTGGCCACCACCTGGGTGCAGATCATCAAGGCGGTGATGCTGCTCTCCGGTGCCAGCTTCATGGCCATCATGGTGATGAAGTCCGTCAACTTCGATATCGGTGCCCTGTTCAGCGAAGCGGTCAAGGTACATGAGAAGGGTATCGCCATCATGAGTCCGGGTGGGCTGGTGTCTGATCCCATCTCCGCCATCTCGCTGGGTCTGGCGCTGATGTTCGGTACCGCCGGTCTACCCCACATACTGATGCGTTTCTTCACAGTGAGCGACGCCAAGGAAGCCCGTAAATCTGTGTTCTATGCCACCGGCTTCATCGGCTACTTCTACATCCTGACCTTCATCATCGGCTTTGGCGCCATTTTGCTGGTCAGCACCAACCCTGACTTCAAGGACGCTACCGGCGCCCTGCTGGGCGGCACCAATATGGCAGCCATTCATCTGGCCGATGCAGTCGGTGGCAGCCTGTTCCTCGGCTTCATCTCCGCCGTTGCGTTCGCCACCATACTGGCGGTGGTCGCGGGCTTGACCCTGGCAGGTGCTTCTGCGGTCTCCCACGATATCTATGCCAGCGTCATCAAGAAGGGCAAGGCCAACGAAACAGACGAGCTGCGCGTTTCCAAGTACACCACTGTGGTGCTGGGGGTGGTCGCCATCGGTCTGGGGATCCTGTTCGAGAAGCAGAACATCGCCTTCATGGTCGGACTGGCCTTCTCCATTGCGGCGAGCTGCAACTTCCCTGTGCTCTTCCTCTCCATGTTCTGGTCCCGTCTGACGACGCGCGGTGCCGTCTTCGGTGGCTGGCTCGGTCTGGTCAGTGCTGTCAGCCTGATGGTGCTGGGCCCGACCGTGTGGGTGAAGGTACTGGGTCATGCAGAAGCTATCTTCCCCTACGAGTACCCTGCCCTCTTCTCCATGGCAGTGGCTTTCATCGGGATCTGGCTGTTCTCTGTCACCGACAAGTCCGAGAATGCGGCAGACGAACATGCCAAGTTCCAGCCCCAGTTCATCCGTTCACAAACCGGGCTCGGTGCCTCCGGCGCGACAGCCCACTAACCACAACTTACCTTGTTGCAAGCCGGCCCTGCGCCGGCTTTTTTCATGGCCGACGCTCACGGACGATTCCCCCCATGCCATGAGAACCGGTCACTGACTTCATCAAAACGTTCAGAGGACTTGCCACCTGATCTGTGCCCTGCCCGCAATGGGGCCAGATCACAGTTCTTGCTAAAACTTTCGGGGGATCTGTGCCATAATGCGCGCCATTTGACAGACCAACCGGGACACTTACTTTGTTAAGCAGCAATAACATCACCATGCAATTCGGCGCCAAGCCGCTGTTTGAGAACATCAACGTCAAGTTTGGCGGCGGCAACCGCTATGGCCTCATTGGCGCCAACGGCTGTGGCAAGTCCACCTTTATGAAGATCCTCGGCGGCGACCTTGAGCCGAGCGGCGGTAATGTGAGCCTGGACGTCAACGAGCGGATCGGTAAGCTGCGCCAGGACCAGTTCGCCTACGAAGAGATGCGCGTACTGGACGTGGTCATGATGGGTCACGGCGAGTTGTGGGCCGCCATCGCCGAACGCGATGCCATCTACGCCAACCTGGACGCCACCGACGACGACTACATGAAGGCCGCCGAGCTGGAAGGCATGGTTGCCGAGTACGATGGCTATACCGCTGAATCCCGTGCTGGCGAACTGCTGCTGGGCGCCGGCATTCCCATCGAGCTGCACAATGGCCCGATGAGTGAAGTGGCACCAGGCTGGAAGCTGCGGGTGCTGCTGGCGCAGGCACTGTTCTCCAACCCCGACATCCTGCTGCTGGACGAACCGACCAACAACCTGGACATCAATACCATCCGCTGGCTGGAGCAGGTGCTCAACGATCGTGAAAGTACCATGATCATCATCTCTCACGACCGTCACTTCCTGAACTCGGTCTGTACCCACATGGCGGATCTGGACTACGGCGAGCTGCGCGTCTACCCGGGCAACTACGACGAGTACATGACGGCGGCCACCCAGGCCCGCGAGCGTCTGCTCTCCGACAACGCCAAGAAGAAGGCCCAGATTGCCGACCTGCAATCCTTCGTCTCCCGTTTCAGTGCCAACGCCTCCAAGTCCAGCCAGGCTACCTCCCGTCTCAAGCAGATCGACAAGATCAAGATTGAGGAAGTGAAGGTCTCCAGCCGTCAGAACCCCTTCATCCGCTTCGAGCAGGAGAAGAAGCTCTACCGCAACATCCTGGAAGTGGAAGGCGTTGCCAAAGGCTATGGTGAGGCGCCCCTGTTCAAGGGCCTGAGCATGATGCTGGAAGTGGGCGAGAAGGTCGCCATTCTGGGTACCAACGGCATCGGTAAATCCACCCTGATCAAGACCCTCATGGGCGAGCTGGCACCGGACAGCGGCACCATCAAGTGGTCCGAGAACGCCCAGATCGGCTATTACGCTCAGGATCACGCCGACGATTTCGACACCGATCTCAACGTGTTCGACTGGATGGCCCAGTGGAAACAGGCCAACGAAGACGAGCAGGCAGTGCGCTCCGTGCTGGGTCGTCTGCTGTTCACCCAGGACGACATCAAAAAGCCGGCCAAGGTACTCTCCGGTGGCGAGCAGGGTCGCATGCTGTTCGGCAAGCTGATGATGCAGCGTCCCAACATCCTGATCATGGATGAGCCGACCAACCACCTGGACATGGAATCCATCGAATCCTTGAACCTGGCGCTGGAGATGTATCAGGGCACCCTGATCTTCGTCTCCCATGACCGTGAGTTCGTGTCGTCCCTGGCGACCCGCATCATGGAGCTGACCGAGAACGGTATCCGCGACTTCGGCGGCACCTACGAGGATTACCTGCGCACTCAGGGCGTGGTATAAGCCTCGCCAGCCAAGGCGATTGAATAGAAAAAGCCGGCAAGCGATTGCCGGTTTTTTTATGGCCGCCGCGCTCTGGGGAAACCAACACATATCCGCGTTTCTACGCTGCGCATAACGTATCACGCAGGTCACGCAGGTCACGCAGGTCACGCAGGTCACGCAGGTCACGCAGGTCACGCAGGTCACGCAGGTCACGCAGGTCACGCAGGTCACGCAGGTCACGCAGCCAGCATAGCGGCCTCAACCTCACTTCGCAGATAAAAAAACGGCCCCATGACGGGGCCGTTTTCAATGGGTTGCAACCGGTCGGGTTTATTCGACTGTGGCTTCCACATCGGTGAAGTACTCGATCTTGGCGGCTTTGCGCAGCTCGTCAATCAGGGACTTGTAGCTCACCTGGGCCTTGCCCTGGCCAAGCTGGCCTTGCAGCAGGCTGACCATCTGGGACGGCTCCTTGGCTACTACCACCTTGTCCAGTGCGACCACCACGCGATCACCATTGGCTTCGGCGACCAGTTCGACACTCGGCTTCCCATCCTTCGGATGAGGCATGCGGAACACCTGGGCAACCAGGTTCTGATCCATGTCCTGAGCGAAGCGGGCAACCCCTTTGTGGGTCTCCATCTTCAAGCCAAGCGCAGTCAGATCGGCCTGGATGTTCTCACCGGCCTTCAGCTTGTCCAGCAGGCCCTGCGCCTTGCCACGAGCCACTTCACTGGCCTTGTCATACTTGATGGCCGCGATCACCTGCTCCTTGATCTCCGCCAGCGGTTTGGCCGCTTTCGGTTGATAACCTGTGATGTGCAGGACCAGCGCCTTGCCATCAGCCAGTTCGATCACATCCGAGTTGGTGTTGTCATCGCGCAGCTGTTCGGAGAACGCCACCGAGAGCACCTTGGGATCATTGAGGGGTTCTGGTGCATCAGCCTGACTGAAGAAGTCCACAGACTGCACCTTGAGGCCCATGGTATCGGCGGTCAGATCCAGCGAGTCCTGGTTCTCGAAGCTGCTGTCAGCCATTTTCTGCTGCTCGGCAAAGAACAGCTCCTTGGCCTTGTCAGCCTGCAGACGTCGGATGGTTTCACCCATGACATCCACAAACGGCTTGGTCTGAGCCGCTTCAACACCCAGCAACTTGATGACGTGGAAACCGAACGGGCTCTTCACCAGGTTGGAGAGATCCCCTGCCTTGTTCAGGGCAAAGGCGGCCTGCTCGAAGGCCGGATCCATCACCCCTTTCTCGAACCAGTCCAGCTCGCCACCCTTCTTGGCAGAGAAAGTATCGGAGGAGTTGGCCTTGGCCAGCGCGGCAAAATCATCGCCGCCCTTGGCCTTGGTCAGGAGTTCGCCAGCCAGCTTCTCGGCCGCCTTCTCATCCTTGCCAAACGGGATCAGGATATGCGCTACATGACGACGCTCGGCACGCTGGAACAGGTCCTGGTGCTGATCGTAGTAATCCTTGGCATCCTGCTCGGTGACCTTGATATCTTTGCCGAGGTTGGCCGCATCCAGCAGCAGATAGTCGACCTTCACCTTCTCGTCGTTCATGAAACGCGCGCTGTTGGTCTTGTAGTACTGCTCCACTTCCTGATCGGAAACCTGGACATCGCCCAGATAAGCGGCGGCAGCAAGACGCACCAGACGCAGATCACGGGTCTGGTTGTAGAGCTTGTCGAGTTGCTCCGCTTCACCCTTGAGCGCGAACTCGGTGCCGAGCAGGGCGCCCATCAGCTGCTGACGCACCATGTCCTGGCGCAGTGAGTCACGGAACATCTCCGGTGTCATGCCGGCACGACGAATGAGCTGCAGGTAGCGGTCATTGTTGAATTTGCCATCTTCGGCAAACTCCGGCATGGCGATGATGGCCTGTTTGATCTGCTCGTCACTGACCCGCAGACCCAGTTCACGGGCCTTGCTGTCGAACAGGGCCTGATCGATCAGCCTGTCCAGCACACCACGGCGGAACTGCTTCATGTAGTCAGGGTTGGCGGCCAACTGGCTGAAAGATTCCCCCATTTGGGATTCCATGCGGGCCCGCTCGTTGCGATAGGCATTTTCCAGCGCAGCGGAGCTGATGTCATTGCCGTTGACGGTAGCGGGGGCGGTACGTGCCGGGCCATTGAGGTAACTGCCTACACCGGCCAAGGCAAAGGAGAGGATGATCAGGCCCAAGATAACCTTGGCTACCTTGCCCTGCGCCCCTTCGCGTAGTTTATCCAACATCATGTTTGTACTTATGCTCCCGAACTCGATGGGCGTAAATAATGAAAAGGCGCACCGATTGCGATGCGCCTTGGTCAATCAGTATGAGGGAGAGCCCTCTCACTTGTCTGGTCTGTGACCAAGGACGGTGGCCGATGTAATATCAGCGCCCGGCTTAGTTGACAGCGTCTTTCAGGGCCTTGCCGGCTTTGAAAGCAGGAACTTTACCAGCGGCGATTTCGATGGTCGCGCCAGTTTGCGGGTTACGACCAGAACGGGCAGCACGCTCGCGCACGGCGAAAGTACCGAAACCCACCAGAGCAACCTGGTCACCCTCTTTCAGGGCTTCACCCACGGCATCAATGAAAGCGTCCAGCGCACGGCCAGCAGCGGCTTTGGAGATATCAGCACCGTCTGCAATCTTGTCAATCAGTTGAGATTTATTCACTCTTATATTCCCCTTTTATCGAACATCGCTGCGGCGCTGATTTCCATGGCCACAACAAGTGGAGGTTTTATAGCAAGCCTCCTGATCAGTTGCAAGTGACAATCTAGCGCAAACCCGCGCCACATCACGCATTGCGACTCATCATGAGTACCCGATCGGTGGTCAAGGCTACTTCCGTTACCCGGTGCATGCAAGCCTTAACCCCCCCCCGAATGCGCCAAATTTGCGGCGCATCAACATTTACACGACAGAAACGCGCTCAAACCCTTGCGGATTGTCCTGCAACGCCAGTTCCAGCACTTCATCAATCCAGCGAACCGGATAGATTTCAAGGTCTTGTTTGACGTTGTCCGGGATCTCTTCGAGGTCTCGTTCGTTTTCTTTCGGGATAAGCACACGCTTGATGCCACCACGATGAGCCGCCAGCAGCTTCTCTTTGAGACCGCCGATGGGCAGCACTTCGCCGCGCAAGGTGATTTCCCCCGTCATGGCCACATCAGCACGAACCGGATTACCGGTCAAGCTGGAGACCAGCGCGGTACACATGGCGATACCGGCACTCGGACCGTCTTTCGGGGTCGCCCCTTCCGGCACGTGCACATGGATATCGCGCTTCTCGTAGAAGTCGGCATTGATGCGCAGCTTGTCGGCACGGGCCCGTACTACCGTCATGGCAGCCTGGATGGACTCCTGCATCACATCACCGAGTGAACCGGTGTAGGTGAGCTTGCCCTTGCCCGGCATGTTGGTGGTTTCGATGGTGAGCAGATCGCCGCCCACTTCGGTCCACGCCAAACCACAGACCTGACCGACCTGGTTCTGGTCGGTGGCCTTGCCGTAGTCGAAACGCTGCACCCCGAGGAACTCCTTGAGGTTGGCCTGATTGACCTGAACATGCTTGATGCTCTTGTCCAGCAGGATGCGCTTGACCGCCTTGCGACAAATCTTGGAGATCTCCCGCTCCAGATTCCGCACCCCCGCCTCGCGGGTGTAGTAGCGGATCACACCGACCAGAGCAGAATCTTCGATGGTGATCTCGGACTCTTTCAGGCCGTTGCGCTGGATCTGCTTGGAGACCAGATGCTGCTTGGCAATATTGAGCTTCTCATCTTCGGTATAACCGGAGAGGCGGATCACTTCCATCCGGTCCAGCAGCGGACCCGGGATGTTCATGGAGTTGGAGGTGGCCACGAACATGACGTCCGACAGGTCATAATCCACTTCCAGATAGTGATCGTTGAAGCTGTTGTTCTGCTCCGGATCCAGCACTTCCAGCAAGGCAGAAGCGGGATCGCCACGCATGTCCGAGCTCATCTTGTCGATTTCATCGAGCAGGAACAGCGGGTTTTTCACCCCCACCTTCGCCATCTTCTGGATGAGCTTGCCGGGCATGGAACCGATATAGGTACGACGGTGACCACGGATCTCCGCTTCGTCACGCACCCCACCCAAGGCCATACGCACATACTTGCGACCGGTTGCCTTGGCGATGGACTGGCCCAGCGAGGTCTTGCCCACACCGGGAGGACCAACCAGACAGAGGATGGGGCCTTTAAGCTTGTTCACCCGCGCCTGTACCGCCAGATACTCGAGGATGCGCTCCTTGACCTTCTCCAGACCAAAGTGATCCGAATCCAGCACCTCCTGCGCCTTGCCAAGGTCTTTCTTGACCTTGGAGCGCGCCTTCCACGGCACCTGTACCATCCAGTCCACATAGCTGCGCACGACTGTGGCTTCGGCAGACATGGGGGACATCATCTTCAGCTTGGCGAGCTCGGCATGGGCCTTTTCACGGGCATCTTCCGGCATCCCCGCCTCTTCAATCTTGCGATTGAGGGCTTCAAATTCATCCGGGCTGTCTTCCAGCTCACCCAGCTCTTTCTGGATGGCCTTCATCTGCTCGTTGAGATAGTACTCCCGCTGACTCTTCTCCATCTGCTTCTTGACCCGGGTACGGATGCGTTTCTCGACCTGCAGCAGGTCAATCTCCGACTCCATCATGGCCATCAGAAACTCGATGCGCTCGGACACAGAGGCGATTTCCAGCACCTTCTGCTTGTCTTCGAGCTTGAGCGGCATGTGTGCGGCCATGGTATCGGCCAGGCGAGCAGCATCATCGATCGCCGAAATCGAGGTCAATACCTCGGGCGGGATCTTCTTGTTGAGCTTGATATAGCCTTCAAACTGACCGATGGCGGAGCGCACCAGCACGTCCTGGTACTTCTCCTCGATGGCGGTAGAAGCGATGTACTGCGCCTCACCGACGAAGAAGTCCTTGTCATCGATTATCCGCTCAAGACGGGCACGCTGGCCCCCTTCCACCAGCACCTTGACGGTGCCATCCGGCAGCTTGAGCATCTGTAGAATATTGGCCACTGTCCCGACGGAGAAAATCTCCTCCACCGTCGGCTCATCGGTTGACGCGTCCTTCTGAGCCACCAGCAGAACTTTTTTGTCCTGCTCCATGGCCGCTTCCAGACAGCGAATGGATTTTTCCCGCCCCACAAAGAGTGGAATGACCATGTGGGGGTAAACCACCACGTCACGAAGAGGCAGGACGGGAATCTCGATGCGTTCTGAACGCTCTAGGTTCATATATGTCCTCTCGGCTTGTTATACCGTTGGCAAAGCGCTTGGCTGAGTATATGGGGGCGCAGAGATGAGATTCAATCGCCGAATCGGTAAAAAGCATGAAAGGGGCAAAAAGCCCCTTTCATTTGATTAAAAATCAGACTGTTACTCTGATACAGCAGCCTGGGACTCGGGATTTTCGTAGATCATCAAGGGCGCGGAGTCCCCTTTGATCACCGTCTCGTCGATCACCACCTTGCTGACACCCTCCAGGGATGGCAGGTCATACATGGTATCGAGCAACACGGCTTCCACGATGGATCTCAGACCACGGGCACCGGTTTTCCGCTCCATCGCCTTGTGCGCAATGGCGTTCAAGGCGTCGTCACGGAACTCCAGCTCCACCCCTTCAAGATCGAACAAGGCGGCATATTGCTTGGTCAGCGCATTTTTCGGCTCTTTCAGGATCTGGATGAGGGCAGCCTCGTCCAGCTCGGTCAAGGTCGCGACCACAGGCAAACGGCCGATGAACTCGGGGATCAGACCATATTTGATCAGATCTTCCGGCTCCACCTTGGCAAAGTTCTCGCTCAAGGTCGCTCTGGCATTCTTGGATTTGACGTCAGCGCCAAAACCGATGCCGGTGCCCTTGACGGAGCGTTGCTCGATCACCTTGTCCAGACCGGCAAAGGCGCCGCCACAGATGAAGAGGATCTTGGAGGTATCGACCTGCAAGAACTCCTGCTGCGGGTGCTTGCGACCACCTTGCGGCGGCACGGAAGCAATGGTGCCTTCGATCAGCTTGAGCAGGGCCTGCTGCACCCCTTCCCCGGACACGTCGCGGGTAATGGAGGGATTGTCTGACTTGCGGGAGATCTTGTCGATCTCGTCGATATAGACGATGCCACGCTGGGCCTTCTCTACGTCGTAGTCACACTTTTGCAACAGCTTCTGGATGATGTTCTCCACGTCTTCGCCCACATAACCGGCTTCGGTCAGTGTGGTGGCGTCGGCCATGGTGAACGGCACATCCAGCAGACGAGCAAGTGTTTCGGCCAGCAGCGTCTTGCCGCTACCGGTCGGGCCAATCAACAGAATGTTGGACTTGCCCAGCTCCACACCACCGGCTTCGCTGCTGTTACGCAGACGCTTGTAGTGGTTGTAGACGGCCACGGCCAACACCTTCTTGGCATATTCCTGCCCGATCACATAGTCATCCAGGTGAGCACGGATTTCATGAGGGGTCGGCAGCTCGCTACCATCGCGCTTGGGAGAGATCTCGCGGATCTCTTCGCGGATGATGTCGTTGCACAGCTCGACACACTCATCACATATGTAGACGGAAGGGCCAGCGATCAGCTTGCGCACTTCATGCTGGCTTTTGCCGCAAAAAGAGCAGTAGAGCAGCTTATCACCCTCACCCTTGCGTTTTTCTGTCATTCAGCAACCTCGTTTTATCAATAGAGGATGGGTCGTCCCGTTGAGTTTACAACAGTCCGCGACACCCTGCTCAAGCACGCTAGTTCAGGACACAGTCACTCAGGCCATGTCCAGGACGACACCGGAGCTCAGCCGCGCTGGCTCAGGATACCGTCAACCAGGCCATAAGCAACGGCTTGATCGGCCGACATGAAGTTGTCACGGTCGGTATCACGCTCTATGGTGGCCATCTCCTGACCGGTATGGAAGGCCAGACGCTCGTTCAGGGTATTCTTGATTTTCAGGATCTCCTGGGCATGGATCTGGATGTCAGATGCCTGTCCCTGGAAACCGCCCAACGGCTGATGGATCATCACGCGGGCACTGGGCAGGCAGAAACGCTTGCCCTTGGCACCACCGGCCAGCAGGAAGGCACCCATGGAGCAGGCCTGCCCCATACAGACGGTACTCACATCCGGCTTGATGAACTGCATGGTGTCATAAATGGACATGCCGGCCGTGACGGCACCACCCGGAGAGTTGATGTAGATGCTGATGTCCTGATCCGGATTTTCGGACTCCAGAAACAGCAGCTGGGCTACAACCAGATTTGCCATATGATCTTCAACCTGACCAGTCAGGAAGATCACCCGCTCCTTCAACAGACGAGAATAAATGTCGTAGGAACGCTCCCCTTTTGCAGTCTGCTCTACCACCATGGGGATGAGCGCATTGCGTGGGGATTCAGTCACATCGTTATAGTTCTTGTACATAAGGCATTGTCCCTAAAATAAAATGGCCCGAGTGGAGATCACACGAGCCATTATACTTAACAGTCTTGACCTTAAGTCAAATGTTCTTAGGCAGCGGCACCGGACTTGTTGATCACTTCGTCAAAGGCAACTTCTTTCTCGGTCACTTGCGCTTTGGACAGGATCAGGTCGATGGCTTGATCTTCAACCGCCAGATTGCGCACGCCATTCAGCATTTGCTCATTCTTCTGGTAGTACTCGATCACTTCCTTCGGATCTTCGTAGGCAGTGGCCATGGACTCGATGATGCTGGTCACGCGGGCATCGTCAGCCTTGATCTCGTTGGTACGGATCACGTCGCCCAGCAGCAGACCTACGCGTACGCGACGCTCGGCCTGAGCCTGGAACAGCTCAGCCGGCAGCTCAGGTGCGTTGCCGCCCTGGAAACCGCCAAAGCGCTGCAGAGCCTGTTGACGCAGGGTATCGATCTCCTGAGCAACAGCAGCCTTCGGCAGATCGATCTGGTTGGCTTCAACCAGACCGTTCAGAACCTGCTCTTTCACGCTGTTTTTCAGGGCTTGAGCCAGTTCGCGCTCCATGTTCTTGCGCACTTCGGCTTTCAGCTCTTCAACGTTGCCGCTCTCGATACCGAAACGCTTGACGAACTCTTCAGTCAGCTCAGGCAGGATCTGCTCTTCAACCTTGATCAACTTGGAGGCGAACTTGGCCGCTTTGCCTTTCAGGTTTTCAGCGTGGTAGTCAGCCGGGAAAGTCACTTCGATAGTGAACTCGTCGCCCGCTTTCTTGCCCATGATGGCGTCTTCGAAGCCAGGGATCATGCGACCGGCACCCAGTACCAGGTTGAAGCCTTCGGCTTTGCCGCCGTCGAACTCTTCACCGTCGATGGAACCGATGAAGTCCATGGTCACACGCATGCCATCGGCAGCGGCGGCATCGACATCAGCCCAAGTGGCGTGCTGCTTGCGCAGGGTGTCGATCATGTTGGCCAGATCTTCATCCTTGACGGTCGCAACCGGCTTCTCGACCTTGATGGTCTCCAGGCCAGCCACTTCAAACTCGGGATAAACTTCAAAGGTCGCGGTGAATTCGAAATCCTGACCTTCCTGGATCTCTTTCGGATCCATGGTCGGGGCACCGGCCGGGCTCAGTTTGTTTTCGATGATGGCCTTGATGAAGTTGTTCTGCATCATTTCATCAGCAACACGAGCGTGAGCCATGGCGCCGAACATCTTCTTGATGATGGCAACCGGGGCCTTGCCAGGACGGAAACCGTCGATACGACGGGTTTTGGCCAGGCCGTTCAATTCTTTACGCACGGCAGCGTCAACGGTAGCAGCCGGTACAGTGATGGTAAGACGGCGTTCCAGACCCTGGGTTGTCTCTACAGAAACTTGCATTCTTTTACCTCGTTCAACTCAGCACTGTGTGCTGACCCTTATTGCCCCTGGGCAAAGCCCGGAGTCTTCCTGTTTATAAAGACAACGACTGTCTTTGTGATGAGAAAATATGACGCGACATTATAGCGGCGCACTTTGGTCGAGTCGAGCCACACATCCCCCAACGGGGGTGGCGATAGCACAATTCGCGCAAAACTGACCCTTATATGGGGAACTCCCGAGCAGACTTCAAGCGCACAACACGCAAGAATTTGCACTTGCTCACCTTTTTTCGCGCAAAGGCCTACTTTTTCACCTCATTTCCTGCCAAAAAGGCAGCCTGTTCAGGGGTTGCGACCCAAATTGTCCACCCTGTCACATCAACCATTGCGTCTATGGCCGCTGCTCGCTATGGTGACAGCCAAATTTATGAGTCTGGAGTGACCAACATGGCCTTTTTCCGCTTCTTGTTTAACCTGCTCTGGTTTGTACTGGGGGGCGTCTTCATGGGGCTGGCCTGGTGGCTGGCCGGGCTGCTCTGCTTTGTCTCGCTGATCGGGATCCCCTGGGGTCGCGCCTGCTTCGTCATCGGCACCTTTACCTTCTTCCCGTTTGGCAAGCAGGCGGTGAGCCGCAAGAGCATGACTGGGCAAAGCGACATTGGCACCGGTACTCTGGGGCTGATTGGCAACATTCTCTGGTTCCTGGTGATCGGGATCTGGCTGGCCATCGGCCACATCGCCTCGGCGCTGGCCTGCTTCGTGACCATCATAGGCATTCCGTTTGGCATCCAGCACCTCAAGCTGGCGCTAATTGCCCTGGCCCCCATAGGGCAGATGGTGGTGACCAACCACGAAGCCGAATCCGGTCGCTACATTCGCTGAGCACCACGCAAAATTGCACGGGCAAGCTGCCTGCGCAGCAAAAAAAAGGGCAGACTAGGGTCTGCCCTTTTTCATTGCCACTGCCCGAGGCCCTCCATGCTTCCCAGCCATTTTTTTGCCAATCTCGCCCGCATGAAACTCATTTACCGCTGGCCGCTGATGCGCAACATACAACCTGAAAACATCGCCGAGCACAGTCTGCAGGTCGCCATGGTGGCCCACGCCCTGGGGCTTATCCAGAATCGTCTTTTTGGTGGCCAAGTCGATGCGGATCGCGCCGCCGTGATGGCGCTCTACCACGACAGCAGCGAGGTGCTGACCGGCGATCTGCCCACACCGGTCAAGTATTTCAATCCCGAAATTGCGAGGGAGTACAAGAAGATAGAGCTGGCCGCCGAGCAGCGCCTGCTGGGGATGCTACCGGCCGAACTGGTGGAGGATTTTCGCCCTCTGCTGGACTCGGGAGCCCAGGACGCCGGGCTGGTTCGTCTGGTGAAAGACGCCGATACCCTCTGCGCCTACACCAAGTGTCTGGAGGAGATAAACGCCGGCAACCGTGAGTTCGAACCAGCCAGGAAACGCCTCGAAGCCATGCTGGAAGCGCGCATGAGCCCGCAGATGCATTACTTCATCGATGTCTTCGTGGCGAGCTTCTCCCTGCCGCTCGATGAGCTGAACGCCCACTAAGCCAGCCAAACCACCTGAAAACAGAAGGGCCCGCCGGTTTGCACCGGCGGGCCCTTCGTTAGTGATCGGCAGATCAGATACAGCGCATCAGTGCCCCAACTCCCGCGATGGCACCAGACCGCTCGCCCGCCAGGCAGGATAGAGGGTCGCCAACAGGCTCATCAGTATGGCTGCACCAGTCACGATGGCCAGATCCTGCATGTGCAATTCGGTCGGCAAGAAGTCGATAAAGTAGATGTCAGGGTTGAGGAAGCGATGGCCTATCACCCCTTCGATAAAGCCCAGGATCTGGGTCAGCTTGCTGGAGAGCAGGCCGCCGAGCAGGGCACCAAGCAGCGCCCCCGCCACCCCGTTAACCATGCCCTGAATGACGAAGGTAAGACGGATCTGACCGGGGCTCGCCCCCATGGTCTTCAAGATGGCAATCTCGCTGCGCTTCTCGTTCACCGCCATCACCAGGGTGGAGACGATGTTGAAGCAGGCCACTGCCACCACCATCAGCATCACCACATACATGACGGTACGCACCATCTGTATGTCCTGATAGAGGTAGCCCTGCCGGCTCATCCAGCTGCTGATGTAGACGTAATGCGGAAATTTCTGGGCAGCCGCGACCGTGATGGATTGTGCCTTGAGCACATCGCTGACCTTGAGGCTGAACCCTTCCACCGTATTGCCCATGCCGGTCATGGCCTGGGCATCGGCCAGGTGCATGAAGCCGAGCATGCCATCGAGCTGACCGCCAATCTCAAGCAGGCCCACTACCTTGAGGGATTCCCGCTTCGGGTTCTTGATGCCGGCGGCGTCCCCCCCTTGCGGCAGCAAGAGGGCAACCGAGTCACCTATCTTGACCCCCAGCTTGTCGGCGATGGTCTTGCCGAGAATCAGCCCATGTTCGCCCACCTGCAGTTCACGCAGACCACGGCCTGTCATGTATTTGCCCGCATCCGACAGATTCGCTTCGAGCTCCGGCAACACGGCACGCACCTGCAAGCCCTTGAGGGCATTGCCATGCTCAAGCAACCCATTGAGGGTGATCACAGGCGCGGCAGCTTCCACCCCTGGCTGGGCCAGCAGGTAATCCCGCAACTTGGGCCAGTCAGGCAATGGTGCCTCCATCCCCATCAGCTCACCGTGAGGCACCACTGAGAGCACTCTGTCTTTGAGCTCCCGCTCGAACCCGTTCATGGCAGAGAGACCCAGAATGAGGGCCATCACACCGAGAGCGATACCGATGAGGGACGAGGCGGAAATAAACGCGATGAAGCCGTTGCGACGACGGGAGCGGCTGTAACGCAGGCCCAGAAAGAGGGGCAGCGGTTTGAACATCAGGCGACCTCCGCCATGATGCCGCTCACCAGGGTGACCCGCCGATGGAGCTTGGCGGCCAGACTCAGGTCATGGGTGACTACCACGAAGGCAGTGCCCAGCTCACGATTGAGCTCACAGAGCAGCTCGTAAACAGCAGTGGCGCTGGCGTGATCCAGGTTGCCGGTGGGCTCGTCCGCCAGTACCAGGCTGGGCTCGTTGACCAGGGCGCGGGCAATGGCCACCCGCTGGCGTTCGCCACCGGACAGCTCGGATGGCCTGTGGTTGAGACGATGGGAAAGCCCCACCCGACCCAGCATGCGAGTCGCCTTGTCGGTGGCGACGGCTACCGACTCACCAGCAATAAGCAGCGGCATGGCGGTGTTCTCCAGCGCGGTAAACTCGGCGAGCAAGTGGTGAAACTGATAGACAAATCCCAGCTCCTGGTTGCGGAATCTCGCCTGAGTACGGCTATCCCAGTGGTGGATATCCTGCCCCTTGAACAGCACGGCGCCGCTTGACGGGTTGTCGAGCGCCCCCATCAGATGCAGCAAGGTGGTCTTGCCCGATCCCGAGCTGCCCACCACCGCCAGCATCTCGCCGGGGGCCACACTCAGATCAATCCCCTTGAGAACCTGGATCTCCAGCTCACCCTCTTGATAAACATGATTCAGGGCCTGACAACGCAGCAGAGGTTCACTAGACAAGGGTTCATTCATAAAGGGAGCTCCACTTACGCCGGTAATCTCACCGGAGGTAACAACAGAAGATGAGTTATTCATAACGCAGCGCCTCGGCCGGTTTCACCCGGGCCGCACGGGCCGCAGGGTAGAGGGTGGCACTGAAGCTGAGCAGCACGGCGCCCAGCAGGATGGTAATGACCTGGGTTGGCTCCACTATCACGGGCAGGCCGCTACCGCCCGCCGTCATATAGAGGTTGAGCCCCACCGCATCGAGCAGGGGGTTGAGTCCGAGCGAGAGTGCGAGCCCGGTCAGGCCGCCAAGCAGGGCGCCGATCACACCGCTGGAAGCGCCGAGCACCATGAATATCTTGACGATACCCGACTCGTTCATGCCCATGGTGCGCAGTATGGCAACCTCTCCCTCCTTGTCGGTGACCACCATCACCAAGGCGGAGAGGATGTTGAAGGTGGCGACCGCGATGATCAGCACCAGCATCAGCCCCATCATGCGCTTCTCCATGGCGACCGCCTGAAACAGCTCACCGCGCTCTCGGCGCCAGTCCTGCCATTCCAGCCCATCCGGCAATGCCGTCTTTATCACCTGATCGGCGGCGAAGGGATCGTCCAGCCAGAGCCGAATGCCACCGACGGTTTCTGTCGGCAGGCGCAGCAGGCGCTGGGCATCCCCCAACGCAACCAGAGCAACCTGGCTATCCACGTCGGCGCCGACTCCGAAGATGCCGGAAACGGTAAACAGGCGCTGGGCAGGGACCCGACCAAAGGGCGTGAAACGGGTGCCCTCGGTCAGAAGCAGACGAACCTGATCCCCCATGGAGACCTTGAGACGGCTGGCCACCCCCTGCCCCAGCACTATGTGGTATTCGCCCTGCTGCAGGCTGTCGAGGCGACCCATCTGCATCTGGGCGTGCAGTATGTCATCCTTTGGCCACTGGGCCGGGTCTATCCCCTGTACGCTGACACCGATGAGCTGGCCCGGGCTCTGCAACATCCCTTCGCTATCGAGCATGGGGGCGCTGGCAATCACATGGGGCAGCTTGGCAAGGTCGGGCAAACCGTCGGGATGGGCATCGATGCGGTCAGTCTGGTTGGTCACCACCACATGGGGGATCACGCCCAGGATCCGGCCCTTGAGCTGCCCTTCGAAGCCGTTCATCACGGATATGACCACCATCAGGGCCGCGACCCCGATGGCGATACCAAAGGTGGAGAACAGGGAGATGAATGAAACGAAGCGATTACTGCGTCGTGAGCCTGCGTAGCGAAGGCCAATGGCCAGCGACAGCGGCTGAAAAAGTCCAGTCTTCAAGGAGTTCTACGTTGCCAACAAAATAAGATACCGGATAATAAAGGGAAACCGTCTATGACAACAAGGGATAGCCTCCATGCAGGAACAGTTCTTCAGCGTCACCCATGCCACCCCGGTCAATGTGATCCCCATGCCCGGTGACTTTCATCTGCCGACGCTGGAGGCACTGGAGGCCGAACTGCCCGAGCCCTTTCGCATCGCCTCCTCCATCACCTCCATCGACATGGTGACCAGTCGCCTGATGCGAAACCAGAATGAATCGATGCATGATCTGGTGGAAATCGTCAACCAGCAGTCGCGCAAGATCGACATGATCATGGGTTATGTGCTGTCGGTGCAGGATCACCCCGAGCATCGCTTCCACACCCTGCGCTTTGGCGCAGGCCAGCTTACCTACCTGCATCCGCACCAGGGCCATGGCGAGCCACCGCCTCTGCACCAGATAGTGCGACTCAAGATCTTCCTGCGGGAAGAGGCCTCCGCCATCTACTGCTATGCCGAGGTCAAGCAGCTGGACCCGAGCGAACATGGCACTCAGGTGGGGCTCGATTATGCCCGGATCCGTGAGGATGACCGCGAACTGCTGGTCCGTGCCAGCCTGCATGTCCAATCCAAGCAACTCAAATTGCGTGCTCAAGACCGTCAACGTTAAAAGAATCGAATGATGCCAATGAAGCTTCCCGCCTTGCCCGCCAAGGCGGGCCAAAAGTTAACGCTCGGCCAGTTGACCGGCAGCAGCCTTTCACTGGTTGCCGCCCGCCTTACCACCCAAGCGAACCGCCCGGTCCTGCTGGTGACCGCCGATACCCCGAGTGCCCTGCGCCTCGAGCAGGAATTGCAGTTCCTGCTGGCCGATCAAGGTTGCCCTGTGCTGATGTTCCCGGATTGGGAAACCCTGCCCTACGACACCTTTTCCCCCCATCAGGACATCATCTCCCAGCGACTGGAGACCCTCTACAAACTGCCGCAAATGAGCGCCGGCGTGCTGATCGTGCCCATCTCGACCTTGATGCTGCGCTGCGCCCCCCAAGTCTACCTCGACAAGTACAGCCTGATGGTGAAGGCCGGTCAGCGCCTCAACCTGCAACAGTTGCGAGGACGTCTGGCCGAGGCAGGCTATGTGGCGGTGGATCAGGTGCTGGAGCACGGCGAGTTTGCCGCCCGCGGCTCACTGCTCGATCTCTTTCCCATGGGCAGCAACAGCCCCTATCGCATCGACTTTTTCGATGACGAGGTGGACTCCATCCGTCCGTTCGATCCCGAGACCCAGCGTTCCAGCGAACCGGTCAAGACGGTCAGCCTGTTGCCCGCCCGGGAATTCCCCACCGACGAGGCCGCCATCGAGCTGTTCCGTGGGCAATTTCGCGAACAGTTCGAGCTGTCGCGCGCGGAAGGCTCCGTCTATCAGGAAGTGAGCAAGGGGCGCTGGCCCGCCGGCATCGAATACTACCTGCCGCTCTTCTTCCATCAGACCGCCAGCCTGTTCGACTACCTGCCGGACAACACCCTGCTGCTCACAGTGGGGGATATCTATCCCGCGGCCCAGCGCTTCTGGAACGACATAGGCCAACGCTATGAGGACAGGCGCTGGGACAACACCCGCCCCTTGTTACCACCCCAGCAGATCTACCTGCCGGTGGAGCAATTGTTCGCCGCCCTCGGTCACTATGGCGCCGTGCGGCTGCAGGAAGCCGCCACCGACGGCGGCGCCGGCCAGCATGATCTCCCCATAGCCGCGCTGCCGGAGCTGCAACTGGATCACAGCAAAGAGCAGCCCATGCTGGCGCTGAACCAGTTTCTGGACAGCTTCACGGGCCGCACCCTGTTCGTGGTGGAATCAGAAGGACGGCGGGAAGTGCTCGGCGATCTGCTGGCGCGCATATCCTTGCAACCCAAGGAGTTCCCCTCGCTGGATGCCTTCATAGCGGGCAAGGCGCGCCACGGTCTGCTGGTTGCACCGCTGGAGCGGGGTTTTCTGCTACAAGAGGCCGGGCATGATGAGCTCGCCCTTATCACGGAGACAGAGCTGCTGGGCGGTAAAGTCCGCAGCAAGCGAGCCCGGGAAAAGAACAAGAACTTAAGCTCGGATGCGGTGATCCGAAACCTCGGCGAGTTGACCCAGGGCCAGCCTGTGGTTCACCTGGATCACGGCGTCGGCCGGTATCTGGGGCTCGAAACCATCGATGCCGGTGGCCTGCCCACCGAGTTCCTGACCCTCGAGTATGCCGGTGGCGACAAGCTGTTCGTGCCGGTCACCAACCTGCACCTCATCAGCCGCTACACAGGCTCTGACAACCCGCCCAGCCACAAACTCGGCGGCGAGGCCTGGGTCAAGGCGCGGCGCAAGGCGGCAGAGAAGGTGCGCGACGTGGCAGCCGAGCTGCTGGATGTCTATGCCCTGCGGGCGGCGCGCCACGGTTTTGCCTTCCAGCACGACAGGGAGGCCTACCGCCAGTTCGCCGCCGGTTTCCCGTTCGAGGAAACAGAGGATCAGCTCAACGCCATCAATGCGGTACTGGGGGACATGTGTCAGGCCAAGAGCATGGACCGGCTGGTGTGCGGCGACGTGGGCTTTGGCAAGACAGAAGTGGCGATGCGAGCCGCCTTCGTGGCGGTCCATGGCGGCAAGCAGGTCGCCGTGCTGGTGCCCACCACCTTGCTGGCCCAGCAGCACTACGACAACTTCCGTGATCGCTTCGCCAACTGGCCGGTGCGGGTCGAGGTGCTGAGCCGCTTTCGTACCGCCAGGGAGCAGACCAGCGTGATGAAGGAGCTGGCCGATGGTAAGGTCGACATCATCATAGGTACCCACAAACTCTTGGGCTCAGATCTGACCTTCAAGGATTTGGGGCTGCTCATCGTCGATGAGGAGCACAGATTCGGGGTGCGTCAGAAGGAGAAGATCAAGGCGCTGCGGGCCGACGTCGATATCCTTACCCTCACGGCGACGCCTATCCCGCGCACCCTCAACATGGCGATGGCCGGCATGCGGGATCTCTCCATCATCGCCACCCCGCCCGCCAAGCGGCTCGCCATCAAGACCTTTGTGCGCCAGCAGGATCCTGCGGTCACCCGCGAGGCGGTACTGCGTGAGCTCAAGCGCGGTGGTCAGGTCTACTACCTGCACAACGACGTGGAGAGCATAGAAAAATGCGCCGGCGATCTCGCCGAGCTGGTGCCGGAGGCCCGTATCGGCATCGCCCACGGCCAGATGCGCGAACGCGATCTTGAGCGAGTCATGTCGGACTTCTACCACCAGCGCTTCAACCTGCTGGTCTGCACCTCCATCATAGAGACCGGCATAGACGTCCCCAGCGCCAACACCATCATCATGGATCGCGCCGATCATCTGGGGCTGGCCCAGTTGCACCAGTTGCGGGGCCGGGTTGGCCGCTCCCACCACCAGGCCTATGCCTACCTGCTCACCCCTCATCCCAAGTTGATGAGCAAGGATGCGCTCAAGCGGCTCGAGGCCATCGCATCGCTCGAAGATCTCGGCGCCGGTTTTGCGCTGGCGACCCACGATCTGGAGATCCGGGGTGCAGGCGAGCTCTTGGGCGACGATCAGAGCGGCCAGATCGAATCGGTCGGTTTCACTCTCTACATGGAGATGCTGGAGCAGGCGGTCGAGGCGCTGAAAAATGGCAAGGAGCCATCGCTGGAGCAGCTGATGAGTCAGCACACAGAGGTCGAGCTGCGCCTGCCCGCCCTGTTGCCGGAGGAATACATACCGGACGTCAACATGCGTCTGTCCATGTACAAGCGCATCGCCAGCGCGGCCGACGAGCAGGAGCTGCGCGAATTGAAGGTGGAGCTGATCGACCGCTTCGGCCTGCTGCCGGAGGCGACCAAGACGCTCATGGAGATTGCGGCCTTCCGCCAGCGCGCCACCGCCCTTGGCATTCGCCGGGTGGAGATGAGCGAGCGCGGCGGTTACCTGGACTTCACTCAGGATACTCGCGTCAACCCTGGCTATCTGGTCAAGCTGCTCTCCGAGCAGCCACGCATCTACAAGATGGATGGGCCCACCCGATTGCGCTTCCAGGTACCAACCCCGGACCGCGCCATGCGTCTGAAACTGGTGGACGGCCTGCTGGCGGATCTCGCCAACCATGCCAGCCACTGATGCAAGAAACGCAACTCGCCCAAACAAAACGGGAGCCATATCGGCTCCCGTTTTTTTATGCGCTCATCGCAGACGCTGGATCAGTGCATCAACCCTGATTGGCCGGATCCTCATGGGCGGAGAACTCCCGCATGAAGGCCTCGGCCCGCTCCACCATCTTGGTGGAACCGACGAAGTAAGGGGTGCGCTGGTGCAAGGCAGTGGGCTGGATGTCCATGATGCGGCCAAAGCCGTCGGACGCCTTGCCACCGGCCTGCTCCACCAGAAATGCCATGGGGTTGCATTCATAGAGCAGGCGCAGCTTGCCGTTCGGGGAGTTGGTGCCGGACGGATAGATATAGATGCCGCCCTTGAGCAGGTTGCGATGGAAATCGGAGACCAGGGAGCCGATATAGCGGGAGGTGTAGGGTCTGTGAGTCGCCTCGTCCCGCTCCTGGCAATATTTAAGGTACTTCTTCACTCCGTCCGGGAACTTGATGTAGTTGCCCTCGTTGATGGAGTAGATCTTGCCCTCCTCCGGGATGCGGATGTTCTCGTGGGAGAGGCAGAAGCAACCGATGGAAGGATCGTAGGTGAAGCCGTTGACGCCAAAGCCGGTGGTGTAGACCAGCATGGTGGAAGAGCCGTAGACCACGTAACCGGCAGCGACCTGACGGTTGCCCGGTTGCAGGAAGTCTTCCAGGGTGACGCCCGTCCCCGGGGCGCTGAGACGGCGGTAAATGGAGAAGATGGTCCCGACCGAGACGTTGACATCAATGTTGGAAGAGCCGTCGAGGGGATCGATCAGCACCACGTATTTGGAGTGACGGGAGAGCTCGGAATCAAAGGAGACGAAGTCCTCTTCTTCTTCGGATGCAATACCGCACACTTCACCACGGGCTTCCAGCGCGGCTTTAAAGCGCTCATTGGCATACACATCCAGCTTCTGCTGCACCTCGCCCTGCACGTTTTCAGCACCCATGGAGCCGATGATGTCTGCCAGCCCCGCTTTGTTGATCTCCCGGTTCACCACCTTGGCGGCCAGACGGATGGAACTGAGCAGTGAGGTCAGCTCGCCGGTCGCGGTGGGATAATCCGCCTGCTTTTTGACGATGAACTCGCCCATGGTGATCATGTTTCGCATTATTGTTCCTTTAAGAGCGTTTCCGTTGGCTTTGAAAACGTTTGCACGCGTCGACAAAAAAAGTGCCGATCCTCGGCAGCCTTGTTTTGTAACCTAATGTAACGCCTGTTTTTTGTTTTTGCAGCGAATTAAGCCGCTGGATAAACGTGCGATTTACGCCTCACCACCCCATCAAAAGGGCATAAAACCAGTGCCAATTGGTGACTTTTATCATGTTAATTCGCAGCAAAAAATCACGAACAGGCAGCCATGATGGGTGCAACGGCCCACTTGGCCCCCCTATCTGGGTAGCTGATGGCAAGGCCGGTGCCCACCTCTTGAGATCTCCAGATCAATCCAGCACACTGACCAGGCTTTGGAAGCAAAAAACATAAGGATATTCAATGAAAAGGACACTCATTGCCGGCACGGTTGCCGCCCTGTTCGCGTTACCGACTCTGGCGGCTAACGTGCCTGCCGGCACCCAGCTGCTACCCGGCGATCAACAAATCTTCGTGCGCAACATAGGTTCAGAGCCCGCCTCCATCGCTCCCCAGATGGTGGAAGAGAGCTCTGGCAGCGATATCGTCAACGACCTGTTCGAGGGTCTTTATACCCTGGATGGCGACGGCAAGCTGCAAGCAGCCGGGGCGCTTGGCTATGAACTCGACACCACGGGCACCGTCTACACCTTCAAGCTGAGACCCGAGGCCAAATGGTCCAACGGCGAGCCGGTGACGGCGGCGGATTATGTCTATGGCTGGCAACGGGCGGCGGATCCCAGAAACGCCTCCAACTATGCCTGGTTCATCGAGCTGACCGGCGTCACCAACGCCAGCGACGTGGTGCAGGGTAAAAAAAGCCCGGATGCCCTCGGCATCAAGGCCCTCGATACGCACACCCTGCAGATCACCCTGAACAACCCTGTGCCCTTCTTTCTGAAGACGCTCTCCCACTACACCACCTTCCCCGCGCCCAAGGCGACCATAGAGAAGTTCGGTCATGAGTGGGTCAAGCCGGGCAACATCGTCTCCAACGGCGCTTTTATGCTCAAGGAGTGGACCCCCAACGAGCGCCTCATCGCAGAGCGCAATCCCCTCTACTGGGATAACCAGAACACAGTGCTCAACAAGGTGCTCTATCTGGAGATAGTCTCTGACACCGCCGCCTACAACCGCTATCGCGCAGGGGAACTGCACTACACGCCCTATCCGCTGGAGCAGTACAAGCAGCTCAAGACCCAAAGCCCGGAGGAGCTTGTCAACGCCCCCATGCTCGCCACCTATTACTATGTGTTCAATACCCAGCGCAAACCATTCGACAATCCAAAGGTGCGCAAGGCGCTCTCGCTTGCCATCGACAGAGACACCATCACCGAGAAGATCCTGGGACAAGGTCAGCTCTCCGCCTTCAGCCTGACCCCGCCGAGCGTCGACGGCTTCGAGCTCAAGCGCCCTGCCAGCCAGTTGCTGAGCAAGGAGGAGCGCGTCAAACAGGCGAAAGCATTGCTGAGCGAGGCCGGATACGGCCCGGGCAAGCCGCTGGATGTGGACATCCTCTACAACACCAACGAGAGCCACAAGAAGATAGCCCTGGCCATCTCCTCCATGTGGAAACGCAACCTGGGGGTTACCGCCAAGCTCAACAACATGGAGTGGAAGACCATGGTGTCCGCACTCAATGAGGGGGATTTTACCGTCAGTCGCTACTCGTGGAACGGGGATTACAACGATGCCTCGACCTTCCTCGACATCATGACCTCCAGCAGCAGCGCCAACAGCGGCAAGTGGTTCAACAAGCAGTATGATGCCCTGCTGGCGAAGGCTCATGACTCCAAGGATCCGGCCGAGCGCAACCGCCTCTATCAAGAGGCCGAGGCGCTGATCGACCAAGAGGCCCCCATCGCCCCCGTCTATTTCTATGTCAAGTCACGGCTGCTCAAGCCCAACATCAAGGGCTATCCCTATCAGAACCCACAAGACGTGGTTTATTCGAAAGACCTCTATCTCACCGCGCAGTAACACCCTGACCTCCTAAACAGAAAGACCGCCTCGAAGGCGGTCTTTTTTCAATCTTCCTGACAGCTCGCCAGCGCCACACTGGCCCGACGACGCAGTAGCACAGGCTGCACCAGCAGTTGCGCCAGCAAGACCCCAAGCGGGGTCATGCCACCACCGATCAGGTGATAGCTGGTCAGCGTTTCCCCCAGCCAGCTGATGGCCAGTGCCGCCGTCATCACTGGCAGCAGATTCATGAAGATAGCGGTGCGGCTTGCCCCCAGCAGGGCTATGCCCTGCATCCAGAGCCAAGGCGACAGCGCCGAAGTGGGGATCCCCGCATACAGGATGAGCCAGAGCGCGCGGCCATCTGGCCACTGCCCATCCACCAGCAGGTAGAACGGGGTGAGAAACAGCAGGCTGCACAGCACCTGGCCGTAGAGCATGGACCAGTTGTCCAGCCCCAGATCCCACTTTTTGAGCAGGACGCTATAGAGGGCATAGGTGCCCGCCGAGAGCAGCATATAGACGGAGCCGATGTGAATGCCCTGGGTAAACAGACGGGACGGATCCCCCTGTCCCAGCAAGATGGTCAGCCCCAGAATGGAGATAAGCCCACCGAGCAGAGCCCCCCAGGTGGGACGCTCACGCAGCAGCCAGATACTGAGCAGTACCGTCATCAGCGGTGTCAGCCCCATCATCAGACCTATCTCCGTGGCTCCCAGGGTTTGCGCCGCGTAGTACCCCAGGGTCTGGTTCAGCACCATGCCGAGCAGGGCCAGCGCCGCCAGCTGATAGAAACCGGCCCGCAGTTTGGCCCGATCCCGCCAGGCCCTGTGTGCGAGGAAAGGCGTCAAGATGATGGCGGCCACCATCCAGCGCGACCAGGCCAGTGCCGCGGGTGAAAGCAATCCAACCGCCAGCTTGCTGACAATGGCATTGCCAGACCAGATGGCCATGCAGGAGAAGGGAAACAAAAAGGCAAGAGGCATAACGCTGTGCACAGAAACGATCCGGTATTTCAGGCGGGAGTATAAGGGGGCAAACAAGATTCGCAAGCACAGCCCGGCATTGCGAATGCGGGTGACGTTGAACCGAGATCGAACTGAGCCAATTCGGCCATATCAGGGCTGAAAACAATCATGCCCGCACAGTGGCGGGCATGAAGCGGCTGGATGGGATGGCACAGAACTTATGCCGCATCCATGTGCAGTCTGGAGATCATCTCATTGACCTCGAACACGGTCTGGCGGTGGGGTATGTCAGCTGGTGTTGGCATCATCAGCAAGCCTGACTGGAAATCAAAACGCCCCCTGCCATGGATATAAATCCGCCCCTTGAAGAAGGTTTTGACATGTTTTGCCACCATCAGTGGCAGGTACTTCTTGAACACTCTCATCGTTTGCAACCTCTTGCAGTTGTATCCGTATGACAGCAGCTTCTGCGAAATAATTCCGTAAATTCTTTATAAAAATCCGGAAAAATCGCAACTCTCTTCCCCAAAAAACCAATCTATAACTTTTAACGTATTGTATGTGGTCCTTCCAGCCAGAGCAATACCCCCTTGCCATCTTGCCATTCGATACAGGCCATGCCTGACGTGGCAAACATGGGGGCACCTGCCGCCGGGCAGAGGCTCTGCACCAGATAACCTACCAGTGGCAGGTGGCTGACCATCAAAATTTGTTCATGTGTTGCCGCCAACGCAGTGAGATAGCTTGCGACAAAAGCAGGATCTCCATAGGGAGTGATCTCCTTGCTCTCTTCGACCCTGGTGGCCTTGGGCAATTCACTGCATATACTCTGCCAGGTTTGTCTGGCGCGCAGATAATTGCTGTGGACAACCAAATCCAGCACCCCGTCCAGTTGGGGCGCCAGCCAACTGGCCATGTGAATGGACTCTTCAATTCCCTGCTCGGTCAGTGGACGCTGTTCATCTGTTTTCGCATTCATGCCAGCCTGGCCATGACGCATGATGTAGATTTTCATTACAACCTCGCCCAACGGGCCTGTTTTGATAGCGGGGGGATCTTACCCCGCCATGCCGGGGGAAACAATTGCGCTACCTCTCAGAAAAGGGTTTGCCTCACTGGATAGCGGGGTCGATAATCATGTTTAAATTCAAATAAATCCAACACGAGTCACGCGCCAATGAGCCCATATGCCAGCCCTAATGACCATCGGCAATACCACTATCTGGAGCTGGCAAACCGGCTCAGAGTCTTGTTGATCTGCGATCCCGACACCGACAAATCTGCCGCTTCCCTGGCAGTCAACACCGGTCATTTCGACGATCCGGCTGATCGGCAGGGGATGGCTCATTTCCTTGAGCATATGCTGTTCCTTGGCACCCGCACTTATCCCAAGCCTGGTGAGTACCAGCAATTTATGAGCCGTCATGGCGGCAGCAACAATGCCTGGACCGGCACCGAGTTCACCAACTTCTTTTTCGAGATAGACACCGGCTTCTTCGAGGCCGGTCTCGACCGTTTTTCCCAGTTCTTCATCTGCCCCACTTTCACCCCCGAGTGGGTGGATAAAGAGCGCAACGCGGTCGACTCCGAGTACCGCCTAAAGCTGCAGGACGATGTGCGCCGCAGCTACCAGGTACATAAAGAGACGGTCAACCCGGCCCACCCTTTCTCCAAGTTCTCGGTCGGCAACCTGGATACCCTGGCGGATCTGCCCGGTCGGGATCTGCGCGCCGACCTCATCCGGTTCTACGAATCTCACTACAGCGCGGATCGCATGGCGCTGGTGATGATCTCGCCTGAATCCATCGAGACCCAGATTGAGTGGTGCGATCGCTTTTTCGCTCCCATTTTGAATCGCAATTTGGGAATACCGACCCTGACGACCCCCCTCTATCGCCTCGACGATCTCGGCATCCGCATCCGCATCAATCCGGTCAAGGAAACCCGCAAGCTGGCGCTGACCTTTCCGCTGCCCAATGTGGATGAGTTTTATGACAAAAAACCTCTCACCTTCCTGAGCCACCTCATCGGCTATGAAGGGGATGGCAGTCTGCTCTCCCTGCTGAAAGCAAAAGGCTGGGTCAACCAGCTCTCCGCCGGGGGCGGCATCAGCGGCGCCAACTTCAAAGATTTCGGGGTGAGTTTCGGCCTCACGCCGCTTGGGCTCGAACACGTCAACGAGATAGTGGCCGCCCTGTTCGGCTACCTGAAGCTCATCGAGCGCGGCGGGGTGGAGAGCTGGCGCTACGAAGAGAAGCGCACCGTACTCAAGTCGGCGTTCCGCTTTCAGGAGCGGGGCCGGGCCCTCGACACCGTCTCCGGGCTGGTGTTGAACCTGTTCAGCTACACGCCCGAGGATCTGCTCTACGGCGATTACATGATGCGCGAATACGACGAGGCGCTGATCCACCGCCTGCTCGCCAAGCTCACGCCACACAATCTGCGCATGACCATCACAGCGCCGGAGCTGGCCACGGATCGCCTGGCCCGCTGGTATCAGACCCCCTATGGCGTCGACATCATCACGGAGGCGGAAAAGATCCACTGGCAGCAGAGCGAACCTAATCCGGCCCTCACCCTGCCCTTGCCAAACCCCTTTATCAGCAACCGGCTCGATCCGCGCCAGCCAGCACTGCAGGCCGACATGCCCGCCTGCATCATCGACAGGCCCGGGTTTCGGCTCTGGCATCTGCACGAGCATCAGTTCAGCGTGCCCAAGGGCAATCTCTACATCTCCATCGACAGCGAGCACGCGGTCAAAAGCCCGCGCCACATCGCCATGGCACGGCTTGCGGTAGAGCTGCTCACGGATCACCTCAACGCCCTCACCTACCCGGCGGAGCTGGCAGGGCTGGGCTACCAGATCTATGCCCACCAGGGCGGCTTTACCATCAACCTGAGCGGCTTTGCGGACAAGCAACCCCTGCTGCTCGACATGATCCTCGGCAACCGCACCCTGGGCTATCCGGATCCGGGCCGCTTCGCCGAGATAAAAGAGCAGCTCATCCGCAACTGGGACAACCAGTCCAAGGCGCGGCCCATCTCCCAGCTGTTCAACCAGCTCACCAGTTTGCTGCAACCAAACAACCCGCCGTTCGAGCAGTTGCTGCGCCATCTACGCACCGTGGAACTTGGCGAGATGCCGGCGTTTGTCGCCCAGCTGTTCGGGGAGGTACACATAGAAGCGCTGGTTCACGGTGACTGGAATGCCGCCGAGGCGCTCGAACTGGCCGCTCTGCTGGAGCGCCACCTCGGCACCCACAGCCAGCCCAGTGCCGAGACCCGCCGCCCGCTCATCTCCATCCAAAACAGGGGCACCCTCATTCGTGAGCAGGGCTGCGAGCACGAAGATTCGGCGCTGCTGGTCTACTACCAGTCCCGCACCACCCGGGCGCGGGATCTCGCCTGCTTCACCCTGGCAAACCACATAATGTCGTCCACCTTCTTCCACGAGCTGCGCACGCGCCAGCAGTTGGGGTACGTGGTGGGTGCCGGCAACCTGCCCCTCAACCGTCACCCCGGCCTCATCTTCTATATCCAGTCGCCAGTGGCAGGGCCCCAGCACCTGCTGGATGCGGTGGAAGAGTTCATCGACCTCTTCCCGCTGGCCATGCTGGAGCTGACCGAGCAACAGTGGCAAGACAGCAAGGTGGGCCTGCAAGCCCAGCTGAGCGAACGGGATGCCAACCTGCGCAGTCGCGGCCAGCGGCTCTGGGTCAGCATAGGCAACAAGGATCTGGGGTTTGATCAGCGGGAAAGGGTGTGCGAGGAGGTGGGCAAACTGAGCCGTGCCGATCTGGTGCGCTTCATCATACAGCTGCGCTCACGCACCTCGGACAGACTGATCCTCTGCAGTTATGGTCAGGGTCATGAGCATGACGAACGCATCACGGGCCAGTTTATCGACGACCCCAAGGCGTTCAGGCTCGCCGCCAACACCTTCGAGGCCTGAAGCAGGCATTCCCGCCCATCAGCCAATCCCGCCCAATAAAAAGCCGACCCCTTGAGGTCGGCTGGAAAAACCATAACAATTGCGACCAAAGCCGCCAAAAGTGAACATGAGCGTGAAAATCAGACACTGCGTTGATGGTCGGCCGGATGGTTCAAACCAGAGCGCACCTGCCAATATCAACAGTGATTGAGAAACAGGCTCATCTTAGGCACTCCCCTCCCTTGTCACGTTGATCTATGTCAAAGGAGGTATCAAAGAGTCAGTGACCTGCCGGTTTGTCGGCCTGGATCACGCTTTCACTTGTCAGCCGCGGCGGATCAGGCGATAGGCCACTTCATCAAAATAGGAGAGCTGACCGGAAAGCACCCTGGGGTGATCCACCTCTGCGGCACGGCCCAGCACTTCCACCCGAAAATCGCGCTCGAACAGGGTGCGCACTTCCATCTCCCCCACCGAGAAGGGCGGCTGTTTCTGCTGCTCCGGCTGATACTCCAACGTCACCAGCAGGATCTGACCACCGGTTTCCATCAGGCGGCTCATCAGCTCCGCATACTGGCGGCGCATCTCCGTCGGCAAGGCGATCAGCGCAGCCCTGTCATAAGCCAGCCGGTAGCGACGCCCCAGCTCGGGGGCGGCAAAAAAATCCCCCTGATGGATACGCAAGGAGCCGTGCTGATGGCACTGATAAGGGCCTAGCTCGCTGAGGGTATCGGTAAGCTGGTTTTCACTGAAGAACTGTTCGATGGCGAGCGCAGAGAGCTCGAAACCATCGATGGGGTGCCCCAGGCCATTGAGCCAGAGCATGTCACGGGACTTGCCGCACAGGGGCACCAGCACGGGTTCATCCTGTTGCTGGGCAGACCACCAGGATTGCAGCCAGCGATTGAAGTCTGCCTGATGAAAGCCAATCCGGTTCTCTTCCCAACGCTGATGCCAAAACGCAGCTTCCATCCTAATACCCCTGTTACCTGAAGATGCCTCAATATCACAACTTAACCCGGCGCACGCAAGCCCTGGGCCGAGCCGACGGGTAATTTTTGCCAGGCAAACGATTGCAAAACCAAAAAGGACCGCCAGGCCCCTTTTCTGACATCTTTATGTCATGGATATGTGATGGGTGATCGGCTGCCTCACCAACATAACGTGCGCTGACATGCCAACTGGCCACGCGGGCTCAGGCACAGACTGGCTCGGCGACCATCATGGCCGCCACCGCAGTTATCCTGGCCGAGATCTGCGCAAACGAGGGACGCTGCGACACCTGCTCGCAGAGACATGCCCGAGCCAGCAGAATGAGATCCTGCAGCGACTCGCTCTGCGGCTGGCAGCGCGCCAACAGCTCGTCGAGCAGGCAACCAAAGGCCCTCACCTCTATCCGCTCCAGCCCCTCGGCCAGCACGCATTCCGTGCGGTCGTAGCAAGAGGCAGCACCAAAATCGCCGAGCAGCACCTGACCCTTCCCTTGAAAGGAGTGCAGTATGTTATGGCCATAGAGATCGCCGTGCATGATGCCTCGCTCATGCAGATGCCCCGCGGCAGCCGCTATGCCCTGCGCCATGGCGAGCACGGCAGCCGGGGGGAACGACAACCCTGCGGGATAGACGTCGCGAGTGCAGGAGTCCAGGCTCGGCGGCCCGGCCAGATTGGCAAACGTTGGGTCTATCAGCGCCATCACCAGCGCCGGCATGCCGGAGGGGTGATCCGCCACCTTCCCCAACACCCTGATCAGGTTGGGATGAGTGCCGGCCGCCAGCGACGCCGCCATCTCGCAGTGAGGCAAGCCATCGCTGGTCACAGCCCCCTTGAACAGCTTGACCGCCACCGAGCGCGGCCCGTCACCCTGCAATCCGTCGCAAGTGATGCGGGTGGCACTGTGGATCACCCCAGAGGCCCCCTGCCCCAGCAGTTCGCCCAACTCAAGCGCCCGCCACGGCACTGTGGCGATATGAGCCACATGAGCATCATCGATGGTCCGTGCCTCCTCGCCTTCGCTAAAGGGGTTGCCGGAATAGGCGAGCCAGGCGAGACGCGGCAGCGAGAGCAGCCAGTCGGGGAAGCGCTCAATGCGGTTGGCGGCGATACGCAGCAGCTCCAGATTACGGCAGTTGGCAAGGCTGGCGGGCAGCTCGCGCAGGCGGTTGCCCGCCAGCATCAGCTTTTGCAGGCGGCTGCACTGACCCAACTCATCGGGCAACTGTGCGATGGCGTTGTCAGTCAGGATCAGCCAGCGCAGCCCCGCAGGCAGCGACGCGGCGGGAACCGTGTCAATCCGGTTTGCCTTGAAGCCCACCATGGTCAGTGCCGGGCAGCGTCCCAGCACCTCGGGCAACTCGGTAAAGCGGTTCTCTGAGCAGAAAATGATGCGCAGTTTGCTAAATCCGGCCAGCTCGTCAGGGAGCGCGCTTAGCTGATTGCCTGTGAGATCCAGCACCTCCAGCGTCTCTTTGAGGCTCAGGATCTCGGGTGGGAACTCCGTCAGATTTTCACAAAGCTTCAGATGGCGGGCGCCGCACAGTTCACCCGCGCGCAGCTGTTCCAGAGTATACATAACCGTTTCTCAATCCTGATGACCGCGCTGACGGCGCAACGCAGCCATCAGCGCGCGCCGGACCTGAGTCCGGCGGTTTTAAAAGGGGGCATTATAGAGAATTCGGGGCGCAGATCGCCCCTTTTGTTGCCTTGGTGACGGGGCATGGCGTTCAGCAACACCGCCCCATCGAATTGATGAAACACGTAGGGTGCAATAAGCGAAGCGCATTGCGCCGTTTGCTGAGCGGCTTTTGGGCAAGGTATGAGGCGCAAAATTAGCGGTGCAATTTCATTGCACACTACGGACTTGAAACAGACAGTTTTTATTCAAACCGCTGCTCGTGATCCATATCCTCGCGCTGTTCACGCTCTTGTTCATCTTTGATCCATTCAGTGAGCTTTGCAGACGCTAATTGAGCAGCCGCAGCTATATCAGCCCTCTCATGTTGCACCAACTTTCTGATCGCATCTGCTTTGGGTCGCATCATGTTTGCTCCACGGCCAGAACAGGCACGCTTGGCGAATGCCTCTAAAACAATTTCAGGTTCAGGGGACGCCTCCAACAACCTGATCGAGGATGCCGACATAGTAAGTCCACCAAGATCTTCTCCTTCCGTCCAAAGGCTCACGCCCACTGCAACAATGCCCCAGACATAAGGATCGTTTTTGGTACGACACCACTCAATCAACACATCCATATCGATCTTGGAGAGAGGAGACTGTCGCAATCCGCTATGGTGGATAAAAAACAACCGCCTACGTTGCTGTTCTTCCGTTCCCTCCAAAATACGATTGAGAAATGCTTCTGGCATCAATCCCGCTGTTGTATTAATGGCACGGTTGAAAGCATGAATGTAGCCATGGTGCTTCTCAACAACAGCAAAGATCGTGTCCAACCACTCCAGCTTTTCAGCCTCATTACCATCAAAACGCAATGCAGCCTGAATAACTAGATCCATACGATAACCAACAGACCCACTATAGTTATGGTGTTCTCTTGTAATAATCTGGATTGCAGCCCTTAGACCTATCCGCCGAAGATCAGTTCCGAGAACATCCCTATCACGTTCTTTACCACGTAACCTAATGCTTAGAGCATGCACAACAACATCATCACCGTTAGGTTTACTTAGAAGCTGCAGAGCAAGATCAAGAATGCGCTCTCTGGGCAAATGAGCATACTTATCCTGCCAAAGGATTGGCCCATACATGCTGAGAGGAATATCAACATCATCCAGAAGTACCATACAACGGTTTAGATCAGTTTCTGTGAACTTCCGCTGAGAATGTAGACCTACCAACACACGTCTAAGATCAGGATGTTGGGCACAATACTCAAGCATCTCCTCAGCTAGCGGTGGATTGATAAATTCAACCTCTCCGATGAAACCACCAAAGACAGCAAAATCCCTGCAAGTTTCAGGCTGCTGTTCGAGTTGTTCAACAAGTTGTAGCCAACCAACTTGTAAGTCATGTGCTCCTCTTGCCAACCCTCTCCCGAATGAAATGCGGTATGGCAGCCAATCGTTGGAAAACAGCTTAGGACATAGCTCATTTAGCCCATATTCAGATGCAGCAAACGCCTCACCCAGCCTAAATGCCCTTGCTTCAAGTTGATTCTCAGATTCTTGAAATACATCGGTGTCACTATTTTCAAAATCAGTTTCTTGCACACAAGAATCAAGTTCCGAACTTAGTACATAAATCATGATTTTTGGAACCAAACCTTGGGGCCTCAGCGCCCTCTCCAATGCGGCAAGATTGTCTGGTAGAGGTTCGACATCACTCTCACCTTCTAGCTTGATATGGTCCAAATAGATTGTTGAACGAATTGCAATCCAACCTTCACCCCAAGGGTGATGAGCGTGTAACTTGTACGCAGCATCGACTAATACGATTCTCATCGCTTCTTCACCCCACATATCTCGAAATGCATTCGCTAGGACCTTCCGCACAGAACTTTCAAGATTTGGATCTCTGGAGGTACCCAGTTTGACTGCAATATCGATAAAAGCTTTGCGCCACTCAGACAATTCATCCTGACTGGGGTTAAATCCATTGTCTCTTGGCCGAGCACCAAACTCATTCATTCCAAAGCAAGTCCAATGAGCCTCTAAGGCGGTCGAAAACATCCTGAAACCCAACGATCTACGTCGAGCAACGCCTGATGTAAGATATTCATTCATGATTGAAATGCGTTGCGATAAGGAAGCATGTGTACCTGACAGATATGCTTGGAAAAATTGTATAATCTGATTTCTCACCGAGTTGTTATCGTTGCTTTCCTCTTCATAGTCCGCTACTTGAATGAGAAGTCTGATACACCGCTCGAAGGCTTTCGATTCATATGCCAGTAACTGCAAAAGATTGATAATTGATGTTCGACGAGAATTATAACCTGGCATCATGCCTTCAAAATCAGAGGCAGTAAGAACGGTTTCAATTCTGTCTAAATAACTGATCCTAA
>NZ_LSGW01000095.1 GCF_001643305.1 Aeromonas salmonicida subsp. salmonicida
AGCGACGAGCATGTCCTTTATCACGGGTGGCATGGATGATTTTGTGAATGCGGCGCAGTTGTGGTCGTGGCAGGGGTGGGAGGGTAGGCATCAACTCAGTCCTTTGGGTGTGGCTTGTTTTGTTTGGCGACTAATGGGATCGCACAAACTGGACTGAGTTCCCTTCCTCCGGTAAACTACTATTCGGAACAGCTATTTAGGTTTGAACTAATATTGGACAATATAAAGGAATAATCACAAGTTTCGGAGTATCAAAACAGCGATTGCAGATTTCGTCAAACTGGATCGCTCACACGAGACGCTCTATTACTCGCAAGGCAGGGCATACATTAGCTCCATGCCTTTGAGGCTTACAAGCCAAGCATCAAAGACAAGAGGGGCGGTAAATATTTCTTGTGAAAGTTGCCGACGGTCGCGTCGGCGTGATGCCCCGCCACCTCGTCGGCATCGACGTGACTTTGCACAACTCCTGGCAAACTCAGCCACAGCCCCAAGCGACCGGATATCCCCCAGACTTGCTCCGGTTTGCACCAAGAACCATTCCTCGTCCCTCGTCCCTGGTGAGCGTCTCCATCTTTCAATCTGTGTTATCTCTACGTCAGTGCCACCAGTTCCGGTCTGAGCATCCCCATGGTCTCCCAGCAGAAAGACCGGAAGCTGTGACCGGAGGGGGTGTCTGGAGGTATTTGCGTCAGGGAAGGGGATGACTTCTGGTTCGGGCTAGATCGTGACCTATTCACCGGCTGAGTTGACCGGATAGGGACCGGAGCCTGCGTTAGTCGGGTTTGAGTCGAGAGAAAACAGGTAGTGTTGCTTGTTCACTGCGAGAGTAATGTGGGGGCATGCAATGAGGGCTTACTGGATCGTCTGGTAACAAGCAAACGACAGACATTAAAAAGCCCAGTCCTGAGACTGGGCTTTGAAATTTGGCTCCCTCGACAGGACTTGAACCAGTGACATACGGATTAACAGTCCGCCGTTCTACCGACTGAACTACGAGGGAATTGGCTCCTCCTACTGGACTTGAACCAGTGACATACGGATTAACAGTCCGCCGTTCTACCGACTGAACTAAGGAGGAATTGCCTGTCTCGTTGAGACGGTGCGGATATTAATAGCCTGTCGACCGGGTGTCAACCCGCGATCCGGCGCAAAAAATGGAATTTCGCCCTGTTTGTCCAAAACTTGGTCATTGTGGACTATTTTCAGCACAATCAGCAGCTTGAGATTGGCCTCTGGTGGCCACGTTATCAATTTTTGCGCTGGTGGCCGATTGCGTTCTGGATGCTCAGTGATGGCCAACCATCCCTGCCCGTTCAATAAAAATGGGGTGGGTGAATGGGAGGACCCATGCCTCATAAACCGCCCTGATGGGAGACAAATGTCTGTCGCGGGTTGTGTGCATTTGGTTAGCAGGCGAAGTGAAAAATCTGCGTAATGGTGATAAAAATCGGCGATATGCCAGCAACAAACCGCTATTTTGCGGTGTAATGGTCATTCATTGATCCTGCCCATCGAAATATTTCCTCGGCTGGAGTATGGTTGCCCCGGATACCATCGCCGTGTCGACAGTTCTGCCGGCCCTTGATGATGATCGGGCGCCGGTTCAATCCGGCCTTTATCTCCCTCTTCTGGTATTACGACATACATGCACAACCAAGCTCCCTTGCAAAGCGTGAAGCTGGCCATTGCTTTACGCCAATCCTGTATTGATGAACCCTATAGCATCCCTCGCTTTGGCCGTGACCTGATCGCCGGCGTCACGGTCGGCATCATCGCCATTCCGCTGGCCATGGCACTGGCGATTGCCAGCGGCGTGCCACCGCAACATGGTCTCTATACCGCCATCATCGCAGGTATCGTCATTGCCGTGACCGGTGGATCCCGTTTCTCCGTGTCGGGGCCGACCGCCGCCTTCGTGGTGATCCTCTACCCGGTGGCCCAGCAATTCGGGGTCGGTGGCCTGCTGATGGCGACCCTGATCTCGGGCTTCTTTCTGGTCGCCATGGGGATGGCCCGACTTGGGCGCCTGATTGAATACATTCCGCCGTCAGTGACCCTAGGTTTTACCGGCGGGATCGCCATCGTGATAGCCACCTTGCAGATCAAGGACTTCTTCGGGCTCCAGGTGCCCGATATGCCGGAAAATTACATAGGCAAAGTAGAGGCGCTGGTACATGCCCTGCCAAGCTGGCAATGGGGTGACACGTTGGTCGGGATTGCTACCCTGGCCGTGTTATTGCTCTGGCCACGGCTGCGCTTGCCGGTGCCCGGTCACTTGCCCGCCGTGCTGGTGGGTGTGGGGCTGGGGTTTGGTCTGCACTACTTTGGTGTCGATGTGGCCACCATTGGCAGCAAGTTCAGTTATACCCTGGCCGATGGGACACAAGGCATGGGGATCCCGCCCATAGCGCCGACTCTGGTAATGCCCTGGGCACTGCCGGGGCCGGATGGTTCACTGGTCGAATGGAACCTGGCGGCCATCGAGCGCTTGCTGCCGGCTGCGTTTTCCATGGCCATGCTGGGGGCCATTGAGTCGCTGCTCTGCGCCGTGGTGCTCGATGGCATGACGGGTCGCAAACACAGCTCCAATGCCGAGCTGGTGGGGCAGGGGTTGGGCAACATATTGGCGCCTTTCTTCGGTGGTATCACGGCAACGGCGGCCATTGCCCGTTCCGCCGCCAACGTACGGGCAGGTGCCACCTCGCCGGTTTCCAGCATAGTGCATGCGCTTGTGGTACTGGCCGCCATTCTGGTGCTGGCACCCTGGCTCTCCTGGTTGCCGCTCTCGGCCATGGCCGCGCTGTTGCTGATCGTGGCCTGGAACATGAGTGAGGCACACAAGGTGGTAGAGCTAGTGCGCCGCGCCCCCAAATCCGATGTGTTGGTGCTGGTGGTGTGTTTGTCGCTGACCGTCATATTCGACATGGTCATTGCCATTACCTTCGGGGTGATCCTGGCGTCGCTGTTGTTCATGCGTGAAATTGCCAAGATGACCAAGCTGCACGATTTGGCCGATCACAAGCGCTATGCCGACGAAGTACCGGCGAATGCCTTGCTTTACAAGATCAACGGCCCGCTGTTTTTTGCGGCAGCAGAGCGTGTCTTTGGCGAGCTGGTGGCTCAGGTTCAGGGGCACAAGCTGCTGGTATTGCAGATGGAGGCTGTCTCCATCCTGGATGCCGGGGGACTCTCTGCTTTCCTGCAGTTTGAAAAGCAGATGACCAAGGCCGGAGTGGAGCTGCGGGTAGCCGAGTTGCAGTTTCAGCCGTTGAAGACATTGGCGCGTGCCAAAGTGCGCCCTGTGCCGGGTCAGTTGGAGTTTTATGGCTCTCTGGAAGAGGCATTGAAAGGCGAGCAGAGTCACGAACAGGCCGCCAGTTGATGGTATGGGATGCAGAGGTGGAAAGATTTTGCGCAGTTGGCTCGTTTCTTGAGCAAACAGATTGAAAACCGCAAAAATTGCATTGACCCCAACACAATGCATCCATTAGATTACGCCCCGTTGCTGCGGCATGGCCCGCAAGCGATGGTGTAACTCAGGCACCTGAAAATGTGAGAGAAATTCTGGTGCGGTGTCTGCAAGGCTGCCCACCGACGAAGTCGGCAAGAAAGCATGCGTAGTGTACTCCGAAAGCCACTTCAAAGAAGTAAAAATTTGGTGAGGTGTCCGAGTGGCTGAAGGAGCACGCCTGGAAAGTGTGTATACGGCAACGTATCGAGGGTTCGAATCCCTCCCTCACCGCCAAATATAACCCGTTGATTTTCAACGGGTTTTTTCATTTCTAGACTTACGTGATTTTTCCTGGATCAACTGGGTGGAACAATCATGTATCTGAGTAAAAATGCCTCCGGCACCTACTACACTCGTCTCCCGCTGCCTAAGTCATTACGTGACCGTGGCTTGCCCTTCGCTATCCGTACTTCCCTTTGCGCCAAAGATCGTCAGCTCGCCGTAGATCAAAATCTGGCTGTGGCAGCTCGAACTCGCGCACTTATCGCGGCTACCCCTGCCGATACTGCCCCCGCAGTTTCTATCGCTGGATCCGCGCCGATCTAGACGCTTTCAAAGCAGCGGGGTTCATCCTTCCTCAAACACCTTCCGCACCTCGTGAACCTTCTGTTGATGCTTCAGCTTGCCCCAGCAGTGGGATCACGCTCACCCACGCACTGGCGAGATTCATCGAGACTAAAACCAGTGAGGGGATCCAGCACAAGTCGGTGGGCAAGCTCCAGCTTCGGATCAACGCCTTCGTCACCTGGGCCAAAGGGGTCAAAGCCGATGAGGTGACACCAACCTTGGCGTAGGAGTACCGCAACATCTTGCTGCGCAAGAGCGACACCAGTTTCAAAACTAAGACCGATTATCTGGCTGCCCTGAAACAGTTTTTCCGTTGGTGCGTGGCGCTGGACTATTGCAGCTGTAACCCTTTCGATGGGCTTACGGCAGGTAAGAGACCGAGCGGACGGGCGGATGAGGAGAGAGTGTGCTGGCATCGCCAGATACAACTTGCGCCACACTTGCCGCTTTTCGGCGCCGTGTTTCCATTCGCCTTCACCAAATACCTGAAGACCAGTCGAATCGATAACCATGTCGGTGATATACCCCTTGGAGGGCTGCCGATAGGCCACTTTCATCGTGCGGACTCGCTTGCTGACAGCTATAGTTCGGTTCATACAGCGCAGCGGCACATTCATCAACTTGAACAAGGAGTCGAGTAGCCCTGAGTCGCTCGCAGAGTGAGGCTGAAAATCCCCCTGAGCATCAGGAAGGTAGAGATGGTCTGGTCGGTGTAGAGCTGGCTGCGGCCCCGTCGCCCGTGATGGTCATAGTGAAACCAGTTGTTCATGGCCTCGGCATCAATCCAGAAGGTGAGTGAGCCACGGTTAATGAGAGACCTGTTGTATTGAGACCAGTTGGTGATGGGGTTAAGCGACTTGCCCATGATGCAGACTTGAAGGGGATGGTGGAGATCAGAGCACCGCCCCTTCAATTAGTTCCACTCAGCAGCATCGATTTGGGAAACAATGCCGTTTATACCACAACTACGTCAGTCACTGAGTCCGAGCTATCTAAAACTGCCCAGCAGGGCCATGGCAAAGCCCAGTATGAACTGGCCAAGCGTTTGGCGGCCAAGCCTGATTATCCCGAGGCGATACGCTGGATGAAGCAGGCGGCGCAGCAATCTGGCCCCTTGGCGGCGGATAGCGATATTCGTGGTGAAGCGGCGTTGCAGGTGGGTCGCTGGTATGGGTGAGCCGAAGAGCCCAACGTTGGCCAATGACTGGTGGCAACGTGCGGCCAAACTGGGTAATCGTGAGGCCAGTTATCAGCTGGGGATGGATTGCCAGCTCCACTATAAAGGCAAATTGGTCAGCGAGTGTCTCGATTGGTTCGAACAGGCGGCCAAACAGGATCATGCCCAAGCGCAACTGATCCTGGGGCAATGGTATGCCAAGCAGTCCGGTGCCGATACAGAGGCCATCAAATGGCTGGAAAAAACGGCCGAGCAGGGTAATCGTGACGCTCAGTACCAAGTCTGGCTGCGTTACGAGCAGGAAAAGGGGGATGACATAAAAAGAGAAGAGTACCGGTCAGAAACTGGCGCAGTACTGGTTTGTAACACTAATAGTGTTGGAGAGTTAGTTAACAATAAGAAATAGATCCCCCATGATTTTATAATACATTTTTGCATAAACAAACAACGTATGCGGCATGGTTTCGGCTAACATTGTTTTCAACAAGTCAATGTTCATTAACCTCTACACTTTTCAATATGATGAAGTTTTTTTGTTCAAAATATCATTTTTTGTTACACAATTTCTTCTTTTTATGCGTCTGATTCTGTCGTTAATGTGTTAATGACAAGGGTAGGTGATAATAAAATGGTCTTTTCGGAAAATAGTAGAGGGTGACTTGATTGATTTTTAAGCTTACTTTATAAAACATATATCTTTATGAGTGGTTAACAGTCAGCGTTACTGTGCAACTAATTGTTTTTTAATTGTTTTTTATTTTTCAATATGTCTTCAATAAAGAGTTGATTGACTTGCTGTAATGCTCGCATATACCATGCGGCGAAAATGGCTCTTAAGCCAATATGACCTCTGACAAAGAGTAGAGGCATGATCGGGTTGTATAGATAACAAGATGCATACTGCGTTTTTGATTATTAGAGCTTTAGCTTTATATGTATCAAAAGTGCATCGTCGGCTGACGAACTCTCCGTCAGGTCTCCCGATGGTACTGTCAACTGTCATTTCTTACAGTTGCTGGTAAGGGCGTTGGCTATAAGCTTTAGGGTCTTTGTTGACCCTTAACTTGGTATTTAGAGCATGGGAAAAGGAATTGATGGTGCCACTGTTGCGCCCAAAGAACGTATCAATATCAAATATGTACCGGCAACGGGTGGTCAGCAGGCGGAAATAGAGCTTCCGTTGACCATGATGGTCGTCGGAAATATGAAGGGGCGTACTGAAGAAACGCCTATCGAGGAACGTCAGACCGTCTCCATCGACAAGAATAATTTCTCTTCTGTCATGAAAGAATCCGCACTGGAACTGAAGTTTTCCGTTCCCAATCGCCTGGAGGAGAACAGCCAGGACGAGATGCCGGTTTCGATCAAGATCCAGTCTCTGGAAGACTTCACACCTGACAGCGTGGCCCAGCAGGTACCCGAGCTGCGCAAGCTGCTGGAACTGCGTGAGGCCTTGGTTGCCCTGAAGGGACCGCTGGGAAATATTCCCTCCTTCCGCAATCGTTTGCAGGACCTGCTGTCCAGTGATGAGGCTCGTGAGCAACTGCTCAAGGAGCTGGATTTGATTAAGCCTGCCGAGTGATCGGTAGGTTGGATTGATTGACGAGAAAGGAAAAAACATGTCTTTGGTCGAAGAACAGGTTCAAGCGGGGGCGAGTGTAGCCTCCTCGTCCTTGCTGGACGAAATCATGGCACAGGCCCGTATCAGCCCGGTCGATGAGGGTTACAGTGTTGCCAAGCAAGGCGTTGCCGCCCTTATTGCCAACATTTTGGACAACGGAACCAGTGCGGAGCCGGTCAATAAGGCGCTGGTAGATAGCATGATTGTCGAACTCGACAAGAAGCTGAGCAAACAAATGGACGTCATCCTGCACGCCAAAGAATTGCAGGAGATGGAATCTTCCTGGCGTTCACTCAAGTTGCTGGTGGATCGCACCGATTTTCGTGAAAACATCAAGATCCAGGTACTGCATGCGACCAAGGAAGAGTTGCTGGAAGATTTCGAGTTCTCCCCCGAGATCACCCAGTCCGGCCTCTACAAGCACGTATATTCCACTGGTTATGGCCAGTTCGGTGGCCAGCCCGTCGGTGCCGTGATCGGTGATTATGCCTTTACCCACAGCTCACCCGACATCAAGTTGATGCAGTATGTCAGTGCAGTGGGGGCAATGGCCCCCGCTCCTTTCATCTCCTCTGTTGCACCGGCCTTCTTTGGGGTCGACAGCTTTACCGACCTGCCGTCCATCAAGGATCTCAAGTCGGTGTTCGAAGGGCCGTCCTACACCAAGTGGCGTTCGCTGCGTGAATCGGAAGATGCTCGCTATCTGGGGCTGACCGCACCGCGTTTCTTGGCCCGTCTGCCATATGATCCAACCGAGAATCCCATCAAAGGCTTCAACTACTCAGGAAGACATCAGCTCGGATCACGACCACTACCTGTGGGGTAATACCGCGTATCTGATGGGTACCTCCCTGACTGACAGCTTTGCCAAGTATCGCTGGTGCCCGAATATTATCGGTCCGCAGAGCGGTGGTGCCATCTACGATCTGCCGGTACATGTCTACGAGGCCATGGGGCAGCTGCAGGCCAAGATACCGACCGAAGTGCTCATCACCGACCGTCGCGAATATGAGCTGTCAGAAGAGGGCTTCATTACCCTGACCATGCGTAAAGACAGCGACAATGCAGCCTTCTTCTCCGCCAACTCGGTGCAAAAACCCAAGGTGTTCCCCAATACCAAGGAAGGCAAAGAGGCGGAGACCAACTACAAGCTGGGTACCCAGCTGCCCTACATGTTCATCATCAACCGCCTTGCGCACTACATCAAAGTGCTGCAGCGCGAGCAGATCGGCTCCAGGAAGGAGCGTCAGGATCTTGAGCGTGAACTGAACGGCTGGATCAAGCAGTACGTTGCTGACCAAGAGAATCCGCCGGCAGACGTTCGCAGCCGTCGCCCATTGCGCGCCGCCCAGATCAAGGTGCTGGACGTGGAAGGGGAGCCGGGTTGGTACCAGGTTGCCATGGCTGTGCGTCCGCACTTCAAGTACATGGGAGCCAGCTTCGAGTTGTCTCTGGTAGGTCGACTGGACAAGGAATAATGCCCGATGCCGTATCTCTCTTCCTGGGATAGAGGAAATGCGGCCAGTCTGTTTGATCGTATCCGGGGGGAGGGGCTGAGCTCTTCCCCCTGTTCGGAAGTTGATGAACTGGTCGATTCTGTCAAACGGCAGCTTGACCAGATTCTCAATACCCGTCCCGGTAATTGCCGCAGTGCCCCTGATCTTGGCGTCATCGATCTCAATGATGCTACTCAGGGCAGTGCGGATATCAAGGGGCGGATCCGTGAGGCGATCCGGCAGTGCATCCGTCGTTATGAACCTCGGATCATTCATGTGGATGTACCGTCACCCGACTATCAGGCGAGTCCGCTTGAGATGTCGTTTCAGGTGACGGCCCACGTGAGGCTGGAGCATATCGAGCAGGTCACCTCGTTCAACGTCCATATGGACAGTCACCGTCACTACCGCATGGTCTGATCAATGTCGCTGGAACATTACTTCAGGGATGAATTGGCTTTTTTGCGCCTGCAAGGGCGCGAATTTGCCGATACCTATCCCGAGCTCACCCGTTTCCTGTCGGAGCAAAATACCGATCCGGATGTGGAGCGCCTGCTGGAAGGCTTCGCGTTTCTCACCGGCAATCTGCGCGCCAAGATCGAGGATGAGTTTCCCGAGCTGACCCATGGTCTGCTCAATATGCTCTGGCCCAACTATCTGCGCCCCGTACCCAGCATGACCATAATGCAGTTTTCGGTTATTCCGGGTGCCATCGCTCAACCGGCGCTGGTCAAGCAGGGGTGTCAGCTCGACAGCCTGCCCATCGACGAGGTGACCTGTCACTTTCAGACCTGTCACGATGCCTGGGTCTATCCGGCAGATATCCGCCATATCTCGGCGCAAAGTGGTAACGATCTCTCCACCATCTCGCTGGATATTGCCCTGCATGCTCCCTTGCCGCTCTGCGAGTTGCAGCTGGACAAGCTGCGTTTCTTCCTCGGTGGCGATAGCTATACCGCCTATGAGCTCTATTTCTGGCTCGCCAACCAGCTCTCCCACATAGAGCTGGAGATCGATGGCAAGCGCTTTCGCCAGGAAGCCAAGGCCCTGAAATCGGTCGGTTTCGAGCGCGACGACGCGCTCCTGCCCTATCCGAACAATGTCTATTCCGGCTACCGGATCTTGCAGGAGTATTTCTGCTTCCCGGAAAGCTTCCTCTTCTTTGAACTCTCGGGCGGCGACTGGCCGAAGCAACCCTTGCCGGTGAGCGAATTCAAGCTCCATTTCTGTTTCGACAGGCCCTTGCCTGCGGAGCTCAAGATCCGGCCCGACTCCTTCATGCTCAACTGTGTGCCGGCCATCAACCTGTTCCAGCACGACAGTGAGCCGGTCAACCTCAATGGCCGTCAGGCGGAATATCCTCTCAAGGCGAGTTATCGCCATGCGGACAGTTTCGAAATCTTCTCGGTGGATCAGGTCGAGGGCTGGGTGGAAGGCAACCTGGGTCGCTCCCGCGGTACGCCGCGTATCTACCAGCCGTTTGAAAGTTTTCAGCACCAGATCGAACGGGCCAAGCACAGGTTGGCACTCTATTACCGGGTGCGGGTCAAAGAGTCGGTCAGCGGGGATGGCTTCGAGCACAACCTCTCGTTTGTACGCGGGGATGAGACCACCACGGTCGAGCTGGACGAATCCATTTCGGTCACGCTGACGTGCACCAACCGCTCCCGAGCTGCCCGTCTCAAGGCTGGCAGCATTTGTGTGCCCACCGGCAGCTCGCCTTCCTTTGCCACCTTTCGCAACCTGATCCGGCCGACCCGGCCGCTGCGTCCGGCGCTGGATGGCAGTCTGCACTGGACCCTCATCTCCAATCTGTCGCTCAACTATGTCTCTCTGCTGCGTCGGGATGCCCTGGTGCAAGTGCTGCGCACCTATGACTTCCCCGCACTCCATGACAAGCAGGCAGAACAGGCATCGCGCAAGCGACTGGCGGGGATTGAGGAGATCGAGACCAAACCGGTGGACAGGCTGGTGCGCGGCATGCCGGTGCGCGGGCTCAAGTCGGTACTCTCCATTCGCCAATCCGCCTTTGGCAGCGAAGGGGAGCTTTATCTCTTCAGCACCGTGCTGGCTCACTTTTTCTCCCTGTATGCCAGCGTCAATGCCTTCCACCTGCTGGAGGTGGTCAATCTCGACAACAAGGAGCGCTATCAATGGCCAGTCCAGATCGGTCAGCACTCCCTGATGTGACCTCCACCAGGGACGCGCCCCGTTTCAATTTCTTCCAGCTGGTTGAACTGCTCAACCGGCTGGACGGTGCCGATCAGGAGCGCGGCCTCGACCATTTGCCGAGTGACGAAAATATCCGCTTCAAGGCGACCGCGTCTCTGGGTTTTCCCACCAGTGATGTATTGCAGGTGGGTCGCGATGGCAAGGGTCGCCATGAGCTTGAAGTGGCGTTTCTGGGTTTGCACGGCAGCCAGTCACCCATGCCAGGTTATTACCTGGATTCGTTGGCGTGGGAGTACGCGCAAGGGGAGCAGAAGCTAGGGTTGTTTCTGGACTTCTTTCACCACCGCCTGCTGACGCTGCTGCACAGGATCTGGCGCAAGTATCGCTATCACGTGCGCTTTCAGGACAACGGCGAGGATGGTTTCTCCCGCCTGATGTTTGCCCTGGTGGGGCTGGGCAATGATGCCGTCTGCCAGAGCCTGCCGGTCAATCGCGCCAAGATGCTCTCTTATGCAGGCATGTTGGCCAGCCCCAGCCCCAGCCGCTCGCCCGAGGTGGTGGCCGGTCTGGTGGCGCACTGTTTCGATCTGGCGGATGTGGAAGTGAGTGCCTGGCAGTGGCGCAAGGTACCCATCCATCAGGATCAGCAAAACCGGCTGGGCGGTGCTTGCGCCACGTTGGGCGGCGACTTCGTCATCGGTGACAAGGTGAACGATTGTGCGGGCAAGTTTTTATTGAAGATCAATGACCTGAGTTTTGGCCAGTTTCTCGGTTTTCTCCCGAACGGGGAACACTTCCATGCGCTGGTGACCTTTGTCTCCTTCATCCTGCGCGACCAATTGGCCTGGGATCTGCGACTCGGCTTTGGCCAGGAGCAGGCCAGGGGGTTGCGATTGGGGGAAGAGCAGAGCGCGCGCCTGGGGTGGAGTACCTTTCTCGGCCAACCGCCGAGCGACCCGTTTGTGACTATCTGTGTACAGGAATAAACGCAGGAAATTCGGTGTAGGAATCAGTGCAGGAGTGAATGTGGACGATTTTAATCAGCAACTTTCCCTGGTGGTGCTCAACAGCGAACAGCTCGATGGCAGCCAGCAGGTGCAGTACCGCTTCGACGAGATGGGGGGCACTCTGGGTGCCTCAGAGCAGGATGATTGGCAATTGCGTGACAGGTTGGGCTCGGTCATGCCAGCCCACGCCCGGATCGAGTTGAACGATGGCCGTTTCTGCCTGTGCGATCTGAGCGGTCAGACCTACATCAACGGCGCGACCTCGCCCATAGGGCGGGCCCGCAAGGTACACCTTGAGCAGGGTGACGAACTGATCGTCGGTCCGTTCCGGATGCGCGCCTATCTGGGGGCCATCTCCCCCGAGCAGAACTTGCATCAGGTGCTGGGCAACCGGCCCTCCGAGCAGCTCGATGAGTGGCTTGCCGGGGAGGAGACCAGTCAAGCCATGGAGGATCCACGCGCCCTCGCCGTGGCACTGCAACATGAACGCTCGGTGCTGACCCCGCTGGTGGATCCTCGCCAGCCGTCACCACTGCGTTCACAACCGGATATGGATGCCGTATCCCTCGCCCCTTTTTCTGCTGTCGAGAACACCATGAACCAAGAATTTCTGGATATGCCCACCATAGAGAATCACCCCGACTACCACCCTCCGCTGGAGGGGGTGGATCACGTGGCGCTGACCCCCTTGATGCGCGGCCTGGGTCAGTCCCTGCAGTTGCAGGATACCCAGCAGGCTCACGACATGCTCGAAGAGATGGGCAAAACGGTGCGCGCCATGGTGGAAGGACTGCTGCAGTTGCAAACCGAACAGGCGGCGCTGGCAGACAAGCACCTGCGTCCCATCGAAGACAACCCGCTGCGCCTTGGCCTCGACTATGACGAGACCCTGGCGGTGATGTTTGCCGAGCAGAAGAGTCCGGTGCACCTGACGGCACCGGCGGCCGTGGCCGAGAGCCTGCGCAATGTGCGCATTCATCATGTGGCGAACCAGCAGGCCATTGGCGCGGCGCTGGACAGCATATTGCAAGCCTTCTCGCCAGAGGCACTGATTGGCCGTTTCGAGCACTACCGCCGTACCGGCGCCCCCGGTGTAGCCGACGAAGGCTGGGCCTGGAACATGTACCAGCACTACTACCGCGAGCTCACTTCTGCCCGTCAGCAGGGGTTCGACAAGCTGTTCCATCAGGTCTATGCCCAGGCATACGACCAAGCCGTGCGTCAGCAACAGGGACTGATTTGATGATACGTGCGCTGATGCTGGGGGCCTGTCTGCTGGCCCTGGCAGGCTGTACCACCATGGGCAAGATGGCCGATGTGGCCATGGACCCGGATATCCAGGTGGGCAGCAATGATGAACAAGCCACCACCCTGGGGCTGAGCCTGCTGGCCGAGCGGGATGTCAATCCCAACGAGAGCGGGGAGGCGGCACCCATCGAGTTCCAGGTGGTGTTGCTGGCCGAAGACTCCAAGCTGCTTGCCACTGATTACGACCAGGTGACCGAGGATGTGGAGAAGGCCCTTGGCAAGAACTACCTGGATCATCAGGACTACACACTGCTGCCGGGCCAGTTCAAGTATCTGCCGCCCATCAAGCTCGATGAGAAGACCCGCTACATCGGCGTGATTGCCCGTTATGCCGATCCGGACAGCGCCGAGTGGCGCAAGGTCATCAAGGTGAAGAGCATGGGGCGAGCCTATCAAATCCTGGTTCATCTGCGTCTGGATGAAGTAGAACTGCAAAAAGAAGAAGAATAACCATGTCGAGTCGAAATCGGGTTATCTGGCGTGAGGGGCTCTTCATCAAGCCCCAGCACTTCCAGCAACAACAAAGACATTCAGAGTATGCGCTGCACGCCAGACTGAGTGCGCTCAGCGACTATTTCTATGGCTTGCAGTCGCTGGCCATCAACGAGGACTACCTGGGGTTTGGCCGTATCGCCCTGGTAGGTGCCACCGGCATACTGCCCGATGGCACCGTCTTCAATATTCCCAATGACGATGTGCTGCCGGCGCCCCTGGAAATTACCGACGCTTCGGTCGCCAACCAGAAGGTTTACCTGGCATTGCCGCTCTCGGTGAACGGGGTCAACGAAGTCAATCAGGGCGGTCAGGTCGCGACCCGCTTGCAGGCCCATCGCCACGATGTGCGCGATCTGCACAGCGAAGGAGGAGATGTTGTCTCCCTGGAAGTGGGGCGAGTCAGCCTGCGGCTGATGCTGGAGCGCGAAGATCGCAGCGCCTACGCCTCGCTCGCCATCGCTCGCATTCTGGACAAGCGTCCGGACGGTGGTCTGGTGCTGGATCCCAACTTCATGCCCTGCAGCATCAGCGTCTCTGCCATTCCAACCCTCAAGCGCTTCCTCGGCGAGTCGGCCGGGCTGGTGGCCGAGCGGGCTCGCAGCCTCTCCCAGCGTATCGCCGCGCCGGGTCAGCAGGGGGTCGCCGATGTGGCCGAGTTCATGATGTTGCAACTGCTCAACCGCGCTCAGCCCCAGCTTTCACATCTGGCGCGTCTTGGCACCCTGCATCCGGAACGGTTGCACGAGGCCCTGGTGCAGATCTGTGGCGAGCTGATGACCTTCACCGATGAGTCCCGTCTGCCGCCCGAGTTTCCTGCCTATCGTCACGACGATCAGCAGGTGAGTTTCGAGCCTGTGATGCTGGCCCTGCGTCAGGCACTGAGCACAGTGCTGTCGCCGCGGGCTGTCTCCATCCAGCTGCGCAAGCACCAGTACGGCGTCATGGTGGCCATGGTCAACGAGAGCGAGCTGATGCAAAGCGCCGACTTCGTGCTGGCGGTGCGTGCCCGCATGCCCCAGGAGCAGCTGCGCAAGCAACTGCTGCAACAGACCAAGGTGGCGTCCAGCGACAAGATCCGCGAGCTCATCAGCCTGCAACTGCCCGGCATTCCGTTGTTGCCGCTGCCGGTGGCGCCGCGCCAGCTGCCCTATCACGCCGGTTACAGCTACTTCCAGCTCGATCGGCAAAGCCCGGCCTGGCAGATGCTGGCGGTCAGCAACACGCTCGCCTTCCACATTGCCGGTGATTTCCCCGAGCTCGACATGCAGCTTTGGGCCATTCGCAGCCAGTGATCGCATCAAGGAAACAAGCAGAGATGACCACGGACATTATCAAGAACGAGCAACTCAGCGATCTGCTGTTCGATCATGCCGAGCAGCTGGACATGGACTCGGACTACTGGTTCCGCCTGCGCGGCCAGAGCATCAACCCCATGATTGATGCGGTGACCCCCTTGCTGGGGCTGGTACAGCGGGTGCGCCTGCTGTCGAGCTACGACCGGGTGCCGGAGCTCTATCAGCGGGTGGTGACCGAGATCCAGGCCATAGAGCAGGAGCTGATGGCTCAGGGTTACGAGAACGGTGTGGTGTTGTCGTTTCGCTACATCCTCTGCACCTTCATCGACGAGGCCGTCATGGGTCGCGACTGGGGTAGCCAGAGCGAATGGTCGGAACACTCCTTGCTGACCCGTTTCCACAACGAGACCTGGGGCGGGGAGAAGGTGTTCGTGCTGCTCGCCCGTCTGCAGGAAGACCCGGTGCGTTATCGCGACATCCTGGAGTTCATCTATCTGTGCCTGTGTCTCGGTTTCGAGGGGCGCTACAAGGTGATGAGCAAGGGGCGGGACGAGTTCGAGCGTATCGTCAAACAGTTGCACAAGCAGCTGGCCCCCGAGACAAGCGGTGAAGCCCCCAGCGTCTTTCACCTCGACCTCGGTCGTCAGGCTTCCCGTTACAGACTGCGCAAGCAGATTTCCCTGCGCAGCCTGTTCATGGGAGGCGCGCTGATCCTGGCCATTATCTTTGGTCTCTATCATCACCAACTCAATAACCAGACCCAGGACGTACTGCGTCAACTGGGCGAATTATTAAAATAATTATTCTGAGGAGAGCACGCCTTGATTCGTATAGAGCTACCCGTACTGGTGGAAAGACTCAACCCCATCTGTCGTCATATGCTGGAGGAGGCTGCGGCCCTCTGCGTCAACCATCAGGGGGCGGAGATCCGCATCGAGCACCTGCTGCTCAAGATGCTGGATACCCCCTTGTCTGATGTACGCCAGATCCTCAAGCGGGCCGACGTCGGGGTCGACGAGCTCAAAACCCTGCTCCAGCCTGCTGGTGCAGACAGTGGTTATGCCCAGGGTTACCCCTCCTTCTCGCCGCTCCTGGTGGAGTGGTTGCAAGACAGCTGGCTGCTGGCTTCCGCCGAGCTGCAGCACGCCCAATTGCGCAGTGGCGTCATGCTGCTGGTGCTCTTGATGACCCCCCAGCGTTACCTGCCAGGCTCTGTGACGCGCCTCTTGGCCAACGTCAACCGCGAGCTGTTGCGACAGCAGTTTGATGAGTGGGTGAAAGAGTCCGCCGAGACCCAAGTTACTGTTTCTACAAACGGCACCTCGACTCAGGCAGCCCTGCCAGCCGATGCCAGCCTGCTGGCCCGCTTTACCATCAACGTGACCGAGCAGGCACGCCAGGGCAGCCTGGATCCCGTGCTTTGCCGGGATCACGAGATCGATCTGATGATCGACATCCTCTCTCGGCGTCGCAAAAACAACCCCATCGTCGTGGGGGAGGCCGGGGTGGGCAAGAGCGCCCTGATCGAGGGGCTGGCCCTGCGCATCGTGGCGGATCAGGTGCCTGAAAAATTGCGCGAGGTGGAGCTGATGACGCTCGACCTTGGTGCCATGCAGGCCGGTGCGTCGGTCAAGGGAGAGTTCGAGAAGCGCTTCAAGGGGGTAATGCAGGAGGTCAAGGAGGCGGTGCGTCCTGTCATCCTCTTTATCGATGAGGCCCACACCCTGATCGGGGCTGGCAATCAGGCCGGTGGGCTGGATGTCTCCAACCTCATCAAGCCGGCGCTGGCCCGGGGCGAGCTGCGTACCATAGCCGCCACCACCTGGGGTGAGTACAAGAAATACGTGGAGAAAGATGCCGCCCTCTCGCGCCGCTTCCAGCTGGTGAAGGTGGGCGAGCCCAATGCCGATGAGGCTACCGTGATCCTGCGCGGCCTGCGCAGCATCTACGAAAAGGCCCATGGTGTGCTGATCGACGAAGAGGCGCTGCAAGCCGCTACCCAGCTTTCCGCCCGTTATATTTCAGGTCGTCAGTTGCCGGACAAGGCGATCGACGTGCTCGATACCGCCTGTGCCCGGGTGGCCATCAACCTGACTACGCCGCCGCGTGCCGTCAGCCATCTGCAAAACGCATTGCGTCAGCGTGAGCTGGAGATCCGCCAGCTGGAGCGCCAGAGTCTGATCGGGCTGGGTGACAACACAGAGCGACTGGCCGAGCTGCAGTCTGCCCAGCAGACCAGCCGTGATGCCCTGCGCGAGCAGGAAGCCAAGTGGCAGCAACAACAGGGGCTGGTGCATCAGATTGTTGAACTGCGCGCCGCCCTGCTCGCCGATCAGCAGGATGAGATGCTGACCAGAGAGGCGCTGGATCTCGCTGATGCGCCTCTGGATCCGCAAGCGGCTGCCGAGCAGCTTGCCGGGCTCGAGCGCGAGCTGGCCGAGCTGCAACAGGGTGAGGTGCTGGTCTCGGCCCATGTCGACAAAACCCAGGTGGCGGCCGTGATCGCCGAGTGGACCGGGGTGCCGCTCAATCGCATCTCGCAAGGGGAGCTGGATGTGGTAACCCGGCTGCCGGAGTACTTGGGCGAGCTTATCAAGGGGCTGGATGTGGCGGTGGCCCATCTGCACAAACACCTGCTGACCGCCCGCGCCGACTTGCGCCGCCCGGGCCGTCCGCTGGGGGCCTTCCTGCTGGTGGGGCCAAGCGGGGTCGGCAAGACTGAAACTGTGTTGCAGATTGCCGAGCTGATGTTTGGCGGTCGCCAGTATCTGACCACCATCAACATGTCCGAGTATCAGGAAAAACACACAGTCTCCCGCCTGATCGGCTCGCCTCCCGGCTATGTCGGCTTTGGCGAAGGGGGCGTGCTGACCGAAGCCATTCGTCAGAAACCCTATTCGGTGGTGCTGCTGGACGAGGTGGAAAAAGCCCATCCGGACGTGCTCAACCTCTTCTATCAAGCGTTCGACAAGGGCGAGCTGGCCGACGGGGAAGGGCGCATCATCGACTGCAAGAACGTGGTTTTCTTCCTCACCTCCAACCTCGGCTTCCAGACCATAGTCGATTACGCCGAGCAGCCCGACGATCTGCTCAATGCGCTGTATCCGGAGCTGGCCGCCTTCTTCAAGCCGGCCCTGCTGGCACGGATGGAAGTGATCCCTTATCTACCGCTGGGTCACGACACGCTAGTGCAGATCGTGGGTGGCAAACTCAACCGACTGGTCAAGCTGCTCAAGGAGCGTTTCGGTGCCGAGGTAGTGCTGGAGGACGAGGTGGCGGAGGAGATACTGCGCCGCGCCAATCGCAGCGAGAACGGGGCCCGCATGCTGGAATCCGTCATTGACGGTGCCCTGCTGCCGCCTGTCTCCCTGCAACTGCTGCAGCGCCTCTCGGCCGGTGAGCCCATCAAGCGGGTGCGTTTCTCTGTGAGCGAGCGCCAGTTCGTGGCCGAGGTGGAGGGCTGAACATGGAACAAGCCCTCGCATTTGCCCTTGCCTTGACCCAGCAGCGCGATGAGCAGCACCTGTGTCATTGGTGGAGCTCGACCCTCAATGCCAGCTTTCAGCCCAAGGGGATACTGCTGGGCATGCTGGATGTGAGCGGCCGTCAGCTCGAATGCAGCGGCTGGGTCAAGGGGCAGGCGGTGTCGCTGGCGCTGGCGGTGGATGACTTTTCCCATCCGCTCGCCTATGTGCTGCACAAGGCCCAGTCCCGTACTTGGGACTCCCTGCACGGCGGCGCCCGCATCGAACACGCCGCGTTTCGCACCCTGCTGGCCAATCTGGGCCAGCAGTGCGGCCTGCATGCCTTTCCCCTCAATGATGGCAACGGCAAGCCGTTCGCCGTGCTGGCCATGATGGACAGCGGTGAGGTGCTGCAAGAGTGGGCGGCCCGCCCTGAGCTTGCCCAGTTGTCACAGGTGTTCTGCAACCAGCTCACCCTTATCCGTGATCTGGGGCTTAGCCGCCGGGATCAGAGCGTGCTGCGCGACTCCTTGCGCCAGATGAAGGGGGAGGGAGAGCGCCAGCGCCAGTATGAGAAGCTGCTGGGCGATCAATTGATCGGCCAGTCGGCGGTGATCCGCGGGCTGCGCGAGCAGATAAGCCTGGCGGGCCGGCACAAGCTGACCGTGCTCATTCAGGGGGAGACCGGCAGCGGCAAGGAGGTGGTCGCCCGGCTGGTGCACCAGTGCTCGGATCGCGCCGCCAAGCCGTTCGTGGCCATCAACTGCGCCGCCATTCCGGAGAACCTCATCGAGAGCGAGCTGTTCGGTTACCAGAAGGGGGCCTTCTCCGGCGCGCTGTCTAACAAGACAGGGCTGGTGGCCCAGGCCAACGGCGGCACCCTGTTTCTGGATGAAGTGGGCGACATGCCCGCCGCCATGCAGGCCAAGCTGCTGCGGGTGCTTGAGACTCGCAGTTACCGGCCGCTCGGGGCCGAGCAGGAGTGCCACTCCGATTTTCGCCTCATCGCCGCGACCCATCAGCCGCTCACCCGCCATGTGGAGGAGGGGCAGTTCCGGGCCGATCTCTATCACCGCCTCTGCCAGTGTCTGCTGCTCATCGCCCCCCTGCGGGAACACATGGATGACATCCCCCTGCTGTGCCAGCACTTCATGGCCCAGTTTGCCGCCCAGGATGGCAAGACCCTGGCGGGGCTGCAGCGCAAGTTCTTGAAGCAACTGCAAAGTTATGACTTTCCCGGCAATGTGCGCGAGCTGCGTAATCTGCTGGAGGTCGCCTGTGCCCACACCCGTCAGGGGGAAGAGGTGGTACTGGAAGCGCTGCCCCCCGAGCTGCGCGAGCGGGTCTGCGTCGAGTTGCCCGGTTCCATGGATGATTACAACCACATTCGGGATCTGCGCCGGGCCATGCAGCAGTACGAGGCTTCCGTCATCGAGGCGCGTCTGCGCTACTTCCAGGGCAATCGCATGCTGGTGGCCGAGAGTCTGAATATTCCCAAGCGCACCCTGGATCACAAGTGCCAGAAACTGGAGGTGAACTGATGAGCGCCCTTGGCCTTTTGCCCCTGTTGCTGGCGACCGGCAGCGCATTACCCCCACAAGACATGGCCAGCTTGCAGGCGTGTCGCCGCGAGCCATCGCCGCTGATCCGGCTGGCCTGCTACGACGCCATTGGCAATGGCCTCGCCCAGACGAGCGAGGGCGGTGCCTCCAAGTCTGCCGCCTGGCAGGCCATCTGGGCACAGGAGCAGGCCCGCAAGCCAGAGAGTGCTCCCTTCCTGCTGCAAAGCGATGCGGGGCGTGGCAGCGAAACCCTCACTCGCCCAGCCTTGCGCGGGGCGACCCTGGCCATAGGCTGTGTCGACAGCATTACCCATATCCGGTTAAGGCTTGATGCCCCCTGGGTTGGTGAGCGGGTACAGATTGAACTGGATGGCCAGCCCAGCCGCAACGCCCAGAGCTGGTTTATCCGGGATCAGGGCCTGCTGCTGGAATATGGCCGTGGCTTGCCCGCCATCGAGGAGCTCAAGCGCTGGATAGGTCATCGCGAGCTGCAGGTGAAGGCCGACAACGGCGCCTTGTTCCGGGTCGATCTCAGCGGTTTGAAAGAGGCGCTGCAGCCCCTGCGCCAACAGTGTCGCTGGTAGGGGGCGCCATGAGCTATCAACACCCCTGGTGTGCCCGCTTGCTCACCAGTTTGCCGGAAGATCAGATAAAAAGTGCCGTGCTGGCCGACGAGCCGCGCTGGGATTATGTGGAGACCGAACTGGTCAAGCTGGGCTCCCTGGCCCACAGCCAGGTGGATCTCAATGCGGTGGCCGAGGCGTGCCTCGGCCTGCTGGAGAGCCGTACCAAGGACATGCGGGTGCTGGCCCAGTTGCTGCGCTGCCTGCAACATCCGGCCAAGGCGACCCCTCTGGGGGCCGCGCTCAGTTTGCTGGAGTCCTGGATCCGGGCCTACTGGCTGCAAGCCTGGCCCGGTAATACCAGCCAGAAACAACGGCTGATGGTACAGATCGTCAAACGCTTTGAAGGGGCTTTGCCGCGGGTGAGCGAGAGCGCCTCGCCGGCTGAACTGGCCCAGTTGCTGGCCCAGGCCGAGCAGCTGGAGGCTTGCTGGCTGGCCCAGTGCCCGGACAAGGGCGAGCTGCTCGATCCCTTGTTGATGGGGCTGAAACGGGCCCAGCGCCAGCAGGTTGCCCAGGCCCAGGCAGATGCCGGTGGCCAACCTTCAAGCAGCACTGTTGCTGCCACCGCCAGTGCGAGTGGCATGTCGGGAACCATGGTGCTCAGTGGCAGCAGCAAGGGCTCCGGGGTCGAGATTGACAGCTCCAACGATCGTGCCTGGCGCCAGACCCAGCTCAAGGTGGCCGAGTTGCTTATCGAGCGCCAGCCGGAAGCGGCGGTGGGCTATCGTCTGCGTCGCCACGCCATCTGGGCAGGGATCACCACGCCACCCATGACGGCTCAGGGCAATAAAACCCAGCTGGCCCCCATGTCGGTGGACATGGTGGATGAGTACCGCGCCGCTCTGGCCACACTGGAGCGGTCCGCGCCGGATCTGGCGCTCTGGCAGCGGATCGAACAGAGCCTGACCCTGGCGCCCTACTGGTTCGAGGGGCATCGGCTCTCGGCCGAAGTGGCCCATAAGCTGGGGTTTGGCACCGTTGCCCAGGCCATAGCGCAGGAGCTGGATGGTTTCTTGCAGCGTCTGCCGGCGTTGCGGGATCTCACCTTCAGCGATGGCAGTCCCTTCCTGTCACCCGAGTGCAGCCGCTGGTTGCAGCCCGCCAAGGTGGGTGGTGCAGGTGGGGATGGGGAGTCCAGTCTGGCCGAAGAGGTTGCCCTGCGTCATGGGGAGCTGGGGGTGGCTGCGGCCCTCACCCTGCTCGATGAAAGGATGGCGCAGTTGAAAGAGCCAAGAGCCCGCTTCCATGCCCAGTTGGTGCAGGCGGAGCTGTTGGCGCAGGAAGGCATGAATTCGCTGGCTAGCCAGCACTATCAACACTTGTGGCAAGAGGCAAGTCGCCTGGGATTGGCGCAATGGGAGCCCGGGCTGGTCAGTCGCCTGGAAAGCCATGCGGCCCCGTTGTCGAAATTGAAACCCTCCTGGCCCCTGCTCGGCGTGGTGCTCTGGGGACTTGCCCTCATTCTGGTGTGGTGGTTGGGTCCTCGCCTCGAGATCCGCGGCGCCAAACCGTTCGAGCCGCTGTGGGGGCGGGTGGTATTCACCCTGCTCTGGCTCTGGCTGATGCTGGGGATCCTCTCCTGGCGAGTGTGGCGCAAGATGCAGCAACTCAAGGCCGAGCGTCAGCATGAAACCGTGCTGGTGCAGGATCCGGTGAAAGGGCTCATCGACAAGCACGCGCTGTTTCTCAATCGCTGGTTGCAGGCCCTTGGCGAACACCTGGGCAAGGGCGCGCTCTACGCCATGCCCTGGTATCTGGTGCTGGGTCTGCCCGGCAGCGGCAAGAGCAGCCTGATCCACAGAGCCAATCCGGCCAACAAGCTCAACCCCAGACTCGATACCGAGCTCAGGGACGTGGCGCAGGATCAGCTGATCGATTGCTGGCTGGGGGAGCAGGCAGTGATGCTGGATCCCGCTGGTGAGCTCTTGTCTCAATCCGAGCCGGAACTCGATCCGCTGGCGCGCAAGCATGAGCGGCTCTGGCTGCACCTGTTGAACTGGCTTTCCGAACACCGCCGCCGCCAGCCCCTCAACGGTCTGGTGCTGACCGTGGATCTGGCCTGGCTCTCCGGCGCCAACGTGGCCGAACGCAAGGCTTATGCCCAGCTGATGCGTTCTCGCCTGCAAGAGGTGTCGGCCACCATGAATACCCGGTTGCCGCTCTATGTCACTTTTACCAAGCTCGATCTGTTGCGTGGTTTCGATGTGGTGTATGAGCAGCTCGACAAGGAGGCCCGCGAGGCCGTGCTGGGGGTGACCTTCAACCCGGCCGACAGCCGTGGAAAATCCTGGCAGCAGGATCTGGCCCTGTTCTGGGATCAGTGGGTGGACAACCTTAACCAGAACCTGCCCGAGCTGATGCTGGCACGACTCGATGCCACCCAGCGCAACGCGCTTTTCTCGTTCGTGCGTCAGTTGGCGGGGCTGAAGGATTATGTGACTGCGCTGCTCGATGAGACGCTGCAAATTGAGGAGAGCAAGCCACTGCTGGTGCGCGGCGTCTATATCAGCTCCGTCTATCAGCAAGGGGTGCCGTTCGATGCGTTTGCCCAGGCGGCCTCCCGCCGCTACAACCTGCCAGAGCCCATTCACTCGGCCCTGCGCGGGGAGTCCAATACCTATTTCGTGCGCAAGTTGTTCTCCTCCATCATTTTTCCTGAAGCCCACCTGGCCGGGGAGAACCGGCTGCATACCCTCTATCGTCGTCGGCGCATGGCCATTGGCCTCGGTTGCCTGTCACTCTTTTCGGCGGCCCTGATCGGCGGTTGGCACTACTTTTATCGGGTCAACGAAGAGGCCGGTCGCAATGTGTTGACCAAGGCGCAAGCCTTCATGGAGACCAACGAGGTCGTCGATGAGCATGCCTTCGGTGTGAGTCAGTTGCCCCGCCTAAACCTCATCCGCGAGGCGACCCTCGCCTTTGGCAACTACCGCGAACGCACGCCGCTGGTGGCGGATCTGGGTCTCTATCAGGGGGACGAAATCGGTCCTCATGTGGAAGGCTCCTATCTGCAACTGCTGGGTCAGCGCTTTTTGCCAGCCCAGATGCAGGGGCTGCTGGAGGATCTCAATCAGGCTCCTGCCGGCAGTGAGGAGAAGCTCTCCATACTGCGGGTGATGCGGATGCTGGATGATGCCTCCGGTCGCAACAAGGACCTGGTGGAGCAGTACATGGCAAGCCGCTGGCAGCGCGCCTTCCCGGGGCAGGGCGCTGTGCAGGAGCAACTGATGGGGCACCTGGATTACGCCCTCGACCATACCGACTGGCATGGTGCCAGGGCTGAACGTGATCAGGCCGCCATCATTGCCTTCGCGCCGTTCAAGGAGCCTGTCTACGGCGCCCAGCGCGAGCTTGGCAAGTTGCCCATGTATCAGCGGGTCTATCAGAACCTGGTGGTGAAGGCGAACGACGTATTGCCGCCGGATCTCAACGTACGTGACGAAGTGGGGCCAACCTTTGACACCGTCTTTGCCCTGCGAAGTGACAATGCAGGGCAAGTGCCACGCCTGTTGACCTGGCCCGGTTTCAACGACTTCTTCCTCAAGCAGGACAAGGCGTTGATTGATCTCACAGCCATGGATGCCTGGGTGCTGGGTCAGCGCAGGCTGAGTCAATTGAGCGAGGCGGATCGCAAGGAGATCGGTCGTCAGGTCAACGACCGTTATGTCACCGATTACGTCAACCAGTGGCAAAAACTGCTGACCAATCTGGACGTGCAGACCCTTGAAAGCCCGGAGCAGGCACTGGACGTGCTCTCTGCCATTACCGGCAACGATCAGCCTTTCCAGCGGGTACTGGCTTCGTTGGATGACAACACCCGGATCCGAAAGATCTCGGATGTGGAAGGGGATCCTGCGCAGGCCATCACGGCCCGTATCGGCCGTCCCTTCATGGCGACCAATGCCGCCCTTGGCGGTCGTGGCGAGCAGGGGCCGCTTATTCAGGAGGTCAATCAGAAGCTGGTGGAGCTGCAGCACTATCTGGAACTCATCGTCAACGCCACCGGGCCAGTCCGCCCTCAAGGCTGTGCAGCTGCGTCTGACCAACAAGTACGCCGATCCCGTGTTCGCCCTGCAGCAATATGCCCGCAGTCTGCCAGCTCCGCTAGATCGCTGGGTGGGGCAGCTCTCCGAGCAGAGCTCTCGTCTGGTGATCGACTTGGCCATGTCGTCCCTTAATCGAGAGTGGCAGGACAAGGTACTGGCACCGTTCAACAGTCAGCTGGCCGGTCGTTATCCGTTTGATCCGGGCTCAACCAAGGATGTGCCGCTGTCCGAGATGGAGCGCTTCTTCGCACCGAACGGCACCCTGGACAGCTTCTATCAGGTCAACCTCAAGCCCATGGTGGAGAGTGGCCTGATGGAGGGTGAGTTCAGTTCGCCCATCCAGACCGAGCTGGTGAAGCAGCTGGACAGAGCCGCTCGTATCCGCCAGATCTTCTTCACCCAGCAGGGCAACCTGGAGGTGCAGTTCGCCCTCGAGCCCATCGAGCTCACCGCCAACAAGCGGCGCAGCGTGCTGAACCTGGACGGTCAGTTGCTGGAGTATGCCCATGGCCGTCGCATCAAGGTGCCGCTGGTGTGGCCAAACACCATGCGTGACGGTGCCGAGAGCAAGATCACCTTGGTGCCGGCAGCCAGGGAACGCTCACCGCGCAGCGAAGGCTTCGTCGGCCCCTGGGCCATGTTCCGACTGATGGACAAGGGGGAGCTGACCCAGGTCAATGAAGCCACCTTCGATGTGCGCTTCCCGGTGGATCAGGGTTCCATGACCTATCGCGTCTACACCGACAGCGCGCAAAACCCCTTCACCGGCGGCCTGTTCAGTCAGTTCAGATTGCCTGAATCTCTCTATTGATAAAGTGGGGGCACTGTGTGCCCCCTCAAGCTTTGGAAGCCGATATGTCACAGAATCAACAAGGTCAGCAGGCGCTGAAAGTGGGGCGCGATCCTCGCATGTTGCCGGAATACGAGGCGTTGCGCAGCGAGATCAACAAACTCAGCCACGCCTCCCGCCCCGAGGTGGACTGGCTCAAGATCCATCGGCTCGCGAGCCTTATCTTTGAAAAGCACGGGGTGGACCTGCAGACCGCCATCTACTTCACCCTGGCGCGGTCGCGCCTGCAAGGGCTGAACGGCTTTACCGAAGGGTGCGAGTTTCTGGCCAACCTGATAGTGACCCAGTGGGAGAGCTTCTGGCCACCTGTGCATCAGGAGCGAGCCCGTATCGAGATGCTGGACTGGTTCATTGCCCGTATCAGCGACGTGATCCGCCAGTACCAGATCAGCCACGAAGACAAGCGCCTCGTCTATCGCTGCGAGCGGGCGCTGCAACTTATCAGCGAGAAGCTGCACAACGTGGGCTTGAGCCGTATTCCCCGGGTTGAAAATCTGGTGCACTTCATCGAGGGGTATACCCATCTGTTTGATGAGACCGAGATCGTCATCGTCTCCGATGAGCCCGGTCTCAAGGAGGAGCTGCAGATCCCGCCCATGGTGTTCTTCAAGTCCGACATGGAGCACGACAGCCCTTCTTCTTCAGCGCCCTCTTCCAGCACGCCACACCTGCCCCAGGGCAGCATACTGATTGGTCGCGAGAAGGGGCAGGTCAAACCCACAGTGCTCAAAATTGAACAGCACCGCAAGCAGCGGCCCGCCTGGTTCTGGTTTGGCTGTGGTCTGCTCAGCTGCGCCCTGCCTGTGATGGGCTGGCTTGGCTGGCAACATCAGCAGCAGGAGAAAACAGTGGCTGCCCAGCGCTTGCAGCAACCGGCCGCCGAGTTGCCACGGGCTCTCAGTTATGACGATATCCGCCAGGCGCGCATCGTACTGGGCGAACAGACCCTGCAAGGCATGGAAAGCGAGCTGGTGTCCCGTTATCAAGCCCAGCTGGGACGGCTTGAGCAGACCTCGCCGCTCTACTGGTATCGCTATGGGGAAGGGCTGCGCAACTCGCTGCAGATGCTCTATCCCGACTCGCTGGCGGTCAAGGCGCTGGGCAAGCAGTGGCAGACGGCGTTGGCAGGTCAGCAGGGGGATGTGGTCAGCGTACCGACCTATCTGGATGCTCGCGCCGGTGTCGACGCCTTGCTCGATCAGCTGCTGGAGCTGGAGCGTCAGCGCAAGACGGTGACCATCTCCTATCTCAAGTCCCAGCTCTATGAGGTGCAGAAAAACCTGATGCAGGATATCCCGTTCAGTCTGCGCCTGAGCGAACTGGAGGCGAGAAAGGCATCCCAGGAGCCCGTCACGGCAGCCGAGCTGAAAGGTCTGGAGAACGACCTGAAAGCACTCAATATCCGCCTCTACCAGTTGCAGCAGAGCAGTGCAGGCAGTTGATCATGCTGCGCTGAGCAACAAGTTGCGTGTCTTATGGTGTGTTCGACTGCCAACGCAATCTCTGGCCTGGCGATCACACTGTCTTGCGCAAACTATTGCAGTCGCCCCTGCCAGCCTTGAGGTCCATGAACCTAATGGACTGATTTAAAAAAGTATTATCGGCGTCTTTGTCATGGCACAAAGGCTGCTGGGTAGCCACCCCAAGTGTATCTGAGCCCATGGTCACGACGGTGAGCACGAGGCATGGTGGGAGCCCCAATGGCGGCTCCCTTGCCCATACGGAGAGTTCATATGTGTCCCTCTATTGCATTGCTCGGTGACGTAGGCACCGACCACGATGGTTTTCACCCATCCCCAGTGATTGCCGCGAGCCCCGATGTGTTCCTCGATGGCAAACCGGTGGCCCGGCAGGGCGATCCGCTGGCGCCCCATGACAAGCCCAATAATCCCCCCCATCCGCGCAGCATCTCGGGTGGCGTCGGCACCGTTCTGGTCAACGGCAAGCCCATCGCCGTGACCGGTTCCGCCATCGGTTGCGGTGGGGTTGTGATTGGCTCGGGCAGCGGACAGGCAGGATAAGGAACAGCGTTATGGCAGACAGCACAGGATTACAATTTACCGTCAAGGTAGGGGCGCTGCCCGAGAGCACTTTCGTGGTGGCCGAGTTTGCGCTGGAAGAGGCGCTGAACAGCCCGTTCCAGTTGCGGTTGGAATTGGCCAGCCCCCAGCCGGATGTCGATTTTGCCGATGTGCTGGACCAGCCGTGCGAGCTCCTGGTGTGGTACAACGGTGAGTTGCAGCGGCGGGTGTGCGGGGTAGTCAGTGATTTTGCGCAAGGGGACAGCGGCTTTCGCCGTACCCGCTACCAGCTGCTGGTGCAGCAGGCGGTGATGCCTCCATCGGTTGATGCGGCATGGTGGGTTCCTTTGAGGCTCAGCAATTCATGGTATACATCACCTCACTGTCCTCGTTTCAACTCCGACCACGTATATCGCCACGGTAAGACTCCTGCCGGTCACGTTCGCTATCGTTGTCCAGCCTGCCCCCACGTTTTTCAGCTCACCAACACCTATGAGGCCCGTAAACTCGGCGTTAAAGAGAAGATTGTTGATATGGCGTTCAACGGGGCTGGTGTCCGTGATACTGCTCGCGCCCTTAACACTGGCATTAACACCGTCCTGCGCGCCCTAAAAAACTCGCCCCAAGGCAGTAACCTCCGAAAAGGTAGTGCTGGATGATGTCGCGCTTATCTGTGAACTCGATGATCAATGGGCGTATGTAGGTAACAAAAATAATCGCCACTGGCGTTGGGATACCAAAAGAAAACGTGTTGTTGCCTACACCTTCGGCCCGCGCAACGATGAAAAATGCCGTAAACTGCTGAGCCTGTTGGCCCCTTTTCAGTTTGGCTTTATCACCAGTGATAACTGGGATAGCTACGCCAGAGAAGTCCCCTGCAAGATACATCTGACTGGGAAAATCTTCACGCAACGTATCGAGCGTAATAACCTGACGCTTAGAACGCGCCTCAAGCGACTAGCTCGCAAAACCATCTGCTTTTCTGGCTCTGTTGAGCTCCACGATAAAGTCATCGGCGCCTTCATCGACAACCATCACTTCAACTGATTGGAGGCATCACCCGTTACCAGTTCTTCGATGTAGAGGACTTCTGTTTAGTGTTCGCGAAACTCGAGGTTGAAGTGATCGGACAGGCGAATCTGCTCGTCATTGAGTTCAATCATCTGTTCTCGATGGGGTTTATCGAGGTAGAACAAGCGGTCGAGTTTGGAGGGCAAGCAGTGACGTTGCGACACGCCACTGACACAGTCTGCCCTGACGCTGAAGTGAGCGCCTGCGCGCCCCGCTGCGAGTATTTTTACAGGCAATCGTTAGCACACAAGGAGGGGAGTTATTTCTACTGGATTTAAATGGGTAGGATTGGATGTTTTTGAAAGCAGGAAATGGGGTGGCTGATGGGGCTCGAACCCACGACAACCGGAATCACAATCCGGGACTCTACCAACTGAGCTACAGCCACCACTGAAAATATCCATTAATACTATCCATCCCGGAGAGAGAGGATTTATTAATGGTGCGCCCTGCAGGATTCGAACCTGCGACCCACGGCTTAGAAGGCCGTTGCTCTATCCGACTGAGCTAAGGGCGCTCTGTATCGATTAGCCAAGGTGGCTCATCGATGAACTTGGTCGGTGATAAAGGATTCGAACCTTTGACCCTCTGGTCCCAAACCAGATGCGCTACCGGGCTGCGCTAATCACCGAAAATTTCTTGTCCAGCATACCGATAGCGGCGATACTGGGCAACGGGCGGGCATCATACCCAAGCGGGAAAGGCAGCGTCAACGTATTTTTCCGCTAGTAAATTCAAGTGCCTACTTATTGCCCGCCCAGCGAGCGCTGCTAACACCCGCGCCAAAAAAATGCGACAATGCGCGGCAGTTGAACACATGGTGAGTGAAGAACGATGTCTGCCAAAATCATTGATGGAAAACAGGTTGCGCAAACGATTCGCAATCAGGTCGCAGCGCAAGTCCAACAGCGGTTGGCACAAGGGAAACGGGCGCCAGGTCTGGCGGTGATCCTGGTCGGGGTGGATCCGGCGTCTCAGGTCTATGTCGGCAGCAAGCGCCGCGCCTGTGAAGAGGTTGGGTTTATCTCCCGCTCTTACGATCTGAGCGCGACGGCGAGCCAAGAAGAGCTGCTGGCCCTGATCGATCGGCTCAATGATGATGCGGATGTAGACGGCATTCTGGTGCAACTGCCGCTGCCGGCTCATTGTGATACGACTCAGGTGCTGGAGCGTATTCGTCCCGACAAGGACGTGGATGGCTTTCACCCCTACAACGTGGGCCGTCTGGCGCAACGCATTCCGGCACTGCGCCCCTGTACGCCCAAGGGCATCATGACCCTGATAGAGACCACTGGCGTCAAGACTCATGGTTTGCATGCTGTGGTGGTCGGTGCATCCAACATAGTGGGGCGCCCGATGACGCTGGAGCTGCTGCTGGCTGGTTGCACCACGACCACCTGCCACCGCTTCACTCAGGATCTGGAACAACAGGTGCGTCGTGCCGACTTGCTGGTCGTGGCCGTGGGCAAGCCGAACTTCATTCCGGGAGAGTGGGTCAAGCCGGGTGCCCTGGTGATCGACGTGGGCATCAATCGTCTGGCTGACGGCTCTCTGGTGGGGGATGTGGAGTTCGAGACGGCGCGTAATCATGCCTCTTTCATCACACCGGTTCCGGGTGGTGTCGGCCCCATGACGGTAGCGAGCCTGATGGAAAATACCCTGAGTGCCTGTCAGGACTATCACGACCAGGCACTGTGATGATGGGTGAAGCCTGCATCTGATTGGCTTCACGCTCGCACTCAAAGGTCACAATAAAAAACCCGGCAACCTTGCGGTTCGCCGGGTTTTTTATTTATCCAATTTGACTCTTACATGTTCTGTGCTTCGTTTGGCACGATGACAGAGGCGTGATTTCCTTTCGGCCCCTGCTGCAGTTCGAAGTTGACTGCCTGACCTGCTTTTAAGGTCTTGTAACCTTCCATTTGTATCGTGGAGTAGTGGGCGAAGATATCTTCACCACCCCCTTCCGGACAGATAAACCCAAATCCTTTTGCGTTGTTAAACCACTTGACTGTTCCGGTTGCCATACATCTACATCCTTTTATTGATTACCCTGAAGTCGTTGAGTAACCTGCGCCAGCCCTTTATAACTAGTAGCATACGTCTATAGCAGACGGGCGCCGATTAGCAAGTAACCAATCTAGTCTAACTTTTGAGCGAGTCAAGGAGTTGTTAACAACTGATGTGATCTGGTTAACAAGTCTATTGACAATCTTGTGTTAGACGGTAGTAATCTAGAGGTACCGAAGCGCGACTATGAGCAAGCAGAAAGAACTCTTTGCTAATGAAGAGATTGCACAAGCAGAGAAAACGAAGCTGCAACCGCCACCCATGTACAAGGTCGTCCTGAACAACGACGATTACACACCGATGGAGTTTGTGGTGGAGGTGTTGCAAAAGTTCTTTGGTATGGATTTGGACAAGGCTACCCAAGTGATGCTGAGTGTGCATTATAGTGGTAAGGGAGTCTGTGGTACGTTTACCGCCGAGATTGCCGAAACCAAAGTGGTCCAGGTCAACACCTATTCACGTAACAACGAACATCCACTGCTATGTACCATGGAAAAGGCTTGAATCTGATGACTTGATGGCGAGAACGACACCACATTGTTGCTGTACTAGGGGAGGTGCCTATGTTGAATAAAGATCTAGAAAAGACGCTGAACGAGGCTTTCAAACTGGCCCGTGACGAGCGCCACGAATTCATGACTGTCGAGCACCTGTTGTTAGCCCTGCTGGATAACAGCTCAGCCCATGAGGCGTTGAGTTCGTGTGGTGCTGATGTGGAACTGATGCGCAAAGAGATCAGCGCATTCATCGGTCAAACAACCCCGCTTATTCCCCGCGATGATGAAGACAGAGAAACCCAGCCCACGCTTGGCTTCCAGCGAGTGCTCCAGCGTGCTGTCTTCCATGTGCAATCCTCCGGCAATACTGAGGTCAGCGGCGCCAACGTGCTGGTAGCCATTTTCAGTGAGCAGGAATCTCAGGCGGCCTATTTTCTGAAAAAGGCCGAGATAAGCCGGCTGGACGTGGTCAATTTCCTCTCCCACGGAGTGCGAAAAGACAGCAAGCCCGACAACAGCAGTAACAACGCCGAGTCTGATGACGATGTCTCTGCTGCCCAGATTGAGAGCTTTGCCACCAACCTGAACCAGCTGGTGCTGGAGGGGCGTATCGACCCGCTCATCGGCCGCGATCAGGAACTGAGCCGTACCATCCAGGTATTGTGCCGTCGCCGCAAGAACAATCCGCTGCTGGTGGGTGAAGCCGGTGTTGGCAAGACAGCCATCGCCGAAGGCTTGGCCTATCGCATCGTCAAGGGTGATGTGCCCGAGGTGATTGCCGGTAGCACCATCTATTCACTGGATATGGGGTCCTTGCTGGCGGGCACCAAGTATCGTGGTGATTTCGAAAAACGCCTCAAGGTGTTGCTCAAGCAGATTGAGCGCCAAGAAGGGGCCATCCTCTTCATCGACGAGATCCACACCATTATTGGGGCCGGTGCGGCTTCGGGTGGCCAGCTTGACGCCGCCAACCTCATCAAGCCGTTGCTCTCCAATGGTTTGCTGCGCTGTGTCGGGTCGACAACCTACCAGGAATACTCCCAGATCTTCGAGAAAGACCGTGCCTTGGCCCGTCGTTTCCAGAAGATCGATATTGTCGAGCCGAGTGTGGATGACACCACTCGCATTCTGATGGGGCTCAAGAGCCGTTACGAATCGCACCACGGTGTGCGTTATACCGTCAAGGCGATCCGTGCTGCGGTCGAACTCTCGGCCAAGTATATCAATGACCGTCATCTGCCTGACAAGGCCATCGATGTGATCGACGAGGCCGGGGCAGGGCAGCGACTGCTGCCGGTGAGCAAGCGCAAGAAAGTGATCAATGTGCCGGAAATCGAAGCCATCGTTGCCAAGATTGCCCGTATCCCGGAGAAATCTGTTTCTTCTTCCGACAAGGAGGTGCTGAAGAACCTGGAGCGCAATCTCAAAATGGTGGTGTTTGGCCAGGACAAGGCCATAGAGGTGTTGACCGATGCCATCCGGCTGTCACGCTCAGGTCTTGGCAATGAACGCCGCCCGGTGGGTTGCTTCCTGTTTGCCGGCCCGACCGGGGTGGGCAAGACGGAGGTCACCCAGCAGCTTGGCAAGGCGCTCGGAGTGGAAATGCTGCGTTTTGATATGTCCGAGTACATGGAGCGCCATACCGTCTCACGTTTGATTGGTGCCCCTCCCGGTTATGTCGGTTTTGAACAGGGCGGCTTGCTGACCGACTCAGTGCTCAAGCATCCCCACTCGGTGGTGTTGCTGGACGAGATTGAGAAGGCTCACCCGGATGTGTTCAACCTGCTGTTGCAGGTAATGGACAACGGGACCCTGACGGACAACAACGGGCGCAAGGCGGATTTCCGTAACGTGATTCTGGTGATGACCACCAACGCCGGTGTGCAGGAGACCCAGCGCAAGTCCATTGGCTTCCAGCAACAAGATATGAGCCACGATGCCATGGCGGTGATCAACAAGACGTTCAGTCCTGAGTTCCGCAACCGGCTGGATCACACCATCTGGTTCAACCATCTGGATATGCAGGTGATCCACCAGGTGGTCGACAAGTTCATTGTCGAGTTGCAGGTACAGCTGGATGCCAAGGGCGTGTCTCTTGAAGTGTCCGAGGGTGTCCGCCACTGGTTGGCCGAGAAGGGATATGACAGGGCCATGGGAGCCAGACCCATGGGACGGGTCATCCAGGAACACCTCAAGAAACCACTGGCCAATGAAATCCTGTTTGGATCACTGGTTGATGGAGGGGTAGTGAAGGTTGAGTTGGTAAATGACAGCCTCAGCTTTGACTTTCAGGTCAATATTGAAGCTGTCTCCCACTAAGCACTGATAGTTAGAAAGCGACAAAAAACCCCAGCCGAGAGGTTGGGGTTTTTTGCTGAATTCCTGGCTTAGCGAGAGCGGAAAACAATACGTCCCTTGGAGAGATCGTACGGAGTCAGAGCTACCGTTACTTTGTCCCCAGTCAGGATACGGATGTAGTTTTTGCGCATCTTGCCGGAAATATGAGCGATAACCACGTGACCATTTTCCAGTTCCACACGGAACATGGTATTGGGCAGGGTTTCGAGAATGGTGCCCTGCATCTCAATACTGTCTTCTTTAGCCATTGAATCCTCTTGATAAGCCACAACAAAAATCCGCTGGATCATGCCGGATTTAAGGCTATGTGTAAAGTTTACTCGGGCTTGGTGTCGATATTTTTCCATTCCCCCTGTATCAGCCGCTCGTGAGGCAGGTATTGGCGCTTGTAATTCATCTTGCGGCACGCCTCCACCAGATAGCCAAGATACAACCAGGTGCGACCTGTGCGCTTGGCCAGATCCAGCTGACTCAGAATGGCAAAGGTACCGAGGGAGCGATCGGCGTGAGCCGGATCGAAAAAGGTATACATGGCGCTCAAGGAGTGGGGGAGCAGATCCGTGGTAGCGACCCCGATCAGCCGGTTGTCCTTGCGCATTTCGAGGTAAAGTGGCGGCATCCAGTCGCAATGCAAAAAGCCCTTGTATTGGGTCCGGCTGGGGGGATACATGCTGCCGTCATGGTGACGCTCGCGAATGTAGCGCTCGTAGAGCTGGTAATACTCGGGCTTGTCGTCATAGCTGAGTACCAGTTCAAGATCCTGATTCAACTGCCGGATCCGCTTCTGGCTGCGGCTCGGCACAAAGCGTTCGCTGTGAATGCGCAGCGACTGGCAGGCACTGCAGGCCGGGCAGTGGGGCCGATATATGTCATTTCCGCTGCGCCGAAATCCCGCCGTCAGCAACCGCTCATAGCCGCTGGCATTGAGCAGGTTGTGGTCCATCAATACCAGCAGTTGCTCCTGTTCATGGCCCAGATAGCTGCATTGATGCTTGGGGGTCAGACCTACTTTTAGGATCACTTCTTCTGTCATAGGCTGATGCTCCCCGCTTGCCAGCAGTTATCTGCCAACGGCTGCCGGCTCAGTTTGGTCAGCGCCGTCAAAAACGTCTCTCTTGGCCACTCCTGGATCCCCATGGTAGCCAGAAAATCATTCTGCATCTGGCAATCGATCAGTGCACCACCGTGGCTGGCGAAGTGGTGACAGAGCGCCACCATGGCTAGCTTGGCGCCGTTGTCGATGCGGCTGAACATGGACTCACCGCAGAAGAGGCGGCCGAGGGAGAGGCCATAGAGGCCAGCTTGCAACTGGCCATGCTGCCAGATCTCGACGGAGTGGGCATGGCCAAGGCGATGAAGTTGTCGATAGGCGTCGATCATGGGCGTGCTTATCCAGGTTCCACTGGCGCTGCGACGGGGGGCGGCGCAGGCCGCTATTACCTCATTAAAGGCGCGATTGATGGAAATATCGAATGAGGTGCGGCGGATAAATTTGCGCAGGCTGCGACCTATGTGCAGCTGTTCGGGGATGATGACCCCTCTGGGATCCGGCGACCACCACAGCAACGGCTGGTGGGGCTCATTCCACGGGAAGATCCCCTTGTGGTAAGCTGCCAGCAATCGTTCAGGGGAGAGATCCCCGCCGATCGCCAGCAGGCCGTTGGGTTCATCCAGTGCGTGCTCGGGGTCGGGAAACCAGCACAGCGCATCATCCAATTGGGTAAGATAGCGAGACATAAGGCGAAGAGGTTCACAGATGAAGGCCATTATCCTGATAGTATCCAGCTTGCTCTGCTTTGTCACTGCGCCTGCCGGGGCCCAGGTTTACGAGCGCAACACGGCGCGGCCCGTCAATCAGGTGGTGTTTGGCCAGGTGGAGACGGTACGCAACATCACCCAGCGCCAGATCCTGGAGTCTGAACATTCCGGCTGGAAAACCCTGGGCGGGGCCGTCCTGGGTGGACTGCTTGGCAACCAGTTTGGCGGCGGCCACGGCCGTGAAATTGCCACCGCCGTGGGGGCACTGGCAGGGGCCGCTGCCGCGCAGCATTATCAATCAGGTGGATCCGTGGTGGAGAACAAGCTGGTAGAGCTGCTCATTCGCAACGAGCAAAACGGTTTGGTCAACGTTATCCAGGATTACGATCCGGCCATGGTGTTCATGAACGGAGACAAGGTGCGCATCCTCTATTTCGACGATGGGGTACGAGTCGACAAGACCTACTGAGACAGGGCGCATCGAGCGAAGCAGGGAAGAGGGAAGGGGAGCAACCCGACGGTCTCCATTGACAGGAGCCAGTCGGGCGGTACTACACGGAACTCATCTAGCTCATGCAGATGAGCCCTGAGACACTATCTTGTCGCGACCTGTGTTTTTTGCCTGATAGAGCAGGCGATCCGCTTCACTCAGTGCCTCGTCCATGGAGACTCGCCCGACATTGATCACCCCGAAACTGGCGCGAACGAACAGTGGCGTCTCCCGTGACAAGGGTTGCTGACGCAGTTGTTGGCGCAGTCCCTCCAGCCGTTTGAGCAGCACTGGCACTGTGCAATGGGGCACCATAAGGGCAAACTCCTCCCCCCCAAAGCGGGCAATCATGGCATCGGGGAAGAACTGGGTCAGCAACCGGGTGAGGTGGCAGAGCAGTTGATCGCCGATGGCATGACCCCAGTGATCGTTGACCTGCTTGAAGTGATCCACATCGAGGACACACAGCGCGAGCGGCGTCTGCTGGCGCTGATGCTCCTCAAACCACTTTTGCCCCTCGTTGAACCAGTAGCGCCGGTTATAAAGCCCGGTCAGGTAGTCGCGGTTGGCGGATTCCTGAATGCTGTTGAACTGCTCAAGCGCCTCCAGGTTATGGCTGACCCGACACTGCAACTCTTCCGGCTCGAACGGCTGGTTGAGAAAGTCGTTGGCCCCTTGCTTGAGGTAGCGAGCAGACAAGCCCCGTTTGTCCGACACCGAGATCCCTATGATGGCGAGCTGCTGCTTGCTGTAGCGCTCTCGCAGCATCCGTACCAGGCTGATGCCGTCAATTTCCGGCATGTAGTAGTCGACCAGTACCAGCCGGATGGCCGGATTCTGCTCAAGGGTGGTCAGGGCTTCGCGGGCATGGCTCGCCTCGTGGACCAGCAACAACTGCTTGCGTAGCTGTGCCATGGTGCGGTGGCGGGAGGTGCGTGAATCATCGACGACCAGCACTTCAATCTGCTGATTGAGATAGAGGCGATGCACCAGACCGACCGCGTATTGCAGGGAGTGACGTGAATCTTTCATCACATAATCCAGCACCCCTGCTTCCAGCCAGGCCTCCCGCTTGTCTTCGCTGATGTCGGCGGTGAGGATCACCACTGGCAAGCCTCGTTCCAGCAGCACCTTGACGGCTTCCCCGCTGGGAGCATCAGGCAGGGTGAGATCCACTAGCGCGACCACGTATTCGTCTCCCTGGCAGTGACGTGCCCCCTCCAGGGTATCGAAGGCATCAATCTCCAGGCCAGTTTGCTGCGCGATGGCCTGGATCAACGTGCGACGGATCGTCATGCTATCTTCGACAATCAATATTTTCTGTTTCATCCGGCTCCTTAACGTAAAAAGGCATGCCTCACGGCATGCCTTTTATATCCCTTGCGCTTATTGCGCGTCCAGATATCGCTCGGCATCGAGAGCGGCCATGCAGCCGGTGCCGGCAGACGTGATGGCCTGACGGTAGTTGTGATCGGCCACGTCGCCGGCGGCAAATACCCCTTCAATACTGGTCTGGGTGGCAAAGCCGTCCAGTCCGCCACGCACGATCAGGTAGCCGTTTTGCATCGCCAGCTGGCCCTCGAAGATCTGGGTATTCGGCTGGTGGCCGATAGCAATGAATACGCCCATCAGCGGCAGATCCGTGGTGGTGTCATCCTGCGTGCTGCGCAGGCGCACACCGGTCACGCCCATCTGATCCCCCAGCACTTCGTCCAGGGTCTGGTGGGTGTGCAGCACTATGTTGCCGCTCGCTACCTTGTCGTGCAGAAGCTTGATCAGGATCTTCTCGGCGCGAAACTCATCGCGGCGGTGAATGAGGTGCACCTTCTTGGCGATGTTGGCAAGATAGAGTGCTTCTTCCACTGCGGTATTGCCGCCGCCGATCACCGCCACTTCCTGGTTGCGATAGAAGAAGCCGTCACAGGTAGCGCAGGCGGAGACGCCGCGTCCCTTGAAGGCCTCTTCGGAAGGCAGTCCCAAATATTTGGCGGAGGCGCCGGTGGCGATGATCAGCGCATCGCAGGTGTATTCGGCGCTGTCGCCCTTGAGGCGGAACGGACGCTGGGTCAGCTCCACTTCATTGATGTGATCAAACAGGATGCGGGTATCGAACTTCTCCGCATGGGCCTTCATGCGCTCCATCAGGGCTGGACCGGTCAGACCTTCGGAATCACCGGGCCAGTTTTCCACCTCTGTGGTGGTGGTCAGCTGACCACCTTGCTGCATACCTGTGATGAGCAGAGGATTCAGGTTGGCGCGGGCTGCGTAGACGGCGGCGGTGTAACCGGCCGGGCCTGACCCCAGGATCAGCAGTTTGCTGTGAGTGACTTGGCTCATGATGTGATTTCCGAGACGTGATGAGTTTGCGCGATTGTAGGTAATTCGTGATATGGGGTCAAAGGTCAGTGAGTCGATTGTGCCAATCGACCATAGGTGCAGGCTGATGCTCATTTTGAGGTGAAAAGGGTCCATTCTGGACGGATCCTGACTCAGAGAAGTGCGTTTGCCGACGCCATGTTGGGCGTGGCTTGCGAGATCGCTCGGGATGGCCTTGGTTACCCCGGTATTTCGGCTGCGTTGTCGTGTCTTGCCTCGTTGGAGAAGCCGTCAACCGGATGTGTACGGGTGAGGGGGCTTCTCGTCTTTGCCCGTATCTGTGTCATGTCGACGATGGCCGAACCCGGCTTCATGCGGACAATATGGTCATGGTTGACAACTCTTGGCGCAGTGGCGCCCGGTGCCATCATTGCGTAGCTGAACACTGTCTTGACCACTTCAACAGCAAGATGACCCTCAGCAGAGTACCAAGACAGTCAGGCAGAAGAGGAGCATGCGGGCTATTCAAATGAATAGAGATGCGTTCAGCCACTTTCTTCGTCATGGGCGGCAGCGTCAGGTCATTTCGGGCGGATGGTTTAGAGGGGGCCGCGATTGACGGATAGGGTCAGTGCCCGGGACCCAATGCAAACAGGTGGCACAACGGGATTAAAAGAGGGGATGTTCCCCGCGGATCAGGCATGCTTGATGTGCGGAGTTATCTGGTCTGGATGATCATCCGGTCTGGGCGAAAACGGCTGCTGCAGAGACCAAAATATCGGCACCGACAGCGCGATAATCTGCCTCATCCAAGCCAATGCCGCTTCCTGCGCCGCTTTGGACGAAAACAGTATGGTTTCGTGCTGTCAGTTCACGTACACTGGCCGGAACCATGTCTAGGCGATATTCATGGTTTTTTATTTCTTTAGGTACACCGATAATCATGCTATCCCTCGTCTATCGACCGGTGTTTTATGTTGCTTCAAGGTTACGTAACATTTGCGCCTAGCATATTCAGGTATTGACAGGATTTGTGACCATAATTATAAAATGACTGGTGATTCTTACCAAAAAATAGCCAAAGGATGGAATAAAATGATGGAAGCTAAGAGTCGGCTAAAGGATTTGGACAGGATTGACCGCAACATTCTGAATGAACTGCAAAAGGATGGCAGGATTTCGAACGTTGAGTTGTCCAAGCGAGTTGGCCTGAGTCCTACACCGTGTCTGGAACGGGTTCGTCGCCTCGAGCGACAAGGTTATATCGAAGGATATGCCGCTATTCTGAACCCTCATTATCTGGATGCGTCTCTGCTGGTGTTCGTGGAAATTACCCTCAATCGCGGTGCGCCGGATGTGTTTGAACAGTTCAACAAGGCTGTTCAGGTGCTTGAAGAGATCCAGGAGTGCCATCTGGTCTCCGGCGATTTCGACTATCTGCTCAAGACCCGCGTCAGCGACATGTCGGCCTATCGCCGCCTGCTGGGGGAAACCCTGCTGCGACTGCCCGGCGTCAATGACACCCGCACCTATGTGGTGATGGAAGAGGTCAAGCAGAGCAGTCGTCTGGTGATCAGCACCCGTTGAGTTGGGTTATGCTGTGGCTTGCCAGGCTAATGACAAGTCACGACAGTCAGAAACGAGCGGCCGGTCCGCTCGTTTCTTCTTATCGAGTTGGTTGTGAATATGGCCCAGCCCATCAGGCACTGGCTGACAATCGGTGGGCTTTTCAGGGATACTAGGCCCCCTTATCCCCCCGCATTATATGTTTTCAGAAAGGAGCCGGAGTTTGGCCGATAAAAAGCTGTTTACTCCTTTATCAGGTACACAACGGATCTTCGAAGCCGTCTTGATCGCCATCACTCTGATGGCTGCCTATCTCTTGCTTGCCCTGTTGTCCTATCATCCCGCCGATCCCGGTTGGTCGCAGACCTCCTGGCAAGGGGAGGTGAAGAACCTCGCCGGTAGCGCGGGGGCCTGGCTCGCCGATATCACCATGTTTACCTTTGGGGCTTTCTCCTATCTGGTTCCCCCCCTGGTGGTTTTATTGGGCTGGAGCCTGTTCTGGCGTCCGAGCCGGCTGCTGGATGTGGACTATCTCACCCTGTCGGTGCGCATCGTCGGCTTCGTGCTGACCGTGCTCGGCATGTCCGCCATTGCCAGCATGAACTTCAATGACATGCAGAATTTTTCCGCCGGTGGCCTGGTGGGGGACGTGATCGCCTCCGCCGTGGTGCCGCTGTTTGGCGGCGTCGGTGCCAATCTGATGCTGCTCTGCTTCGTGGCAACCGGCATCACACTGTTTACCGGCTGGTCCTGGCTCACCATAGTCGAGCGGATTGGCGCCACCTGTACCGGTTCGGTCAGCGCCATCTACCACTTCCCCACTACACTGGGTCGCTGGTTGACCGGTGGCTGGCGTCAGCCCCGTTACGAGGGAGCCGATCCCTTACTGGAAGGGGGTGTCGGTGCCCTCGAGCTCGATGATGAAGACGAGGATGAGCCGCACTCCAGCTGGACCCGTCGTCCCAAGGGTAACGGTACCGCCAAGGGCCAGAAGGCAACCTCCGATGAGTGGCTGCCGGAGCTCGATGACGATACCTTCCAGTTCGACCCGCAGTTTGATGATGAAGATGACGAGCCGGCACCCGTGGCCAAACCCAAGCGCGCTGCCGCTGCCACTGCCCGTCGCCAGCCGGCCCTGACCACGGCAGATGACGAGGATGACGAATTCGATCTGCCCTGGGCCGAGGGTGAGGATGAGCCGGTCGCACCGGTTGCCGCCGCGCCGGGCAAGCCCAAGCGCCGTGTGCAACTGAGCATGCCTCCCTTGCCGAGCATTGAGCTGCTGGACAGACCGCCCGCAAAGACTCAGATGATGAGCAAAGACGAGCTGGACCGTATGGGCTGTTTGGTGGAAGCCAAGCTGGCCGACTACAACGTGCAGGCCAAGGTGGTCGGTGTCTATCCGGGCCCTGTCATCACCCGTTTCGAGCTGGATCTGGCCCCTGGCATGAAGGCGAGCAAGATCACCAACCTGTCGCGGGACTTGGCCCGCTCCCTCTCCGCCAGCAGTGTGCGGGTGGTGGAAGTGATCCCGGGCAAGACTTTCGTCGGTATCGAGTTGCCCAATCGGGTGCGCCAGACCGTTTACCTGCGCGAGACCCTCGATTGCGATGCTTTCCGCGATAGCCGCAACCCCCTTACCATGGGGCTCGGTCAGGACATTGCAGGGGAGCCCGTGGTGGTGAATCTGGCCAAGATGCCGCACTTGCTGGTGGCCGGTACGACCGGTTCGGGCAAGTCGGTGGGGGTCAACACCATGATCATCTCCATGCTCTACAAGTCGTCCCCGGACGATCTGCGTTTCATCATGATCGACCCCAAGATGCTGGAGCTCTCTGTCTACGAAGGGATCCCTCATCTGCTGACCGAGGTGGTCACCGACATGAAGGATGCTGCCAACGCCCTGCGCTGGTGTGTGGGCGAGATGGAGCGCCGTTACAAGCTGATGTCGGCGGTCGGGGTGCGTAACCTCAAGGGCTACAACGACAAGGTATTGGCCGCGGCTGCTGAGGGTGAACCGATGCGGGATCCCTTGTGGCGCCCGGGTGACTCCATGGATCAGATGCCGCCGGAGCTGGAAAAACTGCCCCACATAGTGGTGGTGGTGGACGAATTTGCCGACATGATGATGATTGTCGGCAAGAAGGTCGAAGAGCTTATCGCCCGTATTGCCCAGAAAGCGCGGGCCGCCGGTATTCACCTCATACTGGCGACCCAGCGTCCCTCTGTGGATGTGATCACCGGTCTTATCAAGGCCAACATACCGACCCGGATCTCGTTCCAGGTGTCGAGCAAGATAGACTCACGTACCATTCTGGATCAGGGCGGTGCTGAATCCCTGCTTGGCATGGGCGACATGCTCTACATGCCGGCCGGTACCTCCAACCCCACCCGTGTCCATGGCGCCTTCGTCGATGATCACGAGGTACACAAGGTGGTGGCGGACTGGAAACTGCGCGGTGAACCTAACTACATCGAAGAGATCCTCTCCGGTGAGTCAGGCGGTGAGGGCGGCAGCAGCGAATATGGCGGTGGTGGCGATGAAGAGCTCGACCCCCTGTTTGACGAGGCGGTGGCCTTTGTGGTGGAGTCGCGCCGTGGCTCGACGTCCAGCGTGCAGCGCAAGTTCAAGATTGGTTACAACCGTGCGGCTCGTCTCATCGAGCAGATGGAAAATCAGGGTATCGTCAGCTCGCCGGGCGGCAATGGTCAGCGCGATGTGCTGGCACCGCCGCCGGTACGGGACTAAGGCTCACCCTTCCTCTACCCTGGCCATGCCTTCACCGGGTGTGGCCTTTTATCGAGAGCGTCTTCATGAAAAGCGTGATGAAAAAACAACTGTTGATAGGGTCTGTGTTGCTGGTTGCCAGCAGCCAGGTGTGGGCGGATGCGGCCAGCAGCCTCAAGCAGAAGCTGGCCGATGTGAGCCTCTTCTCCGCCAAGTTTGCCCAGACCGTCTACGACAGCAAGGGCAAAGAGCTGCAAAAGGCTGGTGGTGATCTGCTGGTGCAGCGCCCGAATCGTTTCAACTGGCATACCACCTCGCCGGACGAGAGCCTGATCGTGGCGGATGGCAAGGACGTCTGGGTCTATGACCCCTTCGTCGAGCAGGTAACCGCCCTCAAACTCAAGGATGCGGTCCTCAATACCCCCTTCATCCTGATCGCCGGCAACGACGACAAATTCTGGAAGCACTATGACGTGACCCAGGAAGGGAATGTCTACACCGTTACCAGCCGCAACAAGGATGAGCTGATTGCTTCCTTTCGCGTCACGTTCGACAGGCAGAACAACATCAGTCGTTTCGATGTGAAAGAGGCACAGGGGCAGTGGAGCGAATTCACCCTGAGCAGTTTCAACCGCAAGCCGGTGCTCAAGGGCAACGAATTTGTCTTCAAGATCCCGAAGGGGGTCGAGCTGGACGACCAGCGCTGATGAGTAATTTCTCTTTGGATGTCTCGTCGGGCCATCACCTGCTGGCGGCCCGCATGATGTCTTTGGATCTATCGTCGTACTGTCCTCCACTGGCGGTCGGCATGACGCTGGATGGTCAATGCAGATGAGCAATTTATCGCTGGATTTTTCGTCGGACTTTCGTCCGCTGGCGGCCCGGATGCGGCCGCAAGACCTCGACCAGTACATAGGTCAGCAGCATATCCTGGGGCCTGACAAGCCCCTGCGCAAAGCGATCCTGGCCGGTCACTGCCACTCCATGATTTTGTGGGGGCCGCCCGGTACCGGCAAGACCACCCTGGCGGAACTGATGGCGCACTATTGTCAGGCGGAGGTGGAGCGACTCTCTGCGGTGACCTCCGGCATCAAGGAGATCCGCGCCGCCATCGACAAGGCAAAGGAGAACAGCTGGCGCGGGGTGCGTACCATATTGTTCGTCGATGAGGTGCACCGCTTCAACAAGAGCCAGCAGGATGTGTTCCTGCCCCACATCGAAGATGGCACCATCACCTTTATCGGTGCCACCACCGAAAACCCCTCGTTCGAACTCAACAACGCACTGCTCTCCCGGGCCCGGGTCTATCTGCTCAAGCGGCTGGAAGAGGACGACATCCTCGCCATGATCGATCAGGCAATGACAGACTCCCGCGGCCTCAATGATCCGGCACTCACCTTTGCCCCCGGAGTGAAGGAGGCGCTGGCCAAAGCCGTGGATGGTGACGGGCGCAAATCCCTCAACTATCTGGAGCTGCTGGCCGACATGGCCGAGACCAATGGGGCAGGGGAGAGGGTGATCGACAGTGCCCTGCTCGCCGCCGTGGTGGGTGAGCATGTGGCGCGCTTTGACAAGGGCGGCGATCACTTCTACGACCTCATCTCGGCGGTGCACAAGTCCATTCGCGGCTCTGCCCCCGATGCGGCGCTCTACTGGTATGCCCGCATGGTGAGCGCAGGTTGCGATCCCCTCTACATCGCCCGCCGCTTGCTGGCGATTGCCTCGGAAGATGTGGGCAATGCCGATCCGCGTGCCATGCAGGTGGCGTTATCGGCCTGGGATTGCTTCCACCGCATCGGTCCGGCCGAAGGGGAGCGGGCCATCGCCCAGGCCATCGTCTATCTTGCCTGCGCCCCCAAGAGCAATGCGGTCTACACCGCCTGGAAAGCAGCGCTTAACGACGCCAAAAACCTGCCCGATTTCGAGGTGCCGCCGCACCTTCGCAACGCACCCACCAAGCTGATGAGCGATCTGGGCTATGGCGCCGAGTATCGCTATGCCCACGACGAGCCGGGTGCTTATGCCGCCGGCGAGAGCTATTTCCCGCCGGAATTGGCTGGCAAGCAGTACTACCAGCCCATGGATCGCGGTCTCGAGAAGCAGATCGCCCAGAAGCTCGATTATCTCCACGAGCTGGATAAACAGAGCCCACGCAAGCGGGACATCTGACAGGGCGAGCCCGCCGATGTGCATTCGCCCAAGTGTGCTGGGTGATACCCGGGGCTATATGAGCCTTGCATCGTAAGGGGGCCAGCAGGGGGCGTATTTGCCCTCACATGGCAGGTAACGTCAGTAAAAACGACATAAATAGTCCCTGTTCGCGCGGGGGGGCGGTCTGATACACTGCCCCTCTGACCCCGCTTGTCTTGGCCTGATGCCATCTTCTTGATTTCGAAGGCCTGATTTTGAAGGCCCGAAGCTGAAGACGATAGGGGTGCGCCAACCGATGTTAACTTCCGGATCTGTTCTCTCGCCCGGTCATGATGACCCAGGCCCAGATCCCATTTTAAAAAAGTAGGTAAACCATGCTGGATCCCAAATATCTGCGTAGCGAGATCGATGAAGCTGCCGCTCGTCTGGCTACACGTGGCTACGTTCTGGACGTAGCGGCTGTCAATGCTCTGGAAGAGAAACGCAAGGATCTGCAGTCCCGTACCCAGGAGCTGCAGGCCGAGCGCAATGCCCGCTCCAAGTCCATCGGTGAGGCTGCCCGTCGTGGTGAAGATGTGGCCCCGCTCAAGGCCGAGGTGACCAAGATCAACGACGAGCTTGAAACCAGCAAGATTGAGCTCGACGCGCTGCTGACTGAGATCAAGTCCATATCCGACGCCATCCCCAACCTGCCGAGCGAGACCACGCCGGTGGGGCGCGACGAGAACGACAACGTGGAAGTGCGCCGTTGGGGTACCCCACGTCAGTTCACTTTCCCGGTTCGCGATCACATCGATCTGGGTGAAGCGGCCAAGGGCGTTGACTTCAAGAACGGCGTCAAGCTGTCCGGTGCCCGCTTCGTGGTGATGAAGGGCCAGATTGCCCGCCTGCACCGCGCCCTGGCGCAGTTCATGCTGGACCTGCACACCCTGCAGCACGGTTACACCGAGTGCTACGTGCCTTATCTGGTGAACCCGGACAGCCTGTACGGTACCGGCCAGCTGCCCAAGTTCTCTCAGGATCTGTTCAATACCGGGATTGAGGGCGAAGGGGAAGATGAGGGCAAGATGCGCAAGTTCTCCCTGATCCCGACCTCCGAAGTGCCGCTCACCAACATGGCCCGCGACGAGATCTTCGATGAGCAGGAGCTGCCCATCAAGATGACGGCCCACAGCCCTTGCTTCCGTTCCGAAGCCGGTTCTTATGGCCGTGACACCCGCGGTCTCATCCGCATGCACCAGTTCGATAAGGTCGAGATGGTGCAGCTGGTTCACCCGGAAAAATCCTGGGAAGCGCTGGAAGAGATGGCCGGTCACGCCGAGAAAGTGCTGCAACTGCTGGAGTTGCCGTATCGCGTGATGGCGCTGGCCACCGGTGACATGGGCTTCTGTGCCGCCAAGACCTACGATCTGGAAGTGTGGCTGCCGGCTCAGAACACCTACCGCGAGATCTCCTCCGTCTCCAACTGCACCGATTTCCAGGCGCGCCGCATGCAGGCTCGCGTGCGTATCGACGGCAAGCCTCAGCTGCTGCACACCCTGAATGGCTCCGGCCTGGCAGTGGGTCGCACCCTGGTAGCCGTGATCGAGAACTACCAGCAGGAAGATGGCCGCATCGCCATCCCGGCAGCGCTGCAATCCTACATGGGTGGTCTGACCCACATAGGCTAAGCGCACTCGCGTAAATACAACGCCATGGCCATGCCATGGCGTTGTGCATTTGGGCCCGGCACAATCGTTTCAACGCTGGGGAAGGTGCCGCTGTCGGCACTTCTTTGAATGTTTAACACATTTTTATCAAGCATTGCGCAATCGTTTTTGTTAGACTGCGCCGCAATTTCGCAGGACACTTTTTCCTATGGTCTGGATTGATTACGCCATCATCGGCATCGTCGGTTTCTCCGCCCTCATCAGCCTGGTGCGCGGCTTCGTCAAGGAAGCCATGTCGCTCGTCACCTGGTTTATCGCCTTCTTCATCGCCAGCCATTTCTATCCCGATCTCGCCGTCTATTTCACCTCGTTCTCCGATCCCCTGGTACGCAACGGCCTGGCCATCGCAGCCCTGTTTGTGGCGACCCTGATCCTGGGCGGCGTGGTGAACTACGTGGTGGGTCTGCTGGTGGAAAAGACTGGCCTGTCAGGAACGGATCGGGTGCTCGGCATCTGCTTCGGCGCCATTCGCGGGGTACTGATCGTCAGTGCCCTGCTGTTTTTTATGGATACCTTCACCAGCCTCTCCCAGAGCGACTGGTGGGTGGCGTCCAAACTGGTTCCCGAGTTCAAGCCGGTGATCCAGTGGTTTTTCGGGTTCATGCTGAACTCGTCCAGTTTTCTTAAACAGGTATAGTGACTTCGAGGTAGCAAAGACATGTGTGGTATTGTCGGTATAGTTGGCACCACCCCCGTCAATCAGGCCCTCTACGACGCCTTGACGGTGTTGCAGCACAGGGGACAGGATGCCGCCGGGATCGTGACCATAGACAGTGGAAACTTCCGGCAACGCAAGGCCAACGGCCTGGTGAAGGACGTGTTTGAAGTGCGTCACATGCAGCGACTGAAGGGGCATATCGGCATAGGTCATGTCAGATATCCCACCGCAGGCAGCTCAAGTGCCGCTGAAGCCCAACCTTTTTACGTGAACTCTCCCTACGGAATGGTGCTGGCCCACAACGGCAACCTCACCAACGCTAAGGATCTCAAGGAGCAGCAGTTCAAGGTGGCCCGTCGTCACATCAACACCACCTCCGATTCGGAAGTGCTGTTGAACGTGCTGGCCCACGAGCTGGATCTCTGCGACAAGATGGCGCTGCGTCCGGAGGATATCTTCTCTGCGGTGCGCAAGACCCATCAGCAGATCCGTGGCGCCTATGCCGTGGTCTCCCTGGTGATTGGTCATGGCCTCATCGGATTTCGTGATCCCAACGGCATTCGTCCGCTGATCCTGGGTCGTCGGGCAGACGAGCAGGGCCAGGTGGAGTACATGCTCGCCTCCGAGAGCGTGGCGCTTGACGCCATCGGTTTCGAGACGGTGCGTGATGTTGCGCCGGGTGAAGCCATCTACATTACCGAGCAGGGCCAGCTCTTCTCCGAGCAGTGTGCGGAAAACCCGCAGATGAGCTCCTGCATCTTCGAATATGTCTACTTCGCCCGTCCCGACTCGTGCATCGACAAGGTCTCCGTCTACGCCGCCCGCCTCAACATGGGTCGCAAGCTGGGCCAGAAGATTGCGCGCGAGTGGGAAGATCTCGATGTGGATGTGGTTATCCCCATCCCGGAGACCTCCTGTGACGTGGCGCTGGAAATAGCCCATACCCTGAACCTGCCGTATCGTCAGGGCTTCGTGAAGAACCGCTACATAGGCCGTACCTTCATCATGCCGGGCCAGACCCAGCGCAAGAAATCGGTACGCCGCAAGCTCAACGCCATCAGCTCCGAATTCAAGGGCAAGAAGGTGTTGCTGGTGGATGACAGCATAGTGCGCGGTACTACCTCTGAGCAGATCATCCAGATGGCTCGAGAAGCGGGCGCGGCCAAGGTTTACTTCGCCTCGGCGGCACCGGAAATCCGTTTCCCCAACGTCTATGGCATCGATATGCCGACCGCCAACGAGCTGATCGCCCACGGCCGGGAAGTGGAAGAGGTGTGTGCACTGATTGGTGCCGATGGCCTGATTTTCCAGGATCTGGAAGATCTGGAAGAAGCGGTGCGGGAGATCAACCCTGAGCTGCGCCACTTCGAGACTTCGGTGTTTAACGGTCACTATGTCACCTCAGACGTGGATCAGTCCTATCTGGATCACTTGAACGCCATGCGCAGCGATGACAACAAGGCGGTGCGTGAGTGGCAGGAAGGCACCAGCAATCTGGAAATTTTTAACGAAGGCAGTTAAACGTTTTCGTTGTCAATGACAGAGATGAGATGGGGGCTGCGGCCCCCATTGTTGTGTCTGGGCAATGGGGGAGGGATGTTATCTGATTGAAAAAAAAGCACTTATGCAGCCGGGTGTGGGCAGTGACGGCGGGATCCGCTAGCATAGTCACCCTGTCGCGCCCTTCGCGCAGTCGTATCCACTCGACTAAATGCCGTATCAACCAGAACAGACGAGAATTCAGATGGATGATTTGTTAGCCCCCGTGCGCCAGTTTTTGCAGTGCGAGACCCCGGACGAGTGGGTGGCAATGGCGCGCGATCCCGCCCATCTGCCCACCCTGCTTATCGATCACGCCAACTGCGAGAACAAGGCTGCGCTCACCGCCCACAGCCTGGTGCGTCGCTACTGCCTGCCCAAGGGAAAACGTCATCTGCTGCCCAAGCTGGAATTCTATCGGGAGCTGGATGCCATCCCGGAGAAGGCCGAGATCCTGGGCAAGCGCAGCATGGGGGAGTCCGATCGCACCGTGTTTGAGGAGCTGGCCCGCAACCCGCTGCTGTTTCCCATGGTGCGCCTCATCCAGGAGGAGCTGCACCACTTTGAGCAGGTACTGGCGCTGATGGCCGCGCGCAACATCCCCTATGGCCCCGTGACCGCCTCCCGCTACGCCCGCAACCTGATGCAGCATGTACGCACCCACGAGCCTGCAACCATAGTCGACAAGCTGATCATCGGAGGCGCGCTCCTGCGAGCGTTTTGCCAAGCTGGCGCCCCATCTGGACGAGGAGCTGGGCCGCTTCTATGTCTCCCTGTTGCGCTCCGAGGCGCGCCATTATCAGGACTATCTGGCCCTGGCCGAGCAATATGCGGGTAAGGATATCAGCGAGCGGGTAGCGTATTTTGGCAAACTCGAAGCCGAACTTGTCTGCTCGCCGGATCCGCAATTCAGGTTCCATAGCGGGCTGCCTGTCAGATCTGACAGTTGTTGATGTCAAGGGGGCTGCCTACCATGGCCATGTTCCTACTACGAGCGACGCATCATTTTTGAGCGCAATTCCCGGCCCCTGAGCCGGGATTTTTTTGCGCGTTTTCAAGCAGGTGAGTAGGGGAGAGTGCCGGTGCCAGGGCTGGCACCGGCCACGGGATCAGCGGCGGTATTCGTTGTTGTAGTTCTGGATCAGGCGGCGGGTCACCTCATGCTGGGGATCGGCGAACACCTTGAGGGTTTTGCCACGCTCCACCACTCGTCCGTCGTGCATCACCAGCACCTCGTCACTGATGTGGCTGACCACCCCCAGATCGTTGGCTACCAGCACATAGCTCAGTCCCATGGTCTCCTGCATCTCCAGCAGCAGGTTGATGATCTGGGAGCGTACCGAGATATCCAGGGTGGAGAGCGCCTCATCGGCTACCACTATCTTGGGATTGAGGATCAGCGCCCGTGCCAGCGCCACCCGCTGTTGCTGACCAGCGGAGAGCATCTGGGGGTAGAAGAGGGCGTGATCCGGCAGCATGCCCACCATACGCAGGGTCTGCACTACCTTGTCGTGGCGCTCCTCGTCACTCATTTCGGTGTTGAGCCGCAGCGGTGTCTCCAGGATCTGGCCGACCCGGATCTTGCGATTGAGGGAGGAGTTGGGGTCCTGGAAGATCATGCGCAGCAGCTTGCAGCGGGTCTGGTAGTCGCCATGCACCAGGGTCTGACCCTCGATGGCGATGTCGCCGCTGGTGGGCTCTATCATGCCGGCCAGGATCCGTGCCAGGGTACTCTTGCCGGAGCCGGCTTCACCGACGATGGCCAGCGTCTGGCCCACGTCCAGATCAAACGAGAGCGGCTTGATGGCTTCCACCGCCCGGCGGCGAAACAGGCCGGTGCGATTTTGATAGGTCTTGCTAAGGCCTCTGACCTGCAACAGGGAGGGTTCAATCACAAGCTGTGCTCCTTGACGGGGGCGTTAACGAACATCATTTTTTCGGCTCATCCATGTTCAGCGGGAAGTGGCAACTGAACTGGTGGCCCTTGATCTTGCTCATCAGCGGCGTCTGTACGCACTGCTTCTGGGCATAGGGGCAACGGGGACCAAGTCGGCAACCTATGGGCAGATGCTGCAGCGGTGGAATGACACCGGGCAGGGTTTCGAGTCGCGACTTGTGGCGCACCAGCTTGTCAAAGTCGGGAATGGACTTGAGCAAGGCATCGGTATATGGGTGGTGTGGGGTATCCAGGATCTGATCCCGGGTACCGACCTCCACCATCTGGCCGCAGTACATCACATTGATGGTGTCGGTCAGGTTGGCGATGGCGGCAATGTCGTTGCTGATGATGAGAATGGTGGTGTTGCCCAGCTTGTTCATCTTGTCCAGCAGCCGCAGGATCTGGGAGTGGGTGGTGGACTCCATGGCGCTGGTGGGCTCATCGGCTACCAGCAGGCGCGGCTTGTTGGCAATGGCCATGGCGATCATCACCTTCTGACACATGCCGTCAGAGAGCTCGTGGGGATAGGCGCGCATTACCTTGCGGTGATCCTTGACGCCGACCCTGTGCAGCAGCGCGATGGCCTTTTTCTTGCGCCACTGGAAGCGTTGCCAGAATTTCCCTTCAAACGAATCGGTCGGGATAGCCTCTTCCAGCTGGGCGCCAATCTCCCCGGACGGATCCAGGCAGCTGATGGGGTCCTGAAAGATCATGGCTATCTCGCGGCCCATGATCCGGCGCCGCTCCTTGGGGGCCATGGTCAGCAGATCCATGTCGTTGAAGCGCATCCGGTCGGCACGTACCGTCCAGTTGTCTTTCTGGATGCCGACGATCACTTTGGCAATCAAGCTCTTGCCGGAGCCGGATTCCCCCACCAGGCCGCGGATCTCCCCCTCGGTCAGGGTCAGGCTCACCTTGTCCACCGCCTTGACCTTGCCCTGTGGCGTGTCAATTTCGATGGTGAGGTTGCGTATGTCGAGCAAGGGCATTAATCATTCCCCTCTTTGAGTGCTTCACGGATGCCTTCACCAACTAAATTGGTTACCAGCACGCTGAACAGTATGGCCATACCCGGCAGGGTCACGGTCCAGGGGGCGAGATAGATGAGATCGCTCGAGTCGGCCAGCATGGCACCCCACTCCGGCTGGGGAGACTGGGCACCGAGGCCGAGAAAACCCACCGCCGAGATATCGAGGATAGCGGCAGAGAGGGTGCGAGTGGTCTGGGCGACCAGGGTCTCCACTATGTTCGGCAGTATGGCCAGACGCATGATACGAAATGGGGGCGATCCATCGAGGCGGCTGGCAATGATGTACTCCTTTTGCATCTCGGTGTGAACGGCGTTGTAGGTCGCCCGGATGAAGGGAGGGATCAGCGCCAGCGTGATGGCGATCAGGGTGTTGAACAGGCCTGGCCCCAGAATGGCGACCATGATGATGGTCAGCAGCAGGGAAGGGATGGAGAGCAGGGTGTCGAGCAGGTGGTGCAGTACGCTCGATTTGAGCCCCTTGCTCATGCCGCCCAGGATGCCGATGGCGGTGCCGGCCACCATGGCGATCAGCACCACCAGCAAGGCATTGCCGAAGGTGAAGCGCGCGCCCACCACCAGACGGGAGAGGATGTCACGGCCCAGATCGTCTGTGCCAAGGAAGTAGTCTATGTTGCCGCTGTTGGCCCAGGAGGGGGCCAGCAGCAGGCGGGAGCTGTGTTGATCATCGATGCCGTAGGGCACCAGCAACGGGCCAATGAGGGTGATGAGCAGCAGGATCACGAAGCACCAGAGTGCCCCCATTGCCAGTGGATTGCGGCGATAGGAGGCCCAGGTCTGCTCCAGCGGGGAGAGGATCTTGAGCTCGGGGTAGAGGCTAGTCTTGTCTTGCATAGGATTCCTGGCTCCAGGTCATGCCATGAGCACGTTCAGTCTTGTTTTGCATAGAGTTCTTTGCGCCGCGCCGGATAGATGATGGTGGTGAGCAGCTCTGTGCTGACGCTGGTAAAAATGACGAAACCAGCCACTACCAGGGTGGCGCCACGGATGGCGGCATAGTCCTGCAGGGCTATGCTGCTGATGAGCCAGCGGCCGATCCCGTGCCACTCGAACACCACCTCCGTGATCATGGCGGAGGTGAGCACGCTGCCCAGCTGCAGACCCAGCAGCGGCAACACGGGGGGCAAGGCATTCTTGAGGCCATGGCGCCAGACAATCTGCCGACGGGAGAGACCACGGCTTGCGGCTGCCTTGATGTAGTTCTGCTTCATCACGTCGATGAGGGAGCTGCGCACGTGGCGGATCACCTCTGTGGTGGGCACCACCGCCAGCACCAGCGAGGGCAGGATCAAGTGGCGCAGGGCGTCGTGCAGCGCCGCCTGGCGCCAGGGTTCATGGCTCATCAATACGTCGATCAATGCTATGCCGGTAATGGAGGGCACGTCATAAAGCAGACTGATCTGGCCGGAGGCGGGCAACCAGCCGAGATCCAGCGAGAAGAACATCACCACCAGCAACGCCAGCCAGAACACAGGTACAGCGTAGCCGATGAGGCCGGCGGTCATGATGGAGAGATCCAGCGGCTTGCCTTGTGAGAGTGCCGCCAGGGTGCCCAGCGGAATGCCCACCAGCAGCGAGATGGCAAATGCCGTTGCACAGAGGATCAGGGTGGCCGGGAAGTAGTGGCGGATCTCGTCCAGCACAGGTAGACCAGAGACACTGGAAAGCCCCAGATCCCCGTCCAGAATGTTGCTCAGAAAGTCAGGATAACCGCTCCAGAAGCTGGCTTGCAGGCCGATGAGCCGATAATCCAGCAGGTAGGCGACAAAGGTCAGGGCCAGCAGGGTAATGAGCAGCAGGCTGATGCGGCGCAGAATATAGAGAAACATGCTTACTCCCTGTGTGCTTGGTAGAAGACGGTGCCGCCAAAAGGCATCAGGGAGAGCCCCTCAATGTCGCTGCGACTGACCTGGGTGCGCAGGGCATGGGCCAGCGGGATGAGCGGCAACTGCTCGTTGAGCAGGGTCTGGGCGTAATAGTAGTTGCGCAGCCGGAACGCCAGCTGGGGGGTGGTCACAGCGTCATCCAGCAGTTGATCGAAGGCCGGGCTGCACCAGCGGCTGTAGTTGTTGCCACGCTCGACGGCGGTGCAGCTCAGCAACTGGCGAAAGAAGTTGTCGGGGTCGGCGTTGTCGGCAATCCAGCCCGACAGCAGGCTGTCATAGTGGCCATGGGCGAGGCGCGTCTCGATGACAGGCCATTCCTGCTGCACGATTTTCAGCTTGATGCCGACCTTGGCCAGATCGCTGCGCATCAGCTGGGCTGTCTTGAGGGCATCCGGGTTGTAGGGGCGCGAGCCTGGCTGTACCAGCACCTGCATCTCGAATCCGTGCTCAAACCCGGCCTCCTTGAGCAGCTGACGTGATCGCTTCAAGTCTTGCTGACGCATAGGCAGAGAAGGATTGTAGCCCCAGGAGAGGGGAGGGAGCAGGCTGTTGGCCGGTTGTCCTGTCTCGAAGTAGACCGCTTGCAACAGGTTGTCGATATTGATGGCACTGGCGATGGCCTGACGTACCTGTACCTTGTTGAAGGGTGCCTTGCGGGTGTTGAGGGCAAGGAAGGCCACGTTCATGCCCGACTGTATGGACAGGCTCAGCTTCGGGTTCTGCTTGATCACCGACAACTGGCTGGCAACGGGGGTACTCATCACATCGCACTCGCCCGTCAGTAGCTTGGCCAGTCGCTTGGCGGATTTTGGCGTGATGTCATAGACCAGTTGTTCAATCTTGGCTTCGCCGCCCCAGTAACCCGGGTGGCGCAGGTAACGCACATATTCGTTGTGGCGATACTCCTTGAAGCTGAACGGACCTGTCCCGACCGGTTGAGTGTCCAGCAGTGCCTGTGTGCCGGCGCTGCGCATCTGGTCGGCATATTCGGCGGAGAGCACTATGGCGTAGTCGCTGGCCAGCGTGGCGAGGAAGGAGGCATCCGGCCGATTCAGTTCAAACACCACCTGCTGCTGTCCCTTCTTGTAGATCCGCTTGATCAGTTGATCCAGCCCCAGGCTGTAGAAGTAGGGATACTCGCCCCCCGAAATGGCGTGATAGGGGTGCTGCTTGTCCAGCAGCCGCTGCCAGGTGAACAGCACATCGTCGGCATTCAGGTTGCGTGAGGGATTGAACCAGGGGGTGTGGTGAAAGGTGACGCCCTTGCGCAGAGTCAGGGTGTAGGAGAGACCATCTTCACTCACGTTCCAGCGGGTGGCGAGCCCCCCTTCCAGCGCCAGCGTGTTGGGGTTCACCTCCAGCAGACGATCGTAGAGCGGGCGGGAGCTGGCATCCAGGGTCACCCCGGAGTTGGAGACCTGGGGATTGAAGGTCTGGGGCGAGCCTTCCGCACAGTAGATGAGTCCCGTCCTGGACGCGTCGTCTTGTTTCTGACAACCGGTAACCAGCACCAGCAATCCAAGCAGCAAGGGTTTGAGCATTCTCATTGTAGAACCATGTTTTTATACAAATGTGCCAGCATCGGGGCTGGCGAGTTGCAGGAGTCGGCCTGAACCGGGCTTACTGTGGTTTCAATCCGCATCGTTATCACTATCCTGCAGCGGGTATTTGCGCCGCATGCCACGGCACTGGTGATAGCGCAGGGCCAGCATTTCCTGTGGCGTCAATCCGCATCGTTATCACTGTCCAGCAGCTGGTATTTGCGCAGCATGCCACGGAACTGGTGATAACTCAGGGCCAGCAACTGGGCGGCTTTGCGCTGATTATACTGGGATTGCTGCATGGCTTGCTTGAGTAAATTAATCTCGTACTCCGCCACCGCGTTTTTGAGATCCAGCGGCAGGCTCTGAGCGGCCGGGTTAGCCTGTGGCAGGCCCTCACTGGCGATGTGCGTGGCAGGGGTGCCTTGCGCACGGGGGCGCCAGGGGGAATCGAACGGGTTGAGCACCAGATCCGAGAGCGGCAACTGGGGATTACCCTGACGATAGATGCTGCGCTCCACCACGTTCTTGAGCTCCCGCACGTTGCCGGGCCAGGGGTAATCCAGCAGCAGCTGGGTCGCCTTGCGCGAAAATCCGGCAAACAGGGGATAACCCAGTTCCCGGGTCATGCCGTGGGCGAAGTGCTCCGCCAGCATCAGTATGTCCTCGCGCCGCTCCCGCAAGGGGGGCAGAGTGATGACATCAAAGGCAAGCCTGTCCAGCAAGTCGTGGCGAAAGTGCCCCTTGTCGGCCAACGCCGGCAGATCCTCGTTGGTGGCACACACCAGCCGTACATCCACCTTGAGGGCCTTGGCCCCACCCACTCGCTCGAATTCACCGTATTCGATGACCCGCAGCAGTTTTTCCTGTACCCGGGCGCTGGTGGTTGCCAGCTCGTCGAGGAACAGAGTGCCGCCATCGGCGCGCTCGAACCGGCCCTGATGGCGCTTGGCGGCGCCTGTGAAGGAGCCTGCCTCGTGGCCGAACAGCTCGGTTTCCAGCAGGCTCTCACTCAAGGTGGCGCAGTTGATGGTGACAAAGCTTTGATCCCAACGCCCCGAGAGATAATGTAGGCGATGGGCGATGAGCTCCTTGCCCGTTCCCCGTTCGCCGATGATCAGCACGGGTTTGCGCAGCGGTGCGAGGCGGGAGGCCTGCTCAATGATCTCGAGGAATGCGTTGGATTCCCCCAACAGGCTTTCCGTGGCCGTGCTCATAGTGATCCCTGTCAGTTGTAAAAGCTGGTCAATCTTACCAAAAGTTGGTGATTTTAATCATCACTTGCATGGGGTATCTTGAAACTCGACCCATAGGCCCCATATAAATCAACAAGTTAAATTCTGTTCCAGATTGGCACACAAGTTGCCATTGTCAATGGAGAAATAACGTATGCCAACCACAGGAGTTCTATCATGAGTATTTTTTCCCGTCTGGCCGACATCATCAATTCGAACCTGACGTCCCTGCTCGACAAGGCAGAAGATCCCCAGAAGATGGTGCGCCTGATCATCCAGGAAATGGAAGATGAACTGGTGAAGGAGCGCTCCAATCTGGCTCGCTTCCTCGCCAGCCAGAAAGAGATAGGCCGTCAGGTCAGTCGCCATCAGGAGCGAGTGAACGAGTGGCAGGGCAAGGCCGAGCTGGCGCTGGCCAAGGGGCGCGAAGATCTGGCGCGTGCCGCCCTTATCGAGAAGAAGAAGCAGAGCGAGCTGGCCGAAACCCTCTATCGCGAGCAGCAGGCAGTGGACAGCGGCATCGAGAAACTGGGTGACGAAATACGTCAGCTGGAAGCCAAGCTGGAAGATGCCCGCAGCCGTCAAAAAGCGATGGCGATCCGCACCGAAGCTGCCAGCAGCCGCCTCAATGTGCAGAGCCAGGTTGCCCGTGGCGACAGTCAGGCCGTGGTCAGCAAATTCGAGCGCATGGAGCGTCGCATCGACGAGATGGAAGCCCGTGCCGATCTGGGACAATCGGACAAGGCCCTGGCCCAGCAGTTTGCCGAGCTGGAAGCCGACGATCAGATAAGCAAGGAGCTCGAGGCCATGCGTCAGAAGCTGGGCCAGGGCGACACCACACCAAAACAGGGAGAGTAACGGATGGAAGATCTGCTGGGCGTATTGATGGTTCCCATGGTGGTCTTCATGGTGGTGGTGGCCCCTATCTGGCTGGTGCTGCACTACAGAGCCAAGGGGCGGATCGGTACCGGTCTCGCCGATAGCGAACGGGAGCAACTGCAAGGCTTGCTGGCCCGCGCCGAGAAGATGCAGGAGCGGGTCGGCGCGCTGGAGTCCATTCTGGATGCGGAAGTCCCGGGCTGGAGGAACAAGGTATGAGTCCATCGAATCGGGAGGGGCGCAATCTCTATCGCGACCCCCAACAGGGCAAGATAGCCGGTGTGTGTGCCGGACTTGCCGACTACTTTGGGGTGGAGACCTGGATCGTGCGGCTGCTGGCCATCAGCGGTCTCATCTTTGCAGGTTTCATCACCTTCACCGCCTACATAGCAGCCTGGTTTCTGCTCGATAAAAAGCCGGTCACCCTCTATCAAAACGAGGAGGGAGATTTTGCCGAGGTGCGCATGAAGGCGCGCAGCTGGCAGGCGGGGATCACGCCCCATCAGGCACTGGGCCGTATCGCGCAGGAGCTCGATACTCTGGAGCCCAGGCTGCAGCGCATCGAGAAGCTGGTGACCTCCAAGGAGTTCACCCTGCAACGGGAATTCAGCAAGCTGTGAATCCGTGACGGTTCGATGACGCCTGCCGGACTCATCGAACCTGCATGACCAATCTGGTTGGCAGGTTCGGTGAGTGCAACCGGGTCGTACGATCGAGAATAAATGGGACAAACGGGAGAACGGGATCCGCTTTGATACGCAACAAACTCGAACAAAAATGGTCGCTCTTGCAGCACAAGGCCACCGACGTGGTGAACCGGGTACGGGATCGTCACATACGACTGGCAGTGACGGGTCTTTCCCGCAGCGGCAAGACCGCCTTCATCACAGCGCTGGTCAACCAGCTTGAACATGCGGCCATCGATGGCCGCTTGCCGTTGTGGGATGCCCAGCGGCAGGGGCGGATCCTGGGCGCCCGTCGGGTGCCCCAGAAAAATGCCCATATTCCCACCTTTGCCTATGAGCGCGGGCTCGATGCCCTGTTTGGCGATCCCCCTGCCTGGCCCGATCCCACTCGCGGGGTGGCCGAGGTTCGCCTCGAGATCCGCTATCGCACCCGCCATCCCTTGCGCAAGCACCTGGGAGACATCTCCACCCTCTATGTGGATCTGGTGGACTATCCGGGGGAGTGGCTGCTCGACTTGCCGCTGCTTGAACTGAGTTATGAGCAGTGGAGCGAGCAGGTGCGTGATCAGCTGCGTCGCCCCGAGTTGCAGGCGCTGGCGGCCGCGTGGCTGGCGACTGAGTGGCAGGCCGAGCAGACCTTCGAAGAGCGGCCTGTGGCGGAGCTTGCCGAGCGTTACACCGATTACCTCCATGCCTGCAAGCGCGAGCTTGGGCTGCACCTCATCCAACCCGGTCGCTTTGTGCTGCCGGGAGAGTATGCCGGTGCCCCCATGCTGCAGTTTGTGCCCTGGATGTGGGACAAACCTGCTGGCGAGCCCGCCGATGGCAGCCTCTATACCACTCTCAAGCAGCGTTTCGAGCAGTACAAGCAGCATCTGGTGCAGGGGTTTTATGAGCAGCACTTTGCCGGTTTCGATCGTCAGATAGTGCTGGTGGACTGCCTGCAGCCCCTCAATGCCGGCGCCGCCAGCTTTGGTGACATGCAGCAGGCCATCGCCCGCATCATGGAGAGCTTTGCCTACGGCAAGAGCAACTGGTGGCGGCGACTCTTTTCGCCCCGTATCGACAAGCTGCTGTTTGTGGCGAGCAAGGCCGATCACGTGACCCCCGAGCAGCACGGCCCTCTGGTCTCTTTGCTCCAGCACCTGGTGCGCAGCGGCCGGGGTCAGGCACGTTTTGAGGGGATCACCACAGAGTGTCTGGCGCTGGCGGCCATCAAGGCGACCGAGGTGGGCAAGGGGGTGGCCAATGGCCGCGAGTTTCCCGCCATCCGCGGTACCAGCCTCTCGGGGGAGCCGTTATTGCTCTTCCCGGGGGAGGTGCCTGCCCATATCCCGCCAGCCCAGTGGTGGAACAATCAGGGCTTTGATTTTCAGGCATTTCGCCCCTTGGCGATGAGCGCCCATCAGGCGCTGCCCCATATCCGGCTCGATGCGGCGCTGGAGTTTCTGCTCGGGGATCACCTCGAATAACCCAGGCTCTGTGGCAATGGATACAGATCAGGCATGGCTGCACAGCCGCGTGGAGGAACAGCAAAAAGATGAACGATCAGACAAAACACAGGGCCGATGAGACGACGCCGTTGCAGGGCAAGGTGATCCTCGAGCCCAGCGTGTCGGTGGCAAGCGAAGAGCGGCCGCCGGCTCCGGCTCAGCAGCTGGAAGAGGCGAGTTTCGAACGCCTCGACGAGCTCGACGACTTCACCGAAGTGGAGCCCGCCCTCACCATCAAGCCGCGTCGTCGCCATCGGCTGCTCGCCTGGGGGCTGGGGGCGGTTGGCCTGCTCTCTTTGGGGCAATATGGCGCCTTTCTCTATGACCAGTTGCTCACCACACCGCTCTGGGGCAGTGCCTGGTTGCTGGCCTCCGGTCTGGTGGCCGTGGGCACGGCCGGCGTAGTGGGGCGCGAGTGGTTGCGGCTGCGCACCCTCAAGCGGCGCCAGGATGTGCGCTCGCGCGCCGACGATCTGCTGGCTCATCAGGGTGTCGGGCAGGGGCAGGCTTTTTGCGAGGCGCTCGCCGAGAAGAGTGGCGACAAGGGGCGCGAGGGGTACCAAAGCTGGCTGAGTCAGCTCGACGAGAGCCACAGCGATCGGGAAGTGCTGACCCTCTATAGCCAATTGGTGCTCACCGAGCGTGACAAGCTGGCCCAGGCCCGGGTGGCCAAATGGTCGGGGGAGGCCGCCGTGCTGGTGGCCCTGAGCCCCCTTGCCACCGTCGACATGATGCTGATGCTGTGGCGCAACCTGCGGATGATTGAGGACATCGCCGACGTCTATGCCATCGAGCTCGGTTACTGGAGTCGCATCCGCCTCATTCGTCAGGTGTTTCGCAACATGCTCTATGCCGGCGCCACCGAGTTGGTGACCGAGGTGGGGATGGAGTTGCTGGGAGCCGAGCTTGCCGCCAAGCTCTCCGCCCGCGCCGCGCAAGGGGTGGGAGCGGGTCTGCTCACGGCCCGCCTTGGCCTGCGTACCATAGAGGCGTGCCGCCCGTTGCCCTGGTGTGGTGACGAGAAACCCAAGCTCGGTGAGCTGCGCAAGCGGCTCATCGGTCAGCTGGCGGGGTATCTCAACAGGGGGTGACGGCCCGGGCCTAGATTGTGGTTGTCACAAATTGTTTACAATTTGAGTCGGCAGCCGACCCCAGGGGCGGCTGCTTTTTTGAGGGGCAAACCGTTACAGTGATCCTGTCAGTCAACGATGAGTCGCCGATGCTTGGATGTCCGGGCGTGCGCACAGGATGGAACCGCTCATGGCAAGTCTCTACACAGCACACCAGCCAGATCCCCTGGGTCTTGTCCATTACTCGAATGAGGAGCATGGCACCTGGCAAATCCTGATCGAGCGCCAGCTCGCGGCGCTGGAAGGCAAGGCGTGTGACGACTATCTGGCTGGCTTGACCCGCCTCAATCTGCCCTGTGATCGCATCCCCCAGTTGGCCCAGATCAACGCCGTGTTGCAACCCGCTACCGGCTGGTCGGTGGCTGCCGTGCCCGCGCTAATCTCGTTCGACCGCTTCTTTGCCCTGCTGGCCAATCGCCAGTTTCCGGTGGCTACCTTTATCCGGCGCCGGGATGAACTCGACTATTTGCAAGAGCCCGACATCTTCCACGAGATCTTCGGCCACTGCGCCATGCTGACCAATCCCGCCTTCGCCCACTTCACCCATGTCTATGGCCAGCTTGGCCTGCAGGCGAGCAAGGAAGATCGGGTCTTTCTGGCCCGGCTCTACTGGTTCACGGTGGAGTTCGGCCTGCTCAATACCCCTGCCGGGCTGAGAATTTACGGTGGCGGCATTCTCTCCTCCATCGGCGAGACCGCCTATGCCCTCGGTGGCCAGCCTGTGCTGCAACCCTTCGATCCCATAGAAGTGCTGCGCACCCCATACCGTATCGACATCATGCAGCCCACCTATTTTGTGTTGCCTGAGCTGGCGGCGCTCTACCGTTTGGCGGAGCAGGACATCATGGCCATGGTGGGGGAGGCGAGGCGCCTCGGCCTGCGCCCGCCACGCTTTGAGCCGGCGGCCGGCAAGCAGGCGAGCTGAACTCACCACGATTTTTCGTTATCTCATTCCCATTGATGAACAAGGAAAGACCCATGTCCGAACTGGCCAGCCAGCAGTGTGAAGCCTGCCGCGCCGATGCCCCCAAGGTGAGCGAGCAGGAGCTGAGCGAATTGATGCACCTCATTCCCGACTGGCAGCCGTTGGTGGTGAAAGGAGAGCTGCAACTGAGGCGGGAATTTACTTTTCGCAACTTCAAGGAGGCGCTGGCGTTTACCAACCGTCTGGGTGAACTGGCGGAGGCTGAGTTTCATCACCCTGCGATCCTGACCGAATGGGGCAAGGTGACCGTCAGCTGGTGGACCCACAAGATAGGCGGATTACACCGCAACGACTTCATCATGGCGGCGCGTACCGACCAGTTGCTCAGCGATCCGCTGCACAAATAAGCCTCATCCGGTGACTCGGGCCTGCCCGGCGAAAGCGGGGCGGGCCCGCATTTTTATGGGCCAGCGCTCGCACTGGCGGGATCGAGTCTGTATTATCCGGTCATTCATAGAGTTAGCTAGGAAGTGTGTCCCGAATGCGTCTTGAAGTCAGCTGTGAAGACCGCCTGGGCCTGACCCGGGAACTGCTCGACCGTCTGGTGGAGCACAACATCGATCTGCGCGGCATCGAAATCGATACCTCAGGCATCATCTATCTCAACTTTCCCGAGCTGGAGTTTCGCGATTTTCAGCACCTGATGCCGGAGATCCGCCGCATTCCCGGCGTCTATGACGTCAAGACCATCCCCTACATGCCATCAGAGCGTGAACACCACGAGATTGAGGCCCTGCTCAAGGCGCTGCCGGATCTGGTGTTCTCTCTCGACGCCAAGGGCAAGGTGACCCAGGCCAACCAGTCTGCTCTGACGACCCTGGCCCTGCCGGTGGAAGAGATACGTGGCATGGCCCTTGGTTCTCTGGTCAAGGGGTTCTCCTTCAGCCGCTGGCTGGAGGCGAGTGAAATCAAGCCGCAGACCTGCAAGCTCAGCTTCAACGGCGAAGAGTATCTGGCGGATCTGATGCCGCTGTTCGTGGCCGAAGAGAAGGGCCGCCAGGCTCTGGCTGGCGCCGTCGTGGTGCTCAAATCTGCCCGCCGGGTTGGCATGCACTTCAGTGCCTTGCACGCGGTGGAAGTGGGGGGCTTCGAGCACCTGCAGGCCGAGAGCCAGAAGATGAGGCAGGTACTGGTAGAGGCGAGCAAGCTGGCGATGCAGGATGCCCCTCTGCTCATCGTCGGCGAGACTGGCACCGGCAAGGAGCTGCTGGCCCGCGCCTGCCACGGTGCCAGCCTGCGTTCCAGCCACCCCTTCATGGCCCTCAACTGCGCCGCCATGCCGGACAACGTGGCCGAGAGCGAACTGTTTGGTTACGCCCCCGGTGCGTTTGGCAACAACACCGAAGGCAAGCGCGGCGTGCTGGAGCTGGCCAGCGGCGGTACCCTGATGCTGGACGAGATCGGCGACATGTCTGCCCATCTGCAGACCAAGTTCCTGCGGGTGCTGCAGGACGGGGTGTTTCGCCGGGTTGGTGACGAGCAGGAGGTGAAGGTCAATGTGCGCTTCATCTGTACCACCCAGAAGCAGTTGCTGGATCTGGTGCACGACGGCAAGTTCCGGGAAGATCTCTACTATCGCCTCAACGTATTGAGTCTGGCGCTGCCCCCTCTGCGCGAGCGCAAGGCGGACATCATGGCGCTGGCCCAGCAGTTTGTTTCCCGCTTCGCCAGCGAGTTGCAACGGCCAAGACCGCGCTTTACCCGCAACATGGCCGAGTACCTGACGGCCTACCGCTGGCCCGGCAACGTGCGTCAGCTGCGCAACTGCCTCTACCGCGCCATGACGTTGCTGGAAGGGGACGAAATCGGCCCGGAACACGTGGACTTGCCGGTGGCCGCCGATGCCATGCCGCTCATCGACGAGTGGTTCGAAGGGGGCCTGGACGAGGCGGTGAAACGCTTCGAGAGCCGGCTGCTTGAGCGGCTCTATCCAGCGTTTCCTTCCACTCGTCAGCTGGCCAAGCGCCTCGGCGTGTCGCACACCGCCATCGCCAACAAATTGCGTGAATACGGGATCAGCAAGAAGTAAGCGAATGAATTCAAGTGATATATCGGGGCTCACGCCAGCGTGGGCCCCTTTTCTTATCGCGACAATTGCTGACGCACCCCCTTGCTCTGTCGATGTTGCCTTGTCATGCTGCTGACAAGTTCAATACTACATTCATCCGGATCTCCCTGAACGGGCATCAGCCCTTCAAATAGACCGCATGTTCAATAAGCGCAGGCATGATGCACTTTTTTTCTCTGACCCGGTCCCTGGCGTGGTTGACGCTCCTGTTCTGCTCGCTGGCGCTGGCCCGCGAGCACCTTCCTTTGACCTCTGCCGAGCTGCGCTCAGAGCAGGTGCGCCAGACGGTGCTCGACATACTCAGCTACACCCGCTGGCCCACCGAGCCAGAGGAGTTGCGCTTATGCATCGCCGCGCCGACGGAATATGCCACAGCGCTGTTCGCCATCAAGCAGCAGGCCAATGGCCGGCCGGTCAGTGTGCGCCGTTATGATGTCGAGGATGAGATGCTGGGGCGGCAGTGCGATGTGCTTTATCTGGGAGTGCTGGCGCCAGAGCGGCGCTTGCCATTGTTCCAGCGGCTGCGCGGCCATGCGATTCTCAGCATCAGCGAGCAGAGCGCCGAGTGTACCGCCGACGCCGTATTCTGCTTGCAGATAGGGTCGGAGCGTATTCGCTTTCGAGTCAATCTGGATGCCCTCGCCAGGAGCGGAGTGCGGGTCCATCCTGCCGTGCTGAAGCTGGCCAGAGCGGATGAGGAGACACCATGAAGGCGTTTTTTCGTTCACAGGCGCAGCGGCTCACCTTGCGACAGAGCTTGGGACGCACCCACATGGTGACGTCCCTGACCGCTGTTTGTATGGCCGGTCTGCTGTTGACCGGTATCGCTTTGCTGGCCCTACGTATCTATGCGGACCACAACCTGGAGCTGGTGGCGCGCGCCATCAGTTACACCAGTGAAGCGGCCGTGGTATTCCATGACGAAGAGGCCGCCAAGGAGGCGCTGCAGGCCATTGTCACCCGCGAGGATGTGGCCCAGGCCAGTATTCAGCTGCCAAGTGGCAGGCCGCTGGCAAGCTGGAGCCGGGCCATGACCACCCCCTGGTCGGGTCTTGAGCAGTATCTTGCACAGATCATCCTGCCCGGCCCCATCGAGCAGCCCATCATGCGGGGCGGCGTCGAGATAGCCCGCGTCCATCTGGTCGGCCACGGTCAGTACCTGCTGCTGTTTCTGCTGCAAACCCTGATGGCCATGCTGGTCTGCCTTATCCTCAGTGCCATGGGATCTATCTATGTGGCGCGCTGGATGCAAAACTCCATCACTGTGCCGCTCAAAAAGCTGGCTCAAGTGGCCCACAGTGTCAGTCGTCAACGTACTCTTGCCATGCGGGTACCCGAGGCTGACATCGCCGAGTTGCACGAACTCGGCCAGGATTTCAATTCCCTGCTCGATGAACTGGAGGCCTGGCAGGCCCACCAACGGCGGGAGAACGCCAGCCTGCTGCATCAGGCCACTCATGATGCCTTGACCGGTCTGCCCAATCGTGCTCTTTTTGAGGCTCGTCTGGATCAAGCCGTGACCACGGGCCGTTTGCAAGAGGAGCGGTTTGCGCTGCTCTACCTCGACTGTGATCGCTTCAAACAGATCAACGACACCCTGGGCCATGCCGCCGGGGATGACGTGCTGATCGCCTTGGCCAGACGGGTACAACATCAGCTTCGGCCGATGGATCTGGTATGTCGGCTGGGCGGCGACGAATTCGCCATCTTGCTGACGCCTCTGTTGCAAGAGAGCGAAGCGCAGGATGTGGTGTCCCGCATCCAGCTGGCGATGGCCGACCCAGTGGTACTGGGGGATGGTCGTCAGCTGGTGGCCGCCATCAGCATAGGCCTTGCCGTGTATCCGGATGAGGGACTCACTGCCGGTGAACTGTTGCAGCAGGCTGACAATGCCATGTACTAATCCAAACGGCTGCGTCGGGAGCTTGTACTTCATGACCAGCTGGAATTTGATGTTTCTGCTGAGGAAAAATAACAATGAAGATCACTGTCCTGATGAAAACCGGCCTGATCGGCCTGCTGTTGAGCGTGTTGGCGGGCTGTCAAAGTGCCCCTCGCGGTCTGATGGCGGAGCAGATCGGCGTACTCAAGGAGCAGGGCTTTCGCCTGACCGACGAGGGTTGGACTCTGGACTTCTCCAACCGGGTGCTGTTTGCCAACGATTCGGAAGCTCTCAACCCTGACACCCGTGTCCTGGTGGAAAAGCTGGGCATGACCTTGCTGGGGGTTGGCCTGAACAAGGCGCGGATCGATGGTCACACCGATTCCAACGGACCTGAGGCTTATAACGATCAGCTCTCTCTGAAGCGGGCGAAATCGGTGGCCGATGTGCTGGTGCCGGTCGGCATGCAGCCGGCCAACCTGGATATCCGTGGTCGCGGTGAACGGGATCCGGTGGCAGACAACAAGACGGCTGCCGGTCGGGCAGAGAACCGCCGCGTTGGCATCATCATCAGCAACGAATAAGCCGGTTGTGTGGATAAAAAAAGAGCGCCTGATGGCGCTCTTTTTTGTGGCTCGTCCGCTTACTGTTCGAGCTTCTTGATGTCGTGGTGACTGCGCAGACGGATGTTGATCATCTCCACCGTCAACGAGAAAGCCATGGCGAAGTAGATGTAACCCTTCGGAATGTGCAGATCCATCCCCTCGGCCATCAGCGCGAAACCAACCAGAGTCAGGAAGGAGAGTGCCAGCATCTTGATGGTGGGGTGGTTGTCGACAAAGTCCCCGATGGACTTGGCGGCGAACATCATGATGAAGACGGCGATCATGATGGCCAGCACCATGACGGGCACGTGATCTGCCATGCCGACTGCCGTGATGACCGAATCCAGGCTGAACACGATATCGAGAATGGCGATCTGGATCAGGGTGCTGACGAAACCGGAGGCGACCGCCATGGAGCCCTCCGGCTCGGCGGCGCCTTCCAGGGTGGCGTGGATCTCGTGGGCACTCTTGCCGATGAGGAACAGGCCTCCCAGCAGCAGGATGAGATCGCGACCCGAGATGGCCTCACCCAGTACGGTGAACAACGGCTCGGTCAGGCGCATGACCCAGGCAAGCGACAGCAGCAGCAGGATACGGGTACCCATGGCCAGCCCCAATCCCAGGATCCGCGCCTTCTGACGTTGCGCCTCGGGCAGGCGGGCAACCAGGATGGAGATAAAAATGATGTTATCGATACCCAGCACGATTTCGAGCAGGGTAAGGGTTGCGAGCGCAACCCAGGCAGAGGGGTCAAGAGCCCATTCCAGCATGACTGAACCTTGGTTAACAAAATGAGAGGAAGCGGATTCTAGCAGGCGCAACATGGCTTGTCCCCATGCCTTGAAAAGATAAAATGGCGGCTGACCAGAGGGAGAAATCTATGTTTCGTTTAGGGCTCATCATTAACCCGGTCGCCGGCATTGGTGGCGCGGTTGGTCTCAAGGGCAGTGACGGCGTGGTGGCTGAAGCGCTGGCTCGAGGGGCCGTGCCCAAGGCGCAGGAGCGGGCACGACAAGCCTTGTTGCCCCTGTGCGACCTTGCCACCCCATTTGAGCTGTTGACGGTCGCGGGCGAGATGGGGGCCGATCTCGCGGCGTCTCTTCAGTTGCCTTGTCGCATCGTCTATCAGCCCGTCTCTGGTGCTACCACGGCAGCCGACACTCGCGCCGCCGCCGACTTGATGCGTGCGGCCGGCGTCGATCTCTTGCTGTTTGCCGGCGGCGATGGTACGGCACGGGACATTTGCGCCGCTGTCGGAGAATCCTGTCATGTGCTCGGTATTCCGGCGGGCTGCAAGATCCACTCCGGTGTGTACGGCGTGACCCCCGCCGCCAGTGGTCGCGTGGCAGCCCGCATGATCGCCGGCGAATTGCTGAGTCTGGTGGATGCCGATGTGATGGATATCGACGAGGAGGCATTTCGCCTGGGCAAGGTGCGAGCCCGCCACTATGGTCAGCTGCTGGTACCGGGGGATCTGCGCTACGTGCAGGCGGTCAAGCAGGGGGGGCGGGAGTCCGAAGAGCTGGTACTGGCAGATCTTGCCGCCGGTGTGGTGGAGCAGATGGAGCCAGATACTCTCTACCTGATGGGCTCCGGCAGCACAGTCGCTGCCAGCATGGCGGCGCTGGGGCTGGAAAATACTTTGCTCGGCGTGGATCTGGTGGAAAATGGCCGGCTTATCGGGCAGGATCTGTCCGCCGCCGAGATCCTGACCCGGATCCGCGGTCGTCACTGTCGTCTGATCATTACCCTGATCGGCGGTCAGGGACATCTGTTCGGGCGCGGAAATCAGCAACTGAGTCCAGAGGTGATCCGGGCTGTCGGGCGGGACCAGATCCAGGTCCTGGCTACCAAAGCCAAGCTGGCTGCCCTCGGGGGCAGGCCGCTGCTGGTGGATACCGATGATCCGGCACTGAACCGGTCGTTAAGTGGTTATCTGCGCATAACCACGGGATACAAGGATCAGGTCATCTACCCGGTGGCCAACCCGGAATAGGACATCAAGGATGCGGCTGGCCTTGCGCCAGAGAGCCGTGATCAACCGGATCGCGGTTCCACTCTCCCGAATTATTTTGCCGGCAATTTTTTGCCAGCCACTCTGAAAATGAGGCTGCGTTACATGACGATTCATGAATTTGAGCACAAGTTGTTGGGACTGATAGACGCCATGGTGGCCACGGCGACTGAAGATGAGCTGTTTGCGGGGGGTTATCTGCGCGGTCACATTTCGCTGGCGGTGGCGCGTGCCGAGCTGGAAGGCAAGACACTGGTGCGGGATGTAAAGAGTTATGTACTGCGCAGCCTGAATGAGGCCATCCTGGAGGGGGAGCTTTCCGAGCAGGATGAAGAGCTGGTACAAGCCATGTGGAAGCGCCTGCAGCAGCAAGCGGAAGCTTGATCGAATACACATTTCAAACAGAAGTTTTAGTTGACGCTTCCCTGAAGTTAGTGAAAGGTTAATAATAAGTTTCGCCTTTTGTTTCAGGGATTAAACTATGGCTTCCTCTTCACGTATTGCCAATAAACTGCCGCTCGAGATGCTCTACCATTGGGAGCGGCAGTGTCCTGACCGAGTCTATCTTCGTCAAACCATCAACCGCGAGTACGTCGACTTTACCTGGGGTGAAGTGGCTGACGAAGCGCGGCGCATGGTGACGGCGCTGCGTCATCTGGGCCTGGTGCCCGGTGACAAGGTGGCCCTGCTCTCCAAGAACTGTGCCCAGTGGTTTATCGCCGATCTGGCCATGCAGATGGGGCAGTACGTGAGCGTGCCCATCTATCCGACCGCCAACGTCGATACCATCGAATATGTGCTGCGTCACAGCGAAGCCAAGGCGATCTTCGTCGGCAAGCTGGATGACTGGAAGAGCCAGGAGGCGGGTGTGCCTGCCTCCCTTCTGCGCATCGCCATGCCCTATGAGACCATGCCCGCCAGCCATCAGTGGGACGATCTGCTGGAGGCGCACGAACCTATCCCCGACAGCCCGGTGCAGGTACCGGATGCGCTGCTGAGCCTGGTCTACACCTCAGGCAGTACCGGCAAGCCCAAAGGCGCCATGTTGAGCGTCGAGCGTTATGCCTGGTCCTGTGAAAAGCTGGTGGAAGCGGTGGAGCTGACCGCCACCGATCGCGGCTTCTCCTATCTGCCGCTCGCCCATATCACAGAGCGGGTTTACATCTATGGCGGCAGCCTGTTCAGCGGCGCCACCATCGCTTTCCCCGAGTCGCTCGACACCTTCATTGATGACGTCAAGCGTTGCCGTCCCACCGTCTTTATCTCTGTGCCCCGGCTGTGGGCCATGTTCCGCATCAAGATCCACGAAAAGCTGCCCCAGAAGAAGCTGGAACTGTTGCTCAAGATCCCGTTTGTCTCGGGGCTTATCAAGGGCAAGTTGCAAAAAGGGCTGGGGCTGGATCAGGCGCGGGTGCTGGGCTGCGGCTCGGCGCCAGTGTCACCGGCCCTGCTGCAGTGGTACAACAGCATCGGCATCAAGATAACCGAAGCCTGGGGCATGACAGAGAACCACGCTTTTTCCACCCTCAACTACCCCTTCCGCGCCGACAAGATAGGCACGGTCGGCAAGGCGGGGCCCGGAGTGACCATCAAGATTTCCGATGAGGGGGAGATCCTCTGTCGCTGTGACGGCATGATGCTGGGGTACTACAAGGACCCCGAGCACAGCAGCGAAGCCATCGACGCCGACGGCTGGCTCCACACTGGCGACATGGGCAAGCTGGACAGAGAGGGCTACCTCACCATCACAGGCCGCATGAAGGATGTGTTCAAAACCGCCAAGGGCAAGTATGTGGCACCTGTGCCCATTGAAGGCTTGCTGGGACAAGAACCCATCATAGAGCAGCTGTGTGTGATTGGTTACGGCATGCCCCAGCCCATTGCGCTGGTGCAGCTGGCCGAGAGTGCCATGAAGGGTAATCGGGAAACCATCAATGCCCAGCTGGAGGCGGCGCGCAACCGGGTCAACGATCAACTGGAATCTCACGCCAGAATTCGCGGCATCCTGGTGGTGAAGACGCCCTGGAACATTGAAAATGGTGTACTCACCCCCACCATGAAGATCAAGCGCCACCTGCTGGAGCAAAAATACGCGGACATCGGCGAGCAGTGGTCCTCCTCCCAGAGCATCATCTGGGAATCCTGACGGACTGACGTGACTCAGCGATCAACAGCAACAACAAGGGGAGCCAATGGCTCCCCTTGTTGTTGGACGTCATTTACTTCAGACGGCCTGGTATTCCAGCTCGACCGAGCCCAGCGCCTTGAGGGTGGACTGGGCAGAATCCCGCTGGCTGATCTGGCCGTTTTTGCTCTCCAGCAGCACGGCGCGACGGATGCTGGCGAGATCTTCGCCGCACAGCACAGCGTGGGCGCAGGCCATCTGCATCGGCGGCAGGCTGGGATTGAACGCCGCGTTTTCTGCGTAGCGACCACAGAAGAGGCGGCCATCGGCAAACAGCAGCGCCACGGCGGCATAGCCCTGGCTGTAGGGGGCGTAGCTTTGACGGGCAGCGGCCAGCGCCGCTCGCCAGATCGGATCCTCGCTCTCGAGCACCAGCTCGTCATGAGCTTGCGGGCTCATCAGGGCATCGGTGATGTCGAGATCGGCCGGGCCAAAGGAGTGGGGCAGGAAGGATTGCAGCGCGCTCAAGTCGTCAGGCAGGGAGACTTGCAGCGTTTTGGCGGTGCTCAGCTCGTTCATGAACTGGCGGCAATGGCCGCAGGGGGTGTAGTTGACCGTGATTTCGCTGATCCCTGTCTCACCGCCCAGCCAGGCGTTGGAGATGGCGGATTGCTCCGCATGGACCGAGTGGAACAACCCTTGTCCGGCAAATTCCATGTTGGCGCCGAAATACCAGGTACCGCTCAGGCCGCAGGCGATGGCGCCGACAAAAAATTTGGAGATGGGCGCCACCGAGCAGGCGGCGGCCAGTGGCAGCAGCGCCAGACGCAGGGCGCGATCTTCCAGCCCTGTGGCGGCTTTCAGGGTCGCCACCTGCTGTGGCGTGAAACGGGCCTGGAAATCGTTGTCCAGCATGGGCAGCAGCGCCGCTTTGAGCGGGGCGGACAGGGTATCGAGTGGCTTGGCAAAACGGGGATGCATAGTGTGTCCTCAAAGGCCAATTGGGGGGCCATTGTAGGGAGCAAGCTCGGCAAAATGTGTGAGCGCGCTCACGCCCTGACGGGCAAAAGGAGGAGGAGGATAAAGGAAACGTTTGTCTTGCGCAAATTGTGCGTCAGCTCGCACAGTGGCGGGCCAACAGGCCCGCAGCGCCAGCAAATGGGTGACCCTCAGGTCAACCAGTGATAAAGAGCAAACAGCAGGGGGGCGACGGCGGCGGTGAGGATGCCGCACACCACCATGGCCAGCGACGAGAAGGCCCCCTGGGTGATGCCCTTCTCGGCTGAGGTGGCGGTGCCGATGGCGTGGGCGCAGGCTCCCATGGCGAGTCCCTGGGCCTCGGGGTCTGTCACCCGCATCAGTTTGAGCAGCGGGTATCCGATGAGGGCGCCTACAATCCCGACCACCACCACCACGGCCGCCGCTATGGCAGGTATACCGCCGATGGACTGGCTGACGCTCATGGCAAGCGGGGTTGTGATGGACTTGGTGGCGAGCGATGCCAGCAACGCCGGGTCGGCGCCCATAAAATGACCGATCAGCAGGGTAGTGCAGACCGAGATCAAGACGGAGGCCAGAGTACAGACTAGGATGGGCTTGAGCCTGGCCTGGATCTGGCGGGCCTGCTGATACAGCGGCAGTGCCAGTGCCACCACGGCGGGTTCCAGCAGGGCCGTGATGGGGAGGGTGCCACTCTCGTACTGCTCAAGTGGCAGATCCAGCCAGAGCAGCAGGCCTATGATGACGGCGGTGGGCACCAGCACGGGATTGATGATGGGCCAGGGCAGACGGCGATAGAGGGCCCGGGTGGCAAAATAGAGTGCCAGGGTCAGGGGAATGGCAAGCCAGAAGATCATTTGTTCATCCTCTGGTACAGGCGCCCGACAGTGCCCAGGATCAAGACTATCCCCAGTACGATGCAGAGCATGATGAGACCGAAGGACTGGCGCAGGGGCTCAAGCCAGGCGACCAGGCCAACGGCTACCGGCACGAACAGGACGCCCATATGCCGCAGCAGCAGGCCGGCACCGAGTTCGACCCAGTGCAGCTTCACCAGCTGCAAGGAGAGCAGCACGAACAGCAGCAGCATGCCGATGATGCTGCCGGGGAAGGCAAAAGGCAGTATGGCGGCCAGGGTTTTACCCACCAGCAGGCAGGCGACGATGACCATAAAGTCACGAAGGTAGAGCAAGGCACGTTGCGCAATCACCTGAGCCTCAACTTGGAAACTGTGAATGAATGGGCAGTTTACCAGAGAGGCAGGGGCGCGGCATTAAAACAATAACAGCTGAAATTAGTTCGATGATGGCTGATTTCATTGAAGATTCTTTGATAGCAAACCTTTCTGAACCATGGTTTTTCAAGACCATGGCGTGCTGAACACATATTTTACAATTACAAGGAGTAGCCATGACATCCCTCTTGTCCCGCGTGCGTCAACTGGCGGCCGATAGTGACCTGCCCCCTCAGTTGTTGCAGACCCGTCAGTGGGACGGGTCCTTGTGCCGGGTCCGGCTCGACAACACGGGCAGTGATGATACCCGGGTCGCTCGCTGGGTACTGTTTGATGGCAAGCTCGGCCTCCCGCTCGACACCCCTCTCTATGGCGAAGGGTTCCAGATGCTGGCCCAGACCATGGGCAGCTGGCAATTCCCTCAATCGGTTGGCCGTTGCCCCGATTCAAGCGTCTATCGCATCACGGACGATGATGGCTATCACACAGTTCATAACCTGTTGCTGGTGGAGCATGACAAGGGTTGGCTGCTGCTCGCTTTTGCCAGTTGTCACCGTTTTGGCGGCGAGTTTCGCCTCTACCCGGATGGCCGCTTGCAGATCCTGATGAACTGCGAAGATCGCCTGTTGTCTGCCGGTCAGCACTGGCAAAGCGAGGCGCTGATCTGCCTGGAAGGGGCTGACAGGGAGGCGCTGTTGGCCGAACTGGCGGAGCGGATCGCCGCCGAACACGGCTCGCTGATCGGTCAGGTGGGCGAGCGCCCCAATGGCTGGTGCTCCTGGTATCACTATTATACGGACGTCAGCGCCGATGACATTCGCGAGAATCTGGCGGTGCGTGCCGAGCGTTTCCCGGCCCTGCGCTACGTGCAGATCGATGATGGCTATCAGGCCAAAATGGGGGACTGGCTTACTCCTTCGCCCAAGTTCGAGCAAGGGGTGGCTGCGCTGGCGGCCGCTTCCACGACACCTCCGCCACCCGGGTGGAAGCCTATCGTCGTGGGATGGCGGCTATCTTGCGCGGGGCGGGTGAGGGGGCTTTCCTGCTTGGCTGCAACGCGCCAATCTGGCCGAGCCTGGGACTGGTACACGGCATGCGGGTGAGCGACGACGTGGAGCGCAATGGCCACCGTTTTCGCCAGATCGCCCGCGAGGTCTTCTGCCGTGCCTGGCAGAACGACAGACTATGGGCGCTCGATCCTGACTGCATCTGCCTGCGGGATCTGCCGAGTCAGCAGGCCACCCCTGTGGATTACAGCTTCCATCTGGCGGCGCTGGTTGCAAGCGGCGGCATGATGCTGGCAGGAGACAGACTGCAAGCGCTTGATGGTGAGCAAGGGGGGCAACTGCAAAAGCTGCTGGCCTTGTGTGCAGTCCGAGCCCCGTCTACCCGTTTCGAGTCGATGGAGTTTGTCTGCGGCGAAGTGGTGTTGCCTGAAGGGGGTAGCCTGCTTTGCCTGTTCAACTGGGAAGCGCAACCCCAGGAGTGCCTGTTGCCGGAAGGTGGGCAGGATTTCTGGGACGAGGGCGCCATCGGTACCTCGCTTACTCTGCAAGGGGGCGAGGGGCGGGTGATCCGCTACCTCTGATCCTTTGCTGCTATAAACCATTCAGGCTCCCATCGGGAGCCTGAATGGTTGGTAAATCCTGTCAATATGCCGACCGCGTGAGGTCAGTAACGCCACTCGAAGCCGATGGCGTAGTTGGCGGCGCCATAGCCGGGGATCTCGTTGCTGGAGAGCAGCGCCTTGAAAGTGAGCCGGGCGCTGAGCGGGATACCGAGCCCCAGGCCGATGGCGACCTCATCATTGGGGTTGCCAATCACGTCGGCCCGGATCATGCGATAGAGCGACAGATCCTTGCTCATGTGCACATAGCTTTGTGAACTTTGGTTATAGAGCTGACCAAAAACCTCCAGCTGGAAACCGGCCTGGGGGGTAATGGCCAGCGGCACCCCCACAAAGTTGTAGAGATCGGAGCGGTTGAAATAGCTGTTGGTGATCTGGGGGGTGAAGTCGGTCTGCTGGTAGAGGTGGTTGAAGTTGCTTTCGATCAGTTGATAGGTTTGCTGCGGCAACCGCAACAGGTAGTCGGGGACATCAAAACGTACCGCTGCCATGCTGGCCGATGGCAGCAGGGAGCAGACGAACAAACCGAAACCGGGCAATCCTGAGCGCATCAGATGAAGCATCTCCAAGGGTCGATAGCCAAAGACAGTCAATGCAATGTTAGTGCACAAATAGTTGAAATTTCGGGAGTCTTTACTCCCCTGCCCATTATGAATGGGGTGAGGGGAGCATACAGTCATTTAACTGTGAAACCGATCACATCTCATAGATCTTCGAGGTAGCGATAGAGACTCTTCAGAATCGCAAAGTTCCGTTCGTTCCCCTGATTCTGCTCCGCCAGTGCCTCGAGACGAGGGGCATAGTCCGGCAGGCGGCGGCTGAAATAGTCGCTGCAGTGCAGACGCCAGCGTTTTTGCTCCGCCTCGCTCAGGGTATGGGGCCAGTTGCGGGCGCGGTAGCGGAACAGCATCTCTGGCAGCCGCGCATCTGTGAAGGCAAACTCACGCTCACCCAGCAGGTCGGCCGGGGTAGCGCGCACCAGATCCATGGTGGACTTGTCGCCGTGGCCGAAGAAACCGGCGTAGAGCTGGGTATCGGGGTCCGGGTCATTGCTGCCCTCGAACTCCTGATTGAACACCTCCACCAGTTTTTCACGCACCTCGGGGTGAGCGCGCAGCAGGTTCAGGCTCTTGCGGCACTGCTCCCGGTCGATGGTGAGCTCATCGGCACGTTCCGGTGTCAGGGTGGCGGCTGGCGCCAGCACACGGCATTTGTTGATGTGCACCAGTTTCACCGGAATGGCGGCCAGATCCCCCAGCTCGTCCTTGCGGGTATAGAGCCGCTCGCGGATCTCCTCGCTGGAAAGCTCGATGAGCGGGGTCGGGTCGCGGGTCAAATCCACCATGATCACCGCATTCTGGTTGGTGGGGTGCCAGGCGAGTGGCGATATCCAGCTAACGCACCCCTGCCAGGGGGAGAACATGCCGGAGACGTGGACCAGCGGCTTCATGGTCACCACATCGATGAGCGCCTTGACCTTGTTCTTGTTGCGCAGGGTAAACAGGTACTCAAACAGCTTGGGCTGGGCCTTTTTCACCAGCTTGGCCATCTCTATGGTGGCCAGCACATCGGAGAGCGCATCGTGGGCATTGGCGTGGGATACACCGTTGGCTACCGTGAGCTTTTCGAGACGAAAACTTGGTTTGCCCTCCTCATCAAAGGCCCACTCGATCCCCTCCGGGCGCAGGGCATAGCAGGCCCGCAGCATGTCGAGGATATCCCAGCGGGAGTTGCCGTTTTGCCAGGCGTAGGCGTAAGGGTCATAGAAGTTGCGATAGAGGGTGTAGCGGGTCACCTCGTCATCGAAGCGGATACTGTTGTAGCCCAGCACGCAGGTATTCGGTGTAGCGAACTGCTCGTGGATCTGGCGGATGAAATCTGCCTCGCACAGTCCGTCTTTCATCGCCTTTTGCGGCGTGATGCCAGTGATGAGGCACGCCTCCGGATCCGGCAGATAATCCGCCGGCGGCTTGCAATAGATGACCAGTGGCTCGCCGATGATGTTGAAATCTGCATCGGTACGAATACCGGCAAACTGCGACGGCCTGTCCTTCGCCGGACTGATCCCGAAGGTCTCGTAATCGTGGAAGTAGAAGGTGGGCTCAATGCCGGATTGTGCTGTTTTGCTCATAAGTTCCGAGATAGGGTGTCCGGGATGGCGACGGCGCCAAAGCACCTGGGTGAGCGGTGCCCTGCACCACAATTGCCTGCATGGTAAACCATAGCGCAGGCAGAGCGAAGGGCAGCTCGTCTGGCTGCTGGTTTATTGGGCAGACTTTCGTAGTGTCATTTGGCGATGTCTCTTACTTTTTGCTCCACCTGATGGGCAATGGCTTGAATATGTGCCAGTTCCAGTGTGCCCACTCTCAACTGGGGCAAGACTTTGGGTAGTGCGGCTGCACTGACGACATAGGGGGCGGTCGTCTTCTGACACAATTCGACATACCAGCCGGGTAGCACCAGGATCCCGCCTACCGGCACATCTGTACCCGTGGCGCTATTGAGCCAGTTACGCACCGAGGTGACACTGCGCCTAACCTGATCCAGCGGTTCGGTTTCTACATGATTTGGGAAATGCAGCACATTGTTTTCCACCCTTACCTTGAACTGCCTGGTACCGTCATTGATTGGTTTGGATCGTCCCTTGGTTTCGACAACGAAGACGCCATTGGGGGAGATGATCAGGTGGTCGATGTTGAACCCATCGAACGGAATATCGTGATAGACCCGATAGGGGTGATCTTTGGGCCTGACTAGGTATTCGAGCTCTTGACCGACGGCCAGCTCACAGGCATAGCCGAGTTTCAGATGCTGTAGGCGTTGGATGACCTGATAGGTGCGATAGGAGAAGTAGCTAAAGGCGCCTGCTGCTATTACCCCGAAAATGACTAGCTGGTTTAGTGATACCCGAGTGCCGTTGAGGGTGCTTTGTAACAATGCCAGCAGGGCGACCATGAGTAGCATCAAGGGGGTCATCAACATGAGGCCGAAGAGATCGATCCTCTGATCATCAATTTGCTCTTGCAGGGTATGGCCTGCCGGTCTGAGTAGATCCCGGGTCAAAGGGCTGGTGTGATGCCGTTTGTACCTCTTCATGATAAACGTCATGGCGCTAATCAGTAAAAACAATGGACCCAAAAAGAGCAGGGCAATCGCCAGAATTGAGGTGACCACAGAGGGGAGTTCCATTCCATCTCCTTGAAATGCGACAGACAACGAAATTATTACCGAACAATCTCTATGCGGAAGTCTCTTTTTTCGCTTGCACAGAGGGTTGCAAGGGAAGGATAGAGGTCAGAAGACAGATAGTGCTTGTCGCCATTGGTATTAGACCGGGCTCTCCCCGCGTCGAGGTGACAGGCGGCCTGCATAAAGGAGGGCAGTTTGCCGCGTTGCCGGCAGAACCCGGGTAAAAAAATGCCAGTCGGTGTCGACTGGCATGCAAGGTATGGCCTGACGGATGCCCGGCGTCGGGATCAGAGCAGGTCTTCGAGCTGGTACTTCTTGAGCAGGGTGTCGAAGGTGCCGTCGGCCTTGACGCTCTCGATGGCGGCATCGAAGCGGGCCTTGAGCTTGTTATCGTTTTTGCGCAGGGCCACCGCCACCCCTTCTCCCAGGATCTTGTCCTGGGTGCCGTTGAACTGGGGACCGACGAAGGCGAACTGCTTGCCCATCTCCTTGTCGAGGAAGCCGACCTTCAACTGCACCATGTTGCCGAAGGTGTAGTCGGCGCGGCTGGACTGCAGATCCAGCATGGGGGACTGGGCGTTGACGTAGCGCTTGATCTTGGCCACGTCACCGTAGTGGGCGGTGATGAAGTTGTCCTGGGGTGTCCCTTCCTGCACCGCTATCACCTTGCCCTTGAAGTACTCAGGGGTGTCGGCAAAGTCGGCCGCCTTGTCGCTGCGTCCCACGAAGCGGTTCTGCATCATGTAGTAGACCTGGCTGAAGGCGACCTTCTGACGCCGCTCGTCCGTGATGTTCATGGAGGACATGATGGCGTCGTACTTGCGCACCTGCAGGCCGGGGAGCAGGGCATCCCAGGGCTGGTTGATCACCTCGCACTCCGTCTTCATGGCCGCGCACAGGGCATAGGCCAGATCCACTTCGAAGCCGCCGAGCTTGCCGCTGCTATCGACCATCTCGAAGGGGGGATAGGTGGCGTCGGTGGCGATCACCAGGGGTTTGGCGGCGGCCTGGCCGGCGGTGGCCAGGGCCACCAGCATCATTGCGGTATTGAGTTTCATGGTCATTCCCTTGCAGTTGTGGCGTCTGTGGCGTCATGCCGATAGTCATGAGTTGTGTCGGCTTGCGGGGCCGACGGATATCTTGCGATGGCTGAGGGCCGGCAGCTGGCTGCGTACCTTGCGCTGGGCGGCCAGATCCAGGGTGGCGATGGCCATGCCATGACCCTCTTCCACCCGGGCCAACACTTGGCCCCAGGGATCGATGATCATGCTGTGGCCGAAGGTGCGGCGTCCACCCGGGTGATGGCCCCCCTGGGCGGAGGCCAGCACGAAGGCCAGGTTCTCCACCGCTCTGGCCCGCAGCAGCAGCTCCCAATGGGCCAGCCCGGTGGTGTGGGTGAAGGCGGCGGGCAGGGCGATGAAATCGGGCGCAGGATCGAGTCGAAACAGCTCGGGGAAGCGCAGGTCGTAGCAGATCCCGAAGCGCAGCATCCCCCAGGGCAGGGGATGGCTCACCACCTCCCGGCCCGGGCTCATGGTTGCGGCCTCGTCATACTGCTCTTGCCCGGTGCAAAAGCCGAACAGGTGCAGCTTGTCGTAGCGGCTGGCCAGGGCCCCTTGCGGGTCGATGAGCAGGCTGCTGTTGTGCATCTTGCCGGGCTCATCACTTTCAAGGGGCAGGGTGCCCGCCAGCAGCCAGATCCCGAGCTCCCGGGCCAGCCCTTGCGCCCATGCCAGCAGAGGGTGATCGCTCACGGGGGCGGCCAGGGCCACCCGTGCCCGCTCGTCGGCAGGCATCAGGTAGAAGTATTCGGGCAGCAGGGCAAACTCGGCCCCCTCGGCCGCGGCCTGACGCAGCAGGGCCTCGGCCTGGGTCAGGTTGTGGTCAAGGTCATCCCCGGAGACCATCTGCAGGACGGCAACGCGCACTGAATCCATGTTGCCTCCTAGACGCCGCACAGGCGCTCGGCGCCCGCCAGCAGGGTATCGTCATCCTTGGAGAAGGAGAGGCGGATGACCCGCTGATCCGTGCTGTCGTGATAGAAGGCGGAGACCGGAATGGTGGCGACGCCGTGGTCACGAATGAGCCGCTGCACGAACAGGCTGTCCGGCTCGTCGCTTACCCGCTCGTAGCTCGCCAGCATAAAGAAGCTGCCCGCCGAGGGGAGCAGGGTAAAGCGCGAATCCCCCAGGGCCGAGACCAGCAGATCCCGCTTGCGCTGATAGAAGGCCGCCAGCCCCTGGTAGTGGGCCGGTTGCTGCAACAGGTGGGCGAAGCCGTACTGCATGGGGGTGTCGGCGGCGAACATGGCGAACTGGTGCACCTTGCGGATCTCCTCCATCAGGGGGCGCGGCGCCACGCAGTAGCCCACCCGCCAGCCGGTGACGTGGAAGGTCTTGCCGAAGGAGAAGACGGCGACTGAGCGTTCTACCAGATCCGGATAGCGGATCACGCTCTGGTGCAGAGCGCCGTCGAACACCACGTGCTCGTACACCTCGTCCGAGAGGATCAGGATGTCGGTGCCGCGCACCAGGCGGGCCAGGTGCTCCTGATCCCCTGCCTGCCTGCCAGACGGTGCCGGTGGGGTTGTGGGGGGTGTTGAGCACTATCATGCGGGTGCGCGGGGTGATGCGGGCCGCCACTTCATCCCAGGGGATGGCGAAATAGGGTGCCTTGAGGGCGATCACCACGGGGGTGGCGCCTTGCAGCTGGATCATGGGGCGGTAGCTGTCAAACGCCGGCTCGAACATGATCACCTCGTCCCCCGGGTGCACCAGGGCGGTGATGGCGCAGAACAGGGCCTCGCTGGCGCTGGCAGTGATGGTGACTTCCTCGCCGGCGTCATAGTGGTGGCCATAGCTGGTCGCTATCTTGGCCGCCAGCTGCTCGCGCAGGGCGGGCAGCCCCGTCATGGGGGCATACTGGTTCTCCCCGGCCAGCATGGCCTCGTGGGTTACCCGGATGAGCTCGGGATCGCAGGGGAAGCTCGGCGCCCCCTGGGAGAGGTTGATGCTGGGATGGCGGGCGGCCAGATCCCCGATCACGCTGAAGATGGTGGTGCCCACCTGGGGCAGTTTGCTGACAATGCGGGGGGAAGACATGACGTCGTCACCTGAGTGTTTGAAAGATGTCCCTTTTTAGTCCTCGCTCTCTTGCCGGACAACGGATTATTCGGCATGTTATGCATGAGTTTTTCTCAAGCATGGAGGCTAGTATGTTGTCCACCCAACCCCGCAGCCAATTGCCCCTGTATGGCTTGCAGGTTTTCGAGTGTTCTGCCCGCCATCTGAGTTTCACCCTGGCCGCTGACGAGCTGTGCGTGAGTCAGGGGGCGGTGAGCAAGCAGATTGCCCAGCTGGAGGCCCGCCTCGGCCACCTGCTCTTCGTGCGCGGCACCCGCTGCCTGGCCCTGACCCCTGCCGCCGAGCGGTTGCTGCCCTTCGTTCGCGAAGGGCTGGCCCGCATAGGGGAGGGGCTCTGCGCCCTGCAAACCCTGCCCCACGAGCAGGCCATCAGCATCAAGGTCCCTTCCTGCGCCAGTCGCTGGTTGCTGCGACGGTTGCAGGACTTCGAGGGGGAGGCAGTCGAAGTGCGTGGCAGCCACAGCCACGGCATCGATTTTTCCCGCGAGCCCTTCGATCTCGCCATCGTCTATCAATCCTGTCAGGCCAGATACCCCCACAGCCAGCCGCTGTTTCAAGAGCAGCTGACCCCCGTCTGTGCCCCCGCCTTTGCCGCCAAGCACCGTTTGTTCGAGCGCACCATTGAGGAGTTGCCCCTGCTGCCCCTGCTTCATGCCAGCGCGGATCGGCGGGATTGGCGCAACTGGTTTGCCGCCTTCATCGCCACCCCCTGGCAGTCCCAGGGAGGCCAGCTGTTCGATACCCTGGATCTGGCGATGAATGCCGCCTTGCAGGGATTCGGCCTCTCCCTCGGGGATCCCACCATAGTGGCCGAGGAGCTGGAGAGCGGCGTGCTGGTAGCCCCCTTTGCCCCGGTGCTCAGCACGGATCACGAGTATGCCCTGGTTGCCCGTCCCAACAGCCAGCGCCAGGGGGTGCAGCGGGTCTGTCACTGGCTGCTGGAGAGCCGCGACCATCCCTGATCGCCGTCAGTTCCTTCCCTGACAGGGTGACATCTGTCTGCCCCATCAAAAAAGCAACAGCCCCGCTGGCGGGGCTGCTGTCATGCTGGTGGCCGCTGGCCGATTAAGGGATCAGTGGCAGATCTTGTAGTAGACCTCGTTCCAGCGCAGGGTCTCCTTGAGCGCGGGGATGCGGGTGTGCTCGTCAATCACCACGAACTCTATGCCCATGATGTCGGCGAAGGTGCGCAGCTGCTCTATGTCTACCGACTGGGTGAACACCGAGTGGTGGGCGGCGCCCGCCAGGATCCAGGCCTCGGCGCTGGTCTGAAGGCTCGGCAGGGGCTTCCACAGGGCGCTCGCCACCGGCAATTTCGGCATGGCCTCTGGCAAGTCCACCACCTCCAGCTGATTGACCACCAGCCGGAAGCGATTGCCCATGTCGATGAGGCTGGCGTTGACCGCCTTGCCGGCTGGTGCAGCGAACAGCAGACGGGCAGGGTCGGCCTTCTTGCCGATCCCCAGATGCTGGGCATCCAGCACGGGTTTGTCGGCGGCGATGGAGGGGCAGACCTCCAGCATGTGGGATCCCAGTACCAGATTATTGCCCGCCTCCAGGTGGTAGGTGTAGTCCTCCATGAAAGAGGTGCCACCCGCAAGGCCTGTCCCCATCACCTTGATGGTGCGCAGCAGGGCCGCGGTCTTCCAGTCCCCTTCGGCCCCGAAGCCGAAGCCTTGCTGCATCAGGCGCTGGCAGGCCAGCCCCGGCAGCTGGTGCAGGCCATGGAGATCCTCGAAGGTGGTGGTGAAGGCGCCAAAACCGCCCTCGGTGAGGAATTTCTTCATCCCCAACTCCTGGCGCGCCGCCTCGTAGAGCGATGCGCGCAGCGGCCCACCTGCCTGCACCGCCTCGGTCAGGGTATAGCTCTGTTCGTACTCGGCCAGCAGCGCCTCGATATCGGCGGCGGGCACGGCATCGATGATCTTCACCAGATCGCCGACCGGGTGATAGTTCACCTGATAGCCGAACTGGATCTGGGCTTCAATCTTGTCGCCTTCGGTGACGGCCACGTTACGCATGTTGTCGCCAAAGCGGGCGATCTTCAGGTGGCGGCTGTCGTGAATGGCGGCGGCGATGCGCATCCAGTTGCCGATCTTGCTCCAGGCTTCCTCATCCTGCCAGTGGCCGACCACCACTGTGCGTGGCAGCCGCAGCCGGGCCCCCATGAAACCGAACTCGCGCCCGCCGTGGGCGGTCTGGTTCAGGTTCATGAAGTCCATGTCGATCTCGCTCCAGGGCAGATCCCGGTTGAACTGGGTGTGAAATTGCAGCAGAGGCTTTTGCAGCTGACTCAGGGCCGGGATCCACATCTTGGCGGGGGAGAAGGTGTGCATCCACACCATGAGCCCGACGCACTGCTCGCTGTGGTTGGCATCGCGAGCGACGCTGCTTATTTCATCGAGGGTGGTGCCGGTGGGCTTGAGCACTATCTTGATGGGCAGCCCGGCCCCCTCGTTGAGCTGGCTGGTCATGGTATGGGCGTGATCGGCGACCTGCTTCAATGTGGTTGCGCTATACAGGTGCTGGCTGCCGACCAGAAACCACACTTCCAGCTGTTTCATAAACTCCATGATCTTGTCCTCTTGATTGATTAAGTCTCGGTCTGGCCGTAATAGGCGTGCTTGCCATGTTTGCGCTGGTAGTGTTTCTCCAGCAGGTAGTCTGGCAGGGCTTGCGCCTGCGGGTTTATCTGGCCGGTGAGCCAGGCCATGCGCGCCACCTCTTCCAGCACAACGGCGTTGTGCACCGCATCATCCGCATCCTTGCCCCAGCTGAAGGGGCCGTGGTTGGCCACCAGCACCCCCGGCATGGTGAGAATGGGGGTCTGTTTGAGGGTCTCGACGATGAGATGACCGGTCAGCTCCTCGTAATCCTCTTCGACCTCCCTCGGGGTGAGCAGACGGGAGCAGGGGATCTCGCCGTTGAAATAGTCGGCCTGGGTGGTGCCAAAAATCGGGATGGCGCGCCCCGCCTGGGCCCAGGCGGTGGCATGGGTGGAGTGGGTGTGCACCACGCCGCCAAGTTCAGGGTAAGTGCGATAGAGCACCAGGTGGGTGGCAGTGTCGGAAGAGGGGCGCAAGGATCCTTCCACCTGCTTGCCCGCGAGATCCAGCACCACCAGGTCCTCAAGCTGCATCTTGTCGTAACTGACGCCGCTCGGTTTGATGACCACCAGACCCCGCTCCCTGTCGATGCCGCTCACATTGCCCCAGGTGAAGGTCACCAGATGATGGCGCGGCAGATCCAGGTTGGCGGTCAGCACCTGCTCTTTGAGAGATTTGAGGTTCATGCCAGTGCTCCCTGGTTGTAGAGGGGCTCGGCGGCATGGCTCCATTGAAGGTAACGCTGATAGAGCCGCTCATATTCGGCGACCCGTTCAGGGTGTGGCTGGTGGGTGCGCTCCACGGCGCTCGCCATGTCCCGCTGTGCATCAGCCACATCCGCGTAGATACCGGCCGCCACGGCGGCAAAGATGGCCGCGCCCAGGGCGCAGCACTGATCCGATGCCACCACCTGGATGGGGCGATTCATCACGTCGGCGCAGGTCTGCATCACAGTCGTTGATTTGCGGGCGATGCCGCCGAGCGCGATCACCTGGTCCACCGGCACCTGTTGGCTAGTCATGCACTCCATGATGCTGCGGGCACCGAAGGCGGTGGAGGCCACCAGAGCGCCGAACAAGTCGGGCGCATCCGTGCCGAGGTTGAGGCCGGTGACAGTGCCCTGCAGGCGCTGGTTGGCGTAAGGGGTGCGGCGTCCGTTGAACCAGTCGAGTACCACCGGCAGATGGGCCAGATCGCGTTGCTGATCCCAGGCGGCGGCCAGGCTTGGCAACAGCTGCTGCTTGTGGGCCTCGATGGCGGTATAGAGCTCCGGATACTGGGCGGCGAGCCGGTCCAGCGGCCAGCTCAACTGGCGCTGATACCAGGCGTAGATGTCGCCAAATGCCGATTGTCCCGCCTCCAGTCCCACCCTGCCCGGCACCACGCTGCCGTCCACCTGGCCGCAGATCCCGGCAATGGCACGATCGCCAATGGTGGCTTCATCGGCGATCAGGATGTCGCAGGTGGAGGTGCCTATCACCTTGACCAGCGCATTGTTGCCGGCCCCGGCCCCGACCGCGCCCATGTGGCAGTCGAAGGCGCCGCCCGCTATCACCACCTCGCAGGAGAGGTGCAGCCGCTCCGCCCATTCGGGCGTCAGGGTGCCGACCGGCAGATCGGCGGTCCAGCTGTCGGTGAAGAGCGGGAAGTCGAGATCCCGGGTCAGCAGCGGATCCAGCGCATTGAGAGAATCGGCGGCTGGCAGGCCGCCCCAGCTCGGGTGCCAGAGGGACTTGTGGCCGGCGGAGCAGCGCCCGCGCTTGATATTGGCAGGGGCCTGGGTGCCGCTCAGGATGGCGGGTACCCAGTCGCACAACTCGACCCAGTTGCAGGCGGCGGCGCGCACCGCAGCATCGCTGCGGGAGACGTGCAGTATCTTGGCCCAGAACCACTCGGAGGAGTAGATGCCGCCGATATAGCGGCTGTATTCGGGGAACTGGCCGCCGTGGCAGAGCGCCGTGATGGCTTCTGCTTCCTCGATGGCGGTGTGATCTTTCCACAGCACGAACATGGCGTTCGGGTTGTCGGCAAACTCAGGGCGCAGGGCCAGCACCCGGCCCTCTTCATCGATGGGGGCGGGCGTCGAGCCCGTGCTGTCAACCCCTATGCCGCGCACGGCGGCGCGCTGGGCGGGGGAGAGCTGGCCCACCACCTGCACCACCGCCTGTTCCATGGACTCCAGATAGTCGAGCGGGTGGTGGCGGAACTGGTTGGTGACCGGCTGGCAGTAGTGACCGGCCTGCCAGCGCGGGTAATAGACGACATGGGTCGCGAGTTCAGCGCCGTCGTGGCAACGCACGGCAAGTGCCCTGACCGAATCGCTGCCGAAGTCGAGTCCGATGACGATGTGCTCGGACCTGGGGTGCTCAGACATATGTGCTCCTGACCATCAATGAAGGGGTAACAGGGAGGAACCATAGGAGATGCACAGAGCGGACGGTTAGCCATTGGCTGCTGGAAATATGGATTTAAACGCTGTCAGTGCAAGAGGGTGACGACCCTCTGGAATTTGATATGTGACTATTTTGCTAAATATATAGACAAAATGGCTGCAATTTCATGGCGTGATCCTGCTCTCCATTTTTTCATGTGAAAACGATTACAACTTGGTTCGCTCATCTAGCGACAACAATAACGTCATGTTTGAACGTGCTTTTATGCGGCTACGGAGTGAATCAACTGAACAGCCGCACTTCGTTGATACATGGATTGATAGAACAGTTGGAGACACTCGCATGAACAAAATAGTTAAAAGCATGATTGCAGTAGGGTTTGCCCTCGGTATAGCAAATTCTGCTTTCTCTGCTGAGGCATTGAAGCTGGGCTACCTGGTCAAGCAGCCGGAGGAACCCTGGTTCCAGACCGAATGGACCTTTGCCGACAAGGCCGGCAAGGATCTCGGTTTTGATGTCATCAAGATTGCCGTGCCCGATGGCGAGAAGACCCTCAATGCCATCGACAGCCTGGCGGCCAACGGCGCCAAGGGCTTTGTCATCTGCACCCCTGATCCCAAGCTGGGCTCGGCCATCATGGCCAAGGCCAACAGCATGGGGCTGAAAGTCATCACGGTGGACGATCAGTTCGTCAACGCCAAGGGCAAGCCCATGGAAAATGTGCCGCTGGTGATGATGGCCGCCACCAAGATAGGGGAACGCCAGGGGCAGGAGCTCTACACGGAGATGCAAAAACGCCAGTGGGACGTGAAGGCGACAGGGGTGCTTGCCATCACGGCCGATGAGCTGGATACCGCCCGTCGCCGGGTTGAGGGTTCTCTGAGCGCGCTCAAGGCCGCCGGTTTCCCCGATGCCCAGATCTATCGTGCGCCGACCAAGGCCAATGACATTCCGGGGGCACTGGACGCCGCCAACTCCATGCTGGTGCAGCATCCCGAGGTGAAGAACTGGCTCATCGTCGGCATGAATGACAACACTGTGCTCGGCGGCGTGCGCGCCACCGAAGGGCAGGGCTTCAAGGCCGCGAACGTCATCGGTATCGGCATCAATGGGGTGGACGCGGTGAACGAGCTGTCCAAGTCCAGCGCCACCGGTTTCCTCGGCTCTCTGCTGCCAAGCCCGGATGTGCACGGCTACAAGAGCATCCAGATGCTCCATGACTGGGTGGTCAATGACGTAGAGCCGGCCAAGTTCACCGAAGTGACCGACGTTGTGCTCATTACCCGCGACAACTTCAAGGTCGAGCTGCAGAAAAAAGGTCTGTGACAGGCGCGGTTTAACCCCTGACATCTCTACAGGCATGGTGCAAAACCGCCCATGCCTGTTACCTGGAGTAAACACATGGATCAGTCAGTTCCTTATCTGGAGTTTTGCGGCATCAGCAAGGAGTTTCCTGGCGTCAAGGCGCTGCAAAACGTCTCCTTTTCCTGTCACCGGGGCACAGTGCATGCGCTGATGGGCGAAAACGGCGCAGGCAAATCCACCCTGCTCAAGATACTGAGCGGCTTTCAGGCTCCCACTACAGGGGTGGTGAAGCTGGATGGCCAGGAGAGGGTGTTTCAAAACACGGTCGATGCGCTGGAGAGCGGGATCGCCATCATTTACCAAGAGTTGCATCTGGTCCCCGAGATGACCATCGCCGAGAACATCTATCTGGGTCAGCTGCCCACTCGGCACGGCGTCATCGATCGGGAAAAACTGTACCGGGATGCGACCAGACAGCTGGCGCGCCTCGGCATGGATGTGTCGCCCGAGACGCCGCTGAAGTACCTGTCGCTGGGCCAGTGGCAGATGGTGGAGATCGCCAAGGCCCTGACCCGGGATGCGCATATCATCGCCTTTGACGAGCCGACCAGCAGCTTGTCGTCCCGCGAGATAGAGCAGCTGTTTCGGGTCATTCGCCAGCTGCGCGATGAGGGCAAGGTCATCTTGTATGTCTCCCATCGCATGGACGAGATCTTCGAGTTGTGTGATGCCATCACCGTTTTCAAGGATGGCCAGTTTGTACGCACCTTTGACGCTATGGCGGAGGTCAGCCGGGATCTGCTGGTCAAGACCATGGTGGGACGCGAGCTGACGGATATCTATGGCTACAGTCCTCGTCCATTGGGGGAGCTTGGCTTGCAGGTCAGCAACCTGATGGGACCCGGCCTGAAGGCACCCATTTCGTTTGAAGTGAAACGCGGCGAGATCCTCGGCATTTTCGGTCTGGTGGGCGCCGGTCGCAGCGAGCTGATGAAGCTGATTTTTGGTGCCGACAAGATGGTGTCCGGCGAGATTTCGGTGTTCGGCAAGCCGGTACCCATCCGCAATCCCATCGATGCCATTCACAGCGGCATCATGCTCTGTACCGAGGACAGAAAGGCCCTTGGCATCATCCCCATCCACTCTGTGCAGGAAAACATCAATATCAGCGCCCGGCGCCACAAGGCGTGGGGAGGCTTCTGGATCAACCAGAAATGGGAAGACGAGAACGCACGGCTGCGGATCCGCGACATGCGGGTCAAGACCCCGTCTCCTCATCAAGCCATCATGAACCTCTCCGGCGGCAACCAGCAGAAGGCCATTCTGGGCCGCTGGCTCTCCGAAGACATGAAGGTCATCTTGCTCGACGAGCCGACCCGCGGCATCGACGTCGGGGCAAAAAATGAAATCTACAACGTGATTTACGATCTGGCCAAGGTAGGTATTGCCGTTGTGGTGGTCTCCAGTGAGCTGCCGGAGGTACTGGGCATTGCGGATCGGATCATGGTCATGCGGGAAGGGGTGATCGCAGGGGAGCTTTCCCACCATGACGCCAATGAAGTCAAGGCGCTGAACCTGGCCATGCCGGCCCGTTGATAACCCATGACAGCGATGTAACAGCATCCGGAATAATCAGGAGAAATACCATGACAACAACGACTTCTGTCGGTCAGGCCGCGACTGTCTCGGCGGCCACCGGCACCAGAGTGCAACTGGCTCGAGTGTGGGATCAATACGGGATGCTGGTGATCTTCGCCATCCTGTTCCTGCTGGCCTGCGTGCTGATCCCCAACTTTGCCAGCCTGATCAACATGCGTGGCTTGGGCCTAGCGGTCTCCATGTCCGGCATGGTGGCCTGCGGCATGCTGTTCTGCCTCGCCTCCGGTGAATTCGACATGTCGGTCGGCGTCCTGTTTGGCCTCATCAACGGCATAGTGGTGGCCAAGTTCAAGATCAATGCCCTGATCACCACGCTGGCAACCATGCAGATGGCGCGCGGGGTGGGCTACATCATCTCGGACGGCAAGGCGGTCGGCATAGTGGAGGAGGGCTTCTTCGAACTTGGCAGCTCAGCCCTGCTGGGGATCCCGACGCCTATCTGGCTGACGGCGCTGTGCTTCGTGCTGTTTGGCCTGCTGCTCAACAAGACCACCTTTGGCCGCAATACCCTGGCGATGGGGGGCAATGAAGAGGCCGCCCGGCTGGCGGGGGTCAACGTGGTGCGCACCAAGATCATCATCTTCACCATGACGGGGCTGATCGCCTCGATTGCGGGGATCATTCTCGCCTCCCGCATGACCTCCGGGCAGCCCATGACCTCCATCGGCTTCGAGCTGGTGGTCATCTCGGCCTGCGTGCTGGGAGGGGTCTCCATGAAGGGGGGCATTGGCAAGATCTCCTACATCATCGCCGGTGTGTTGATCCTGGGCTTGATGGAAAATGCGATGAATTTGCTCAACATATCCCCGTTCGCCCAGTACGTGGTGCGTGGCTTGATCCTGCTCGCCGCCGTCCTGTTCGACCGCTACAAGCAGGTGCGCAAGGCACGAGTCTGACCCTGGTTTTCTCACGCCATCTCAGGCCAGCATCTCGCTGGCCTTGTTGTCTGGTCCTCCCCCGGCGCGCAGCAGACCCGACTGTGAGCCAGTTCAATAAATTCACACTGCGCTGGCCGTCAGATAGCGTGTTCCCAAAGCGAGTCTCTACAATGGCCCATGCCGATTTTTTTACCCAAGCGCTTTTTTGTGCCATGTCATCAATGCAAAAAGAGAAGCCAAAACAACTCAATCCCCTGTTGCCCGGATATGCCTTCGATGTCTTCCTCGTCTCTGGCATGACCCCTATCGAGCAACACAGCCCGCTCGACTTCATCATCGACCGACCTGGTGGCATGAAGGGGTTCATCGTCAACTTGACCATCAAGGGCAAGGGGCAGATCTTTCAGGGTGATCAGGCGTTCACGGTGGAGCCAGGCGACTTGCTGCTCTTCCCGCCCGCGGCCGTGCACCATTACGGCAGGGCACCGGATGCCCGGGAGTGGTATCACCGCTGGGTCTATTTCCGGCCAAGAGCCTATTGGGCCGACTGGCTCAAGTGGCCGCGGGCGGTCGCCAATGTGGGGCGCCTGAATCTGGCAGACGGTCAGTTGCTCGATGAATTTGATGCGCTGTTTCTCGATATCGAAGAGACCCACAAGCAGCTGAGGCCCATGTCGGAGCAACTGGCGATGAACCTGCTGGAGCGGCTGCTCATCCGCTGTTACGAGGCGTCCTCCCTGACGGAATATCCCGCCATTGATCACAGGGTTCACGAGGCGTGCCAGATCCTGAGCGACTCGCTTTCGGCTGAGATATCGGTCGAGGCGCTGGCCGAGCAGGTGTTTTTGTCTCCTTCGCGGCTGGCCCACCTGTTTCGTGAGCAAGTGGGGGTGAGCATAGTGCGTTGGCGCGAAGATCAACGGATCATGCGGGCCAAGCTCCTGTTGCAGACCACGCCCATGTCGGTCGCCGCCATTGGCCAGCAGGTGGGGTATGACGATCAGCTCTACTTCTCACGGGTATTCAAGAAACGGGTCGGTGTCAGCCCGACCGAATATCGCAAATGCGCCACCCCGCTGTGACAGGGGGATTGCAGACAGGTGAAGCAAAGCACGGGCGAGTGGCATCAAAACACCGGGTATTGGCCGCAAACAGGGACGTCACTGACGTCCCTGTTTGCCGATTGACCTGCTGGTGTTGAAGAGGATGGGAGAGATGACGGTGCCATGTTTGCCCATGTCTTTGCTGCCAGAGCCTGGCTAGGGTGCAACGCGTTCAAACCGGCGTCAGTTCTCTCCCGACGATGTCACTATTCGTGATGGCTACGAAGAGTGCCCGATAGCGACATCGTCAGGGACATCAGAGGATACCGGCGCCTGCCGAGGGTTTACTGATATAGATGCTGGGTTGCAACCCGCTGACCTGGGGATAGCGGGCATTGACCTGTTCACAGACTATCGAGGTCAGTGAATGTGGCACCAGCGCCACAACGCAGCCACCGAAGCCGCCACCCGTCATTCTCACACCGCCGCGACTGCCGATGATCTCCTTGATGATGTCGACCAGGGCATCAATGGCGGGCACGGTAATGGCAAAATCATCCCGCATCGAGGCATGGGAGAGCGCCATCAGCTCTGCCATCATGAGCATGTCTTCATTGGCCAGGGCATCGGCTGCGGCCAGGGTCCGTTCATTCTCGGAGATGACATGCCGTGCGCGGCGGGCGACGACGGGATCCAGCTCATCGGCTCGGGAGACAAACTGCGTCATGGTCAGATCGCGCAGCGCCTTGACGCCAAAATGGCGGGCCGCCTCTTCACATTGTGCCCGGCGGGCATTGTATTCACTGTCGACCAGTCCGCGGCGAACATTGGAGTTGATGATGACAACATCGATGCCAGCCGGAATACGGACGGGGCGAGTCCTCAGGCTGCGGCAGTCGATCAGCAGGGCGTGATCCTGCTGACCCAGAGCCGAGATGAACTGATCCATGATGCCGCAGTTGCAGCCGACGAACATGTTCTCTGCCAGTTGCCCATTGAGGGCGATATCGGCCTGACTGATGTCGAGGTGATTCATCTCCTTAAATACCTGCCCCACGGCCACTTCCAGAGAGGCGGAGGAGCTCAGGCCAGCGCCCTGCGGGACATTGCCACTGAGCACCAGATCGGCACCGGTCAGTTCGCAGCCCCGCAGCAGCAGATACTTGATGACTCCCCGTACATAGTTGGCCCACAAGTATTCAGGGCGTGACGCTATGGGACGGCTCAAATCAAACTCATCCTGCTGATTGTTGTAGTCAGCGGCGATGACTCGCACCAGGCTGTCCTGACGAGGAGCCGCACTGATCACTGTCTGATAGTCAATGGCACAGGGGAGTACAAAACCGTCGTTGTAATCCGTGTGTTCACCGATCAGATTGACGCGACCTGGCGCTTGGATGGCGAGGGTCGGATGGTAACCGAATTGGGTGTAAAACGTGGTATCAGTCATGCTGCGTGGTGATTCAATACTCATAACTCAACCTCAAACCTGTTCACGAAAATGGACATCACTGACAGCACGCAGTCGTTCGGCCGCTTGCTCTGCCGTCAGATCACGCTGCGTTTCTGCCAGCATTTCATAGCCGACCATAAACTTACGCACGCTCGCAGAGCGCAGCAGGGGCGGGTAGAAGTGGGCGTGCAACTGCCAGTGGTCGTTCTCTGAGCCATTGAAGGGGGCGCCATGCCAACCCATGGAATAGGGGAAAGAGCACTGGAACAAGTTGTCATAACGGCTGGTCAGTTTCTTGATCGCGAGCGCCAGATCTGCCCGCTGTTGCGGGTTCAATGCGGGCAGGTGCGCCACCGAAAACTTGGGCAGCAGCAAGGTCTCGAACGGCCAGGCGGCCCAATAGGGCACGACCGCCAACCAGTGCTCCGTTTCAACCACGGTGCGACGGCCATCGGCTCGCTCGCGCTCGACATAATCGAGCAACATGGCGCGGCCATGTTTGGCAAGGTATTCCCGCTGGGCGTTGTTTTCTTTCACGGCTTCGTTGGGCAAGAAGCCGTTGGCCCAGATCTGTCCGTGGGGATGTGGATTGGAGCAACCCATCATGCTGCCCTTGTTTTCGAATACCTGGATCCAGGGATAATCATGTCCCAGCTCTGCGGTCTGCTCGCACCAGGTATTGACCACGGCGGTGAGTGCCAGGAGCGGCAGCTCGGGCAGTGTCTTGCTGTGATCCGGTGAGAAGCAGATCACCCGGCTGGTACCACGGGCACTCTCCAGCTGGAACAGGGGATCGTCACTGGCCGGTGCTGCCGGTGTGTCTGTCATCAGGGCGGCAAAGTCGTTGGTAAAGACGAAGGTCTCCTGATAATCCGGATTCTTGTCACCGGTGACACGGGTATTGCCTGCGCAGAGGAAACAGTCAGGGTCGTGGGGGGCTCGCAGGGTACGATCCGGCTCATCCTGCTGACCCTGCCAGGGGCGTTTCGCCCTGTGGGGCGAGACGAGTACCCACTGCTGGATCAGCGGGTTATAACGACGATGCGGGTGATCGGTTGGTTCAAATTGCATGGATAATTGCTCCTCGTGCTGGCCACTCATAGGGTTGGATAGCCGTTCGGATTTTGTGATTGCCAGCGCCAGGTATCGGCGGTCATGTCATCAATGGTGCGATGAGCTTGCCAGCCCAGCTCGGTGAGGGCCCGGCTGGGATCTGCCCAGCATTGGGCGATATCCCCCGTGCGCCGTGGCACTATTTCATAAGGCAGGTCACGGCCACAGGCCCGGGAGAAGGCGGCGTGTATGTCGAGAACGCTGTAGCCATGTCCTGTTCCCAGGTTGTAGACATGAACGCCCGACTGCCCGAGCTTGCTCTGCAAGGCCGCCACATGCCCGTCGGCCAGATCCATCACATGAATGTAATCGCGCACGCCAGTGCTATCCGGGGTGGGATAGTCATCCCCAAAAATGGCGAGTTTGTCACGGCGTCCTACCGCCACCTGGGCAATATAGGGCATCAGATTGTTGGGGATCCCCTGTGGGTCCTCACCCATCAAGCCACTGGGATGAGCGCCCACCGGATTGAAATAGCGCAGCAGGGTCAATGACCAATCGGGCGCCGCATTGGCAAAGTCCTTGATGAGGCGCTCAACCATCAGCTTGCTCTGGCCATAAGGATTGGTGGCTTGCAGGGTTGGGCTCTCCTCTCGGACAGGCATGGTGTCCGGCTCGCCGTAGACGGTGGCCGATGAGCTGAACAGCAACGTCTTGACCCCGGCACGCTGCATCGCCTGCAACAAAACCAGAGTGCCGCTGACATTATTGTCATAGTATTCAAGGGGTTTTTGCACTGATTCCCCGACGGCCTTGAGTCCGGCGAAATGGATCACGGCATCAATCTGCTGTTCCGCGAACACCCGATCCAGCAAGCTGGCGTCACGCACATCCCCCCGATAGAGCACTGGGCGCTGCCCACTGAGAGTTTGGATACGTTCGAGAACACTTTCTTTGCTGTTGGCGAGGTTATCTAACAGTATGGGGGTCATACCGGCAGCGATAAGCTGCAGACAGGTATGACTTCCTATGTAACCAGTTCCACCGGTGACAAGGATTTTCAACATGTGGTGCTCCTTGGTGCTCATTCCTGTTGGTGTTTTTATTGTGTAACCGCTTTCCCTTATTGTGCTCTTGCCGGAAAGGGGAGGGAAGATGGCTGTGCATTTAATGTGATTTTTGTCACAAATGGTCTTCGGAAAGCTGGCTTGTCGGGATTTTGTGTATGTAAGCGAGTTACACTGCCGCCGACATGTATTGATAGGATGCTCCCGCTTTTTAGATGAAAGCCGTGTCAGGCATGGGAAATGCCGGTAGTATCTTGAACCCATGAAATAATGGTTTTTATTTGTACCGTTCACCGGAAAAGCTAATCCATGGCAACAATCAAAGATGTAGCACTCCTGTCTGGCGTATCTGTCGCCACAGTCTCACGTGTCATCAATAATTCTCCCAAGGCGAGTCAGGCATCCCGTGATGCTGTCTTCAAGGCGATGAATGAACTCAACTACCATCCCAACGCCAATGCGCGGGCCTTGGCCCATCAAAGCAACGAGACACTGGGGCTGGTTGTTGCAGATGTGTCCGACCCCTTCTTCGGCACCATGGTGAAAGCCGTAGAACAAGTGGCACAGTCGACGGGCAACTTCCTGCTCATCGGGAATGGCTATCACGATGCCGTCAAAGAAAAGCATGTGATAGAGCAATTAATTGGCCATCGCTGTTCGGGGCTGGTTGTGCATGCCAAAATGCTGCCGGATGAAGAGTTGATCCAGATGATGAGTTATGTCCCTGGCATGGTGCTGATCAATCGCATCGTCCCCGGGTACGAGTCCCGCTGTGTGGCGCTGGACGATCGTTATGGCTCCTGGTTGGCAACTCGTCATCTGATCCAGGAAGGGCACAAGAAGATAGGGTTTCTCTGCTCCAATCATCAGATCTCTGACTCACAAGATCGCTTGCAGGGTTACCTTGATGCGTTGCAAGAGCACGAGATAGCCGTCGATGAGCGCCTGATCTCCCGTGGCAGTCCGGATGAACTGGGCGGTGAGGCGGCGATGACTGAACTGCTGAGCCGAGGCCAGCATATGACGGCAGTGGTCTGCTATAACGACTCAATGGCAGCAGGGGCATTGTCCGTGCTGAGCGACAATGGTATCGAGGTACCGCAGGAGCTATCACTGGTCGGATTTGATGATGTCCTGATTTCTCGTTATTTGCGCCCTCGCTTGACGACGGTGCGTTATCCCATCATCGCCATGGCCACCCAGGCTGCCGAGCTGGCGATCGCCTTGTCAAAAGGGGGACCCCTGCCCCAGACGACCCATATGTTTAGCCCTACTCTGGTTCGCCGTCATTCGGTCCGGAGTATTGACTGACATTCCCCTGATCCCCCTCTGTCGATAAGTCATCAGGCAAGGCCGTCAAGGCGCCTTGCCTTTTTTGTCTCTTCCTTGTCTGTGTACTCTTCCTCTTGTTGCTGCGTATGGCTGTCCAGATGCAACAGCGCCATCATCCATCCATCCATGTCTTGCACCAGGTGATGCTGCTCACATTTTTGATGGACCCGCTGCAATTTCCGTATGTCGTCATCGCCGTTGATTTCCTGAATGCATAAGCCGTGTAATCGATAACACCCTAGCTTGTATTTTTTATTGCTTAGCAATCAACAACTTAAAAATGGTTCATTATTGTTTGTTTAGTAATTAAATGCTTCAGTGATGTAATAATTACAATTATGTGAGTTGTATCATGTCAGTGGTGGCTTGAATCTTTCTATAATCCACTCCGGCTAGTGAAAGCGCTTTCCCTCTGGATTGGTGAGCGTTCATCAAGATAACAATGCAACAGTGGAATAAAGGAATGACTATGAAAGTGAAGCTACTGACTACATCCGTTGCCCTGGCACTGTCAATGACAGCATTTAGTTCTAATGCTGTTGATTTTTCTGGTTATTTTCGATCCGGCGTAGGTGTGTCCCAAGATGGGGATATGCAAACTGGCAATCAGAGCCTTGTCGGACGCCTGGGTAACGAAAGTGATACCTATACCGAAATTGGTATTGGTCAGGAGGTTTACAACAAGGACGGCAAGGTTTTCTACGTTGACAGCATGTTCAGCATGCAGAGCAATGGTTCCAATGATTATGAAAGCACGGCAACTGTCTGTGACTTTGATAAAAAGCAGTGCAGTGAAGATGCGACATTTGCCCTGCGTCAATTCAATGTGAAAGCCAAGGGGCTGATCTCTGCTGCCCCCGATGCTGTGGTCTGGGCGGGCAAGCGCTTCTATCAGCGCCACGATCTTCACATCATCGATACCAAATACTGGAATATCTCGGGTGCCGGTGCCGGTATTGAAAACCTCAAGGCGGGTCCGGGTGCATTCTCGCTGGCGTGGATCCGCTCTGATGGCAACGATATCGATAACTCGATTGTCGACAATGATCTGAACGTCAACTTCCTGGATCTGCGTTATGCCGGCTGGGCACCCTGGGAAGGGGCCTGGACTGAGGCGGGCGTCAGCTATGCCATGCCCAATCCGACCGATGAGCAGAAAGCCACAGGTGGCAAGTACGATCCCGAGAACGGTGTCATGTTGACGGCAGAAATGAGTCAGTATTTTGCTGGCAGCGGCATCAACGAGAAGCTGGTGCTGCAGTATGCGAACAAGGGGCTTGCCCAGAACATGATCTCCCAAGGGGGCGGTTGGTATGACGTTTGGCAACTCACTGATGACGCCAAGGGTTACCGGGTGATCCTGACCGGTGATATTCCCCTGGGTGACAAGTTCTCTGTCAACCATGTCTTTACCTATGGTAAGGGTGAAAAACTGCAGGAATGGCACGACAACACTGAGTTGTTCAGTGCAGTGGCTCGTGGCGGTTATGCCTGGACCGATATCATGAAGACGCTGGTTGAAGCCGGTACATATGAAAGCACCAAGACCTGGACCAGTGGTGCTGAAGACAAGTCCAGTGGTCAAAAATACACCCTGGCGCAGGCCTGGTCTGCCGGCCCCAGCATGTTTGCCCGCCCAGAGATCCGTGTGTTTGCCAGCTACCTGAAAGATGGTGAAGGCGAGTCATTCAATGGGGGGGAAGATGACAGCACCTGGAACTTCGGGGTACAGGCCGAAGCCTGGTGGTAAGCGCCACACAGGTTGAACAATCAGGGAGCCATTGGCTCCCTTTTTTGTCCCGGACAAGGAGATCGCCGATGGGTTGGAAGGGGTGGCAACCGTTGTTGGGAGCCATGTTGCTGATGAGTGCATCGTCCATGAGCAAGGAGGGGGAACCCATGATTATCGGGGCGGATGTCTCCCATTTACCGCAGCTGGAAGCGGCCGGTGCCCGTTTTTATGATGGTGCGCGGCCAGAAGACTTGCTGGTTATCCTCAAGCGTCATGGGATAAATGCCATTCGTATCAAGGTCTGGAATGAGCCCGGCGAGCATGATCGCTTCCCGGCGGATCAGAGCGGGGTTGAGGGGTATAACAACCCGGATCATGTGATTGCTCTGGCCAGGCGGGCCCATCGGATGGGATTCAGGATCATGCTGGACTTCCACTACAGCGACTGGTGGGCCGATCCAGGCAAGCAGCATATGCCGGTTGCCTGGCGTGACAAGTCCGTGGCTGTGGTCAGCGAGCGGCTCTATCAATTTACTCACCAGCTGATGAGCCGTTTGCAAAGGGAGGGGATCACCCCGGCCTGGGTTCAGGTGGGCAATGAGATCTCCAATGGCATGATGTGGCCGCTGGGGCGTTTGCCTCACTGGGATAATCTGGCCCTGTTTCTTACCGCAGGCGCTCGCGCCGTCAAGGCAGTGTCACCCTCGAGCCAAGTCATACTGCATCTGGATGCGGGTGGCGATAACGTGCGTTGTCGTCACTGGTTCGAAGAGATCCTCGTCCGCAAGGTTCCCTTCGATGTGATGGGACTCTCTTATTACCCGGTGTGGCATGGCGCCATGAGGGATTTGGCTCGCAACATGGTTGACCTTAGCAGCCGTTTTTCCCGTCCTGTTATCGTGGTTGAAACGGCTTACCCCTGGACACAGGGCAATGGGGATCAGCAGCAAAACATCTACACCCATACCGGACCAGAGACCTATCCGATGACCCCGGTGGGGCAGCGCGACTTCCTGTGGCAGTTGCTGCGCGAGATCCATGGTGTACCGCAGGGTCGAGGGTTGGGTTTCTTCTACTGGGAGCCCGAGTTCATTGCGGTAGCGGGGGCTGGTTGGAAGCGGGGGGCGGGGAATGAGTGGGATAATGTGACCCTGTTTGATGCCGATGGCCGAGCTTTACCGGCGCTCAGATCCTTGGCTCTGGCGGTGAGATCGGTGACGAAAAAAGAGTAAGGCTTGTTTGAAGCGCAGGGGGATGCCAAGAGCTCCCCCTGCTATCAGTGGTGATGTTGCGATCAGTTTTGCAGGAACGCATCCATGGCATAGGTGGGTTTGCCACCTTGTTCCATCAGGCCGAGCGAGTAATTCTGCCAGCCGTTATGGCTCTGGGGTTCCCAGTAGAAGACGCCCAATCCCTTGTTGTCCGGGATCCATTTCATCTTGTTGAGCAGGTCGACCAGGGTGTCGTAGCTGTTTTTCGGATCATCCCAGGGCATGCCCACCTCCACTATCATTACCTCCTTGCCATGGCGGCTGACCATATCGGCAAGGTTGTCATAGCAACGGTTGTTCATGGAGAACCAATCGCCATTGCCGGTCTGGGTGGGGTAGATGGATGCGCCGATCACATCCCACTTGGCGCCATTGGCCTTGAGGCCGTCAAACATCCAGCGGTAAAGGGCATTGTTCTCGCAGTTGGCGAGATGGACTATCACCTTGGTCGACTTGTTGACGGCCTTGACGGCGTCATAACCACTGTTGATCAGCCAGGCAAAATTGCGCATGTTGGCCGATGCCTTGCCGTCATCCCACAGCATGCCATTGTTGGTCTCGTTGCCAACTTGTACCCATTTTGGCGTGATGCCGGCCTGCTTCAGGGCGACGAGCGAGTTGTAGGTATGCCAGTAGACGTTGGACATCAACTGCTCGAAGGTATAGCCCTGCCAGGCGGCCGGTTTGGTCTGTTTACCCGGGTCGGCCCAGCTGTCGCTGTAGTGAAAGTCGATCATGATATCGAGGCCCGCCGCCTTGGCCCGTTTGGCTTTGGCGATGACATCGTTGAGGCTATTCCAGCCTCCGGCCGGATTGACCCAGACCCGCAGCCGGATGGCGTTGATGCCGTGCTGCTTCAGGGTGAGTAACAGATCTTGCTGCTTGCCACTGTCGTTGTAAAACCTGTAGCCGGACTGCTCCATCTGGGTTAGCCAGCTGACGTCGGCTCCCTTGACCATGGCAGTACTTTCTGACGGGTAGAGCATGCTGGCGCCAAGCACCAGAGCACTGATCAAGCTCAGTTTCATCCTTGTTTCTCCGTAATTGAAAAGGGGTTGGGCTCATGGCTGAACCCGGGGCAGGGGGGAAGCTTGTAGGGCAATCGCCTGCCTGGATGCGCCATGGCCATGGCACATCCAGTCAGGTGCTGGGCAAACGTAATATGGCCCGGAGACGGCCCATGGGAGCGTTACTGTGCCTTGCTCACCGTCAGCTGGATGCTGGCGGGATCGCGGCGATCCAGGGTAAAGAGGTAGGCCCCATCCTTGAGGGGTGTGAACTTCATGTCGCTCCACTGGTAACCAGCCTTGACGATGACTGGCTTGCCGGCTTCCACCTTGCTGGCGGGGTCGAACTGGCCGTAGGTGGTATCACTCTTCCACTTCTCATCGGCAATCTTGAATTTGTAGGCGCCGTGGCTGGCTTGCAGGCTGGTGGTGACGGTGAGCAGATCAGGTTGACTCTGGACCAGTTGCTGGGCAGCTGGGGCCTCCCAATTGTTCATCTCCCCGCGCAGGAAGAGAAGACGAGTCTGCGCCGTATCGGCCTCGGCGGCCCAGACTGGATGAAGGCAACCAAGCAGGGTAGCGGCCAGGAGCGTGTGTTTGAGCATTGTCGTTTCCTTGTATTGTGTCTCAGTGGCGCCGGCCGGTGTCGACCGGCAATCGGTTACAGGCTGAATCGTTGTACCAGCGTGAGCTGCTGTTGTGAGAGCTGTTGCAACTGACTGCTGGTGTGGGCAACGCGGGTCAGCATCTCCTGGTTATCGTCGGAGATGCTGTTGATATTGTTCATGTTGCTGGCAATTTCTTGACTGGTGTTCTGCTGTTGCTGGGCGGCAATGGCGATCTGGATGCTGAGATCCGCCACCTGTTGCAGCGAGCTGGCGAGGTGGATGAGGGTGTGACGGGATTGCTCGCTGTCATCGGCGCAAAGTGCCATCACATCGGTGCAGCCACTTATGGTGGTGACGGCCCTGTGCACGCTCTGCTGTAGTGCCGTGATCATCGCCTGAATGGTGGTGGTGGTGGTGGATTCTGTGGTGTGCTTGGCCAGCTGGCGTACCTCGTCTGCCACTACGGCAAAGCCTCTCCCCTGTTCTCCGGCTCTTGCTGCCTCAATGGCGGCGTTGAGTGCCAGCAGGTTGGTCTGTTCCGCAATCCGGCTGATGAATTCCAGAATGCTGCCTATGTTGTTGCCCAGCCCGTGAACCTCCTCGACGATGCGGCGCGAATCCGCCAGACGATTGGAGAGCTGGGTCATGCGCGTCAGGGTGTTTTCACTCATGGTGCTGGCGGAACGGGCTTGCGTCGACACCTCCTTGATCGTTTGCTGGGCATGTCCGGCGCTCTCTGCCACATCGCGTACCGTGTGCTCCATCTCGAGCATGGCGCTGGCAACACTGGCCGTTTCACTGCGCTGCTGCTCCAGTTGCCGCTGCGCATTGAGCTGGGCACACTGGTTCTGGTTGGCCATCTCCCCCAGCGAGCTGGCGGCCATCACAATTTGCCCCAGCATGTTGCTCATCTCCTGGGCGAGGGCATTGATCCCCTTGGCCAGTTGACCGAATTCATCCTGCTGCCGATGGCTGATGCGCCTTGTCATGTCACCCTGACTCAGGGCTTCGAGCACCGTCAGGGTCTGCTTGATGGGGGTCGGATGGAGTGAATGATGCGCCAGAGCACCAGTGCGCTGACGGCCAGCGACAGCAGTAGACCGACAAACAGCAGGGATTGCAGCTGGCTCAGGATCTGTTTGCTGCTCTGCACCCGCAGGGCAAGCTGGGTATCGATACTGTTGTCGATCTCCGCCAGCTCACCCAGCACCGAGTTGATGATACGGGTGGCCTGAGTGCTCTGGTTGCGCAGTTGATCGCTCTCTTGTGCCAGGCGAAGGTGGGTTGCCAGCAAACCTGCGTTGCCTGCGCTCTGTTGTACAACCCGGTCAAACAGGGTGCCCAACGACTGCTCCAGATCGATCTTGCCGCCAAAGGCGCTCTCCTGCTTGAGCAGTTTGGTCGCCAGTGTCTGGCGTTGGCGCTGGATAGCCTTGCTGAGTGTCTGGTTGCCGGCCAGTTGCCCCGCAATACGGGCCGTATCCTGCAGCTTCATCGCCGCCTGTGTATTGGTGAATAACAGCTCCAGCTGGTTGACCAGCGCATTCTTGAGTCCGGCTGTGTAGTGGGCGCCCAGTGTTTCAACCAGCATGGCGAGATCTCCCTGCAGGCGCTTGTTGTCACGGGTCAGGGAGGTGTCTTCTGTCAGGATCTGCTGGCTCTTCAGGTTGGCGGCATAGCTGTCAACAATCTGGGTTGCAAGCTGCCAATAGGTTGTCTGCTGCTCGGTGAGGGCATGGATGCGGCTGATCATGGCCGGGTGGTGCGAGGCCTTGTTGCCAAGCAGTGCCAAGTCCTGCTCAAACACCTGCTGCCAGCGCGCAAGCTCGGCTCGTCCCTTGCTGACGTCATCGCTCGTCTGCAGGGTGAGCAGGCCACGCAGAACCTTGTCCTGCATAAACAAGTCTTTGGTCACCGAGCGACTCTGAACCAGAGTGGGTGCCACCTCGCCCGTCAGGATGTCGACCTGCATGGCCAGCTGGTTGCCTGCTCGTAACGAGACCATTACGGCGAGAACCAGCAGAGTGATGATCAGACCAAAGCCCAATATCAGGCGCTGGATGATGGATATCTGTGGCATGGATATTTTCATTGGTATCGCTTACATGTTGAGAGTGACATGGCTGACCGTCGATGAGGATCACCTGCATGGTATTCTTAGCCAGCTTTATCAGGAGGTTGGTGAGTGTGAGTCATACTTCACGACGCTTTATAGAGGCGTATCTTTGTACTCAAATTCACTAATTTTGTGTAACGTTTCACTGTTTGTGGTTATTTTTACACCGCCATGGTGCTCAACCAAACAGGATTTAAATAGGGTTGAGAGCCGGCTCTCATTTCGCTGGTATTTTGTGCTGCAGGAAGGGAGTGCTTTGGGTCTGAGGTGAAGGGTGAGCGGCAGGGCATGGGATCAGGGAAGAAAAAAGCCCCCGGTATTGGCGGGGGCAAATCTGGCATGGATAAAAGCGGGTGTAGAGAAGGCAGAGGGGTTAGCGGCTGATCCGGGTGCCATCGGCGGCAAAGACAAGGCAGTGCTCAGGTGAGAAGAAAACATCGAGCTGCTGGTACGGCTTGAAGGCATTGTCACCGGGCAGCAGCAGCTTGAAGCCGTCGATGCCACAGCATTGGCCGAACAGATAAGTACTGTTGCCAAGGCGCTCAACCACTTCACAGGTGAAGGAGAGATGGATGCCATCACCGCCAGGAACCAGGTGCTCTGGCCTCAGGCCCAATGTGATAGTACTGCCAGCTGCCAGCTGCCAGCTGCCAGCTCGTTGGTGATGATGGGCTGAGTGATGGTTCTTTGCTCTGACAGTGCGAGCTCCAACTGGCTGGGAGACCAGCTAATGACCTGGGCTGGCAGGAAATTCATCTTGGGTGAACCGATAAAGCCGGCCACAAACTGATTGACTGGTTTGTAATAGAGATCCATGGGTGAGCCGACTTGCTCCACCTTGCCGTAGTTCATCACGACTATCTTGTCTGCCAGTGTCATGGCCTCGATCTGGTCATGAGTGACATAAATCATGGTGGTTTTCAGCTCCTGGTGCAGCTTGGCGATATGCAGGCGCATCTCGACCCTCAGTTCGGCATCCAGGTTGGAGAGGGGCTCATCAAACAGGAACACCTTGGGGTTGCGCACTATGGCACGACCAATGGCAACCCGCTGCCGCTGTCCCCCCGAGAGCTGTTTTGGTTTGCGGTCAAGAAGATGGGAGAGTTGCAGCGTCTTGGCAACCATGCCGACCTGATGCTGGATCTGATCCTTGGGCACTCCGTTCACCTTCAATCCATAACCCATGTTTTCAGCCACAGTCATGTGGGGATAGAGGGCATAGGACTGGAATACCATGGCGACGCCACGGTGGGCAGGGGCAACATCGTTGACCACAGTGCCCCCGATTGCGATATGGCCGTCGGAGATCTCTTCCAGACCGGCGATCATTCTCAGCAAGGTTGATTTGCCACAACCTGAGGGGCCGACAAAAACGGTGAATTCACCATCTTCCACCTCCAGATCCACATTGTGCAGTGTCACGTTGGTGCCGAAACGCTTGACAACACTGTTCAGACTGATACTCGCCATACTGCTAACTCCTTGATTATAAATCCAATCTGTCATGATGCTCGATGTCGTTTGTGACACGGGGAACACATCAGGAATCAGACATAAACAGCCGGAAACCCGCTTCGCGACGACTGCATACATCACTTGTGGCGGGAATATAACAGTGGAGTGTAACCGCTTGCACAAAATGCTGTTTCTTTTGTGTATGAGATCACAACCTTTGCATATGCTGCTGGTAGATATGACGTGCTCCGCTTACCGTAATCACATTCGGTGTAACCGTTACCCTTGTGGCGGCCCTCTCGGGTGAGTTCATGGAGGAGTGGCCTGGTGAGGTGTACCGGGAAAGCATACCGGATCTCATGGTACAGAACTGAAAGTTGATTATTAATCAATTAGTTATGTAATTTGTCGCGTTTTTTGGCAACGCAGCCTGCAACCCTTGCTGAGATTGTGTAGTGGCTTGGTAGACAGAGAGTCATACCCGTGTGATTGGAAAGAGTGAAATTATTACACACATTGGTTTGATGCACGGCAAAAAACACGACGGAACAATCATTCTCGCTTGAACAGGGACAAGGATAAAAGATGAAAATCAATAAGTTAACAGCAGTGATTATGTTGTCATTGGGGGCGGGCAGCCTGTTGAGCCATGGGGTGATGGCGGCAGAGGGTGAGCTGCTTGTGTGGGAAGACATCAAGAAGTCCAATGGCATTGAAGATGCGGTCAAGGCATTCGAAGCCCAGTACAAGGTGAAAGTGAAGATCCAGGAGATGCCATATGCGCAGCAAATCGAGAAGCTGCGGCTGGATGGCCCGGCAGGCATAGGTCCCGATGTACTGGTCATTCCCCATGATCAGGTCGGTGGTGCCGTGGTGCAGGGGCTGCTGTCCGAACTCAAGGTGGATGCCAAGTACATGGACAGCTTTACCAAGCCCGCCGTGGATGCGCAGACCTATGAAGGCAAGTTGTACGGTATTCCTAAAGCGGTCGAGACCATAGTGCTGGTGTATAACAAGGACATACTGCCAAAAGCACCGGAAACCTTCGATGACTTGATCAAAGTTTCCAAAGAGCAGCGCGCCGCCAATAAATATGGTCTGCTAGCCAAATTTGACGAGATTTATTACTCATATGGCGTCGTTGCCGGTATGGGGGGATATATTTTCGGCCAGAATGCCAATGGTTCCCTGAATGTGAACGATATCGGGCTGGCCAATCAGGGGATGATTGATGCGGTCACCTTCCTCAAATCGTTCTACGCGGATGGCTTGTTCCCGGCAGGGATCGTCGGTGAGACAGGTGCCAATGCCATCGACTCGCTGTTTACCGAGAAAAAAGCTGCTGCCGTTATTACAGGCCCCTGGGCATTCAAACCTTACCAGGACGCCGGCGTGAATTATGGGGTGGCACCACTGCCCACTCTGCCAAATGGCGAGCACATGCGATCTTTCCTTGGGGTAAAGGGATACAGCGTCTCTACTTATTCAACTCAGAAGGAGTTGGCTCAACAATTCATCGAATTTATCAACCAGCCTGAATACGCCAAAATTCGTTTTGAGAAGACCGGTGAAATTCCACCCGTCAAGTCACTGATTGATGATCCGGTTATCAAGGGGGATGAGAAAGCAAGGGCCGTTGCCATCCAGGCCGGTTATGCCGTTCCCATGCCAAGTGTACCGGAAATGCAAGAAGTATGGACGCCCTCCAATAGCGCTCTGCAATTGAGCGTGACTGGCAAGCAAGATGTCAAGGCTGCCCTGAATGGTGCCGTTAAAACCATCAATATGCAGATTGAGGCAAACCACGCAAACCGGGATTAACGATACGCAGGCGTTACGCCTTGCCTGCATGGGTAGCATTAAGCTGCTTGATGCTACTCATGTTTCTTTAAGGATAGGAGGTATATTGTGGTTGTCGATTCCAGCGAAATCGCACAGGTTGGTTTAAAAACCCAGCACGCCAAGATTGCGGCATTATTATCGCTGATCCCGGGCTTTGGTCAGTTTTATAACAGGCAGTTTATCAAAGGTGTGCTGTTTTTTATCGTCATGTCTTGTTTCCTTGGCGTATTCAATGACTTTTTACAACAAGGATTTTGGGGGCTATTTACGCTGGGGACCGAGTTGCCAAGAGATAACTCGGTGTTTCTGCTGGCTAAAGGAGTGATCAGTGTCTTGATCGCGACGTTTGGTGTCGGTATCTATTACTGGGGGCTTCGCGATGCTTACCTCTGTGGTGAAAAGCGGGATCAGGGCTATGCATTATCTGGTATCAGAAAACAATATCAGCTTTTGTTGAGTGAAGGTTTCCCTTATCTGATGATCACCCCGGGTTTTATTCTGCTGGTGTTCGTGGTGGTCTTTCCTATTATTTTCGGTTTTTCTATTGCCTTTACCAACTACGATTTGTATCACACGCCCCCGGCCAAGCTGGTTGACTGGGTTGGGCTGAAAAACTTCTTTAATATATTTCGTCTGGATCTGTGGCGTTCCACCTTACTGGACGTATTGCAGTGGACAGTGATTTGGACACTGATTGCGACCACATTGCAATGTTCGGTTGGTGTCCTGCTGGCGATCCTGGTCAATCAGAAAGACCTCAGGTTTAAAGCGCTCATTCGCACCATTTTGATATTGCCATGGGCAGTGCCCGGTTTTGTCACCATTCTGGTTTTTGCCGGCATGTTCAATGAAACCTTTGGGGTGATCAATAATGGCATTCTGGCGTCATTAGGTATTGAGCCCAAGCAGTGGATGACGGATCCTTTCTGGACTAAAACGGCATTGATCCTGATGCAAACCTGGTTGGGTTTCCCGTTTGTCTTCGCCATGACCACTGGCGTACTGCAGGCTATTCCGGACGATTTGTATGAAGCGGCTACCATAGACGGTGCCAGCACATGGCACAAATTGACCACGATTACCTTGCCGTTGGTACTCTATTCGATTGCGCCGATCCTGATTACCCAATACACCTTCAATTTTAATAACTTCAACATTATTTATCTGTTCAATAACGGTGGCCCGGCTGTAATTGGATCCAATGCGGGGGGTACGGATATTCTGGTCTCCTGGATTTACAAATTGACCATGTCCTCCTCTCAATATTCCATCGCGGCCAGCATTACGATTTTGCTGTCCATCTTCGTAGTTGGTATCGCGCTGTGGCAATTCCGCGCAACTAACTCCTTCAAGCAAGATGATATGGCCTAAGGAAAACTGGAATATGAGCGTCAAACACAGTGTTAAAAAGAGTAACTTTATTCGGCTGGGCATCAGTTATGCGCTGCTGTTGATGGTCGCGGTGATCATTATCTATCCACTTATCTGGACTGTGGGGGCTTCCCTGAATCCTGGCAGCAGCCTGCTCAATACCTCGATCATGCCTGACAATCTGTCGTTCCTGCATTACCAGGAGCTGTTTGATGGCCGGATTGATTATGCCGCCTGGTATTGGAACTCCATGAAGATCAGCTTTCTGACCATGGTGCTCACCTTGATCAGCGTCAGCTTTACCGCCTATGCATTCTCCCGCTTCCGCTTTCGCGGTCGCCAGAATGGACTGATGCTGTTTCTGTTGCTGCAGATGGTGCCCCAGTTCTCGGCCCTGATCGCCATCTTCGTGCTGGCGCAGATGCTGGGTCTGATCAACAGCCATCTGGCGCTGGTGCTGGTTTATGTGGGGGGCATGATCCCCATGAACACCTATCTGATGAAAGGCTATCTGGATGCCATCCCCAAAGATCTGGATGAATCTGCACGGATGGATGGTGCGGGCAACTTCCGGATCTTCATCGAGATCATCATGCCCCTTTCCAAACCCATCATAGCGGTGGTGGCCCTCTTCTCTTTTACCGGCCCGCTCGGTGATTTCATCCTGGCCAGTACCATCTTGCGTACCCCGGATCAATTCACCCTGCCCATCGGGCTCTATAACCTGGTCGCCCAGAAGATGGGGGCCAGTTACACCACCTATGCGGCCGGTGCCGTGCTCATCGCCGTGCCCGTCGCCATTCTTTATCTCTCACTGCAGAAGTACTTTGTTTCCGGCCTGACCGCAGGCGGAACCAAGGGCTAATCACACAGGACCTCAACGATGAAATTAAAAAACAGTTTGTTGGTGGCGGCCATGCTGGCCACTGGATTGAACATGATGGCCCCCTCGGTTCTGGCGGCTGAAACGGTGCAAATCCAGCCGGTCAAGGTGGCGGCTGACTTTATCAAGGGTGCGGATCTCTCCATGCTGGCCGAGGTGGAGAAGCACGGTGGCAAGTTCTTTGATGAGCATGGCAACCCGCAGGATGCCATGGCCATCCTGAAGGAAAATGGCTTCAACTATATCCGCCTGCGATTATGGGTCGACCCCAAGGATGCTGATGGCAAGCCTTATGGTGGCGGCAACAATGATCTGGCGACCACCATAGAGCTTGCCAAGCGGGCCAAGGCCAATGGCATGAAGTTCCTGCTGGATTATCACTACAGCGATTTCTGGACGGATCCGGCCCGGCAGAACAAGCCCAAGGCATGGGCCAGTATGAATATCGACCAGCTGACCGAGGCTGTCTATCAACACACCAAAACCACCATGGATGCCTTTGCCAAAGCCGGTGTGTTGCCGGACATGGTGCAGGTGGGCAACGAGATCAACGGTGGCATGCTGTGGCCGGAAGGCAAGAGCTGGGGCCAGAACGGGGGAGAATTCGACCGTCTGGCTGGTCTGCTGAATGCGGGGATCAAGGCAGTCAAAGAGCATGGGGATCAGATAAAAATCATGCTTCACCTGGCGGAGGGGACCAAGAATGACACCTTCATCTGGTGGTTTGACGAGATAACCAAGCGCAAGGTGCCGTTCGATATCATAGGTCTCTCTTACTACATCTACTGGAACGGCCCCATGAATGCCCTCCAGTACAACATGAATGACATCAGCAAGCGCTATGACAAGGATCTGATCGTGGTCGAGGCGGCCTACGGCTATACCACAGCCAACTGCGATAACGCCGAAAACAACTTCACCTCGAAAGAGGCGGATGACGCCGGGTATCCCGCTACGGTGCAGGGGCAGGCCAATTATCTCCATGATCTGTTGCAGGTAGTCACCAAGGTGCCGGAAGGGCGCGGCAAGGGGGTCTTCTACTGGGAGCCGGCCTGGTTGCCGACACCGGGCGCCACCTGGGCCACCAAGGCCGGCATGAAATACAACAGTGATGACTGGAAAGAGGGCAATGCCCGCGAGAATCAGTCGCTGTTCGATTGCCAGGGCAAGGTGTTGCCTTCCATCAAGGCGTTCAACTAGTCACCCATGATCGGCGGGCCTGTGTGCCCGTCGGCGATGATGTCCATTATATGGAGATAGTGCATGTTCAAGTTTCCCCCCCTGAGCAGCAAGGTGCCTGTCCTGTTGCACGGTGCCGATTACAACCCTGATCAATGGCTCGATGATCCTGCCGTGCTGGCCAAAGACATAGAGATGATGAAGCAGACCAACAGCAACGTGATGTCGGTCGGCATCTTCAGCTGGTCGGGTCTGGAGCCCGAAGAGGGGCGTTATGAATTTGGATGGCTGGATCAAGTGCTCGATACGCTCTACGCCAACGGCATCTATACCTTCCTGGCCACCCCGAGCGGGGCACGTCCCGCCTGGTTGTCAAAGGCCTATCCCGAGGTGCTGCGCACCGATAAAAACCGGGTCAAGGCACTGCACGGTGGTCGCCACAATCACTGCATGAGCTCACCCGTCTATCGTGACAAGGTGCGCCAGATCAACGGTGCCCTGGCCAAACGCTACGCCAACCATCCCGGTGTCATCGCCTGGCACATCTCCAACGAATATGGTGGCGAGTGTCATTGCGAGTTGTGCCAGCATCAGTTCCGCGATTGGCTCAAAGCCCGTTACGGTACTCTGGATGCCCTGAACAAGGCGTGGTGGAGTACCTTCTGGAGCCACACCTTCACCGATTGGCAGCAGATAGAGTCCCCATCGCCCATTGGCGAAAGCACCATCCATGGTCTGAATCTGGACTGGAAGCGCTTTAACACGGCCCAGGTCAGCGACTTCTGCCCCGCCGAAATAGCCCCCCTGAAGGCAGAAAACCCGGCACTGCCCGCGACGACCAACTTCATGGAGTACTTCTACGACTATGACTACTGGCAGCTGGCCAAGGTGATCGACTTCATCTCCTGGGACAGTTACCCCCTTTGGCACAATGCCGAGGATGATTGCACCCTGGCGGCCTATACCGCCATGTACCATGACCTCATGCGCACCCTAAAAGGGGGGAAACCTTTCTATCTGATGGAGTCTACCCCCAGCCTGACCAACTGGCAGCCCATCAGCAAACTGAAAAAGCCGGGCATGCATATCCTCTCTTCCCTGCAGGCGGTGGCTCATGGCTCCGATTCGGTGCAGTACTTCCAGTGGCGAAAGAGCCGTGGCTCGGTGGAAAAATTCCATGGCGCCGTGGTCGATCATGTCGGCCATATCGATACCCGTGTTGGCCGCGAAGTGCAGGCGCTGGGAGAAACTCTGAGCAAGATCTCTGCCGTGGCCGGCAGCAAGGTGGAAGCCAGAGTCGCCATTATTTTTGACTGGGAGAGCCGCTGGGCCATGGACAACGCCCAGGGTCCCCGTAATGCCGGTCTCTTCTATGAGAAGACGGTGGCCGAGCACTATCGTGCCTTCTGGGAGCAGGGTGTCGCGGTGGATGTGATCAATGCAGATTGCGATCTGAGCCCTTATTCGCTGGTCATTGCCCCCATGCTCTATATGGTTCGCGACGGCTTTGCCGAGCGGGTCGACGGTTTTGTCCAGGCGGGGGGGCGCTTCGTGACCACCTACTGGTCTGGCATCGTCAACGAGACGGATCTCTGTCATCTCGGCGGTTTCCCGGGGCCATTGCGGCCAGTGCTCGGGATATGGGCAGAAGAGATCGATAGTCTCTATGACCATGAGCGCAACGCTATCAGTGGCCTGCCGGACAATGAGCTGGGGCTGAAGGGACCCTATGAGGTGACCCAATTGTGCGATCTGATCCAGTTGGAAGGGGCGCGTGCTCTCGCCAGCTACGACAGCGACTTCTATGCCGGCCGCCCGGCGGTGACGGTCAACGACCATGGCAAAGGACAAGCCTATTATATCGCCTCGCGCAACGATCTGGCGTTCCAGCGTGACTTCTTCGGCAAGCTGATAGAAGAGCTGGGCTTGCCACGGGCCCTGGCCACCGAACTGCCGTCGGGGGTCACAGCACAGCGCCGCACCGATGGTGAGCAGGAGTTTATCTTCCTGCAGAACTACACCTGTGAGGCTAGAGCGGTGTTGCTGCCATCTGCTTACACGGAGATGAGTACCGGCCAGCCTCTGACAGGGAAACTTGCCCTGGAGGCTTATGGCTGCCGTGTCTTGAGCCGTCCGGTTCAGTAAACCCCGAGCCCGTCTTGTAGACGGGTTCTTTTGATTATTTCCCGGTGCGTGAGCTGCGGGTAAAAAAGGGAGACAAGCATGGTATCCATGCACGATTTCAAGCGTCTGTTTGGTCTGGCACTGGGCCACAAATCGCAAAAAGGGCAGGAACCAGAGGCTGTGTCCGGGCTGGATGAAGAGGGGATCCGGCAACTGGTGGCGGCATTTGGTGGTAAAGAGAACATCGAGTCGTTTGATGCCTGTCTGACCCGGCTCAGGGTCAAGGTCAAGGCGCTCTCGCCGGTGAACAGCGAAGCGCTGCAGCTGTTGGGCGCCATCGGCGTCATCATCATAGGGCAGGAGGTGCAGGCCATCTTCGGCACGCGCTCTGACAACCTGCGCCGGGATCTCGCAATCTGGTTTGAATAATGTGATCCGGCGCGATAGTGCTGGTCAGCGAGTCTGGCTACGCCTGATTGACTCGCCTGTTCTGCCGTATCTGGTCACTCGCCCATGACGAATTGATCTGTTATGGCTTGTCCTAGGCGCATAAACCACAACGCATTGCCAATTTCTCATCTCAATCATTGGACTGTACATGTCAGTAAATATGAAAAAGACCAAAATCGTCTGCACCATAGGTCCCAAGACCGAATCCAAAGAAATGCTGGCTAAAATGCTGGACGCCGGCATGAACGTCATGCGCCTGAACTTCTCCCACGGCGATTACGCCGAGCACGGTGGTCGTATCAACAACCTGCGCGCTGTTATGGCCGAAACCGGCAAGCACGCAGCCATACTGCTCGACACCAAGGGTCCGGAAATCCGTACCATCAAGCTGGAAGGCGGCAACGACGTTGCCCTGGTCGCTGGCCAGACCTTCACCTTCACCTTCACCACCGACCAGACCGTCATTGGCAACAAAGACAAAGTGGCCGTGACCTATGCCGGTTTCGCCAACGACCTGCGCGTCGGCAACCGCATCCTGGTGGATGACGGCCTGATCGGCCTGGACGTGATCGAAATCACCGAGCGTGAAGTCATCTGTAAAGTGCTGAACAGCGGTGATCTGGGCGAGAACAAAGGCATCAACCTGCCGGGCGTCTCCATCAAGCTGCCGGCCCTGGCCGAGAAAGACAAGCGCGACCTCATCTTCGGTTGCGAGCAAGGCGTTGATTTCGT
>NZ_LSGW01000096.1 GCF_001643305.1 Aeromonas salmonicida subsp. salmonicida
CTCCGCAATCGGCTCGGGACCGGCGGCGGGTTCAATCTCGATGCGGTCTACCCGCTGCAAACCGCGGGGCAGCTTGGCGCCACGGCGGCCGCGCTCGCCGCGGTAGTAGTCGAGATCGGCAGGTTTGAGAGTCAGCTTGCGCTTGCCCGCAAACAGGGTGACATATTGCCCCTGTGGGATAATGGCGGCCATTACCATAAACTCTTCCCGCGCCTTCACGCGAGCCGACGGTATGCTGATGAGCTTGTTGCCCTTGCCCTTGCCGAGCACCGGCAAGGTGTTGAGCGGGAACAGCAGCATGCGCCCTTCGTTGGAGATGGCCATGCAAAGATCGGTCTCTGGCGAGCCAATCTTCTGGGGAGCCATCACCAGGCCACCTTCCGGCACTGTGAGCAGCGCCTTGCCGTTCTTGTTCTTGCCGATGAGATCGTCATAGGTACAGACGAAGCCGTAACCGGCATCGGAACAGATGAGATAGGGTTCCCCCTCGTTGCCCATCACCAGATGACGCACCTCTTCCCCCGCCCCGAGCGCAAAGCGGCCGGTAAGCGGTTCGCCCTGACTGCGAGCCGATGGCAGCGTGTGGGCTTCCAGTGCATAGGTGCGCCCCAGGGTGGAAAGGAACACTGCCTGCTGATTGCTGCGACCGCAGGCGTGGGCAAGATAGCCATCCCCCGCCTTGTAGGAGAGCCCCGCCACGTCCACGTCGTGGCCCTTGGCGGCACGAACCCAGCCTTTATCGGAGAGAATGACAGTGACCGGCTCGCTTGGGGTCAGCTCTTTTTCGGTCAGTGCCACAGCGCTGGCACGCTCCACCAGCGGGGTGCGGCGATCGTCGCCGTACTTCTCGGCATCCGCCAGCAGCTCTTTCTTTAGCAGGGTGTTGAGGCGACGCTCGGAGCCCAGCAGCAGTTCGAGCTTGTCGCGCTCTATGGCCAGTTCGTCCTGCTCGGCACGCAGCTTGAACTCTTCCAGCTTGGCCAGATGGCGCAGTTTGAGCTCGAGGATCGCCTCGGCCTGGGTCTCGCTGATGTTGAAACGCTCCACCATCACCTTGCCCGGCTCATCCTCGGTGCGGATGATCTCGATCACCTCGTCGATGTTGAGATAGGCCACCAGCAAGCCTTCGAGGATGTGCAGGCGGGCCAGCACCTTGTCGAGGCGATACTGAAGGCGACGGCGCACCGTCTCGCGGCGGAAAATGATCCACTCGGAGAGGATCATCTTGAGGGTCTTCACCTGGGGACGGTTGTCCAGCCCCAGTATGTTGAGGTTGACGCGATAGTTCTTCTCCAGATCCGTGGTGGCGAACAGGTGGGCCATCAGCGCCTCCATGTCCACCCGGTTGGAGCGGGGAATGATCACCAGACGGGTCGGATTTTCATGGTCCGATTCGTCGCGCAGGTCGGTGACCATGGGCAGCTTCTTGGCCACCATCTGGGCGGCGATCTGCTCCATGATCTTGGCGCCGGAGGCCTGATGGGGCAGCGCCGTGATGACGATGTCGCCATCCTCCTCGTTCCACACAGCCCGCTGCTTGATGGAGCCCTTGCCGGTTTCGTAGATCTTGCGGATGTCATCGCGCGGCGTGATGATCTCGGCGCTGGTCGGGTAGTCCGGCCCCTGAATGTGCGCCATCAGCGCATCCAGCCCGGCATTGGGGTTGTCGAGCAGCTCGGCACAGGCGTAGGCCACTTCCCGCGCGTTGTGGGGCGGAATGTCGGTAGCCATGCCCACGGCTATGCCTGTGATGCCGTTGAGCAGTATGTGAGGCAGGCGGGCGGGCAGCACTACCGGCTCTTTCATGGTGCCGTCGAAGTTCGGCGTCCAGTCCACAGTACCCTGACCGAGCTCGGAGAGCAGCAGCTCGGAGAAGCGCGACAGCCGCGCCTCGGTATAACGCATGGCGGCGAAGGATTTGGGATCGTCCGGCGCACCCCAGTTGCCCTGACCGTCCACAAGCGGGTAGCGGTAGGAGAAGGGCTGGGCCATCAGCACCATGGCTTCATAACAGGCGCTGTCGCCGTGAGGGTGGTATTTACCCAGCACGTCACCCACGGTACGGGCGGATTTCTTGTGCTTGGAGAGGGCCGACAGACCCAGCTCGCTCATGGCGTAGATGATGCGCCGCTGCACGGGTTTGAGGCCATCGCCGATATGGGGCAGGGCCCGGTCCATGATGACGTACATGGAGTAGTTCAAGTAAGCCTGTTCGGTAAAGGTGCGCATTGGCTGGCGCTCTACCCCATCCAGACTGAGCTCGATAGCATCACTCATGTGATAGTTCTCTTTCGGTTCGGGAGCCGCCACAGGGCGACTCCGGCTAAATGCTTGCTGGCCCTTACAGGGCCAGCCGACGGCTTAGATGATGGCGAGGTTGCCCTTCTCTTCCAGCCACTCGCGACGATCCGGGGCGCGCTTCTTGGCCAGCAACATGTCCATCAGTTGCAGGGTCTCGTCCCCCTCCTCCAGCTCGCCCATGGTGAGCTGCACCAGACGGCGGGTGTTGGGATCCATGGTGGTTTCCCGCAGCTGTTTCGG
>NZ_LSGW01000097.1 GCF_001643305.1 Aeromonas salmonicida subsp. salmonicida
GCCAACCTGCTGGCTCGAGTGAAGTACTTCATGGATACCGTGTCTCCTTTCCCCGGGAATGGCTATGGCACAGCGAAGGTGTAGAACTATTAGGATCAGTTATTTAGCGATGGATATAGCTGACAGGGTGACACGCTTGATAAACCTGAATGCCATGAGCCATGTCGACGGGTTATCAATACCGCTAACTGTTTATGCCCATGACAATTTTCAAAGGAAGGTTAATTCTCGATACGCAACCGGTTCGTATCTATTATGGGTGCGACGATGTTAGGTTTTATCGACTATCACAAACGTAATAACAGGCTCAAAACACCAAAAATATATTAAACATCAATTTAAAGTATCGATACGCACAACCAACACAGCGCAAGCATGACACTTCCCGGCGCTCGCCAAGGAGTGAGCTGAACCACAGCTGTATCACCAACACAGATGGAACCTCAGCAAAACAATATTTTATATATGGGTTCGGTCAAATATACAGAGATATGAAATCCACCTTTATCGCCAGCGTGACGGGTATTATGTCCCATGGCACTGAATACCAGCGTGCACATGACGGCCACTTATTATTCGCCATTTTCCCGCATCAATATCCCAAGGGACAGGCTCTGTATTCCACTCTCCTCATTTCATTCCCTGAAGCAGCCGGCAGACCCAAGTTAAGGTCCTTGGCTGTCTCGCCAATCCATCCGGGCGGCCAACATGGTCACACCGACAAAGGCACATTTCTGACCCATCATTCCCATTTTTCGCATATGCCCTGCCACTCTTGCCGCTTGGCGAAGGGGTTCGCTCGTGTCACATTGTTGCGGCTTGGAAGCAACGAATGACAACACAAGGAGAAAAGGATGAAGCGACTGCTATTGCCGCTGCTGCTTGGCACGGCCCTGTTCCATGGAGAGGCGTACAGCGCCGGCCATCTCTGGGCCAGCACACTGCCCGATTACAGCCAGGGGTATGACGAGCGGCGGGATCCGGTGCAGGATCTGGCCGCCGCCACCGCCAAGGCGCAGAGCGAGGGCAAGAAGGTGTTGCTGCTGGTAGGCGGTGAATGGTGCAGCTGGTGCCAGGAAATGAACCACTTCCTGGACCGGGAGCCAGCCCTTGCCAGTCAGTTCAACCAGACCTTCGTGGTGGTCAAGGTGAACGTCAGCAAGGCGAACAAGAACGAGCCCTTCCTAAAACGCTACCCCGAGTATCTTGGGGTGCCCCACTTCTACGTACTGGATGCCAAAGGCAAGCTGCTGGAGTCTTTCAACACAGGGCTGCTGGAGAAGGGAAAGAGCTACGACGAGGCGAAATTCGGCAAGTTTATCGCCTTCTTCCAACCCAAGACGGCCCGCAGCTGACCCGCCAATTGATGCAACCCTGTCATGGATAAGCCCAGACTCACCACACAAGGACAAAGAGATGATACGGATACTGGGCAAGGCCTCGTCAATCAATGTGCGCAAGGTGCTGTGGACCTGCGCCGAGACGGGTCTCCCTTTCGAGCTGGAGGAGTGGGGAGCGGGCTTCAAGCCGACGGATACCCCCGAATTCCTAGCAATGAACCCGAACGCCATGGTGCCTGTCATTCAGGATGGCGACTTCACACTGTGGGAATCAAATACCATCATCCGCTACCTGGCTGCCCGCTACGGCCAAGCCACTCTCTATCCAGCCGAGGCACGCGCGAGGGCCATGGTCGATCAATGGATCGACTGGCAAGCATCGGATTTGAACGCCGCCTGGCGCTACGCATTCCTGTCGCTGGTCAGGCATTCGTCCTTGCATCAGGACAGCCGGGCACTCAGCGCTGGATGTGCGGATTGGTCCAGATACATGCAGATCCTGGATCGGCATCTCCAGGCAACCGGTGCTTATGTGGCTGGGCGCCGCTTCTCGCTCGCGGATATTCCCATCGGCCTGTCGGTCAACCGCTGGCTGGAAACGCCGTTTGAACGTCCATCACTGCCGGCCGTGAGTGACTACTACCAGCGATTGAGTGAGCGGCCCGGCTTTCGCCTGTATGGATGCAACGGGACGCCATGAGGTGAATCGAGCGGGAGGGGGACAACAGCGTTGAGCAGTGCGGGTTGGGCCGGTGTCATGCAGCCCAACCCGCATGCACAATGTCAGACCTGCGCATCCGGCTGCAGCTCCGGGGCGGCCTTGATAAAGGCCTGCAGCTGCTCGCAGTTGGCGACGATGCGGGCAATGGTAGGGTACTCATCCAGGGTCATGTCGTAGCGGCGGGCGTTGTAGACCTGGGGCACCAGCATGCAGTCGGCCAGAGTCACCTCGTTGCCGACGCAATAGACACCTGCCGTGGTCATCAACAAGGGTTCGAGTACCCTGAAGGTCTCGTCAATCCAGTGGCGATACCAGGCATCACGCTGCGCCTTGCCCAGCCCCAGCTCCTGCTCCTGCTCCAGATAATTGAGCACCCGCAGGTTGTCGAGCGGGTGCGTGTCGCAGGCGATCATGTTGACTATCTGGCGCACCCTGGCTCGCGCCTGGGCGGCCGAGGGCATCAGCGGATAGGCGGGATAGGTCTCGTCGAGGTACTCCATGATGGCAACCGACTGACCGAACTGCACATCCCCGTCGATGAGGAAGGGCACCAGCCCCTGGGGATTGACACGATGATAAGCCTTCTCGCGCTGCTCGCCCTGCCTCAAGTTGACCGGGTGATACTCATAATCGAGCCCCTTGAGCTGCATGACTATCCGTACCCGATAACTTGCCGATGAACGCCAATATCCAAACAACTGCAACATAATCTGTCCCTGTGTTGGCAGGTGCACGGGCACCTGCCGTTCACCAGTCGGCCCTGTGTCCGCGCTGGCTTATTCACTTCGTCTGGCTGGCGTCCTGTTGCGTGACTTTTTGCAAAATGGTGCCAAACAGACTCATCCCGTTGCGATCCTGCATCGCGATGGACACTGTATCACCAAAGCGTAGAAAGGGTGTAGTGGCTTGACCTGACTCGATAATTTCCAACATGCGCAGCTCGGCGAGGCAGGAGGATCCGGCACTGCGGTCATAGTTGGAGACGGTCCCAGAGCCTATGATGCAGCCAGCCCCGAGCGGCCGGGTTTTGGCGGCATGGGCAATCAGCTCGAAGAAGTTGAAGGTCATGTCCACCCCGGCATTGGGCGCGCCAAACAGCGCGCCGTTGAGGTGCGTTTCCAGCGGCAGATGCACCTTGCCACCCTGCCAGTCACTGCCCAGCTCGTCCGGCGTGATGGCCACCGGCGAGAAGGCGCTGGAGGGTTTGGACTGGAAGAAGCCAAAGCCCTTGGCCAGCTCGCCCGGGATAAGGTTGCGCAGGCTCACGTCGTTCACCAGCATCAACAGTTTGACGTGGGCGGCGGCCGCCTGCGGGCTCGTCCCCATGGGCACATCGTCCGTGATGATGGCCACCTCCGACTCGAAATCGATACCCCACTCCTCGGAACCCATGACGATTGGGCCGCGGGGGGCCAGGAAGCAATCCGAGCCGCCCTGGTAGATCAGAGGATCGTGCCAGAAGCTTTCCGGCATCTCGGCGCCACGGGCCTTGCGCACCAGCTCCACATGGTTGACGTAGGCGCTGCCATCCGCCCACTGGTAGGCACGGGGCAAGGGCGAGAGACACTCGCTCTCATCAAACGGGACGGCATCGGCACAGGTGCTATCGTTGAGGGTCTGATAGATGGAGGCCAGCTTGGGCTCGGTCTCAGCCCACTCATCCAGTGCCGACTGCAGGGTGAGGGCGATGGATGGCACCCGCACCGCGCGGCTCAAGTCACGGCTGACCACCACCAGAGCGCCATCGCGCTTGCCATTGTTCAAGGTTGCAAGTTTCATAAAAATCCTTATTTGCCAGTGGCAGTCGAAAGTTCGGGACGCTGCCAGCTGCCGACGTTCAGCGCATCGCGGGTATCCAGCATCACGGCCACCTCGTCGGTGAACTTCTTGGCATAGGTCTGCCCCGCCGCAAACGCCTTGGGATGGGGCCGTGGGTAAAGCCGGCGGGGTGGAAGGTGACCATGCCCCGCTCGATATTGTCCCGACTGAAGAAGTCCCCTGCGTGGTAGAAGAGCACCTCGTCGTAGTCGTCGTTGCTGTGGTAGAAGGGCACCTTGAGGGCGCCGGGGTCACTCTCTATGGGGCGCGGCACGAAGGTACAGATGACGAACCGGCTCGCCACGAAGGTGGAGTGGGCCGAGGGCGGCAAGTGGTAACGGTGGCTCATCAGCGGGCGAATGTCGCGCCAGTTGAGGCGCACCACGCACAAGTCCCCGTGCCAGCCCTGGGCATCCAGCGGATTGAAGGGCCAGGTGATGACCGACACCTGATTGTGGCGCTTGACCTGCAGCGACCAGGGATTTTCATCCTGCTGGGCCAGAAAGCGTTCATTGATGGCGGGCACATCCAGCGCCGCCGGGTCAAAGATGGCGTGATTGCCCACCAACCCCTTGTCCGGCAGCTGATAGCTGTCGTTGGTCGCCTCTATCATCAGGATGAACATGGGCGCCGTGGGCTCGATGCGCCACATGGTGCCACGGGGGATCACCACATAGTCGCCGTCCCGCAGGGTCAGATGGCCGTAGTCGCAATAAAACTCGCCACTGCCCTCGTGGATGAACAGCAGCTCGTCACCGTCGGCATTGCGCACCAGAAACGGCATAGGATCACACAGGCGCCACATCCGGTAGCGGCAGTGAGCATTGTGCAGAATATCCGGCATCACCCAGGGGGAGAGGGAACTCACCTCCTCCTGCAAGCCGTTCAAGTCAAACGCCCTCGGCCGCAGCGGCCCCTCCCAGTTGGTCCAGTCGGTGGGAGCATGCTTGTGGTGCATATGGGTGGCGGGGCCGAAGAAGCCGGCCCGCCCCAGTTCGCGCTCATAGATGGCCTGCTCTGGCAGGTCGGCATGAGCCTGACGGGAGTGGGTCCCCTCCCGATGGGGAAAGCTTATCCAGTTACGCATCGCTGGGTTCTCCATGCAGCACACCACGGCGGATCTGGTCCAGTTCAATGGATTCGAACAGTGCCTGGAAATTGCCCTCGCCAAACCCTTCATTGCCCTTGCGCTGAATGATCTCGAAGAACACCGGACCTATGACGGTGTCGGTGAAGATCTGCAGCAGTATGCCGTCCTTGGTGGGAGAACCATCGATGAGGATCTGCAGATCCTTGAGGGAGGCCAGATCTTCCTGATGGCCCTCGACCCGGCTGTTGACCTTCTCGTAGTAGGTGTCCGGGGTCGGCATAAAACCGGTACCACGACCACGCAGGGTGCGTATGGTCTGGTAGATGTCGCTGGAGGCCAAGGCTATGTGCTGGATCCCCTCCCCCTTGTACTGACGCAGGTACTCCTCGATCTGGGACTTGTCATCGGAGGATTCGTTGATGGGGATGCGAATTTTGCCGCAGGGGGCCGTCATGGCACGGGAATGCAGGCCGGTGAGCTTGCCCTCTATGTCGAAGTAGCGAATCTCCCGGAAGTTGCCGATCCGCTCATAGAAGTTCGACCAGACATCCATGTTGCCGCGCTGGACGTTGTGGGTCAGGTGATCTATCTCGTAGAGCCCGGCGTCCACCTCGGCCATGCGCGTCTGCCAGTCGGGGTAAAATACAAAATCCACATCATAGATGGAGCCCTTGTCGCCGTAGCGGTCGACAAACGACAGTGTGCTCTCGCCTATGCCATAGATGGCGGGAATGTTGAGCTCCATGAGCCCTATCTTGCCGACGAAGGGCTTGGCCCCCTTGGTGATGGCGTATGGCTGGGCCTTGCCCGCATCCGCCACCCGAAATGCCATGCCGCACACACTGGGCCCGTGCAGGCTGGCGAACTGCTCCGCCTGGGAGTGTGGCTCGGCGTTGACCACGAAGTTGATGTCACCCTGACGATAGAGCCAGCACTGCTTGTGCTTGTGCTTTGCCACTTCGGCAAAACCCAGTGAAACGAACAACGCCTTGAGGGCGGCAATGCCCTTGGCATCCGGCGCTGTGTACTCGACGAATTCGAAGCCATCCGAGCCGAGGGGATTGATGGTGTGGGAACGGGAAGAGGAGGAAGTGGTCGTCATGATGCGCTCCTTGCAATGTGCTGATGACTGAAAGTGGTTAAAGCGGTTTGACCTAGGGCGACGGCCTGACCGTCGATCCCGTCAAACAGGCCTTGTTAACAACTTGTTTCATTAGATGCAGCTGCGCGGCAGAAGAGAAGAGGCGGGTTTCAGATAGTTTCTCGGGGTCCTCCACCAAAAGATGTAAATAGATTGTGACATTCAAGCCGCAGCCTTGCGGATCGCCCCATGGCGACCCGCAGGGCTGTCAGCTTTGCCTTACAGTCGCCACTGTTTGGGCACTATGTGGGGCAAGTGCGCCCGTGCTTTTTGCAGGCGACTCGGGGTGGGATTGATGAGCCAGGCCTCTGCGCCCTGCGCCAGCAGCGGCAGATCGTGCAGGCTGTCGCTCAAGCTGAGTACCGCAGCGAGGGCGCGTACCTCGGGCAGTATCTTGTGCTGGCCGTGGCAGTAAAAGCGCGGCATCAAGCCCCCCAAGCGGTAGTGCATCCGCGAGCCCAGGGTGCGATGGGGCAGCTTGCCAGGCAACTGTTGATGGAGTTGCCCGCGCACCAGGGCGCGAGGGCTGGCGGAGATCACCCAGCAGCGATCACCGTCTTTCATCAGCAAGGCGCGCGCCTCGCGAAACAGCCCAGGCCGGGTGCGGCAATAGGCCCGCACCAGTTTGCGCCAGCCCAGTGGCGAAAGCCCCAGTGTGATGGCCCACCAGATCAGCGAAATCCCCTGCCTGCGCCGGCTTGGCACGAGGTAAACCAGGCCACCCAGTGCGATCACCGGCAGCAGCAAGAGTGGCCAGAGGCGGCGGCGCAGTATATAGCGCAGCAAGCCGGCGTGGCTGTCGCCCGGGGCCAGGGTGTCGTCAAAGTCAGCCAGGATCCAGTCTGTACGCATAGTGTCTTGTCCTCCCCTCACTCGCTCAATCCGGCGATGGCGACATGGAGCTCGGGGGCGAGAAACATGGCCCCCTCATCGGGAGGGCAGATAAAATCGAATGCTTCGTCTGCCAGGGTGAAACTCAGGCGCCAGGCATGCAGGTAGCCGCGGTCAGCCGCCGTAACGCTCATCCCCCAGAATGGGTGCCCCTATGCTTTTCAAGGCAACCCGGATCTGGTGGGTCTTGCCGGTCTGGGGCTTGATGCGATAGAGCCGCAGACCCTCGCGCACCGGCACAGAGTCAAACCAGCTGATGGCGGGGTTGTCCAGGCTGCGCGCCAGCATCCAGCTGCCACCCCGCCCTTTTTGCATATCCCCTTTTACCCAGCCCTGCTTCTTTTTGGGCTTGCGATCGGAGAGGGCCAGATACTGCTTGCTCACCTGTCGATCCGCAAATGCCATGCTGAGCGCCCGGTTAGCCGCCGTGGTACGCGCCAGCAACACCAGACCTGAGGTCATCTTGTCGAGCCGATGAACGGGATAAAGCACCTGCCCTGTGTCGGCCTTGACGCGACTGACCAGTCCCGGATTGACCAGACCCGACTCACCGGCTTCGTCATGCATGCCAAGGCCCGGCCCTTTGTTGATCAACATAAAATCTTTGTGCTGCGCTAGTATCCGGTACATCTATAACCTTTTAGAATGTGTTTCATTACAAGAATATGACTCCATCAAGGGGTCGCCCCCCCATGAATACTCAGAACAAGAATCGCACGGATGAAGAGATACTTGCTTTGGTTACTGCTGATTGGCGCCAGTTATATCGGGCCCCTCCTGGCCAATGAATCCTCCCTTGAAGCCCCGGAGCGGGTGGTGCTCCAGTTGCGCTGGCTGCACCAGCCCCAGTTTGTGGGCTATCACATGGCCAAGGCCAAGGGCTTCTATGCCAAAGCCGGACTGGACGTGGAGATAAGGCCTGGTGGCAAGGGAATAAGCCCGGTGGACGAGGTGCAAAGCGGTCGTGCCGACTTTGGCGTCGGCAACACAGAGGTGCTGACCGCCTATGCCAATGGCAAGCCACTGCTGGCGCTCGCCTGCGTCTTTCAGCACTCGCCGTCCATCTTCCTGGCCCGTCGTGACAGCGGCATTCTCACTGTTGATGGCATGCGTGGCAAACGGATCATGATGTTTTCCGCCCATCAGGATGCCGAGTTGCTGGCGACACTTTTCTATCAAGGTCTCAATGAAAGCCAACTTACCCCGATCCAGACCTCGGTCAATATCGATGATCTCATCGAGGGCAGGGTCGATATCTTCAACGCCTATCTCAGCAACGAGCCTTTCTATCTGGAAGAGCGCGGCATTCCCGTCTCCGTCATCAACCCGCGCAATTACGGCATCGACTTTTACAGCGACATACTCTTCACCACTCAGGCGCAGGAGCAGGCCCATCCGGGCAGGGTAGAGCGGTTTCGGACCGCCAGCCTTGAAGGCTGGCGCTATGCCCTCGCCCATCCCCAGGAGGCCATCGCCCTGCTGCGCAGTGAATACGGCGTCAACCGCAGTCAGGCTCACATGGAGTAGGAGCTGCAGGTAAGCAAGGAGATGATACAACCGCTCTATGTGGAGATCGGGTATATGAACCCGGATCGCGTCACCCACATCATGGAGCAGCTGGCCGAAATCGGGCTCATCAAGCGACCCGTGCCGCTGACTGACTTTCTCTATCAGGCCCCCTCCGAGCAGTGGGTATTCTGGCGTCCCTGGTTTTTGCTGAGTCTGGCCGCCTGCGTGCTCATATTGCTGCTGGCGGTCTACCTGCTGGTGTGCAACAAACGGCTCAATCGCGAGATTGCCCTGCGCCAGCAGCGGGAAGAGGAGATATTGCAGCTGGCAAGGCAGGACCCGCTCACCGGCCTGCCCAACCGTCTGAGCCTGATGGAGCGGCTGGAGGCGCAGATAAGCAGCCCCAACCCCGGCTGCCTGCTGTTTTGTGATCTCAACAACTTCAAACAGGTCAACGACGGCTTTGGCCACAGCCATGGTGATGCCATCCTCTGCCAGCTGGCGGAGCGGATAACCCGCAGCCTCAACCACCAGCGCTTCTTCGCCAGACTGGCCGGTGACGAGTTCGTGCTGCTGCTCCCCGATCACGACCTGCTCGATGCCGAGGCCATTGCCGAGGTGATTAGAATGGCCATGGCCCAGCCATTTCAGGTCAAGGAGCATCAACTCGAGGTTGGCATCAGCGTCGGGGTCAGCCAATACCAGCCGGGCTGGCGTGCCGAGCAGTGGCTTATCCACGCCGATCGCGCCATGTACAACGACAAGGGGATCGAGCTGGCGGTGGCGCCCCCCTAAGCCCTTCATCTTGGCACGGTCAGCCTGGCTTGCACCTCACAACATCACGCTGGCAGCACCAAGGCGCAGGGCAGTACAAGGCAACAAGGCCACCGCTATGGGTGGCCCTGTTGCTTTTGGTGGGAGCGCGGGAGCATCAACCGAAGGTCTGCCCCAAGGATTTGAGCTGTCTGGCCTTGGTCAGCAGTATCTCGCTCGACTCATCCACATCCTGCATCTTGTTGCTGTTGGCGTGGGAGTGCTGGGAGATGAGGTTGACGTTCTGGCTGATGTTTTCGACTACCGCCTGTTGCTGCTCCGCCGCTGCCGAAATCTGGGCAGAGAAATCCATCACCAGCTCAATCTCGGCCAGTACCTGATGCAGGCTGCCGGAACCCTGCCGGGTCATCTCAACGCAAGACTGCGTCTGTTGCAGGTTGTTTTGCATCATCCCCTTCCAGCCGTTCAGGGTGCGCTGGATCTGCCCTATGCTGCTCTGGATCTGCTCGGTCGCCTTGTGGGTCCGGGTTGACAGGGTACGCACCTCGTCCGCCACCACAGCAAAACCCCGCCCCTGCTCTCCCGCTCTGGCTGCTTCGATGGCGGCGTTGAGCGCCAGCAGGTTGGTCTGATCGGCGATGCCCTGAATTTCGCCCATCAAGACCCCGATACGATCCGATTCGCTGGCCAGCGCTACCGCAGAAGCAAACGCATGTTCCGCCTCCGTCGCGAGCTCGGTTATCTTGCGCTCCGTGTCGAGCAACTGTTTGTCCGTGTGCTGGCAGTGAGCCTTGGCCTGAGCAACCTGGCTGTTGGTGTCCTGAATGTTGCGGGCAATCTCCTGCGCCGTGCTCGCCATCTGGGTAATGGCCGCCGCCATCTGCTGGGTCTGGGCATCCTGCTCGGCAATGTCCGAGCTGACCTCACTGGAGGCGCTCTTCAGGTGTACGGCCAGATCCTGCAGGGCGTGGGTGGCATCGTCCACCCGCCCCAGTACGGTCCGGATGCGGGCCTGCAGCAACTTGATGTGAAAATCGGCGATGGCGCTGGGCTCCTGACCCGAATAGATAAGCCGGGTCAGACTGTCATATTCATCCGCCAGCTGCCGCAAATAGCGCGGAGTCGTGATGAGCTCGTGGCGGTAGAGACCTCCCAGCAGCAGGAGTGGCAAAGCCATATAGAGCGGAGCCCAGGCTCCCAGCTGCACGGCACCCAGCCAGGCCAGCGCCAGCAATCCTGCACCGGCAACCAGATGACGCAGCCGTGACAGGGAAATACGGGGCTTGCGCCCTCCCTGCTCGGCGGCGCGCAGGCGGGCATAAGTCCTGGCGGCAATCTCCTTCATCTGCGGATCGGCACGGCAACGCACCGACTGATAGCCACTTATCTTGCCCTGCTCGAAGATGGGGGTGACATAGGCATCGACCCAGTAGTAGCGACCATCCTGGCAACGGTTTTTCACCATGCCGCGCCATGGCTGCCCCTGCTTGAGCTTGCCCCACAGATCGGCAAAGGCGGCCTTGGGCATGTCGGGATGGCGCACCATGTTGTGGTGCTGGCCTATCAGTTCGGCACGGCTGTAACCGGCAACCCGGCAGAAATGATCGTTGGCATAAGTGATGACGCCACGCAGATCCGTGGTGGATACCAGCTGTTCATCGGCAGGGAAATCAACTTCCTGATCAAAGAGTTGAACCATTTTATCACGTTGTTCACGCATGTCTCGCTCCATTCTGAGCCATTACTCAACAGAGTGTTGGTAAGCGGCCGGAGCCTGTAAAGGAGGACATGGAGAGAATGTCAAAAATGATAGCTGAACACGGTTTTGCGATCGGTGGGTGTGACGCAAGCCAGCCGCAGCAGCCTGGATCCGGATATGAGCTCGTATCGCAAATAGCAAAAAGCCCAGACAACAAGGTTGTCTGGGCTTTTCTGAATATGGCGGAGGAGGTGGGATTTGAACCCACGGATGGTCGCCCATCGCCGGTTTTCAAGACCGGTGCATTCAGCCGCTCTGCCACCCCTCCGAACGGCGTGCATACTACGTCAAGCCCATGTTCATATGCAATACATATTTGTTCTGGGATAGTAGGGTTCAACAGGCTGGGGTGGCGCTTGAAATCAGCGCTCGTCATCCCAACATTGAGTGCATACAATGCGATAACGAAGCGGAATGTACCGCCTCAACCCGGAAATCAAGAGGACACCCAAGATGGATACCCGTTCTATCTATACCGGCACCCAGAGTGCCGCGCGTGATACCAATAAGGTGCTGCGCAACACCTATATGCTGCTCTCCCTCACTCTTGGCTTCTCTGCCGTTGTGGCCGGGATCGCCACCGTGATGAACATGCCGCCCCTGCACTGGGCCGTGTTCCTCATCGGTGTGTATGGCCTGATGTTCCTGACCCAGAAGAACCAGGACAATGGCATGGGCCTGGTGTTCACCTTCGCCCTGACCGGCCTGCTCGGCTACAGCCTGGGCCCCATCATCAACATGTACATGAACAATGGTGGTGGCGAGATAGTGATGACGGCGCTCGGCGGCACAGCGTTGACCTTCTTCGGTCTATCCGCTTATGCCCTGACCACCAAGCGTGACCTTTCCTTTATCGGTGGCATGCTGTTCGTCGGTTTCTGGGTGCTGCTGGTGGCCATGGTCGCCAACATCTTCCTGCAGATGAGCGCCCTGAGCCTGGCCCTGTCCGCCATGTTCATGCTGTTCTCCTCCGGCGCCATATTGCTGACCACCCAGCAGATCATCCGTGGCGGCGAGACCAACTACATCTCCGCCACCGTGACCCTGTATGTCTCCATCTACAACATCTTCCTGAGCCTGCTGAGCCTGCTCGGCGGCAACCGCAACTGATGAAAGACCCCGCTTCGGCGGGGTTTTTATTGGTGCCTGTTTCTGTCAGGATAAGTTGTAAATCAAGGATATGAAGCTAAGCGGCCCTGATCCAAATCAGGGCCGCTTCGCGCTTGGCGGGTTAGTATCCCGTTCTCGTTTCATTCAAGGGTTGCTCTTGTCTCATGCCGATGGATTTCTCTGGCCTGCTGCGCCGACTGCTGACTGACAGTCACATCTACTTCGCCCTCAAGGTCTTGCTGGCCATGGTGGGGCTGCTCGCCTTCACCCTGGCGACCGGCGATATCCAGCTCACTGTGTTGCTCTCCCTCGGGGTGGTGGCCGGTGCCATCGCCGAAACCGACGACAGCCTGTGGGGCCGGGTCAAGAACCTTGCCATGACGCTGCTCTGCTTCCTGTTTGCCTCCCTGTGTGTGCAGTACCTCTTCCCGACGCCCTGGCTGTTTGCCATCGGGCTGGCAGGGTCGACCTTCCTCTTCGTGATGGTGGGGGCGCTCGGTCAGCGCTACGCCACCATCAGCTTCGGCTCCCTGCTTATCGCCATCTACACCATGCTGGGGGCTGCCAAGGCGCCGGATCTCTTCTACCAGCCGCTCGCATTGTGCGCCGGTGCACTCTGGTATGGTCTGGTCTCCCTCATTTGGCTCTGGCTGCTGCCCTACAAGACACTGCACGAGCAACTTGCCCAGAGTTACTTTGCCCTCGGCCGCTATCTGCTGGAGAAATCTCGCTTTTTTCCAGCGGACGAGCATGGCGCCCAGGCCATTCGCCACAATCTGGCCCAGCTCAACATCAATCTGGTCAATGCGCTGACACTGACCAAATCGGCGCTCAACGCCCGCCTCAGCACCCGCCATCAGGCGGCGCCCGAGCTTGCCAGCCTGCTGCGCCTCTACCTGCTGGCGCTGGAAATCCAGGAACGTGCCACCTCCAGCCACTATCCCTACAGCAGGCTGGAAGCCGAGCTCAAGCAGGGTATCGTCCTTGACGGGTTTCAGGAGGTGTTTTTGCAGCTCTCCGAGGCGTGCCAGCGGCTCGGTTACGCCATCCTGGTGCACAAGCCCTACGCCCACAACAAGCGCATCCACTGGACCCTGGAGGCTCTCGGCGATCAGCTGGAGTTCACCCACCTCAAGCAGCACTACCCCAAGACATTGCTGACGCCGATGAAGTTCCTGCGCCGCAATCTGGCCAGCGCCGAGGAGCTGCTGGGCAGCGCCGAGGAGCTGCAAAATCCGACGCAGGCCCCACAGAGCTTGCCGCCTCTGGCGCGTCCTGTCCGCCTGCCATTGCTGGCTCAGCTCAAGCAGCACCTCAGCCCGGACTCCATGGTGTTTCGCCATGCCCTGCGCCTGTCGCTCGGGTTGGTGGTAGGTTACGGCATCTTGCAGACCTTCAACCTTGATAAGGGTTACTGGATCCTGCTGACGGTGCTGTTTGTCTGCCAACCCAGCTACAGCGCCACCCGCCGCCGGCTGGTACAGCGGATGCTCGGTACCTTCGCCGGCCTGCTGGTGGGCGTCCCCGTGCTCTGGCTGTTCCCCGAATTGCATGTTCAACTGGTGGTAATGGGGCTCGCCGCCTTCCTGTTCTTCACCCAGGTACGCAGCAACTACAGCGCCGCAGTCTGCTTCATCACCCTCTATGTACTGATGGCCTTCAACCTGCTGGACGGCATCGGCTTTGCCATTCTGGGGCCGCGCCTGCTCGACACCTTCCTCGGCTGCCTGCTCTCCTACGCACTGGTGGCCTGGCTCTGGCCGGACTGGCAGTACAAACGGCTGCCGACGCTTATCGCCAACTCCCTGTCAGCCAACGCCCGCTACTTGGCGGCCGTGCTCGCCAGCCTGCAACAGCAAAGGGATGAATCCATCGACTACCGGGTAGCCCGCAAGAGCGCCCATCTGGCCGACAGCGAGCTGGCCATGGCCTGGCAGAGCATGCTGGTGGAGCCGCAAAAGCGCCGCCGCTTCCTCGATCTCTGCTTCACCCTCACCTGGCGCAACCACGCCCTGCTCTCCTACATCTCGGCGCTGGGTGCCCATCGCGACAAGCTGGAGGCCATCGGCGAACTCGACGAGATCAGCCGCCACCTGAGCCACACCCTGGAGCGGGCCGCAGGCCATCTGGCGGGCGAGATACCTGCACAGATCGAAGGACAGTGCCCCGTCATCACGCCGGACAGCAGCGAGGAGCAGCTGATGCTGACCCAGCAGCTCACCCTGATCAGCCAGCTGGCGGACGAGTTGCTCACCCTGGCCAACGAGAGCCGGTTGCTCACCGGGGGCCAAGGCGCTACCATGCCCGCCCAATCCTGATAGCCCTATTTGCGAGGAGCCCTCTTATGGCTGAGCATCAGCTGGAATTCAACGGCCAAACCATCGAAACCGATGCCAAGGGCTATCTGCTGAACAGCAGTGACTGGAGCGAGGAGCTGGCACAGGTGCTGGCCGAGCAGGAAGGCATAGTGATGGAAGAGCCTCACTGGGAGGTGGTGCGTTTCGTGCGAGCTTTCTATCTGGAGTTCAACACCTCCCCTGCCATCCGCGCTCTGGTCAAGGCGATGGAAAAACAGTACGGCCCGGAAAAAGGCAACAGCCGCTATCTCTACAAGCTGTTTCCTGAGGGGCCAGCCAAACAGGCCACCAAGATAGGCGGCCTGCCAAAACCAGTGAAATGCATCTAAAAAAATACCGCGCCCATCTGTGAAATGAAGCGCGGTATTTTTTTATCTCGTTGAACTATCAGGGTTTGTAGGCCACAACGGATCCACTGAGTCCTGTCATCTGACCAATCCGGCCCTGCATTCCCTGCAGTTTGGCCTTGGAAACATCCGGCCCGATGAAGACCCGGTTGAGCTGACCCTGCACCGGCGTACGCGGCGAAGTCTGGGCCGAATAGCCCGCCGCCCGCAACTTGCTCACCAGCGCATTGACGCTGTCCACGTTCTTGAAGGCGCCAAGCTGCAAAATCCAGCTGCCCTGCGACGAGGCGGCAGGCGCCTGTGTCTGCGGTGCCATCTTGCTCGCAATGAGGTCATCCATCGACTTGATCTGGCCGACCTGTGGCTTGGTTTCCACCGGCTTTTTCACTTCCACCGGTTTGGGTGGTACCGGCTTGGGTTTAGGTGGCTCCACCGGCTTCTTGGCGATCACTTCGGGCTTGGGCTTGACCACTGGCTGAGCAACGGGCTTGGTAGCTGGCTGCTGTGCCTGCGCCGCCGATGGGTTCTTGTTGGTGGCGAGCGTCACGGGATCCGAGACCTCTTCGACCTGCCACTGCTCGGCGGCAGAGGCCTGCTGCTGGCTGGCCAGGTGTTCCGCCGGCAAGGTACTGGCGGCCGAGACCTGCAATGCAGGTTTGGCGGGTTCAAGCTCGGGGCGCAGCGGGATCTTGGCAAACGCCTCGTCCTTTTGCTCCAGCTTGTTGCCATCCATCAGATCCGGCAGAAAAATGACAACCAGGGCCACCAGGATGACGGTGCCTACCAATCTGTTTTGAAACTTCGAAGCCAAGTTAATCCCCACCCATGTTACTTAGAATTAATTGCAATTTTGCGGACATCAATGATGGACGGTCCCTTCAAGCCACTCTGTGTTGAGACTTCGAAGCCAAGTCAACGCCTACCCATGTTGCTTGGCCGATGGCGCGCCGAAGCAGTTTTGACCAGGCATAATCAGCCTGAAGCCGTGCCGTTCAACCGGCCCTGTGCCGATCAGGACGCAGTGCCCGCCAGAATGTCGGCGACAGTGTAAAACGAACCAAACACAATGACCATATCATCAGGACTCGATGCGGCCAACGCAGCCTGATAGGCGGCGCTGACATCATCAAAGCGCAGAGCCTGTCCCTTGCCTTCCCCCAGAGCAGCAGCAAGCTGCTCGGCGGTAGCTGCGCGCGGACCAATGAGACTGGCCAGGAACCATGCGTCGATCAGACCGTCAAGCTCGGCGAGCGAACCCGCCATGTCCTTGTCTTTGAGCATGCCGACCACGGCGCGGCGCTTGCCCTTGCCGGGGATCTGGCGCAACTGGCTGGCAAGGTAGGCCGCCGAATGGGGATTGTGGGCCACATCGACGATGACCAGAGGCTCGCTTTGCAGCCGCTGCATCCGGCCAGCCAGCCGGGCATTGGCCAGCCCGTCACGGATGGCAGACTCAGGCAGCGGCAAGCCGAGGGATTCCAGCGCCGCCAGCACGGTTACAGCGTTCATCAGCGGCAAGGCGGGTTTGGGCAGATCCCGCCACTGGTGCAGGCCCTGGTAATCCCAGCTGGTCTCATGCTCTTTAGCAGAGAAGTCGACACCGACCTGACGCAAGCAGGCACCTATGCGCTGCGCCTCGCTGGCGATGGTGGCAGGAGGCTTGGGTTCACCGCTGATGGCGGGTTTGCCGGCGCGGTAGACACCCGCCTTCTCCACTGCCACCGCTTCGCGGGTATCCCCCAGCCAGTCGCAGTGATCAAGCGCAATGGAGGTGATCATGGCCACATCGGACTCCACCACATTGGTGGCGTCGAGCCGACCGCCCAGCCCCACTTCCAGCAGCAGCACATCCGGCGCGGCGCGGCGAAAGAGCCAGAGGCCCGCCAGGGTGGCGAACTCGAAGAAGGTGAGCGCTATCTCGCCACGAGCAGCTTCCACCTTGGCAAAGGCAGCGCAATGATCGTCGTCGACCAGCTCTTGTCCATTGATGCGTACCCGTTCGGTAAAGCGCAGCAGATGGGGAGATGAGTAGACACCGACCTTGTAGCCCGCCGCCATCAGAATGCTGGCCGCCATGGCGCAGCTGGAACCCTTGCCGTTGGTGCCAGCGACCGTGATCACCTTGAACGGCAACTGGGTGAGGCCCATGAGACGGGCAACGGCACCGACCCGATCCAGCCCCATGTCAATGTTGACGGGGTGGATCTGCTCCAAATAAGAAAGCCAGTCGACCAGCGACCGGCTTTGGGATTGTTGCATGTTTGAACTCATCTTCACTCTTCGATGACGTGAGTATTCAGCATTTTGGCGAGCAGGCTGGCCAAACGGTTACGCATCTCGCGGCGATCTATGATGAGATCGATGGCACCCTTCTCCAGAAGAAACTCGGAGCGCTGGAAGCCTTCCGGCAGCTTCTCGCGCACTGTCTGCTCGATGACGCGCGGGCCGGCAAAGCCAATCAGCGCCTTGGGCTCGCCCACATTGATATCACCCAGCATGGCCAGACTGGCAGAGACACCACCCATGGTGGGGTCGGTCAGCACAGAGATATAAGGCAGGCCCGCCTTGGTGAGCCTGTCCAGCGCAGCACTGGTCTTGGCCATCTGCATCAGGGAGAAGAGCGCTTCCTGCATGCGAGCACCGCCTGACGCGGAGAAGCAGACCAGACCGCGACCTTCCTTGATGCACTCCTCGACGGCGCGTACGAAACGGGCACCGACCACGGAGGACATGGAGCCACCGATGAAGGAGAACTCGAATGAACAGGCGACGACCGGTACCCCCTTGAGGGTCCCCTTCATCACCACCAGCGCATCTTTCTCTCCCGTCGCTTTCTGAGCGGCGGACAAACGATCCTTGTAGCGCTTGGAATCCTTGAATTTCAAGATATCCTGCGGCTCCAGCTCGGCACCGACTTCGGTACGGCCCTGCTCATCGAGAAAACTCTCGAGACGGGCACGGGCGCTGATGCGCATATGATGATCACACTTGGGGCACACTTCGAGGTTGCGCTCCAACTCTGCCCGGTAGAGCACCTGTTCACAAGCACTGCACTTGGTCCACACCCCTTCCGGAATGTTGTGACGACGAGGTGTAGTTATCTTGCTCTTGGGAAGGATCTTCTCAAGCCAGCTCATGGAATTCCTTAATGCTTTTGTGCCTGACAAAACGCATCGAGCCTAGATTGTTCAATGACTTAATAGCTCGATGGCAATAAATGACGGATCATTAAACCACAAATTTTCGGGGCCAGTTACTAAAAACTGGTCGTACCCGGTGCCGAGTCCGGCAGCCAGAGCGGGCCGAGCGGCAGCTGTGGCAACGCCAGTTCTGCCGGGTAATCCACGTCGACCAGATAGAGTCCACCGGCCTTGGCGGTCGGCCCGGCCTGGTTGCGATCCTTGGCGGCCAGCAGCTCGGCAATCCACTCCACCGGCTTTAACCCCTGCCCCACCAGCAACAGGGAACCTGTGATGTTGCGCACCATATGGTGCAAGAAGGCGTTGGCACGGATATCCAGCACTATGTAAGGCCCCTGACGGCTGACGCACAAGTGCGTCACATTGCGCCACGGTGTCTTGGACTGGCAACCTATGGCCCTGAACGAGGTGAAGTCCTGCTCCCCCAGCAGGCATTGACCCGCCAGGTGCATCAGCGCTGCATCTATGGTCTCGTGGTAGTGACTGACGCCGCTGCCGAGAATCGCAGGGCGGTAGTTGTGGTTGTAGATGACATAACGGTAGCGACGGGCGGTGGCGCTGAAACGGGCGTGGAACGTCTCGTCCACCTCCTTGACCCAACGCACGGCGATATCCGGCGGCAAGTTGGAGTTGAGCCCCAGGGTCCAGGCCGATTCGCTGCGGATGGCGTGGGTATCGAAATGGATCACCTGACCGGTGGCATGCACACCGGCATCGGTGCGACCTGCGCACTGAATGGAAACCGGGTGGTTGGCGATCCGGCTGAGGGCTTTCTCCAGCTCAGCCTGCACGCTGATCACTTCTCGCTGACGCTGCCAGCCGAAATACCGGCTGCCGTCATATTCAATACCTAGGGCGATTCGCATGGGTAACACTTGTCTTATGGTGAAAAGAGGCGATGAAAGAAACGGGGCGGATTATACGCGCTCAGGGTGAAAAGTCCCAAAAACCGCAAGCCCGCCAGCACAATCCCCAATAGAGAAGGGCAGCCCGCAGGCTGCCCTTCTCAAGGTCCTAACACCAGAGAAGCGGTTATCCCAGACGCTTGAGCAACTTCTCCGCCTCGGCACGCTGGTGATCACTTCCCTGCTCTGCCGCCTCTTGCAGCAGTTCGCGAGCACTGTCTTTGTCGTCGATCTCGAGATAGGCCCGGGCCAGATCCAGCTTGGCCCCGACACCGCCGTCGTCGGCATCCACGTCAAAGCCGGTGGACTCCGGCAGCACCTCGGGGAAGCCGTCCAGTCCCACATCCAGCGAGAAGCCCTGATAGGGTTCCTGCTCCGTGGTGGTGGCATCGGCTTCGGCCAGCAGCTTGTCGATCTCGACATAACCACTCTCGTTGGCCTGTTCACGGGGCTTAACATCGCCCTCATGGGATTCCACCTCGGCGAAGGCATCCTCAAAATCGGAGAGTGCCAGCTCGTTGGGATCCCACTCAGGATCCGGCTCCACCGCCTTGGTCGGCGCCAGTCCCAGCTCCGCCAGCATCTCGTCGGCGCTGGTGTCGGCAACGCTCTGTTTCGCACTTTCCTGGCCAGCTTCAGCCTCGGCAAAGGCGCTCTCAAAGTCGCTCAAATCAAAGGCGGCAAGTTCTTCGTCGCTGATGGGAGCTTCAACATCCGGTTGGCCATCGTCGTCGGCATCCAGATCCAGGTCGGCGGTCAGGTCGGCATCCAGCTCGGCAAACAGCGCGGCCTGCAGCTCCTCTTCACTCATGATCTCATGACCGCCTTTGGGCGGGTTGAACTCGCTGGCGAGATCAAGGTCCGGCTCAACATCGAGCGCAATGGCTTTATCGTCGGCCAGATCCAGGTCAGGCACCAGATCCGGATCACGACCGGCTGCTTTGGGCGCAGATTCCGCCTCAAAACCGGCCAGCTCCATCTCGCCGTCATCGCTGAATACTATGTCAGCAGGGGCCGCCGGCTCTTCCATCGCCATGTAACCATCCGGGGTGTTGAGATCCGGCATGGGGCGAACCGGCTCATCACTGGTGATATCGGCGCTGAACAGGTCATCAAACTCGCTGTGCTCCTGATCCATCACCATGGAGGTAGACTCGGAGAGGCTCTTCTCCTGCTCTTCCAGCTCGCGGCGGGCACGGGCACGGAGCCAGAGCGTGACCAGTGCCAGCACCAGCAACACAGGCAGCAGTATGATCATGGCGAGGTTGAGCGGTGAGGAGAGCAGCTCCATCAACCAGTGCTGCTTGGACTCGGGCGCCACAGCAACCGGCGGAACCGGATTGGCCTTGAGCTCCGCAATCTCTTTTTGCAGCGCTGTCTGCTCCAGCAACTGGGCCTTGAGGGTTTCCACCTCTTCGGTCAGGGATTGCAGCCGCAGCTTGAGCCTGTGGTTCATCTCAGTGACCTGACCGAGCTGGGCATTGGCATCTTCCAGCGCCAGTGCCATTTCGGTAGAGGGCTGGCCGACCGGCTTGCCAAGATCGGCAGGCAGCGGTGCAGGGGCGCTGGTAGCGGGTGCCTGGCTTGGTACCGGCTCGGCAGCCTTGGCAACCTCTTTCACTTCGGTTGCAGGTTGAGGCGCAGCCACCTTGGGTGCCGGCGCAGGAATGGGCGCCGCTTTGGGTACGGGTGCCTTGGCGGGCGCGACAGCAACCTTGGGCGCAGCAGGTTTGGCTGGCTGAGTTTGCTTGCTGGCCAGATATTTCGGGCTCAGCCCTTTCCAGTTGGCGTTGTCGCTATTGAAACGCTGACGGGCCTGAGCATCGGTGATGACACTCGCTTCCGCGGCGGTAGGCAGCAGAATACGGGATCCCACCAGTATGTGGTTGATGTTGCCATCGGCGAAGCTGCGGGGGTTTTTCTCGTAAATCGCCACCATGGTCTGGTAGACGCTGACGCGATTGGAGGGGCGATGTTTGCTCGCCAAGCTCCAGAGGGTATCAGTAGGACGGACAGGGCCATAACTGCCGGCATTGCTCGCGACCTGCCGCACAATCGGCTGGGCAGTGGGACGGCTGGGCTGGGACGTGGCGCGGGGAGCGGCGACAGGTTGTGCCAGCGGCTGGGAATTGACGGCAGGGGGAGCCGGTTCATCCGGGCCTTTGAGCTCAACAAAAAAAGGCTCACGCGCCGGGTCTTCAGCCTGAGCGGTGCCCAGCAGACCCAATGCGAGTAGCATTGCCAATGTTATGCGGGAATGTCCCATATTCGTTCCTTCGTATGACGGCCCTATCACATTGAAAAATCTGGATAGTTACCCCAAAACAGTCGGTTCAATATAAATCAGGCTCAGGTTGCAAGCCAGCAGTCCGACACATTTAGCACCCAACTTGTTCCTGAGTGTAGGAAAAAACTTAATCAGTTGATATCACGAAAAATTCTCGGGGCCATAGAGTGCGGCCCCGGTCACATCCACACCGCACGCGGGTGGCAAGGGACAGGCCCGATGGAACTTGTCCTCCACCGGGCCGGCAGATCCGCAGATCAGAGGTAATCGCGCACCAGCAGTTCGGCAATCTGCACACTGTTGGTCGCGGCGCCCTTACGAACGTTATCGGCCACGATCCACATATTGATACCGCTGGGGTGAGAAATATCCTGACGGACACGGCCAACCAGCACCTCATCCTTGCCGGTGGCATCGCGCACCGGGGTCGGATAGTCCGTTTCGTCATCGAACAGGGTCACGCCCGGGGCGTTGCGCAGCAGCTCCTTGACCTGATCCGCATCGAGCGGTTGATGCAGCTCGACGTGCACCGCTTCGGCATGACCATAGAAGACGGGCACCCGCACGCAGGTGGGGTTCACGGCTATGCTGGCATCCCCCAGGATCTTCTGGGTTTCCCACACCATCTTCATCTCTTCACGGGTGTAGCCGTTGTCGGTGAAGCTGTCGATCTGCGGAATGAGATTGAAGGCGATCTGGTGCGGATAGATGGTCGGCTCCACCGGACGCCCGTTGAGCAGCTGCGCGGTCTGGCCGGCCAGCTCGCTTACCCCCTCCTTGCCAGAGCCGGAGACGGACTGGTAGGTCGCCACGTTGATGCGGGCGATCCCGACCTCGTCGTGCAAGGGCTTGAGCGCAACCAGCATCTGGATGGTGGAGCAGTTCGGGTTGGCGATGATGTTGCGGTTGCGAAAATCCGCCAACGCGCCCGGATTGACTTCCGGGATCACCAAGGGGATATCTTCGTCGTAACGGAAGCAGGAGGTGTTGTCGATGACGATGCAGCCGTGCTCGGCGGCGATCGGCGCCCATTTGGCAGAAACCTCGGCACCGGCGGAGAAGAGCGCAATCTGCACCTGACTCCAGTCAAACTCTTCCACATCCTTGATTTCGAGATTCTTGCCACAAAAGCGCACCGTATCACCGGCGCTGCGGCTGGATGCCAGCGGATAGAGGGTACCGACCGGGAAGGCGCGCTCCTCCAGAATTTCAATCATGGCCTGACCCACGGCGCCGCTGGCGCCCAATACCGCTACGTTGAATTGCTGACTCACTGATGTTCTCTCCTGTGGTATTGCAAATAGTGTCGGCAACGCACGCTGGCATCACCGTTGGCAGGCGAACCTGCCTGATAGAGGGCTCGGCATGACACCAAGCCAGAGACGGGCGGGGCCGGCGTCGAAGCCGCTTACCCCAGCCGTTTGGATCTGTTGAATCTGGTTTAGCCGGGTTGGACGGTGAAACCGAGTCGGGCCAGAGTATCGCTGGCGAAGGGGCCGTTGACGTGCAAAGAGGATAGCTCGCGCCGCTCCGGATAGTGCTTGCGCTGTTCATCGAAACTGCCGGGCAGCTCAATCCGGTTGCGAAAACGGGCATCGTCGCGGCGCACATCATAAATAAGGTGCACCAGCTGTTTGATAAGCGCCTGATCCACCGGTTGACCCGGAGTCAGTGCGCGCACCTCGGGGGCTGGCAGCAAGGATTGCAGATCCTGGCGCGCCGCGCGGCCCAACTGCTGACAAAGCGCCTGATAGAGCATCCAGGTGCCGCGCGCCTTGCCCTCCAGGCTGTAGCCTGCGATGTGAGGGGTCGCAATCTCGGTATGGGGCACCAGGGCACGCAGGGGCTCTGGCTCCCCTTCCCACACATCCATCACCAGCCGCAGGGGCTCAAGCCCTTGCTGGCGAGCGAGCAGCGCCTGGTTGTCCCACACCTCGCCACGGGAGGCGTTGACGAGGATCTGCCCGGCAGGGCGCGCGGCGATCACCTGCTCATCCAGCAGGTGGAAAGTAGCATCCGGCCCCTCGCGGGTGATGGGCACATGGAAACTGACGATGTCGGCACCGAGTGCCGTCTGGTAGTCGACGAATGCGTCTGTCTCGCCTGCCTGCCCGGCGACTCGAGCCCGCGGCGGATCGCAGCGCAGCACCCGCATGCCGAGGGCCTCGGCCTTGCACGCCACGCATTCACCGGTATTGCCCGCCCCGATGACGGCGAGGCTCATCTCGCGCAAGTTGAGCTCATGACGCTCGGCCAGCACCAGCAGGGTAGAGAGCACATAATCGCCGACCGAATACTTGTTGCAGCCGGGCGCGCTGAAGAAGGGGATGTTGCGCACCGCCAGCAGCGCCTTGTCGACGTGATCGGTACCTATGGTGGCGGTGCCGACGAACCTGAGCCGCGGGCTGGTGGCGAGGAGCTCGGCATCGACCCGGGTCACGGAGCGCACCAGCAGCACGTCGGCATCTTGCAGGTCCACCGCCTGCATCTGCCGTCCTGGCAAGGGGATCACCTCGCCAAATTCGGCAAACAGCTCAAGGGCGTGGGGCATATTTTCATCAACGACAATCTTCATCGGGCTCTCTCACTTCGCAACCGGCCACAGGCGCGCCATTCTAGCCCAAACCAGCAGAACTTTCAGATGCTTATTCGCCCATGACTTTTCACCACAATCACACCGCCCGGCCTGCCCAAACCGGCCAGATGTTCAGATGCCTGTTCGCCGCCCCCCTTTCACCACCATCGCACCACAGTGCCTGGGCAAACCGCCAAGATGCTCAGATGCTGATGACCCACGCCCATATCGTCATGTCGGCCCGGCCACACTCATTTGTAAGCCCATGTTACAGCCAGACCAGCGCGACTTGACCGACCCGCCGAGGCTGGCACAATGACGCCTCTTTTTTCCTGCCCGTTTAACGCGCACCTGTTACGAGCCTTGTTATGCCGACTCATGCCTCTTCGTTGCCGCGCCGTCAGGTGCTTGGTTTCAGCGCCGCCCTGATCCTGCCGCTACTGTTGCTGGCCTGCCTGCCCTGGCAACCCTTTATGAGCCAGGCCCTGCAATCGGGCTGGTTGTGGTGGCCCTACGCCCTCACCCCCATGGTGGATGTGCCCGGCATTGCCATCAGCATTGCCGCCCTCTTGCTGCTGACCCGACACAAGCTGACGCTGAGCCTGCCCGCCATGCTGGCACTGGTCTGCGCCCTGTTTGCCATGCTCGCTGGCGACTGGGCCATCAAAAGCATCATCAAGCACCTGACCCAGGAGCCGCGCCCTTATTTGCTCTGGCTGGAGGGCCAGAGTCTGATCCCCGCCATCCAGCAGTTCTACTCTGGCAGTGTCGAGGTACGCAGCGAACAGGTGCATGCGGCGAGCCTCTTGCTGGCCCTGCCCGAATGGCTCACGGACCACTGGCAGGCAGAAGTGAACTACGCCTTTCCCTCCGGCCACAGTATCGCCGCCATGAGTCTCGCCCAGTTCTTCGGCCTGATCTGGCTGGCCCGCGCCCCTTCAGGGGTCTGGCTGCTGCCACTGTGGGCACTGGGCATAGGCCTGTCGCGCATGCTGATCGGCATGCACTGGCCGATGGACGTACTGGCGAGCGCCCTGCTCGGCAGCCTGACCGCCCTGTTTGCCGCCCGCTGGTGGCTGCGCCGCTACTGACGTCTGTGACCATGCCAACAAAAACGGGCACCTTCTGGTGCCCGTTTTTGTTGGTGCGATAACGTCACATACCGATAGCCATGCTCAGTTGCTGGCACTCTGCCCCTGCCAGCCCTCGGGATACTTGTAACCCACGAAGCGCTTGGCGGCATAGGCCTTGAACTCGGGGGAGTTGTAAGCAGCCGCCACGTCCTTGGCGAATGGCTGATCGGCATCGGCGCTTTTCACCACCACCCAGTTGATGAAGTTGTAGCTGCGCTCGAGGAACAGACCCTCGCTGAACGCAATGCCGCTGGAGGCGGCAAAGTTGCCGTTGATGACGGAGAAGTCCACGTCCTCCCGCGAACGCGGCAGTTGCGCAGCTTCCAGCTGGATCAGCTTGATATTGTGCGGATTTTTCGCCACATCAAACTCGCTCGCCTTGAGGGGATTGATCCCCTCCTTGAGGGTGAGCCAGCCCAGATCCTGCAGCATCAGCAGGGCCCGCGCCTGATTGGTCGGATCGTTGGGAATGGTGACCGTGCTCCCTTCTTTCAACGCCTTCAGCTCGCCCAGCTTGCCGGCGTAGAGTCCCATGGGACCGGTCGGCACCTGGGTGATGGGAGCCAGCGACAGGCCCCTGTCTGTTGAGAAACTCTCCAGATAGGGTTTGTGCTGGAAGCAGTTCACGTCGAGCGAGCCATCGGCCAGCGCGATATTGGGGGTCACGTAGTCGGTGAACTCCACCAGTTTGACCTTGTAGCCCTTGGCCTCCAGCTGCGGCTTGATGGAGTCGGTCACCATGTCGGCAAAGTCCCCCACAGTCGTGCCAATCACTATCTCTTTCTTGGCCGGATCGGCGGCAAGAACTGAAAACGGCAGGCTGCTGGCCAGCAGTGCCAGCGCGGAGAGGGTGAAGAAGGAACGACGCTGCATAAGGGACTCCCTGTCAAAATACTCATCAAAAGGTGGCAGGATGACGGCGACGACCACAATAGGCTTCTCGCTACAACCATCCAGCCATCCAAACGGCTAACATATGCAACCATAACAGAGCCTCTTCCCGTCGCCAAGCAACAAAACAGGGCAAGCTTAACCAGGTAACAGCCAAACCCACACTTCATGCCTTGCTAAACTTGATGCAGAAAATCTTTGATAAACCACACAGTATTGCTTTTGCCCCCTCCCCGAATCGGCCTCAACTGGCTTATTGTGGTCATCAGTCGGGTCTGGGTGGCCAGAGCCCTTTTTCAGGCTCACCTTGCTGAAGAAGGTGCTCACTTCACTGGAAGCGCCATTCAGGGGCGGTAGCGTCTATCTTGGCAACAGAGCCCTGATAGCTCGCATAGCAGGAGATAGTCTTATTCAATCCGTCGAGGAGTTGCCGTGATCGATCACGTTGAAATCAAGACAGTGCATTTTGACGACTGCAAGCGCTTCTACCAAACCGTACTCCATCCACTGCATGTGGAACTCAAGTGGGCAGATGATGATGCTGCCGGTTTTGGCCTGTTCGGCCGTGACAAGGTGAGCTTTTTGATCGAAAGGGGCGAGCGACATACACACTGCCATCTTGCCTTCAGCACTACGACTCAGGCACAAGTCGATGCTTTTCACCTGGCGGGTATCCAGGCAGGCTTTCGCTGCAACGGACAACCAGGCTTTCGTGCTCACTATGCTCCTGATTATTACGCCGCATTCTTGCTTGATCCTGATGGGAATAATATAGAGGCCGTAGTATATATTGATTATAATAGGTTTTAAAGAAAGCATTATTTTGGGTACGAGATAGAAAGGAGCAATTAAAAATATTGAAGGCTCGTAGAAGCAGATCGAGAGGGGCTGGATAGAAACAGCATTATTTCTTCCGAAAATATCATATAAAAATATAATATTGGGTTGAAAGTCATCTTCTTGGCGATATAAACGCCATCACAGCCCTCGCGCTCGTAAGAAATTTCTGACCACTCAATATTTTACCAAGAATGCACCTACATTCCCGCTTCCTAAAGCAGATAATGCAAAATGTCATAATTTTATGGCTGTTACTGAATTTACAATTTGAATTACTTTATTTTTGACTGATGCTGGCATTGCCGGTAGGTTTATGGGCCTCATCGACAGGGTGCCGTGACTCATATTTTATACGCCACCATGTCAATAGCGAACAACATGGAAGGCGCGCTAAATCACGAGCAGGGAGCAAGACCACACCCTATTCAAGGAGTATTCATGAGCCCCAAACAACAGCTGATCGCCAAAGGTATCTTTATCGCTTCGACACTTTTTTCTTTGGCCATGGTAGCGTTTGTTGCATGGTCCGTCGTCACGGTCAGCCCGCTGCACCCGGCCGGATCAGCCCCGTCACAGGGGGTCAGCATCGGCCTCGCACTGGCCATTGGGTTGTTTGTCATGGCATTCAACTATGTAGCTTATCGCGGACTCACAGAGCCGGTGAAGGGCTTCAAGGTTGTCTTCTGGTGCTTTATTGCGCTGCATCTGTTCGCCTTGCCGATCGGTACCGCCATCGCGCTGACCCTCATCTATTTGTGGAACCAGTCGCGTACATCTGTCATCCGTCCACTGGGCGCCACACTCTGATCTGATCCAAGGAGCCATCATGCTGACCGCCTCTACCACAGGCCTGCTGGTCGTCGATATTCAGGGCAAGCTGGCACGGCTCGTTGAGGGGAGCCCGGCCCTGATTGCCAATAGCGCACGGCTGGTACAAGGGGCCCAGGCACTGGGCTTGCCGGTTGTCTGGCTGGAACAGAATCCGGACAAGCTGGGGCCAACGGTGCCCGAGTTGCAGCCGCTGCAGAGCGGTGCCCCCGTGCTGACAAAATTCAGCTTCGGCGCGCTGGGGGAGCCAGCAGTGGCAGCCGCCCTCGCTCGGACCGGCAGATGCCACTGGCTGGTGTGCGGCATAGAGGCCCATATCTGCGTCTACCAGACTGTGCTGGGACTGCTCGACAGCGGCGCCGATGTCTCCCTGGTGGTGGATGCGGTGTCCTCCCGCAGCGCCGCCAACCGCGACTTGGCCATCGCTCAGCTTGCCACTCGTGGAGCGCGGCTCACCTCGGTGGAAATGTGCCTCTATGAGCTGCTGGGGGATTGCCGCCATCCGGCGTTTCGCCCGATCCTGGCCTTGATCAAATAACGGCTGACCACTCTCGGTCAGCACCTCACAAAAACGCGGCGCCACTGGCGCCGTTTTTATTATCGCTTGGGCACAAAACCCGCTGTTCGGTATGGCAGGCTTGCCTGCCACATAACGCCAACTTGGAGATAAGCCATATCCGATCAGGGCCAACTCAAAGCAGCTGCCTCGGCACAGCCGCAGCCAGGGTCAATGATGAGTTAATAACATGTTGATCTATAAATACAAACATCAACAGCCAGCAACTGAGAAAAGTTCTCAATACAGCACATAAAGGGATTCGCCGGAACCCCCATATGGTTTGAAACAGATTTGTAATGGGATTTTTTTGAGCCTTGTCCCAGAACTGAAATGAGCGCTTTTTGGCTCTGTTTTTCCCGTGTATAGATGCCAGTCGCACCCAGGACGGTGCGATATAAGATGGAGTTTATAAATGAGAAAAACATCGTTGGCGTTGGCAATCTCGGCCCTGCTCTCGGCCCTGCCTATCGCTTCAGTTCAGGCTAATGAGAGTTGCACCCCACTCACCGGCAAAGAGGCCGGACTCGATACCGGCCGCAGCAGCGCAGTCCGTTGTCTGCCCGGCATCAATCCCCTGCAGGACCAGCAGTGGCACCTGCTCAACAGCGGCCAGAATGCCTTCAGCCCTCGCGGCGGCATGGCGGGCAATGATCTCAACCTCTGGTGGGCACACCGCACCGAAGTATTGGGTCAGGGCATCAATGTGGCCGTGGTGGACGATGGCCTAGCCATAGCGCACCCGGATCTGGCCGACAATGTGCGCCCCGGCTCCAAAAACGTGGTGACCGGTGGCAGCGATCCTACCCCGACCGATCCGGACAGTGCCCACGGCACTTCGGTATCCGGCATCATAGCCGCGGTGGACAACAGCATAGGCACCCTGGGGGTAGCCCCCCGCGTCCAATTGCAAGGCTTCAACCTGCTTGATGACAACAGCCAGCAGTTGCAAAAAGATTGGCTCTACGCCCTTGGCGGCAACGCCGTCACCGCAGACAACCGGGTCTTCAACCAGAGTTACGGCATGAGCCTGGTCGATCCTGAAGGGGCCAACGGGCTGGATCAGGTACAGCTCGATCGCCTGTTCGAACAGCGGACCCAGCAGGCGCAAGGCGCGGCCTATATCAAGGCGGCGGGCAACGGCTTCAGCCGTATTGCTGCTGGCAACTATGTGCTCAACCGCACCGGCAACCTGCCCAAGCTGCCGTTTGAGAACAGCAATATAGATCCCTCCAACAGCAACTTCTGGAACCTGGTGGTGAGCGCCATCAACGCGGACGGAGTGCGTTCTTCCTACTCCAGCGTAGGCAGCAACGTCTTCCTGAGCGCCCCCGGCGGGGAATACGGCACGGATGCGCCCGCCATGGTGACCACGGATCTGCCCGGCTGCGACATGGGTTACAACCGGGTGGACGATCCCAGCACCAACCGGCTGCACAACAACCCGCAACTGGATGCCAGCTGCGACTACAACGGTGTGATGAACGGCACCTCCTCGGCGACTCCGAACACCACAGGCGCCATGGCGCTGCTGATGTCCGCCTACCCGGACTTGTCGGTGCGGGATCTGCGCGACCTGCTGGCCCGCAACGCCACCCGGCTCGACGCCAATCAGGGGCCCGTGCAGATAAACTACACGGCCGCCAACGGCCAGCGCCGCCAGGTGACGGGTCTGGAGGGATGGGAGCGCAACGCGGCCGGCCTCTGGTACAGCCCGAGCTATGGTTTCGGCCTGGTGGATGTGAACAAGACCCTGGCCAGCGCCGCCAGCCACGAACCGCTGCCACCACTGGTGCAGTTGCCCTGGCAAAAGGTAACGGTACGGGATCGCGCCGTCGGCGCCATCCCGGATGTGGGCAGCAGCCCGACCCGCTCCAGCACGCAGGTCGATCAGCCATTGACGGTCGAGGCCGTGCAGGTGATGGTGAGCCTGGATCACCAGCGGCTGCCCGACCTGCTGATCGAACTGGTCTCGCCATCCGGTACCCGCAGCGTGTTGCTCAACCCCAACAACAGCCTGGTGGGACAATCCCTCGACCGGCAGCAGCTGGGCTATGTGCGCACCAAGGGGCTGCGTGACATGCGCATGCTCTCCCACAAGTTCTACGGCGAACCGGCTCATGGCGAGTGGCGCCTGGAGGTGACCGACGTGGCCAATGGCAGCCGCCAAGTCTCGCTGCTCGATCGCAGAACCAACACCCGCAGTACCCTGACCGAGCGCAACAACAGCCAGCCGGGTCAACTGCTCGACTGGTCCCTGCGGGTACTCGGTCACGACGCAGCCCGTTCCTGATCACAGAGGAGTCATAACATGAAACACAGCTTACTCAGCCTTGCCTTGGCAAGCCTGCTGGCCTCGGTCTGCGTGCACGCAACGGCCGACGAATCGGTGGTGATCGATGGCCAGCAGTACAACACCATAGAGGTGAATGGCAAAACCTACCTGACGCCGGATAACGGCAGCAAGAAACGGGTCGCCCGCAGTCTGGATGGCAAGGTGCCACAACAGACCCTGCGCAGCGGCGACGTCCTGCTGCAAGGGGTCGCCAGCCCTGAGCTGACCGTCAGCGGTACCCTGCTGGTCGAGGCCGATGACAATCAGGCCAAGGCTCTGGCGGGCCGCCACGGCCTGCAGTTCAAGCAGAGCAGCGGCGGCATCGCCCTGCTGGAGGCCAAGCCAGGCTCGGATCTGAACGCTATTGCCACCCAGCTCAAGCAGCAAGGGGTCAGGGTGCAGATCGAACTGGCCGGAGCACTGAAACAGCCAAAGTGAGCAAGCCCTTGCGCTGACAAGCGCGAGGTATCTTGCACACGCCGAGGGGGCCGCTGGCCCCCTCTCTTCTGCCCGAGCGTCTGCGCCCTGCACCTCGCGGCAAATCGCAACCCAAACCGGACCGCCCTGTTGCCACCATCCTCAATGGTGGGCCATCCAGCCTCTCCTTTCCCCTCCCTGCCGCGCAGCCTGTGATGCGACCCCTGTCACAACTTGGCACCCTTGCTCCCAACTGCACATTTCTCGCTCCTCCAAGGCAAGGCGCAGCCAGCCCGACTTGCTAACCTGCCTGCGGCTCCGGCCATGGCTGCACCCTTGCACATGCACCCTGGCCCACCCTGAGCCGTCATCGATATCCATGGGAACCCGCCATCAGAGCGGCCGCCCGGCCCGATCACTTGCCGGTGTCGATATCGCACTTGCCTTTTTATTCAGACAGTTACGAGGAAGTCTTCATGCCTATCACGACAAAAATGAAAGCGGTTTCACTCGGTGTCAGCCTGGCCCTCGCCGGGCTGCTGGTTGGCTGCAACCAGAACGACTCGGATCCCCTGGTAAAAGACGATGCCTACTACCGCGGTCAGGCCGAAGCCATGGTGGCCAAGCTCACCCTGGACGAGAAGCTGAGCCTGCTCTCCGGCCCAGGGTATGGCAGCGCCAACGGCGCCATCAACGTCAAACAGGATGTCGCCGGGGTAGCGGGCTACATCAACGGGGTGGCACGCAGTGCCGACGGTATCGACATTCCGGCTCTGAAACTGGCCGATGGCCCGGCGGGCCTGCGGATCAGCGCCAATCGCGACGGCGACAGCGCCACCTATTACGCCACCGCCTGGCCCATCGGCTCCCTGCTCGCCTCCAGCTGGGACGTCAATCTGGTCAAATCCGTTGGGGAAGCCATGGGGGACGAGGTGCGCCAGTACGGGGTCGATATCCTGCTGGCCCCCGGCATGAACATCCAGCGCAACCCGCTCAATGGCCGCAACTTCGAGTACTACTCGGAAGACCCGCTGCTCACCGGCAAAATAGGCGCCGCCATGGTCAACGGGGTAGAGAGCAACGGGGTGGGCACCACCATCAAGCACTACTTTGGCAACAACTCAGAGACCAACCGGAATCAGATCAACGACATCGGCGAGCCGAGAACCTTCCGTGAAATTTATCTGCGTGGCTTCCAGATCGCGGTAAACGAGGCCCAGCCATGGGCAGTCATGACCTCCTACAACAAGGTCAACGGCACTTATGTCAACGAGCGCAAGGATGCCATAACCGATGTGCTGCGCGGTGAGTGGCAATTCGACGGCCTGGTGATGTCAGACTGGTTCGCAGGCGACGTAGCCAACAACGCCTACAAGCAGGTGCTGGCAGGGCAAGATTTGATTGAACCCGGCAACGTCAAGGAGCAGTTGCAGCAATCCATCGAGCAGGGCGATCTGAACGAGGCCAAAGTGACCGAGGCCGCCATCCATATCCTGACCCAGGCGATGAAGAGCCCCTCCTACAATCAGTTGGCCGTCAGCAACAGCCCGGATCTGGCCACCCATGCCAAACTGGCTCGCCAGGCCGGAGCCGAAAGCATGGTGCTGCTGCGCAACGATGCCGCCGCCCTGCCCATAGCCGTGACCAGCAAGGTGGCCAGCTTTGGCATCAACCAGATCAACACCTACAAGGGTGGCACCGGCAGCGGGGACGTGAACTCCGCCAGCACCACCACCATAGCCCACGGGCTGGCCAGCCGTTTCCCGGTCAACGGGGCACTGCAGGCTTACTACGGCGATTTTTATGAGGCCAACAAGGTCTATCACGAGGGGCAATTCGGCGCCAAGGGCTACTACACCTGTGACGAGGCCGCCGTCAGCCCGGCGCTCGCCAGCCTGATCACCACGGCCGCCAGCGAGCAGGAGGTCGCCGTCATCAGCCTGGGTCGTCAGGCCGGTGAGGGGGCCGATCGCACCGACAGCAAGGGCGACTACCTGCTCGGCGATGACGAAATCGCCCTCATCGATGCGGTGAGCAGCGCCTTCCACGCCCAGGGCAAGAAGGTGGTGGTGGTGCTCAACGTCAACGGCGTCATCGACACAGCCCAGTGGAGCCACAAGGTAGACGCCATACTGCTGGCCTACATGGCCGGTCAGGAAACCGGTCATGCGGTCGCGGACGTGCTGTCGGGGGCGGTCAACCCCAGTGGCAAACTGGCCCAGAGCTTCCCGCTCAGCTACGCCAGCGTGCCCTCCGCCGGCACCTTCCCGGGTGAGGATACCAACGGTGACGGCGAGCCGGACGATCTCTATTACAACGAGGGGATCTATGTGGGCTACCGCTACTACAGCACCTTCGACAAGGCAGTTTCCTACCCGTTTGGCTTTGGCCTCTCCTACACCAGCTTCGGTTACACCAGCCCCGCCATCACCAGCAATACCCTGGCCAAGGGCGCGGCCGGCAGCCTGGTGCTGACGGCAACCATCACCAACACGGGCGCAGTGTCAGGCAAGGAGGCAGCCCAGGTCTATGTCACCGCCCCCGAGGTCAAACTGCAAAAACCGATCATAGAACTCAAGGCCTTTGCCAAGACCAAGCAGCTGGCACCGGGCGCCAGCGAGCTGCTGAGCTTCACCATTCCGGCCAGCATACTCGCCAGCTTCGATGAGGCCAGCAACCAGTGGATAGTGGAGCCGGGCAGCTACAGCGCCTACATCAGCTCCTCTTCCGATGTCTCCGCCACCACGCCGGTCACCTTCACGGTGAGCAAGGAGATAGTGGTGAGCAGCACGACCCCGGGCGCCCTGGCCCTGCCCAGCGGCGTGGATGCCGCCACCGTCACCACTGTGACAAAATAAGCGAGCCCAGATAAGAAATGCAGGTGATGGGGGGTGCACCAGGGTGCGCCCCCCTTGTTGCCTTCCCCCTTGACGGGATCAGGCGCAGGCCGGGTCCCGTTATTATTGGCGGATATTGCGATAGGCCAGCGGAGTCATATTGGTATTGGCCTTGAAGAAACGATTGAAGGCACTCTGGGAGGAAAAACCCACCAGATCGCTGATATTTTGCAGCGGTTGCTCTCCCTCTCCCAATAAACGGCAGGCCTCCATCATCTTGACCCGTTTCAAGATGGCGGAGAAGCTGCTGCCCTCCGCCTGCAATTTTCGGTTCAATGTCCAGCGGCTGATATTCATGGCCGAACAGACATCCTTGAGTAAATGGTCATCGCTCTCCATGACACCACCGCGGATTTTATGGCGGATCATGTCCGCCACCAGATTGGCAAAGGGCACCCGCTCATCGATGTCGAGGCAGATATGCGCGAGCTGGCTTGTCTGCAGGCGGCAAAGCGGCTCGTTGTAGCTATCGGCGCGGCTATCCAGCAGGGCATTGTCTATGGTCAGGGTGTTGCCCGGCTGATCCCAGCGGCAGTGGGTACCAAAGAAGTGATCCAGCTGGCGGTGATGGGCCGGCGGCTTGCCGACGAACCCCACAGAGACGCCAAGGCCGGGAGCATAGACCCGCAGGATCCGGTAGAGGATGACGAAATTGGGGATGGCCTGACTCGCGCCCAGGGCGGCAGGTCCTTGATTGATATACTCATATTGGCTAAACAGCGCCCCTCTTCGCACCACAAAATCGTCGCAGTTGCCGATGACGGTGCGATAGGCCAGCAGGGCTTCGATGGCGGCGCGAGGGGACGGCTGGTTCAGGCAGAGGCTGATGAGCGCCGGATAGTGCTGGTAAAGCTCGGCGATATCGTAAGACAGTATGCCCTCGTGAAAGCCGCTCAGATGCCGCTGCATCAGGCCCAGCATGCGGTAATGGCTATGGGCCAGGATCCGGCCATGCTCACGATGAATATCGAATGGCGTCAGACCGGCAGCCATCAGGATGGCATCCGTATCTCCCCCTTGCTGCTGACAGGCCGTCAGCATTCTTCTGATCACTTGATTTGATACGCTCTGTGACATCTGCCTACCCTGGCCATATTAATAACAAACAACATATTTATTGATAAATAGAACGCGAGCGGAACCTGTTTATCCCGCCTTGCTCTACATGACGTGAATATAGTGATCCGCCCACTTCGTCATGACATGGCAGGCTTATTATGGGGTGGTGATGAAGTGAACAGATGTAACGGAGTGTAAAACCAAGATCTGGCGCGCCTATTTTGAGCAGGAATAAAAATATCCCGGACAAATAATGCCATCGGGTTTATTGCGCGATAAAAATGGCGCCCTGCGGGGGCGCCATTTTTATTATTCGCAGGCAGGAACCGACGAGGATCAGCCAGCCTTGTGCTGCTCGGCCAGATAGAGCCAGGTATCGACCACGGTATCCGGGTTGAGGGACACTGAGTCTATGCCCTGCTCGACCAGCCAGGCGGCGAAGTCCGGGTGATCGGATGGCCCCTGGCCACAGATGCCGACATACTTGCCCGCCTTGCGCGCAGCCTGGATGGCCATCGACAGCAACGCCTTGACCGCCTCGTTGCGTTCGTCGAACAGGTGGGCGATGAGGCCCGAGTCCCGGTCCAGTCCGAGTGCGAGCTGGGTCATGTCGTTGGAGCCGATGGAGAAGCCATCCACGTGCTGCAGGAACTGATCCGCCAGCAGGGCGTTGGAGGGGATCTCGCACATCATGATCACCTTGAGCCCCCGCTCGCCACGGCGCAGCCCGTTCTCGGCCAGAATGTCGATCACCTGGGCGGCCTCACCCACTGTGCGCACGAAGGGGATCATCACCTCGACGTTGGTCAACCCCATGACGTCGCGCACCCGCTTGATGGCTTCACACTCCAGCGCAAAGCAGGGACGGAAACTGTCGGCGATGTAACGTGCCGCGCCACGGAACCCTATCATGGGGTTCTCTTCGTGGGGCTCATAGTCACGCCCGCCCACCAGGTTGGCGTACTCGTTGGACTTGAAGTCCGACATCCGCACTATGACCCGCTCAGGCCAGAACGCGGCACCCAGAGTGGCGATCCCCTCGGTCAGCTTGGCGACATAGTATTCCCGCGGATTGTCGTAGCCTGCGATCATCTTGCGGATGGTGGCCTGAAGTTCCGGGCTCTGCTGGTCGAATTCCAGCAAGGCCTTGGGATGCACACCAATCATGCGATTGATGATGAACTCGAGCCGCGCCAGACCCACACCGGCATTGGGCAGCTGGGCGAAATCAAACGCCCGGTCCGGATTGCCGACGTTCATCATGATCTTGATGGGCAAGGGTGGCATGTTGCCCACTTCGGTGACCGCCACATCGAAATCCAGCTCGCCGTCATAGATGAAGCCGGTATCCCCTTCCGCGCAGGAGACGGTGATGAGCTGACCCGGGGCAATATGATCGGTGGCATTGCCACAACCCACCACAGCCGGAATACCCAGCTCGCGGGCTATGATGGCGGCATGACAGGTGCGCCCGCCACGGTTGGTGACGATGGCGGAGGCCCGCTTCATGATGGGCTCCCAGTCCGGATCAGTCATGTCGGTGACCAGCACATCGCCGGGCTGCACCTCGTCCATCTGGCTGATGGAGGAGATGACCCGCGCCGGACCCGCACCAATCTTGTGGCCGATGGCTCGCCCTTCGATCAGCACCTTGCCCGCCTGTTTAAGGGCGAAACGTTCGAGCGTGTTGGCCTCCTGGCGGCTGCGCACCGTCTCGGGACGCGCCTGCACTATGTAGAGCTGGCCATCCTGTCCATCCTTGGCCCACTCGATATCCATGGGGCGACCATAGTGCTGCTCTATGATGAGGGCCTGCTTGGCCAGCTCCATCACCTCGGCATCCGTGATACAGAAGCGGTTGCGCTCGGTCTCGGTCGTGTCGACGATCTTCACCTGACTGCCATGACCGGCATCGTCCGAGTAGGTCATCTTGATAAGTTTGGAGCCGAGGGTCTTGCGCACCACGGCAGGGCGCCCGCCCCTGAGGGTTGGCTTGTGCACATAAAACTCATCCGGGTTGACTGCGCCCTGCACCACCATCTCGCCCAGGCCCTGAGCGCCTGTAATAAAGACCACGTCATTGAAACCGGATTCGGTATCCAGGGTGAACATGACGCCGGAGGCGGCGAGATCCGAGCGCACCATGCGCTGCACCCCGGCCGAAAGCGCCACGCCCTTGTGGTCATAACCCTGGTGCACCCGATAGGAGATGGCGCGGTCGTTGAACAGTGAAGCAAACACATGCTTGACGGCAATCATGACGGCATCGATGCCGCGTACGTTGAGGAAGGTCTCCTGCTGACCGGCAAAGGAAGCGTCCGGCATATCCTCGGCGGTGGCGGAAGAGCGCACCGCGAAAGAGGCATCCAGACCCGCACTCAGCTTGTCGTAGGCGGCGCAGATCGCCTGCTCCAGTGCAGGCTGGAATGGGGCTTCGATCACCCAGTCGCGGATCTGCTGACCCGCCCGGTTGAGGGCGCCTATGTCGTCCACATCCAGGTTATCGAGCAGATCATGGATCTTGCCGTTGAGGCCGCTTGACTCCAGAAACTCGTTAAACGCAAAGGCCGTGGTCGCAAAGCCACCCGGCACGGATACACCGGCACCAGAGAGGTTGCTGATCATCTCGCCAAGGGATGCGTTCTTGCCGCCAACTCGTTCTACATCTTGCATTCCGAGTTGTTCGTACCAGAGTACGTACTGTTGCACTTGCATGTCTCCAGGTTGGTGGGCTCGGGTGCCATGGCACCTTCTGCGCCAAATTAGGTGCGTGAGTTATATGCGTTATTGTCCGTTTCTACTGTTGCCAACGACCATGAAAACGTTTTCTACTTATTGTCAAAAAAATCCCCGAGCAAGATTTGGGGATGGTCGAATGACACAGACATTCTACAATGCCAACACAAAAAGGTAACGACTCAGGTTTGCAAGCCACTTCACAACTTGGACACAGCAGATCGGTTGACAAAATAGATATGGTTTCGAGAGATACTGACTGCTCGCAACCTCGCCAGCCCGCATCACAGGAGCGCATCGTGCATACCGTATTCTATGTTTCCGACGGCACTGCCATCACGGCCGAAGTATTCGGCCACGCCGTGTTGAGCCAGTTTCCACTGGTGTTCGAACAAGTCACCATCCCCTTCGTAGAGACCCTGGAGAAAGCCAGGCAGGTGCGGGCGCGTATCGACGAGCAGTTCCGCCAGACCGGGCTGCGGCCCATACTGTTTCACACCATAGTCGACCCCCTGGTACGAGAAGAGGTGCTCAAGGCCCAGGCGAGCGGCCACGACTTTCTCAACACCTTCGTCAGCCCGCTGGAGCAGGAGCTGGGGGTCAAGGCCGAGCCGAGACTCCATCGCACCCACGGCATGGAGAACCGCAAGCTCTATGACGATCGCATCGAGGCGGTCAACTTCGCACTGGCCAACGACGACGGCATCACCACCAAGGAGTATGAGGAGGCGGACATCATCCTCATCGGGGTCTCCCGCTGTGGCAAGACGCCGACCAGCCTCTATCTGGCGCTGCAATTTGGCATTCGCGCCGCCAACTATCCCTTTATCGAACAGGACATGGGCGCCTTGGTGCTGCCCACCGCCCTCAAGGCCAATCGCCACAAGCTGTTCGGCCTCACCATAACGCCCCAGCGGCTGCACGAGATCCGCAATCAGCGCCGCGCCAACAGCCGCTACTCTTCGCTGGAGCAGTGCGAGCAGGAGTTGGCAAGCGTGGAGCGGCTATTTCGCCAGGAGGCGATCCGCTTCCTCGACACCAGCTCTCACTCGGTGGAGGAGATAAGCGCGAAAATTCTGGAGGCTACCGGCATGCGCCGTCAGCTCTATTGAAATGGGAAAATATCCTGGAGATCAACGCACTGCCAACTTCATCCCAGGTGGCAAGTTGACGGGACAGATAAGCAGAAATGAAAACGGAGCCCAATGCAGTAGCATGTGGCTCCGTTTTTGTGGCTAGCGGGGACGGGAGCCAGTGCTGTTCAACTCCTTGTTGTTCATCAGCATGGCGTAAAAGTTGAGCACGCCATAACGCCTGCGTACCCGTTCAGTCAACCAGAGCGCCGGCAGCAAACCAACAGCGCCAGCTGTCAGCAGCACGGTTCGAAAGTGCCTCACCAGATACTCGTCACCCTGCACGGCCCAGACCAGCATGCATCCCGCCGCCATAGCCAGCAACAGGGGCGAGAGCCAGACCGTCAACCAGAGCGAGACGGCCAATAGGCTGCCAATAATACGTTGCATGAAGCCTGTCCTTTTCACGGAGGAGGCTTTATAAAACAGGAATCACTGAAAGAGTCAACTGAACAGCGTTCGATTGTTCACAATGCAACCTGCCACTCCCCTTTTTGTATTTGGAGTCCTGAAAAACCTGCTTGATGCCGAAAAAACCAACGAATGATAAGGAAAACAGGTGCGTTGACGGCTGATTATCACTATTCTGCTTCCGTTGGTAGCCGCTACAAAAAACAACAAGCGACCTGCCGTAACGAAATAAATACGGATTTCGTCACGTTTCAAGCACGCTTTGCCGTGCAAGGTCACATGAGTGACTCGACGGGCGAGATGACAGACGAGTGACATCAGAGACGTAAGGAAGGAAGGAAGAATGGATCTTCAACAAGACGGCGAGGAGCTGAAGCGCGGCCTGAAAAACCGCCATATCCAGCTCATCGCATTGGGCTGTGCCATAGGTACCGGCCTGTTTCTCGGCATTGCCCAGACCATCAAGATGGCGGGCCCCTCAGTGCTGCTCGGCTATGCCATCGGCGGCTTTATTGCCTTTCTCATCATGCGCCAGTTGGGTGAGATGGTGGTGGAAGAGCCGGTAGCGGGCTCCTTCAGCCACTTTGCCTACAAATACTGGGGTGACTTCGCCGGTTTCGCCTCCGGCTGGAACTACTGGGTACTCTACGTGCTGGTGAGCATGGCCGAGCTGACGGCGGTCGGCATCTATGTCCAGTACTGGTGGCCCGAGATCCCGACCTGGATGTCGGCTGCCGTCTTCTTCGTGCTGATCAACGCCATCAACCTCTCCAACGTCAAGGCGTTCGGCGAGATGGAATTCTGGTTTGCCATCATCAAGGTGGTCGCCATCGTCGGCATGATTGGCTTTGGCGGCTACCTGCTCGCCAGCGGCAACGGCGGACCGGATGCCAGCATCACCAATCTGTGGGACCAGGGCGGTTTCTTCCCCAACGGCATCAGCGGTCTGGTGATGGCGATGGCGGTGATCATGTTCTCGTTTGGCGGCCTTGAGCTGGTAGGGATCACGGCCGCAGAGGCGGATGACCCCGATAAGAGCATTCCCAAGGCCACCAATCAGGTGATCTACCGTATCCTGATTTTCTACATTGGCGCCCTGGCCGTGCTAATGTCCCTCTATCCCTGGGGCAAGGTGGTGGAAGGCGGCAGTCCCTTCGTGATGATCTTCCACGCGCTGGATAGCAACCTGGTGGCAACCGTGCTCAACATGGTGGTGCTGACCGCTGCATTGTCGGTCTACAACAGCTGTGTCTACTGCAACAGCCGCATGCTGTTCGGTCTGGCCAAGCAGGGCAACGGCCCGCGCAGCCTGCTCAAAACCAGCAAGAGCGGTGTGCCCGTAGTGGCTATCTCCGTCTCCGCAGCGGCAACCCTCTTGTGCGTGCTGATCAACTACCTGATGCCGGGCAAGGCGTTCGAGTTGCTGATGGCACTGGTGGTCTCGGCCCTGGTCATCAACTGGGCCATGATAAGCCTTGCGCACCTGAAGTTTCGCAAGAGCAAACAGGCCGAAGGGGTTGAGCCCAAGTTCAAGGCATTCTGGTACCCGTTCGGTAACTACCTCTGCCTTGCCTTCATGGCCGGTATCCTGGTCATCATGTACCTGACTCCGGGCATCCAGATCTCGGTGCTGCTCATCCCGGTCTGGATCGTCGTGCTGGCCATCGGTTATCAACTCAAGCTGAAACGTCAGGGACGTCTTGCCGCCGACCTTGGCTGATTTTTCCGACGCTCGTTATTCAAATGCCGGTCACTGACCGGCATTTTTCTATCCATCTTCTATCTGCTGCCAGATGCTGAGCACAGGGATGCAAGCCATCAAGCCTGCCCCCCTTGCCTGCCATCAAGCCTGCAAGAATGGGAGCCAGCTGCCCGCCAGGCGATATCACTTTGTAGTGGTCTAATCAT
>NZ_LSGW01000098.1 GCF_001643305.1 Aeromonas salmonicida subsp. salmonicida
TATCTCGAGTTTATTGGGTAAACGACCATGGTGACATTCGACTATCGGAGCGGCATTTTGGAAGCTGCTGATACCAAGACTGGCTATGAATGGTGTTGGTTTAAAGGGGACTCGGAGATAACGAGAAGTATTGAGGGGGAACTGGCCGGTTCGCTCAGTGTGCCCCCCGATGCGTCGGTTGTGGCCGTTAAAACGATCATTCGTGGTGACGCCAAGCGTTAGGGAAGGTGGCGTTATGGTGCTCGGAGGGATAAAAGGAGTTGCGTACGCTACGGATTGAAATAGGGTGGACTAGGTTATTAAGTGTATGCATGTCCGCCCTATTTGAACTCATAAGTATTATTATTTAAGGTCTGGCGCGATAATTTTTCTCTTTAAATCCATATCGTGTCGCCAGCTCATTCCGTCATTTTCTACCCATTCAGATAGTTGCTCACAGGTCAGTGGTTTTCCTGCATTAAGGTGAAAAAAAATCATGGCTACAGCCTGATGATAACCTCTGCGATATGACCCCTCAGATTGTGGATCTGCTGGCCCCATATCAGATAGCGGCCCCATGAATCCGGCAAGCAATTGGTCAATATTGGGACGTTCATTATCACTCATGTTTTTAAACCTCGATGTTGATGTAACGGCATTTCCCGATATCAATATCTCACGCATTACCCAGCCTTTCCAACTGCAAACTATTGACACCTATGCATGACCGCAAGCGGTCGCGCTGTCATGCTGCGCATCGAGTCAGCGAAAAGATGCTGTCTCGCCCCTTCGGGTTTCCATCGCTCATGCCTACGCCTCTGCGAGGCTGCGCGCTCCGCTTGCCGCACCCGTGGCCAGCTTCATCGCTCTGCCTTGCCCCTCTAAGCCCTTCACCGCCAGGCAAACTAACACGCCGGTCGCCGCTGCCAGTGTTCGCTTCGCCATCTCCTCACCCGTTCGCACTCTCTTCGTTCGCTTGCGCTGCGGCTTGCGGGGATGCACAGGCATCGTCTCCCTTGTCGCGTGTTGTTTCCCTTTCTTGCGGCGAAGAACTCAGAGAGGCAAATCACATCAAGCAACGCAGTAAAGAGCCACGGGCGCTGAAAACCTTAACGCGCGGCTCGGAATCTAGTGAATCGCCCCTGGTTTT
>NZ_LSGW01000099.1 GCF_001643305.1 Aeromonas salmonicida subsp. salmonicida
TTTGTTGTTTATCGCGATCCGGTTTGCTTAACCGGGCAGCGCCAGCTGATCGGGTTTGCCGATCTCGATGGCACGAGGCTTGAGCGCCTCGGGCAGCTCGCGAGCCAGATCTATGGTCAAGAGGCCATGTTCCAGTTTGGCGCCCTGCACCTCAACGTGCTGACTCAGCTTGAAGGCGAGCTCGAAGTCACGCTCTGCGATACCCTGATGGAGGAACTGACGCTCACCGGCAGCTGCCTTGCGCCCCTTCACCTTGAGGGTGCCGTTTTCGGTTTCCAGCTCCAGCTCTTCGCGCTCAAAGCCTGCCACCGCTAGCGTGATGCGGTAGCTGTCGTGCTCCCGCTTTTCGATGTTGTAAGGGGGATAGGCTGCTGCTTTCTGTTCAAACAGGCCCTCCAGCTCACGGGCCATCCGCTCAAAGCCGACGGCATTGGAATAGAGATGAGAAAAATCGAGGTTACGCATAATCCTATCCTTCTAATAAGCAACAGGTTTTCATTTCCACAGGCCCGTCATCGGCACCCGGGAAGCTTGGTAAAAATGGATTCAAATCAGGCGTTAGCCGTTGATCTCAATCTTGCGCGGCTTCATCGCCTCGGGTACTTCTCGCATCAGCTCGATGTGCAGCAGGCCATTTTTCAGATCAGCCCCTTTCACCCGCACATAGTCAGCCAATTGGAAACGACGCTCGAAGCCTCGTTCGGCTATGCCCTGATACAGGTAGTTGCGATCGGACTCTGCCTGCTTGCTGCCCTTCACCGTCAACAGATTTTCCTGAAAACTCAGCTCCAGCTCTTCCTGGGTAAAGCCAGCCACCGCCATGCTGATACGGTAGTCGTTGTCACTCAGCTGCTCGATGTTGTAGGGGGGATAACCGGCATTGCCATTGCTGGCCGCAGATTCGATGAGATTGGCCAGGCGATCGAAACCGATGGCAGAACGATAGAGCGGGGAAAAATCGATAGAACGCATAGTATTACCCTCTTGTGAGCGATAACGGATTATTTACCCTCCTGTCGGACGGGCTCCTGATCGAAACCTCTGTCGAGCGTTCCGGCCTTGTTACCTATATAGGGGCCAGCTTTTTGCTTTCAAGGGCGAAAAATGAAAAATTTTCTGAAACATCAGATGTGGCTCTTAGCTTCCCTTGGCATCTTCTAGTGATAATAAAAGAGGTGAGCATAATCCCCCACCTTGTTCCGGCTCGCCCAAACATGGCACCCTAACCGCAGATCCCAAGGAGCCATGCCATGTCCCGTTCCGAACGCCTGCTAGCCCTGCTCCAGCTGTTGCGCGGTCACCGTTACGCCATCACAGGCACAGAGCTGGCCAGCCAGCTTGGCATCAGTATGCGCACCCTCTATCGGGATATCGCCACCCTGCAGGCTCAAGGTGCCCATATCGAAGGTGAGCCCGGTATCGGCTATGTGCTACGCCCTGGCTTCATGCTGCCACCGCTGATGTTCAGCGAAGATGAGCTGGAAGCCCTGGTGCTGGGTTCACGCTGGGTCGTCGCGCACTGTGATGAAGCCTTGAGTGCATCTGCCAGCAGTGCACTGGCCAAGATAGAGGCTGTGCTGCCCGCCGAATACCGCCAACAGCTCCAGGCGAATGCCCTGCTGATCGGCACCTCCCGCAGCGACAGTCCTGTCGATGAGGCTCCCCTGCGCAGCGCCATCCGCCAGCAGCGCAAGGTGACCCTGAGCTATCGCGATCTGAAAGAGGAGCTATCTGAGCGCACCGTCTGGCCATTTGCTCTCGGCTACTTCGAGCAGGTGCGGGTACTGGTCGCCTGGTGCGAACTGCGGCAGGGCTTTCGCCACTTTCGGGTAGATCGCATCGCCTGGATGCAGCTGGAAGATAACCGCTATCCCAAGAGCAGAGAGAGCCTGCTGAAAGAGTGGCGTGCTACCCAGCAGATCCCGCAACCAAAATTCATTGCTGACAGAAACTGACAGCAGGTAGCGCCATGCTGACGGGGTCGGCGCAAATGCGCCCTCCACCAAATCAAGGAGCGTTACCATGTTGTTAGTCCCACAGTTCACCATTCTCTATGTCGCGAATCCGGCTCGCAGCGCCCTCTTCTATCGCGAGCTGTTTGGCCATCCGCCAGTCGAAGAGTCTCCCACCTTTGCCATGTTCGTGTTCGAGTCGGGCGCCAGGCTGGCGCTCTGGTCCAGTGCCACAGTAGAACCCGCCGTTACCCAGAGTGCAGGCGCCATGGAGCTGGCCTTCCCTCTGCCTAATGAAGCCAGTGTCGATACGGGCTTGGCCGAGTGGCGGGCTCGCGGCCTGACCATACTCCAGCAACCAACCAAGATGGAGTTTGGCTACACCGGCATGGCGCTCGATCCGGATGGCCATCGCCTGCGTCTCTACTGCCCGGGTGCCGAGCCAGTCTAAATCTTCAGGTATCCACATCTGTACATCAGGAAAAATGCCGAACGCTAATCAGGCGTTCGGCATTTTCGTTATTTCAACCCGGCCGACAGTGACACTATCATCCTTTCAACTGCCAGTGTTTCACGTGGAACATCGGGAGGTGCCTCGCTAACCTGCTGCATTGCCTGTGTTATCATCCTCAAGCCTGATTATCTGGAAAAACAATGACCTCTCGACATAACTCCCTCAGACTTTACCAGCCGACCAACAGCACCCCGGATGAACTGACAGAGCAACAACTGGCACTGTTCACCCTGCTCCAACTGCGTGAGCAGGAGTTTGGCTTCAACCCGAATGTGATCGTCCATTATCCGGAAGCCGGCTTTCTCGGCTCGCCGATCGGTTATCTGAATCAGCTGATTGGCGAACAGTTGCAACAGGGCTACTTTATCAATCAGGTGGTTATCATCACCACCTATCAGGTATTGAGCTCCCCACTCATGCAAGCGGGTTATCAGCATGAAGCGGTTCATATGCCAGCAGGCCCCGACCATACCGCTATCTTCAGATGGCAGTGTGGTACTCACCCGGCTGGCAAGACCCTCTATGTCGAAGTCGTCAATGAGCAGGATCCAAAGATCCGGCCAACGTTTGTGCTGATGTTGCGCGATGAGCATGGCAAGCTGCTGGGTGGCATGTCCGGGTCAATCTGGACTAAAGAAGAGCATCGTTATGCCTATATTGGCACTGTCGTTGTGCAACCGGGGCAACCCGCGGGAACCGGCACACGGCTGGCCAATACAGTGCTGGAGTACCTGAGCCTGCAAAAGGTTTGCGAAATCAATCTGGGCACCCAGACCGCCGAGCCTTTTTATACCAGGTTAGGATTCAGGGCCATTCACCACATAGTGCCTGCGTTACGTCACCGCACGACAAAGGATGGTACCGAGCTTCCCCATAATCTGGTCATCATGAGCAAACTGCTCTGATCCCGCTGACTGCAGATGTAAAAAAGCCGCTCACAAGGAGCGGCTTTTTGCTGTCTGACTGCGTCGATTAGACGTCGAGGTTGGCTACGCGCAGGGCGTTGGTCTCGATAAAGTCACGACGAGGCTCAACGGCATCACCCATCAGGGTGGAGAAGAGCTGGTCAGCACCGACGGCATCGTCGATGGTGACGCGCAGCATGCGACGGGCTTCCGGATCCATGGTGGTTTCCCACAGCTGATCCGGGTTCATCTCGCCCAGCCCTTTATAGCGCTGGATGTAGATACCACGCTTGCCTTCGCCCATCAGCCAGTCGACCGCTTCCACGAAGTTGGCGATCGGCTTGACCTTCTCGCCACGCTTGATGAAACCACCGTCCTCGATCAGGTTCGCAATCTCCTTGCCCAGCGAGACCAGTTGACGGTACTCGGAGGACTGCAGGAAGTCGTAGCTGATCGCATATTCACGGTCGACCCCGTGCTGACGCACGACGGCGTGCGGCACAAACAGGCTGCGCTCTTCGTCACGACGCACCTGGATCTGGTACTGAATACCGTGGTTGCTCTCGTTGAGCACGGCCTCCATGCCTTGGCACCAGGCCAGCAGATCGCTTTCACTGGCCAGCAGGGTTTCGTTCAACTCAGGCTGATAGATCAGCTGGGTCAGCACTGCATCCGGTGCCCGGCGGGACATGCGGGTGATCAGGTGAGACACGGCGCGGTGCTGGTTGACCAGACGCTCCAATGCCTCGCCGCCGATAGGTGGCGCCGACTCGTTGACATGCAGGGTCGCACCATCCAGCGCCATGGCAGTCTGGTACTGCAGCAGCGCATCTTCGTCTTTCAGATACTGCTCCTGCTTGCCCTTCTTGACCTTGTACAACGGCGGCTGGGCTATGTAGATGTAGCCACGCTCGATGATTTCCGGCATCTGACGATAGAAGAAGGTCAGTAGCAGGGTACGGATGTGAGCACCATCGACGTCCGCATCCGTCATGATGATGATGTTGTGGTAACGCAGCTTGTCCGGGTTGTACTCGTCACGACCGATACCACAGCCCAGGGCTGTGATCAGGGTGCCCACCTCTTGCGAGGAGATCATCTTGTCGAAACGGGCCTTCTCTACGTTCAGGATCTTGCCCTTGAGCGGCAGTATGGCCTGGTTCTTCCGGTTGCGACCCTGCTTGGCGGAACCGCCAGCAGAGTCCCCTTCCACTATGTAGAGTTCGGAGAGGGCCGGGTCTTTCTCCTGGCAGTCTGCCAGCTTGCCGGGCAGACCGGCGATATCCAGCGCACCCTTGCGGCGAGTCAGCTCGCGGGCCTTGCGGGCCGCTTCACGGGCACGGGCCGCATCGATGATCTTGTTGACCACTATCTTGGCATCGCCCGGGTTTTCCAGCAGGAACTCACCGAGCTTCTCACCCATCGCCTGTTCAACGGCGGTCTTCACTTCGGAAGAGACCAGTTTGTCCTTGGTCTGGGAGGAGAACTTGGGATCCGGTACCTTGACCGAGATGACCGCAATCAGACCTTCACGCACATCGTCGCCGCTGGCGGCCGACTTGGCCTTCTTGCTGTAATCCTCTTTGTCCATATAGGTGTTGAGGGTACGGGTCAGCGCAGTACGGAAACCCACCAGGTGAGTACCGCCATCCCGCTGCGGGATGTTGTTGGTGAAGCAGTAAACCCCTTCCTGATAGGCATCGTTCCACTGCATGGCGACTTCGACACCGATGCCGTCCTGCTCTGTGGAGAAGTGGAACACCTTGGGATGGATCGGGGTCTTGTTCTGGTTCAGGTATTCAACGAACGCCTTGATACCGCCCTCATAGCAGAAATGCACCTCGCGGCCATCACGCTCATCTTGCAGACGGATGGAGACACCGGAGTTGAGGAAGGAGAGCTCGCGCAGACGCTTGGCCAGGATCTCGTAGTGATACAGGGTATCGGTAAAGATGGTCGGGCTCGGCCAGAAGCGCACTTCGGTACCCGTGCCGCTGCTGCTGTCGCCAATCTGCTTGAGTGGCGCCTGCGGCTCACCCAGGTGATAGGTCTGCTCGTAGACATGGCCATTGCGGCGTATGGTCAGCAACAGCTTGTCAGAGAGGGCGTTAACAACTGAGACGCCCACGCCGTGCAGGCCGCCTGACACCTTGTAGGAGTTGTCATCGAATTTACCGCCGGCGTGCAGCACAGTCATGATGACTTCTGCGGCGGAGCGGCCCTCCTCCTCGTGCATGTCTACCGGGATACCCCGGCCATTGTCACGCACGGATACGGAACCGTCGGAATGGATCTTGACCAGAATATCGGAGCAGTAGCCAGCAAGAGCCTCGTCAATGGAGTTATCGACGACCTCAAACACCATGTGGTGCAGACCTGAGCCATCATCCGTATCGCCGATGTACATCCCCGGGCGCTTCCGGACCGCATCCAGGCCCTTCAGTACTTTGATATTCGAGGAGTCGTAAGTATTTTCACTCATAGCTTACTCTCTGCCTTCTCTAACGTTTCGGAGATCTTGCCTTGTTCCACGTGGAACAACTTGCAGTCATTCGCATCCATCATGTCTGCGAGCTGACCGGTGTCGATGGCGGTGATAAACACCTGAGAACCGCACTGCTTCAGCCTTGTGGCCAGCAAACGGCGCTTGTCGACATCCAGTTCAGAGGCAAAATCGTCAATTAAAAAAATACAGCCACGGCTGCTATGTTGATTCAAATAGAGCCCTTGGGCCAGTCGCATGGCACAGACCAACAACTTCAGCTGACCCCTGGACAAAATATCCTGAGCAGGCACACCGTTCGCCTTGAGCCGCACATCGGCCTTCTGTGGGCCTACCCCTGTGTAACCCAGCGTACGATCCCGCTCAAACCCCGCCTCCAGCAAGTCGCCGAGGGGGGTATCTTTCTCCCAGCCCCGATAGAAACCGAGACTGATGTCGAATTCGGGCAGAAAATCTGCCGTCATCTCCTTGATCAGGGGCGTAATGGCCTGACAATAACTGGCGCGAAACTCGGCCAGTTCACCCCCGAGCCGCACCAGCTCCTGATCCCAGAACGCCAACTGGCGATACTGGGTGCTCTGGCGCAACAGCGCATTGCGCTGTTTCAACAGACGCCGCACTCGTCCCCACAGGGAGAAAAAGGTCGGTTCCTGATGGAAAACGCCCCAATCCAGCCAGGCCCGGCGAGCCTGGGGCCCCCCCGTCAGCAGGTTGAAGCCATCGGGATGGATCAACTGCACCGGCAACAGCTCGGCCAGATCGGCCAGTCGCTGGGCCTGGGCCCCGGCGATCTTGAGCTGGGTCTCGCCACTCTTGTCCTTGGCGAGCCCGATGGGCACCTGACGCCCCTCCAGTTCACACTGGGCAAACAGGGTAAAGGCCCGCTCCCCCTGGCGGATAACCCGCCCGGTCAGGTGAGTACGAAAGGAGCGACCGAGACCAAGATAGTGAATGGCTTCCAGCACGCTGGTCTTGCCGCTGCCATTGCACCCGACCAGGATATTGAGACCGGGGGACAGCTTGAGACTGGCCTGCTGGATATTGCGAAAGTCGCTGAGCTGGAGTTTGACCAGGGACACGACTAGATCCGCATCGGCATCACCACGTACTGAGCATCCTGATGATCAAAATCCTCAATAATGGCACTGCTGATGGAATCGCTCAGGCTAATCCGAATTTGGTCACATTTTAACGTATTCAGCACGTCCAGCACATAAGAGACGTTAAAGCCGATCTCCATCTCGCTGGCTTCGTATTGTACGTCAAGCAGCTCTTCGGCTTCTTCCTGTTCCGGGTTGTTGGCGGTAATGCGCAGCAGGTTTTCCTGCAGATTGAGACGCACCCCACGGAATTTCTCGTTGGAGAGGATAGCGGCGCGGGCAAATGCCTGACGCAGATCCTCACGACCGGCGATCAGGGCCTTGTCGCTGTTGCGCGGAATAACCCGACGCCAATCCGGAAAGCGGCCATCCACCAGCTTGGAGGTGAAGATGAAGCCGTCCAGCGCGGCGCGCAGGTTGCTGCGACCAATCTGCAGCCTTACCGGCTTGTCTTCCGCTTCCAGCAAGCGCACCAGCTCAAGCACACCTTTACGGGGCAGGATAACCTGATGATCGGGCAGCGATTCTTCCACTACCTCGCGACGACAGGTGGCCAGACGGTGGCCGTCGGTCGCCACGGTACGCAGGCCGTGGCCCTCGCTCTCGAACAGCATGCCGTTCAAGTAGTAACGCACGTCCTGGCTCGCCATGGAGAACTGGGTCGCATCGATCAGCTTCTTCAACTCCAGCTGGCCAATGTCGAATTCGAGCACGGATTCCCAATCCTCGATATTCGGATATTCACTGGCAGGCAGGGTCGACAGGTTGAAACGGGAACGACCGGAACGGATGATCAGGCGCTCGCCTTCGGTGTTGAGGCGAATGTCCGCGCCTTCCGGCAGGCCGCGGCAGATATCCAGCAGCTTGCGCGCCGGCACAGTGGTGCGGCCATCCTGGCTCTCATTATTGAGATAGACCTGACCTATCATCTCGACTTCCAGGTCAGTCCCGGTCAGCGACAGCAGACCCTGGCTGACATCAAGCAGGACATTGCCGAGGATCGGCAGGGTCGGCCGGCCACCCAGGGCACCGGACACCAGTTGCAGAGGACGTAACAGGGCCTCACGGCTAATTTCGAGCTGCATCTGTGCTCTCCGTTGTTATCAGGACGAAAGGTTTCGGATCAGGTTGGAATATTCGCGCTGCATCTGTCCACTCACCGTCATATCAGGAAGAGAGGGTTCGGATCAGGTTGGAATAGTCCTCCTTGATGTCGTGACTCTCCTCCTTCAGCTGCTCTATCTTGCGGCAGGCATGAAGAACGGTAGTGTGGTCACGGCCACCAAAGGCATCACCTATCTCCGGCAAACTGTGGTTGGTCAGCTCCTTGGCCAGTGCCATCGCCAGCTGACGCGGACGGGCAACGGAGCGTGAACGGCGTTTGGACAGCAGATCCGCCAGCTTGATCTTGTAATACTCAGCCACCGTCTTCTGGATGTTGTCGATGGTGACCAGCTTCTCCTGTAATGCCAACAGATCGCGCAGCGCTTCGCGCACGAAATCGATATTGATGGCACGGCCGGTGAAGTTGGCGTTGGCGATCACCCGGTTGAGAGCGCCTTCCAGTTCACGAACGTTGGATCGCAGACGCTTGGCGATGAAGAAGGCCACTTCGTCCGGCAGGTGGATCTGGTTCTCATCCGCCTTGCGCATCAGGATGGCGACGCGGGTCTCCAGCTCCGGCGGCTCGATCGCTACCGTCAGGCCCCAGCCGAAGCGGGACTTGAGACGATCCTCGACACCGTTGATCTCCTTCGGATAGCGATCCGAGGTCAGGATGATCTGCTGGTTACCTTCAAGCAGCGCATTGAAGGTATGGAAGAACTCCTCCTGGGAGCGCTCCTTGTTGGCGAAGAACTGGATGTCATCTATGAGCAGGGCATCGACGCTACGGTAATAACGCTTGAACTCTTCAATGGCGTTATTCTGCAGCGCCTTCACCATATCCTGCACAAACCGCTCGGAGTGCATGTAGATGACTTTGGCGTCCTTCTTGCGCTCCTTGATGGCGTTGCCAACGGCATGCAGCAGGTGGGTTTTGCCCAGACCGGTGCCGCCATAGAGGAACAGAGGATTGTAAGCGCCACCCGGGTTGTCGGCTACCTGGCGGGCAGCCGCACGGGCCAACTGGTTGGACTTACCCTCGACGAAGTTCTCGAAGGTATAGTTCACGTTGGTGTTGCTCTTGTGGTTCGGCTCAGGCTTGGCGTCAGCCTTGCTTTCCCAGCTCTTCTGCAAGTTATTCACAGGCGCAGCACCCCGCGCCGGCGCTCTTGCGATCGCAACGGGATGGGGACGATTACCTATATCAAAACGCAGGGTGGGGCCATCGACCCCACAGAGTTCATTGATGATGCCGTTAACCCGGATGAGATACTTGTCTCGTACCCAGTCCAGAACAAAGCGATTCGGTGCATACAGGGTCAGAGTATTGTCACTCAACTCCGCTTGAAGCGGCCGGATCCACATGCTGAATTCTGCCGAGGGCAACTCATCTTGCAGCCGGTTAAGGCACTGCTGCCATAGCGAAGCAGTCACTCTAAACTCCCGTCAATTGATTAACTAAAGACCGGCTATTCTACGTTTTTAGCGGCTGGATCTCTAGCCGCCACCTCGTGGATCCGGCAAATAAGATCCTTGACTTTCAAGGATCCAGCACCGATGAATCTGATTTCATCCCCAAAGTTACCCACAGCCTGATCCCACCCGGACGGCCCCGGGGATCCTGACCTTAACCGGTTATTTTATATAACCAAATATCATTTATTCTTTGGGTTTTATTCCAATAACATCAACGCAAATCCAGTCATTACAACTAAAAATACAGAACAACAGAGAGAGGAATCCCCATGACATCATCCATCAAGCTGGTCTCCGGTGCCGCCATTCTGCTGGCCGCCCTGTCCGGTCAAGCCATCGCCCAGGAAACCATCAAGGTCGGCATGTCCGGCAAATATTTCCCGTTCACCTTCGTCAAGCAGGACAAGCTGCAAGGCTTCGAGGTGGATATGTGGAACCAGATTGGTGAGCGCACCGGCTACAAGGTCGAGTTCGTGACCGCCAGCTTCTCCGGCCTGTTCGGCATGCTGGAAACCGGCCGCGTCGATACCATCTCCAACCAGATCACCATCACTGACGAGCGCAAGGCCAAGTACGCCTTCTCCCAACCCTACGTCTATGACGGCGCCCAGATAGTGGTCCGCAAGGGCAACAGCACCATCCACGGCATCAAGGATCTGGAAGGCAAGACGGTTGCTGTTAACCTGGGTTCCAACTTCGAAGAACTGCTGCGCAAGAACGACCCGAACAAGAAGATCGATATCCGCACCTATGACTCCAGCTTCGAGCAGGATGTCGCCCTGGGTCGCATCGATGCTTTCGTGATGGACCGCGTCTCCACCGCCCAGCTGATCAAGGAATCCAAGCTGCCGCTGCAACAGGCTGGCGCACCGTTCGAGACTATTGAGAACGCCCTGCCCTTCCTGAAGACGCCTGAAAAGCAGGCTCTGCTGAAGAAGGTCGACGACGCCCTGACCGCCATGCGCAAAGATGGTGCCCTGCGTCAAATCTCCGAGAAATGGTTCGCAGCTGATATCACCGACAAATAAATGATGGAATTTGACCTCGAGTACACCCTAGGGCTGTTCCCCATCCTGCTCAAATACCTGGGCACCACGATGGAAATGGCCCTGTGGGGATTCGTCTTGGCACTCGTGCTGTCGCTGACCCTGGCGATAGTACGGGTGTTTCGCATCCCCGTGATCCACTGGCTGGCGATGCTCTATATCTCGTTCTTTCGAGGTACGCCGCTGCTCGTCCAGCTGTTCCTGCTCTACTACGGACTGCCGCAACTGTTCCCCGTCTTCGTGGGAATGGATGCCTTTACCGCCGCCATCGTCGGTCTGACACTGCACTTCGCCGCCTACATGGCAGAGTCGATCCGTGCCGCCATCCTGGGTATTCACAAGAGTCAGATGGAAGCGGCGCTCAGTATCGGCATGAGCCGCTATCAGGCTATGCGGCGGATCATATTGCCGCAGGCGGCACGCATAGCGACCCCGTCGCTGATGAACTACTTCATCGACATGATCAAGAGCACCTCGCTGGCGTTTACCCTGGGAGTGGCCGAGATCATGGGCAAGGCGCAGATGGAAGCCTCCTCCTCCTTCAAGTTCTTCGAGAGCTTCATGGCGGTGGCCCTGGTCTACTGGGTGGTGGTCATCATCTTCACCCGCTTGCAGCACCTGCTGGAAGTGCACCTGAACCGTGCCTATTAAAGGAAGTCTGCGATGATCAAATTAACAGGCCTCTCCAAGGCATTTCACGGCAACAAGGTGCTCAACAGCATAGATCTGGAGGTCAGGAAGGGGGAGATAGTGGTCATTATCGGCCCCTCCGGCACCGGCAAGTCGACGCTGCTGCGCTGCCTGAATCTGCTTGAGACACCGGATGCAGGCACCCTTGCCATCGATGATCTGCAGCTGGATCTGGCAAACGCCAGCGAGCAGCAGGCCATAGAGCTGCGCAAGCGCGCCTCCTTCGTGTTCCAGAACTACGCCCTGTTCGCCAACAAGACGGCGCTCGACAACATAGCCGAAGGGCTGATCACCGTCTGGAAGCAGCCAAAGGCAGAGGCCCGCGCCACAGCCCTCGGCATCCTCAAGGACATAGGGCTTGCCGACAAGCAGGATGCCTACCCGGCGTCTCTCTCCGGCGGTCAGCAGCAACGGGTCGGCATCGGCCGCGCCATGGCGGCTCACTCCAAGGTCATTCTGTTCGATGAGCCCACCTCGGCCCTCGACCCCGAGTGGGTCGACGAGGTACTTGGCCTGATGAAGGAGCTGGCACGCCAGCACCAAACCATGGTGGTGGTGACCCATGAGATTGAATTTGCTCGTGATGTTGCCGATCGGGTGATCTTCATGGAGGGGGGCCGGATCGTGGAACAGGGCCCGCCGGATCAGATATTGGTCGATCCCAAGGATCCCCGCACCCGGGAGTTCTTGCGAAAAGTACTTAAATAGCTCTCTCTTTGGCGGCCTGGCCGCCTTTTTTATTGGAGGATCCTTGTTTAACCCCGGGTTGCCAGTATAATCCGGAGCCCTTGATCCTCCGGATCCTGTCAGCTTCTCCTGCTTATTGATGAGTCAGGGCAAGATGAGAGGGAACGGCGGATTGACTAAAAGCCGAACTCTGTTTAGAATTCGGCCTCTTTTGCTAGTCGTCACACGCTATAGCTGGCGCGTCGGCTAAGTGTGACAATCAAAACTGTACAGAAATACGGAATCGAATCATGAAACGTACTTTTCAACCGTCCAACCTGAAGCGCAAGCGCTCTCACGGTTTCCGCGCCCGCATGGCAACTGCCAACGGTCGTAAAGTTCTGGCCGCTCGTCGTGCCAAGGGTCGTGCCCGTCTGGTAGTTTAATGCCAACGCCGCACACCTTCTCTCGGGAGTTACGTCTGTTAACTCCCGAACACTTCAAACGCGTTTTCGCCGAGCCTGTCCGGGCCGCTTCTCCGCAAATTACTCTTCTCGCCTGTCCCAATACTCTCGAACATCCCCGTCTTGGCCTCGCTGTGCCCAAAAAAGCACTCAAGCGTGCCGTCTGGCGTAATCGTGTCAAACGAGTGGTCCGGGAAAGCTTCCGTCTCAATCAAGCCAGCCTGCCCGCTATCGACATCGTCGTGATCGCCAAGGGTGGCGTCAAAGAGATGGATAACGAGGAGCTGTTCAAGTTACTGGAAAAGCTATGGCGCACTCTGTCACGCCGTTGCAATGGGTAGCTGTCAAACTGATACGCCTGTATCAGCTAATCATTAGTCCCCTGCTGGGGCAGCGCTGCCGTTTCACGCCAACTTGTTCCCAATTTGCGATAGAAGCCATCCGACTTCACGGTTTCATAAAAGGCGTTTGGTTAGCCAGCAAACGTCTATTAAAATGCCATCCCTTATCCGAGGGTGGTTATGACCCGGTTCCGCAACCAAAGCGAAGAAACTGAAGACTATGGAATCACAACGCAATCTTATCCTGATCGGTTTGCTGTTCGTGAGCTTTCTGCTCTGGCAACAGTGGGAGTCCGACAAGGCTCCGAAGCCGGCCCCGACTACCGTGGCCCAAACCGAACATTTCGTACCTGAAGCCGGTCAGACCGGTGATATTCCTCAGGTTTCCGAGCAAGCCAACGCAAACGCCGCACGCAAGCTGATCACCGTCTCCTCCGACGTGCTCAAGCTGACCCTGGATACCCAGGGCGGTGACATTGTTTCTGCCGAGCTGCTGGCTCACAAACTGGAAGAGGGCAAGGATCAATCCTTCGTCCTGCTGACCAGTCAGCCTGACCGCCTCTATGTCGCCCAAAGCGGCCTGGTGGGTCGCGATGGTCCTGACAGCCAGGCCCAGGGTCGTCCCACCTATGAAGCCGCCCAGACCAGCTACCAGCTGGCCGATGGTCAGGATCAAGTCGTCGTTCCGATGACCTGGACCGACAGCAAGGGTGTGGTCTTCACCAAAGAGTTCGTGCTCAAGCGCGGTGACTATGCAATTGGCGTCGATTACAAGATCGACAACAAATCTGCCGAGCCGGTCCAGGTGCAGTTCTACGGTCAGCTGAAGCAGACCGTGACCACACCCAAGGATCAGGAAGGTCACGCCATGGTAGCCAGTGCTTACCGTGGTGGCGCCTTCTCCAGTGAAGAGAGTCGCTACAAGAAGTACACCTTCGACGAGATGAAGGATGCCGACCTGAACAAGACCACCAAGGGTGGTTGGGTCGCCATGCTGCAACACTACTTCGTCTCTGCCTGGGCACCGAATGCCGACGATACCAACAGCTTCTACAGCCGAGTGATCCCTGGTAAAGACCAGGCCATCATTGGCTACAAGGCGCCGCTGGTAGACGTAGCTGCCGGCCAGCAGGCCGAAGTGACCAGCAAGCTGTGGGTGGGTCCCAAGCTGCAAGACCAGATGGCCAAGGTGGCAAACCACCTCGACCTGACCGTCGACTACGGCTGGCTGTGGTTCATCGCCCAACCGCTGCACTGGTTGCTGACCGTGTTCCAGGGCTTTGTGCATAACTGGGGTGTGGCCATCATAATGCTGACCCTGCTGGTGCGCGGTATCATGTTCCCGCTGACCAAGGCCCAGTACACCTCCATGGCCAAGATGCGCATGCTCCAGCCCAAGCTGGCCGCGCTCAAGGAACGCTTCAGTGACGATCGCCAGAAGATGTCCCAGGGCATGATGGAGCTGTACAAGAAGGAGAAGGTCAACCCGCTGGGTGGCTGTCTGCCTATCCTGGTCCAGATGCCTATCTTCATCGCTCTGTACTGGGCACTGATGGAATCCGTTGAGCTGCGTCACGCACCGTTCGCGCTGTGGATCACCGACCTGTCAGTGAAGGACCCCTTCTTCGTACTGCCAATCCTCATGGGTGCTTCCATGTGGTATCTGCAGAAGATGAGTCCGACCACCATTACCGACCCGATGCAGCAGAAAGTGATGCAGTTCATGCCGATCATCTTCACTTTCATGTTCCTCTGGTTCCCGGCTGGCCTGACCCTGTACTGGTTGGTGAGCAACGTCATCTCCATTACCCAGCAGACCATCATCTATCGTCAGCTGGAGAAGAAAGGGCTGCATACCCGCACCTGATCTTCCCCCTGATGACAAAAGAGGCGGCCTTAAGGCCGCCTTTTTTATTACAATGTCCCCAATTACCGAACATACGAGCCAAGCAAGATGACAACAGATACGATCGTGGCCCAGGCCACCGCGCCCGGCCGTGGCGGCGTTGGCATAGTCCGGGTCTCAGGCCCCGCCGCCGAACAGGTCGCCGAGATAGTGCTCGGCAAGCTTCCCCGGGTCCGTTATGCCGAATATCTGCCGTTCAAGGATGAGCAAGGCCAACCGCTGGATCAGGGCATAGCCTTGCTTTTCAAGGCCCCCAACAGCTTCACCGGAGAAGATGTGCTGGAGCTGCAAGGTCACGGTGGCCCCGTCATCATGGACATGCTGGTGCGCCGTATCCTGCAAATAAAGGGGTTGCGCCCTGCCCGTCCCGGCGAGTTCAGCGAACGCGCCTTCATGAACGACAAACTGGATCTGGCCCAGGCCGAGGCCATCGCCGATCTGATTGAAGCGTCCAGCGAGCAGGCCGCCCGCAGCGCCATGCACTCCCTGCAGGGGCAGTTCTCCAGCAAAATCCAGCAACTGGTGGAGAGCCTGATCCGGCTGCGCATCTATGTGGAAGCCGCCATCGACTTCCCGGACGAGGAGATCGATTTTCTCTCCGACGGCAAGGTGGCAGGCGATCTCTACGCCATCATGGCTGAGCTGGACGGTGTGCGCAGTGAAGCCAAACAGGGGGCCCTGCTGCGGGAAGGGATGAAGGTGGTGATCGCCGGTCGTCCCAACGCAGGCAAATCGAGCCTGCTCAACGCCCTGGCCGGACGCGAGTCAGCCATAGTCACCGAGATTGCCGGCACCACCCGCGACGTGCTGCGCGAGCACATCCACCTGGATGGCATGCCGCTGCACATCATAGATACTGCCGGCCTGCGCGATACCCTGGACAAGGTAGAGCAGATCGGCATCGAGCGTGCCTGGGCCGAGATAGAGCAAGCCGACCGTGTGCTCTTTATGGTGGATGGCACAACGACCGATGCGATCGATCCGCGGGAAATCTGGCCGGAATTTGTTGATCGGTTGCCAAAAGACATCGGCCTCACGGTAGTACGCAACAAGGCAGACCTGACCGGGGAGGATCTGGCTCCAAGCCAAGAGCTGGGCCACGCCGTCTACCGCATCTCAGCCAAGACAGAGCTGGGGCTACCCGCCCTGCGCGAGCACCTGAAAGCCTGCATGGGCTTCCAGGGCAACACTGAGGGGGGCTTCATGGCTCGCCGCCGCCACCTGGATGCGCTGGAGCGCGCCGCCGAGCGGTTGCTGGTGGCCAAAGATCAGCTGGAAATCTATGTCGCCGGTGAACTGGTGGCCGAAGAGCTGCGTCTGGCGCAGGAGTCTCTGTCCGAGATCACTGGCGAGTTCAGCTCCGACGATCTGCTCGGTCGCATCTTCTCCAGCTTCTGCATCGGCAAGTAATCTAGCGAGAAGCAGCCAGAGTAACGCAAGAAAACAGGGCGAGAGCTGGCTTTCGCCCTGCAACCGCATCCACCATGGCAAGGCCGTCGACTCTGGTGCTATCAGACAGTCAACGCATGCGCCAAACCGCGGCCAGGTTCTCTATCCAGAGCAATGTCATTGATCACCCTGTCCAGGGTTTCCTTCCCGGTGTGATGAGGCATGGTGATGATATGTGATATTTTTCCTGATGTGGCCAGACAGTGCTTTTTCCATATATGGTCAGCAGGCTTTGGGAAAACCACAGTGATCGAATTTGGATTGCGCCAGGCATGAATACCTTTGGCGTGAAAACGCTCGATGACATATTGGGCCATATCAAGACAGTGCTGCGTTCGCTGACGCCAGTCTGAAAATGATCGGCTTTTTATTGCCATCCATAGCAGTAGCGGGGTGTAGCCATTGCGCGAGCCACTGATTGTCTGATCACATGCCGAGATATAATCTATTTCAACCGAGACATGCTCGACATGCTTGCGTCTGGCCAGGACAATCCCGCAGGGAATGGGAGAACCGATCATTTTATGACCCGATACACTTATCGAGTCGACGCCATCGGCAAAAGAGAAAGGTTGAGGGTTGTCGATGAAGGGCAAGATCATGCCACTCAATGCAGCATCGGCATGCAGGTAATAGTCCCCCTTGGTGATTCCTATTTTTTTCAAGCGTCTTTGAATGGTGGCAATATTGTCTGTCGCCCCTGTCATCGTCGTCCCTATGTTGGCAAATATAATAGGGTGACGCTCTCCATCCAGTCGAATTCGATTGATCAGGTCATCATAATTCATCTCGCCATTAGGCAGTGAATCGACCATACATGACTTTACTCTCAATAGTCGGATGATCTTTGCAACCGAATAATGTGTATCTTTTGAGTAATATAATGTTGCCTCAGGAAATAACTCGCGGGCCAGATAGCATCCGAACATATTCCCCTCAGTACCACCGTTGGTCACATAACCCCAACTTTGCTCAAAAGGAATGCAGAACAGGGTTGCAAAGAATTGCATCACCTCTCTTTCAAAATCAAAGGAGTTGAGAAGGTAGTTGCTCTGCTGGCTCCAATCACCACAGTTATTGATAGAGAAGTTTAGAAAACGGTTTAAAGCGGAGTAGTCAAAGTCAGCCGCCTCTGGATAACCGATATTGAAATATTGATGCTGCACACAATACCGCCAAAACGACTCTATTTTCCCGGCATCTTCTGATGACAAACCCATTATCATACCCATGGCTAGCGCTATGCAGGCATGCCTGCACATTTGGTGGTGTAGTTTGGCAATCCGCACCTTGATTTATCAAGTTGCCGATGATTAATCGTAAGGGATGGCGGTGAAACAACCATTAATAAAAGTAAAAAGCCATCACGCGGACTCTTGCTGTCAAAACTATAATTTACGTTTATCTTGCAATGGCTTGTCGATTGGCAATCAACTCCCGCCAGCTAGCCAATGTTGGTGATTTTATCAGATCTTCAAAACTGACATGGATGTTGCGTTCTTTAAGTTCAGCAGCAAATCGCATCACTCGCAAAGAGTCTAGCCCATATAAAATAAGGCTCTCTTCCAGATCCAGCTCGGTGTCATTGTCTTCAATAAGTTGCTGTACGCGCTCTTGTAGCCATTGATGGCTAATCATTTCTGGATTGGTCATGTGAAACCAGCCTCATATTGTTGATGTCATTGTAAATAACAGCAGACACAAATACCCACATCATAACTATGGACCTAACGCCTCCACACATTGAGCAGGGATATAAGCCTGCCATTTGTCATGACAATTTTTCGCCCAAGATAATAGAGTTGAAAAATACTTGTCCCGCATTCCAGCGGACACCTTAAACCATTCCGCAGTAGATCCGTTGCAGACTATCTTGCTTCCCCCCCATACAGGTTGACTCAATAAAATAAACTTGAAATGAAAACCATTCTCACTGGTAAATATATAAAGAACCAAATGAATGGCCTTGTCAACATTACGAGCGAGATATGAGAGAACTGACTTCCATGCAGGCGGCTTGCTGGATTGGCCGAGGCAATCACTCAGCACTGGGTGAGGTTTCTGCACATCTTTACGCCGAGTTCGATTGCCATGCCCTCGACCTGCAACGCTTGAGCCGCGCCCTTGAACATGTGTATCGAGCACACCCCATGCTGCGACTTCAGATAACCCCTGACGGCATGCAGACAGTGGCTGAAATGGCACCATCACAACGCCTTGAGGTTGATGACTTCAAGACGCTGGGTGATGCAGAACGGGCGGAGGCACTGAGGCGCAAGCGCCAGGAGTGGACACATCAACGCCTTGACCTGGCCCGGGGGCAAGCTGCGCGTTTCTCGGTATCACTTCTGGGGGAGGATGCATGCAGGCTGCATATCGATACCGACATGATAGCGGTCGATCCCTCCAGCTTCCGCGTGCTGATGGAAGACCTGGCGCTGTTCTATGAATGCCCGGACTCGCCACGGCAAACCCCTCCAGCCTTCTTCGACTGGAGCGATGCAATCAATCGGGATCCCGTGCATCAAGCAGCCAGAATGGAAGACAGAGCCTGGTGGCGCAGCAGGCTGTCACAGATAGCACCGGCCCCCTCGCTGCCAGCGCCAGCACATGCTGCTTCATCCCCCGATAGCCACCGCCTCAGTGCATGGATCTCCCCCGAAGAGCGTCAAACCCTGATCCAGTTGGCCCGACACAGACGAATGACGCCTTCCAGCCTGATGTTGGGGCTGTTTGCCCATCAGCTCGGCATGGCCACGGGCGACACGACATTTCGTCTCAATCTGCCCTTCTTCTGGCGCCAGCCCGTGATTGAGGGGACAGAACAAATCGTCGGGGAGTTCGCCAATCTCACCATCCTTGATGTCGACATGACCTCTGCCAATACCCTGGCAGGGCTCTGCCATCAACTGGCAAGCCAGATGGCCGAACGACTCAGTCATGGCAGCTACTCAGGTGTCAACCTGATGCGCGATCTCTCCCGTCACCATGGTGCAGCCCAGCTAGCCCCTGTGGTGTTCACGGCAGCGCTGGATCTGGATGGTGGCGAGCTGTTTTCCGAACGGGTTCACAGTGTGTTTGGCTCCATGAACTGGGTCATCTCCCAGGGACCTCAGGTCGCACTGGATGCACAAGTTGTCCGTATTGATGGCGGCATATTGATCAACTGGGACATTCGCCTGGATGCACTGCCGCAAGCCTGGATCACCCGGTTGTTCAACGATTTTGTCACTCAGGTTCACACAGTGGCCGCCAATCCAGCCACCCTTGACCAAGCGCTGACGCCACAAAAGCCTCTGATGGAAACACCTCTGACACCATTGCAGCGAGCCTATCTGCTGGGTCGCACCACCCAGTTCCCACTCGGGGGAGTCGCCATGCAGGAGTTTCGCGAATACCACGGGCGACTGGATCCGGCCACGCTGCGACAGCGACTGCACGCCATGGTCAAACGCCACGAGAGTTTGCGCACCCTTGTCGATCCCGAGAGAGTAATCCAGTACGTCAGTGACGAGGAGAGGGTCAACCTTGAGGAAATCGACCTGCGCCACCTCTCTGCCAGCACGGTGCAAGAACGGCTCGAGCTGCATCGCAACCACTATACCCACGCACTCTTCAGTCTCGAGCATGCCCCCTGGAACTTGACCCTGTTCCATTTGCCGGATGACCAGCATGTTGTTTTCGCTCGCTTCGATGCGCTCATCCTCGACGGGCGCTCGATCGCGGCACTGATGCTGGAGTTGTTCGAGGGTCATCAGCCCGACATGCCCTCCATCACGGCGACTCAGGACGCCCCCGTGAGCCCTGAGCTGCGCAAGGCTGATGCCCAGTATTGGACGCATAAACTCGCCGGGCTGGACGGGGCCCCCCGGCTGCCATGGAAGCAGCCACTGGATCAGATCCCTACCGCCCGTTACGAGCGACAGAGCCTGATCATTCCCCCTGACCTCTTCATCCAGCTTTGCAAACTGGGCTCCCGACAGCACTTTTTCAAAAACACCACCATCATGGCCCTGATCCTGGATGTGCTGTCCCGCTGGCTCGACGAGGGAGATCTGTGTGTCGCCATTCCGGTCGCCCCCCTGCCCTCGGGCCCGCTTGCCAACCGATCCAGCTTCATCGCCGTCGAGTGGTGTGGCGCCAGGGACACCTTGGTAGACAGGGCAAACCAGCTGCAAAACGATGTGATGGAAGGGTTGCAGCATCTGGCCTTCTCCGGGGTGGATATTGCCCGTCAGCTGTTTGAAACCCGGGGTACAGGCCCGGCGCTACCCATTGTCATCACCAATGGACTCTCCTGGCCAACAGCCACCGGCAGCAGCACCATGACCCTGTGTGCCGGGCTGACCCAGACCCCGCAGGTGGCGATGGACATTCGCTTTTCGAGCCGCGCGGATGGCGCCCTGGTACTGGATATCGACTATGCCCGTGAGGCAATAGAAAGCGACCTGGTGTGCGAAATCCTCACGGCGCTGGACAAGGCAAGCCGCCATATAGTCACCTCCGGCCTGTTTGATATTGATGCCAGCGCCATCATTGATACGGGCCACTATCGCCATAACAGTGACAAGACAGGGGCAGACACGGACCCCTTCCTCGAGCGTATGGCGGCGCATCTTTTCGATGCCGGCAATGACAAGATTGCCCTGATACAGGGGGATCGCCGCATCAGCTATCGCACTCTCGGCGACAGCGTCTTGCGGATCATGGGGGCGTTCGAAAGAGAGGGGATCACGGCAGGCAAGGTCGTCGCCATCTGTCTGCCCCGCAGCCCTGAGCACACCATGGCTACCCTGGCCTGCGCCCTGAGCGGCGTGGTCTGGGTACCGATAGACAGTTGCTCACCCACCGAGAGGCTGCACTACTTGCTGGAGAACTGTCGACCTGACCTGATCATCTGTGCAGACGGGCTCGAGTCTGACTACCCCACTGTCACACCAGCGGCGCTGCTGGCGTCTCCCCACGATAATATCTGCGGCACCCCCTGGGTCGGGCGCTCCCAACACCTGGCGCCGGCCTACTACCTCTACACCTCGGGGACGACCGGTAAGCCCAAATGCGTGGTGCTCAACAACAGGGCCACGGCCAATGTCATCGGCAGCACGCTCAAGGCATGGCAAGTCACCCCTGACGATGTATTCATCTCGGTCACACCACTGCACCACGACATGTCGGTCTTCGATGTGTTCGGTTGTCTGAGCGCTGGCGCCACTCTGGTACAGCCAGAAACGGGGGCGGAAAAGGATGCGGTGCGCTGGAATCAGCTGGTGGAGCAGCATGGCGTCACCCTCTGGTGCTCTGTACCGGCCATGCTCGAGATGTTGCTCTCATGCAGTCAGGCAACGGGGCTGGCGAGCCTGCGGCTGATCGCGCAAGGGGGGGATTACATCAAACCCGGCATCATAGCCGAACTTCGCACGCGGCTGCCTTCGGCCCGCCTGGCATCACTGGGCGGACCGACCGAAACCACCATCTGGAGTATCTGGCACCAGATCGGCGCCAGGGATCAGGACAAAATACCGTACGGTACGCCCTTGCCGGGCAACGGCTACTGGTTGCTCAATGAAAGAGGGGAGCACTGCCCGACCGGGGTTGCCGGTCGCATCCATACCACAGGGGTGAACCTGGCGCTCGGCTACCTGGAAAATGGCGAGCTGACACAGCAGGACTTTGTCACCCTTGCGTCAGGCTCCGGTGAGGAGACAAGGGCGTTTCGTACCGGCGATCGGGGCCGTTATCGGGCTGACGGCACCCTGATGTTCGACAGCCGCGTGAACGGCTACATCAAGGTGCGTGGCGTGCGCGTCTCATTGCCTGATATCGAAATCGAGCTCATCAAGCACCCGGCCATTGCCCATGTACTGGTGGTGGACTACGGCGCCGAGCAGCAAGGGGAACTCTGTATCGGGGCCCTGTATGTGGGCAAGCATGGAGAAACTGTCTCCATCACCTCGTTACGCGAGCATGCCAAGCAACACCTGCCAGCCTCCCATGTGCCGACGCGCTTTATCCAGGTCGACAGCCTGCCGCTGACACAAAATGGCAAGCCGGACCGGCGCGCAGCACGCAGCAGGTTGACCTCATCAGACAAGGGGGGATCGGCACCACAGGCCACTGCTGGTGCTGGTGCTGGTGCGACGGATGGCGGCGCCGTGCTCAATATCTATCTGGAGGTGCTGGGACAGGTCCGGAATGAAGGGATGAGCAGTCAGCTCGACTTCACCAGCCTGGGGCTGCGTCCCCAACACCTCAAGGTCATCTCGGCACGCCTGGGGGACCACTTCTCCAGAACCCTGTCACCGGGACAACTGCTGCGCTGCCGCAATGCAGCGGATGTGGAAGCCCTGCTCAGGTCCCCCGGTTCCTGACCAATCAAGCCTCGGGGAGAGCGCGCTCCCCGGGGTTCATTGTCATTCCCTCGGAGTTTTTTATGGATATCACAAGCGTTGACCTGACCGGTATTGGCATCGGGCCCTTCAATCTCGGGCTGGCAGCCCTGCTCTCCCGTCACAGTGAAGTGACGGGGGTATTTCTCGAGCGCAAACCTGCGTTTCGCTGGCATGAGGGATTGCTGCTGCCGGGCACCACACTGCAAGTGCCCTTCCTGGCCGATCTGGTGACACTGGCCGACCCGACCCACCCCCTGAGTTATCTCAACTACCTGCACCAGCAGGATCGGCTTTACCCCTTCTATTACTACGATCACTTCCTGATCCCGAGACGGGAATATGACCACTACTGCCGCTGGGCCGCGCAGCAGCTAACGAGCTGTCACTTTGGCGAAGAGGTCATCGATGTCCGCTATGACGACACCAGGGAGAGGTTTCTCATCGACAGCACATCAGCAACCGGAGCCGTACAGCGCTACAGCAGCCGCGATCTGGTGATCGGCATAGGCACCACCCCCTGGTTGCCCGACTGGGCTCGGGAATGCCAACATCCTCTCGTCATGCATTCAGCCCGGTTCATGCATGCTAGGGAGCAGCTCTCGCAATGCAAACGGGTGACCGTCATTGGCTCGGGGCAGAGTGCCGCCGAATGCGTATTGGCGCTCTTTAGCGCCTTGACCCCGGAACAGGTCCAGGCCGGTGCCTCCATTCAGTGGATCACCCGGGCGGCCGGTTTTCACCCCATGGAATATTCGAAGCTGGGACAGGAGTGCTTCACCCCCGCCTACATGCACTACTTCCACTCTCTTCCCAGAGAGCGGCGCAGGGAGATAGTGGCGGAGCAAGGATTGCTCTACAAAGGCATCAGCTTCTCGACCATTGGCGAGATTTTTGATCTGCTCTATGAGAGATCCATCGGCGGAGAGACGCCAGGCCTGGTGCTCTACTCACATTGCACCATAGAAGGAGTGGAAGAACTGGATGGCCAGGGTGCCCTGCACATGAGCTGCCATCACACCCAGCTGGATCAGCACTGCACACTGGAGACCGACGCCATCGTCGCCGCAACCGGTTATGCCCATTCGTGGCCTGCGTGGTTTGAACGGCTCAAAGGCACAGTCCTGGCCGTTGATGAGCAGGGGGATTGCATAGTCCAGCCAGATTTCACGGCCCGTCGTTGCGACAGAGGACAGGGGCGGATCTTTGTTCAGAATGCCGAAATATTTCAGCATGGGGTGGGCTCACCGGATCTGGGCATAGGCCCCAACCGCAATGCACATATCATCAATCAGTTGCTTGGTCGGGAGCAGTATCGCCTGCCCCGAACCTCCACCTTCCAGCACTACGGGCTGCCAACCTCCTAGCCTTGTGTTCTGCCCCCTGTCGGCTGACAGGGGGCAGAACACTGTTTATGCCTCCTTTTGCAGTGCCAGATCAGCCAGTCGACATGCACTCGTACCGGTACTTGTCATCAGACCGAACAGCCGGTTCAGCACAACGCAAAGGGCTTCGACCCAATCCCTGCTGTAGCGTTCGGCGCTATAGGTGATCACCAGCCGCAATCTGCGCTCCCCTTCCAGCACATCCTCCATGATCTCGAACTGCAACCCGAACATGGACTCCGTTTTGTCAGGATCAATCTGTCGGTAGCGGATCCCCTCACCGGCAGGGGTAGGCAAGCGCCCGTTCAAGGCATTCTTGGCGTGAATCTGGACATAGACATCGAACAGGAGACCCTCTGCCGCCGTCATGCCAAGTCCTTGCTGGATCTGCTCCAGCGGGATGTCTGCGTAGGACATGGAGTCATTGATGGTATGTGTAACCGTCCTCAACAGACTGCCGAAAGACTCCTGCTCATCGAACTCGACCCTGTGCGCCACCATGGTGGTGAAGTAACCCACTGTATCAAAGAATGCCGGATCGGTACGTCCGGATGCCGAGGTCCCTATGACGATCTCGTTCAGGTCATCCAGCTTGTGCAGGGATACCGCAATCGCCGTGTACACCAGATTGAAGAGCGAAGAGTCATGGCCTCTGGCGAAGGCATACAAACTGTCGAGACTCCCCTGCTCGAGCTTGAGCTCCAGCCACTGCGCCGCGATAGAACCCTGGCCCTCGGACGGAGCACATAGCCGCTGCTTTCGCCGCTCGTCGGCAGCACCTTGCAACATCCGGGTCCAGTACGCCAGGTGCCGGGGATTGATGCCCTGCTCTGCCTGCTGCCGTGCAAATCCGTGAAAATCGAGCGCTGGCGTGGCCCATACCGGCGCCTGATCTGCCGCACGGGCAAGATAAGCGCTGGCGAGATCCTCCATCATGAGATTGATGGACCACTCATCCACCACCATGTGATGAACCAGGAATGAGAGGTGCTGACGGCCAGTCGCCACATCCCGAATGAAACGGATACGGATCGGCAGCTCACGGGAGAGATCGAATTGATAGGTCGCCTCATTGGCCAGGGAGACACCTCCGCTTTCAGCGCTGTGCCAGAACCACCGATATTGGCCCAGATGTTCAACGGGAATAATACGCTGGAATACCTGACCGTCTTGCACATGGAAAGTCGTTCGCAAACTGGGGTGGCGTTTTATCAGGTCTGTAAATGCCTGCAAAAAAACCGTTTCATCAACTTCATCAATAAAATACAGCGCAAAGGGCAGATTGAAGATGGTGCCAAAATCATGGGCAGCATAGGCTCGCCACAATGACGCTTGTGCCAGCGCGAGTGGTGCCTGCTGGCTGGTATTTTCAACAACAAGTGAAGGTATTTGCTGAGGCGGGCTATTCAATACTGCTTTTTTAGCGAGGGCAGCCGCAGAAGGCGACTCAAAAAAATCATTGAAACGGCACTCAATACCATGACGATTCTGTAACTTGCCAATAATGCGCGTAGCCAGCAATGAGTGGCCGCCAAAATCAAAGAAGTCATCATTAAGCGTCATTTCAGGGCTGGATAAAGCAATACGAAACTCATCAAGTAAAATAAGCGCCAGCTTGTCCCTTTCCGTGTGTTCCGTCTGGTTATTGGTAATTTCAGGTGCTAACACGCCTGAGTTTATCGATAGCTTTGTCATTTCCAGAGAAGGCAGATGCGGAGCAAGGGCGCCGTACTCATCACGCAATCTGGCCACCAGCGGGCCCAGACAACACGCTTCCCCCAGTATGGGATGAGACATCAATGCGAACATAACACACTGTTCTACATGGATAATGAATGCCTTGAACGGCGGCTGACTGGCAGAATCCCAGGGCGACGTATGAAGGGAGCCAAGGGTGGTATCGAGGTCCCCCGAAGACAACCGGATAAATTCCAGACAGGGATACCAGCCATCAACCCTGTATTTATAAAGGTCTCCTTCATCACTGAAGAGATAGCGGGAATTCAAATCCGGCAAGGCCGTTATTAATGACTGAATAGTCAGAGTGAGCAATGAAATATCGACATTGTCATCCAGCCGCCAGACTTCCAGGTGCTTGATGACTTGCTCCGGATGCTGTTGTTGCAACAACCAGATATTTTCTTCATGAGTGCTCACAGGTATTTCGGGCAATACCTCGGAGTAACATAGTGGCAAGAGTGGCCTCCTTGCTGAATTGTGAATAATGACCATTGGGTTATGCCGGTTTTTCTGTCAAAAACCACTGAGATAGCTCCCCTGCTGTCAGAGTCAGTGAAGAGCATTGCTTGATATCTACGAACAGGATATCTTGTAAATGATTATCATATAGATTTTTATTATCAAAAAGAAAAACACTGTATTCGGGAGAAAAGAGCCGTGGAGAGGGAAGCTTGCTCCTTGCAGGAACAGTGGCAGACGTTATATCGGGACAATCATGGATGGCTCTGTCGCCTGCTCCGCCGCAAGCTGGGAAATTCGTACGATGCAGCGGATTTGGCTCACGATATTTACCTCCACCTCATCAATAAGGGCCATATTCCCGCGGCCAGCGAATCGCGCCGTTATTTGATGCAAATAGCCAAAGGCAAACTGATCGATCTCTATCGCCGCCGCAGTCTGGAAGCCCGCTATCTCGAACGCCAAACCCAGCAACCTGCACTCAGGGAACCTTCCGAAGAGACCCGTGCACTGATGCGCGAAGCTCTGGGCGCGGTCGATATGGCGTTGCAGCGCAAGCCACCCAAGATCCGCCAGGCACTGCTGCTGTCGAGACTCAATGGTATGGGCTACCAGGACATAGCAACCGAACTGCAGGTCTCGGTCTCTTCCGTTGAGAAGTACATAGCCCTTGGCCTGCAGACCTGTCACCAGTGCGAATCAGATGCGGGACGCTGAGCTTTCTTCGGCCGTAAAAAGATTCATTTGAGGTTTTTATCCGCCCGTTCGGAAAACCACAAGAGACGTGTCAGCCCAATGCAAACGAGACGGTGGGACATGGCCGCCATCACCCCACAGTGGAGAAGTATTCATGAAGGTAGACGACGAGTTCATTCTTGATTCCAAAGCCGCGGGTCCGATTGCCCGAGTCCTTTCACCCATTCGTGGCCAGCTGCTGGCTGCCGCCCTGCTCGCCGCCGTTGGTTCCATGCTGACACTGGTTCCCCTGGCGGGTATCACCCGGATTGCACAGCTGGTGCTCGACCAGGAGGGTACTGGGTGGGAGCTTGAAGAACTCTGGCTGATTGTCGGTGCCAGCCTGGCGAGTCTGTTTCTGGGCATGACGCTCATTTCCGCGGGCGATCTGGTCGCTCACCTCGCCGACAACCGCATCACTGGCTATCTGCGCCAGGCGCTGACCCGCCGCCTGGCCAGAGTGCCGCTGGGCTGGTTCACGGCCCGGGCATCGGGTGAAGTGAAACAGGCGATGCAAGATGACATAGGCACACTGCACAGCCTGACGGCCCATTTCTTCACGACCATGGGACGTAGCGCCGGTGCCGTTGCCATCTCGATTGCCTACCTGTTCTTCATGGACTGGCGCATGGCCATCATCTCGCTGCTGCCCTTTCCCCTCTTCTTCCTGTTCTCCGCCAGGGCGCACAGCGCCAGCGCCGCCAACATGCAGCAGTTCGGTGCCGGCATGGCGCGGATCAACAACGCCGTGGTCGAGTTTGTCAGCGGCATTCCGGTAGTGAAGGCATTCGGTGTTCAGGGCAAGCTCCACAGCAGCTACCGCGAAGCCATCGATGCCTTTGCCGATGCCTTCAAGGCGTTTACCCGCCCCCTGGTCAGCGCCATGGCCAATGCCAACGCCATCATGGCGCCAGCCTCCGTGCTCGGTGTCGTGCTGGCCGGGGGCGTCGTGCTGGTCAGTGCCGGCTGGATCGCACCAGCCGATGTGCTGCCATTCGTGCTGGTGGCCCCAGGGCTTTGCGCCCCCCTGCTGCTATTGAGCTACCTCACCCATGACCTGAACAATGCGACCGGCGCTGCCCAGCGGGTGCATGCCTTGCTGCAGACTCCCGTGCTGGACACCACTGCTGCAGCCGACTCCCAGCAGCCGGCAAACGGGGAGATCCGGGTCGAGCAACTGAGCTACGGCTATGACGATCAGGTACAGGTGCTGACCGACATCAACTTCACCCTGCAGCCTGGCACTGTCACCGCTATTGTCGGGGCATCCGGTTCGGGGAAATCGACTCTGGCACGCCTGCTGCTGCGCTTCTTCGATCCGGATGCAGGGAGGATCACCCTTGGCGGGGTCGATCTCAGACAAATGGACAGCGCCCGGCTCTATCGACACATCGGCTTTGTCTTGCAGGATGTGCGCCTCATTCACGCCAGTCTGCACGACAACATAGCGCTGGGTCGTCCGAACGCCACCCGGGCAGAGGTTGAAGCCGTCGCACGACTCGCCAATATCCACGATCGCATTCTGGCGCTGCCGCATGGATACGACTCAGTGGTCGGAGAGGATGCGCAGCTCTCCGGTGGGGAACTGCAACGGGTGAGCATAGCCCGTGCCCTGCTGCTCGACCCGCCGGTGCTGGTGCTTGACGAAGCCACTGCGGCGGCCGATGCCGACAACGAGGTGAAGCTGCAACAGGCACTCTCGGCCTTTGCCCATGGCCGTAACCTGGTCGTCATCGCACACAGACTCGACACCGTCATGAACGCCGATCAAATCCTGGTGATCGACAACGGTACCCTCTGCGAACAGGGCAGGCACGACGAACTGCTGGCACTCAATGGCCTTTATGCCCGCTTGTGGGCCCAGGGCCGCTATGACAAGGCCATTCCCGTAGAGAAAAGACAATCCCCTGAGCATGAAGAGGCGGTCCCCCAATGCTGAAGACCTTTGTTCGTCTGCTGGACGATGACACAGCAATATTGCGTCGCTATGGCTGGCTGGCAGTGATCTACAGCCTCTGTTGCGGCCTCACCATAGTCACCCTGATCCCAGTGCTCAGGCACTTGTTGCTGGGAGAGGTGAACAGTGCAGCCAGCTGGCTGTTCGTCCAGCTGGCGGGGGTGGTGCTCTGCTGGTACCTCAGGCGCAAGGTGGAAAAGGCGGGGATAGCGGTCGGCATTGCCGTCCTCCAGACGGGTCGCCATCAGCTGGGCGAGCACGTCGGCAACCTGCCCATCGGCTGGTTTACCCCTGCCAACACAGCCCGGCTCAATCACGCGGCATCACAGGGGATGATGGAAATCGCCCAGCTCCCGGCCCATGTTTTTACCCCGCTGCTGACCGGCTCCCTCATACCCCTGGTAGTGCTGGCGGCTCTGTTTGCCATCAACCTGACCCTGGGGCTGGTGGCGCTGGTCGCCCTGCCGCTCATGGTGGGGGTGTTCTGGTTCACTGGCCGCCTCAATCAAGCGGCTGACCTGAAGTTCCACCGCAATGCCGCCTCCACCAGCCAGCGCATGGTCGAATTCGCGCAGGCACAATCCGTGCTGCGAGCCTTCAATGGCGAGCGCGGCGGTACCCGCTTCCTCGAGCAGGCCATCTCGCAGCAACAGCAATCCGCCAAAAAGCTTATCCAGCTCACCGCACTCTCATCCGGACTCAATCTCTGGGCGGTGCAAGCCGGCTTTGCCGCCCTGCTGATCGCCGCGACCCTGTGGTTGCAGGGAAATGCAGGTGCTGGCGTGGACAAAGAGGGGCTGATTGCCGCCCTGGTGGCCCTGGTGCTGATAAACCGTTTCATCGATCCCTTGCTCGATGTGGCCAGTTACAGCGATATCCTGCGCAGCGTCCGTGGACAACTGGATGCCTTGCGAGACATCTTTGCGCAAGCTCCCCAGTCGGCCCCGCACTCACCACGCATCCCGACCGATGCTTCGGTCGAGCTGTGCAACGTCAGCTTCCGGTATGCCGCAAATCAACCCTCCGTGCTCAGTGACGTCAGCCTGAGAGTCGAACCGGGCAGCATGACGGCGCTGGTCGGGGCATCCGGCTCGGGGAAAACCACCTTGCTGAGGCTGATCGCACGCTTTTTCGATGTCAGCCAGGGAGAGGTCAAGGTGGGTGGCGTGGATGTCAGGGAGATAACCGGCGACGTACTGGCCAACCAGATCAGCCAGATTTTCCAGGATGCCTACCTGTTCCAGGGCTCGATTGCCGACAACATCCGCATCGGCAAACCGAACGCCAGCGATGAAGAGGTGTTGATCGCGGCAATGCAAGCCGGGGTGAGCGAGATCCTGGAGCGCCTGCCCCAGGGTCTGGCAACTCAGGTGGGTGAAGGGGGGGCCCGCCTCTCTGGCGGTGAGCGGCAACGTATCTCCATCGCCCGGGCTCTGATCAAGGATGCCCCCATACTGCTGGTCGACGAGGCCACGGCAGCCCTGGATGCGGAGAACCAGGCCGCCATCGCCGAGGCGCTGGCGCGTCTGCGAGGGAAACGAACCCTGATTGTCATCGCCCACCAGCTGTCGACGGTCGAGATGGCAGACCAGATACTGGTACTGGAAGAGGGCAAGGTACGCGAACAGGGCACCCATGCCGAACTCAGCCGCCAGTCCGGTCCCTATGCCCATTTCCTGGCACAACGGCAAGCCGCCAAGGGATGGCGCATCAGCCGCGCCGTCCGTGACGAGGCCACCTCTTGAGACCAGCGGTACTGCCCACCCTCTTGATCCTGCTCAGTGGCGTCTCCCTGCTGGTCGGGGCCAAACAGATATCCCTGGCGGCGCTCTGGTCCTTCTCGGGCGACAGCTGGCTGACCCTCACCGCCAGCCGGTTGCCCCGACTGGCGGCACTCCTGCTCACCGGGGCCGGCTTGTCGGTGTCCGGGGTCATATTGCAGCAGATAGTGCAAAACAAGTTTGTGGAACCGGCCACCTCGGGTGGGCTGGATGCCGCCAAACTCGGCATCCTGATTGCGCTGACCCAGCTCCCCTCAACCGGCACCACGGGGCGGATGCTGGTGGCGCTGGCGTTCTGCTTTCTGTCCAGCCTGCTGTTCATCGCCATCATACGGCGCATTCAGTTCAAGAATACTGTGCTGATCCCCGTGATTGGCCTCATGTATGGCAGCGTGCTCAGCGCCATCGCCGAGTTCTATGCCTATCGGCACAACATACTGCAAAGCATACAGGGCTGGCTGCTGGGGGATTTCTCCAAGGTGGTCGAAGGCAATTACGAGATCATCTACCTGATCCTGCCCATCACAGTGCTCACTTATCTCTATGCCCATCGCTTCACAGTGCTGGGCATGGGGGAAGAGGCGGCCACCAGCCTGGGACTGCGCTATTCGGCAACGGCGGCATTGGGATTGGTGCTGGTGGCGGTCACGGTAGCCGCCACCGTCATCACAGTGGGGGCCATCCCCTTCGTCGGTCTGGTCATTCCCAACCTGGTGGCCATGCATTACGGTGAGCACCTGAAGAAAACCCTGCCCATCGTCGCCATGAGCGGCGCCCTGCTGCTGCTGGCGTGCGACATTCTCGGCCGCCTGCTGATCTACCCCTTCGAAGTGCCAATAGGCTTGACCGCAGGCAGCGTGGGGGGCGTGCTGTTCCTGTCGATGATCCTGTGGAGACGCGCATGAAGCACCTGTTGATCCCTTATGGCATCTGGGCGCTGGTGATAGTGCTGGCCTTGCTGTTTCTGCTGGTGGGGTCGGATCTGGACTTCGACTATGTGATCCCCCAAAGGTTGATGCGTCTTGCCGCCATCGGGCTGGCGGGCATCTGTATCGCGGTATCGGCTGTGACGTTTCAGACGCTGGCGGGCAACCGGCTCCTGACTCCCGCCATCATGGGATACGAGGCTGTCTATCTGCTGCTGCAAGCCATACTGGTACTGACGCTGGGCAGCCAGAGCCTGATCCTGCTGGACCGGCAGGAAAACGTGCTGCTGTCACTGCTGTTCATGCTGGGCTACTCCTGGATAGTCCATCGCTGGCTGTTCAGGGAGGGGCAGACCAATCTCTATCAGCTGCTGCTGGCGGGCCTGGTGCTGACCATGGTGCTCGGCACCTTTACCCAGTTCATCCAGCTCAAGACCAGCCCGGGTGAATTCTCCATCCTGCAGGGCTTCAGCTACGCCACCTTCAACCGGGTACAGCCCGGACAACTGCTGTTCGGCACCGCCTTGATCACCCTGGTCGGCATCATGACCCACCGACGGCTGGCAGTGCTGGATGTGCTCTCCCTGGGCCGTGACCAGGCAATCTCGCTGGGAGTGGATTACCGGCACACAGTGCGGCTGCAACTGGCCCTGATCGCCGTGCTGGTGGCCGTATCCACCAGCCTGGTAGGCCCAACGGCCTTCATGGGGGTATTCGTGGCCAATATCACCTATGCGCTGGCACGCACCTTCCGCCACAGGGTCACCCTGCCGCTGGGCTGCGCCATTGCCATCGCCATTTTTATCGTCGCCCAGTTTCTGGTGGAGCAGCTGTTCAACTACCGCACCACGGTCAGCATCCTCATCAACCTGGTGTGTGGCACCTACTTTCTCGCCCTCATGGTCAAAACGAAAGGCACCCCATGATCACCCTGGAACATGTTCACAAGACTTACGGTGACAAGCCAGTGCTGCGCGATGTCACCCTGGCCTTTCCCGCCGGCCAGGTCACCTCGCTGATCGGGCCCAATGGCGCAGGCAAGAGCACGCTGCTGATGTCGATTGCCCGGCTGCTCACCGTCAGCCGGGGCAAAATTCTGATGGACGGGATCAATATCGAGCAGATCCCCACCCGCGACTATGCCAGACGGGTCGCGACCCTGCGCCAGTCACCGGACGTCGGGCTGCGCCTGACCGTTGACGAGCTGGTCTCTTTCGGGCGCTTCCCCTACAGCCAGGGAGCCCTCACCCGCCAGGACCGGCTGGCAATCGATGACGCCATTGATTTTCTGGCCCTTGAGCCTCTGCGCAAGGCCTATCTGGATGAGCTCAGCGGTGGTCAGCGACAGATGGCGTTTCTGGCCATGACCATTGCCCAGCAGACCGACTGCCTGTTGCTGGATGAACCCCTCAACAATCTGGACATGAAGCATGCGGTCAACATCATGCAGGCCATCCGGCGCCTCTGTGATGAACAGGGCCGCACCGTCATTCTGGTGGTACACGACATCAACTTTACCGCCAACTATTCCGACCACATAGTCGCGATGAAAGCAGGCGCCATCGCCCACAGTGGCCCGGTCGGCCAGGTGGTCACCCGTGCCTGTCTGCAAGACCTCTATGAACTGGACTTCGAGATACTGCCGAGTCAAAACGGCTTCGTCTGCAACTACTTCAACCCATCCCTGTCAGGAGAATCGCTATGAGGATGAACAAGGCACATGCAGTACACGGAATATTGCTGGTGGCGGCCGCTGGCCTGATGGGGTGTGATGACGCCTCATCAGGATCGGCGGCACAGACACCCTCGGCAAACGATCCCATGGTCACTGTCGAACACCAGCTGGGTACGACACGGATAACCCACCGCCCGGAGCGGGTGGTGGCATTCGACATGAGTGAACTGGATACCCTGGATCAGCTGGGCGCCCCCGTGGCGGGCATCGCCAAAGACTATGTGGCTCACTTCCTCAGCAAATACAAAGACGATCCCAACGTCATGGATGTGGGCACCACCATACAACCCAACCTGGAGCGACTGCACAAACTCAAGCCGGATCTCATCCTGATCTCCCCCCTGCAAGCCCAGAGTTATCAGGAGCTGAGCCGGATAGCGCCGACCCTGCACTACGACATCGACATGACCAATCACCAGGGGCATGTACTGGAAACCGCCAAGGCTCACCTGCTCACCCTCGGAAGGATACTGGGTAAAGAGGATCTCGCGCGCGAAAAGGTTCAGCAAATAGACGACAAGATAGCCCAGGTGCGTGAAGTGACCCGGAACCGACCGGAAAAGGCCTTGATAGTGCTGCACAATAACGGCGCCTTTACCTCCTTCGGCACACACTCACGGTATGGCTTCATCTTCGATACCCTTGGGGTACAGCCGGCGGGTCCTGACAGGGAAACAGGCACCCATGGGCAGCCCATCTCCAACGAGTTCATCCAGCAGGCGGATCCGGACATCCTCTATGTGATCGACAGGACGGCCGTGATGGAGCGGCGGGCGGCACTCAATGCCCAGAGCCTGGATAACCCCCTGCTGCGCCAGACCAAGGCGTGGAAAAGTGGCAAGGTCATCTTTGTCGACCCGGAAACCTGGTATCTCTGCACGGCCAGCGTGACCTGTCTGACCCGCATTGCCGATGAAGTGATGACGGGCTACCGCAGCTGACAGGATCACTCTGTTTGCCCGGCTGTCGCGGCTGAATCACTGGCCGTTATGCTGCCGGGCCACAAAGATACAAATGATATTCATTTTTATTTGAGGGTTGTGAAGTCTCGTTCGGAAAACAGAAGGAGACAATCAATCACCTCCTCGAATAGAAAGGAATCCTGAATGTTAAAGCCCCATCTGTTGCATCCTGCAGCGCTCGCCCATCCCCCTCTGGCACAAACCGTTTCCCGCTTTTCCTTGAACAAGCTGGGCGTGGCCGCACGTCTGGCCATTCTGGCCGGTGTCAGTGGCACACTGCTGCTCGGCCTGGCCCCATCGGCGCAGGCACAATCCCCGGAGCTGTCGGTCACGACCACAAAAAGCCTCAGTATCCCGGCTGGCTCTCTGGCCCAGGCGCTCAAGACCTTCTCGTCCGAGACAGGTATCAGCCTGGATCTCGATGATAAAACCATGCAAGGGATGACCAGCCCCGGGCTGGCAGGCCAATACAGTCCCCCCCAGGGTCTGGCCCTCTTGTTGAGTGGTCACGATCTGGTGGCCGAGCCTGCGGGAGAAGGACACTACAAGGTTCGCCGACAAGCCGGGGTCAGTGCCGATGAGGTCATGGTGGTGCAAGGGCGCCAGACCTATGCCGGTGGCCAGGTGGCCTCTGACAGTCGGGTCGGATTGCTTGGCAACAAGCACTTCATGGATACCCCTTTCAACACCGTCAGCTACACAGAAGAATACATAGAGAACGAGCAGGCCCAGGATATCGGCTCCCTCGCAGGTGCCACCAATGCATCCATCTATGTGCCGAGCAAACGCAGCATCTTCGAGACCTTCTACATGCGTGGCTTCAGCACCACGGCCAGTGACATGACCTTCAACGGTTTGATCGGCATGGCGCCCAACATGCGCAGTTCGACCGAGATGGCCGAGCGGGTCGACGTGCTCAAGGGCCCGTCCGTGTTGCTCAACGGCATGCCGCCAGACGGCAGCGTGGGGGGCAGCATCAATATAATGCCCAAACGCGCCGGCAAGGATCCTCTGGCCAAGGTGACCGCCACCTATGAATCAGACGGGCTCGGCGGCGTGCATCTGGATCTGGGTCGCCGTTTCGGGGAAGAAAAACAGTGGGGGGTGCGCTTCAATGGCGTCTACCGCGATGGTGACACCCCGGTCAATGACCAGCAGCACAAGATGGAGCTGACTTCCATTGGCCTCGACTGGCGCAACGAGCGGGCCCGCGCCTCCCTCGATCTCTATCGGCAACATGAAGAGGTGGATGGGGTCAACTACTTCAGCATCTCCTCCATCGCCAGCACTGTCACCCAGCTGCCCACAGCCAAAAAGGGCGACTATTCACTGGCTCCGGCCTGGGCCTACACCATCAATGACACCAGGGCAGCCGTATTGCGGGGGGAGTTCGACCTGACCGACTCGCTGACGGCCTTTGCCGCATGGGGCCAGCGAGAGGGGGGATACAGAGCCCTGATCACCCGCAATACCCTGCTCAACAATGCGGGGGACATCAACGCCATGGCCATTCGCTCCGAACGGGACGGCACCCAACGCTCGGGCGAAGCCGGTCTGCGGGGCAACCTCGGCACGGGCCCTGTCGATCACGCCTGGTCACTGGCTGCCACGCACTACACCTCGGAGCTCAGCTTCAAGGATCGCATGTATCCCAAACACACAATCACCAACTATGACCACCTCGATTTTGGCTCGGCCCCCGATCAGAGCGGTTTTGGCGCAGTGACGTCCAGCAGCGACGCCAAGCTGGAAAGTGTCGCCCTGGTGGACACCCTCTCCTTCCTGGACGGGGACCTGCAGTGGACAGTCGGCGCCAGACATCAGACGGTGGAGAGCACCAACTATGGCGCCAGCGGCGCGCAGACCTCCCACTATGACGAGAGCCGGCTCTCGCCAGCCACCGCCATCCTGGTCAAGGTACGGGATGACCTCTCCCTCTACACCAACTACATAGAGGGGCTGGGCCAGGGGGGCACGGCGCCCACCACGGCGAGCAATGCGGGTGAAATCATGAAGCCCTACCAGACCAAGCAGTATGAGGTCGGCGCCAAGCTGGATCTGGGTCAGTTCGCCCACACACTGAGCCTGTTCCAGATAGCCAAACCGAGCGCCTACACGGATCCGGTCAGCAATGTCTATGGGGTCTACGGTGAACAGCGCAACCGGGGGATTGAGTGGGATCTGTTTGGCGAGCTGACTCCGGAACTGCGCCTGCTGGGGGGAGCCTCCTATACCCAGGCCGAACTGACCAAGGCCCTCAACAAGGCCAATGAAGGCAACCAGGCGACCGGGGTGCCCAAAGTGATGGCCAAGTTGGGGCTGGAATACGACCTCGCCGCCCTGCCCGGGCTCACGCTGACCGGCAATACCCAGTTTGTCGGCAAGCGCTATGTCACCGATGACAACCGCATGTCGCTCTCCCCCTACACCACCTTCGACCTGGGGGCCCGCTACACCACCAAGATTGCCACCAAGGAGGTGACGGTACGAGCCTCGGTGCAAAACCTCACCAATCATGCCTACTGGCTCGGCTCCTGGAGCGGTGGCAACGGCAGCGGACTGTCCGGCGGACTGGGTTCTCCACGTACCTTCCTTCTGTCCACCTCACTGGCATTCTGAGTTGGCTGTCTGCCTCGGCACATGAGTCGGCGCCAGCCTTGAAACAAAGAGCCCGGGATTATCCCGGGCTCTTTTTTGTGCATTTGTCATCCACACACCTAGAGGCGGCGCAGGCACCACATGAAGTAAGCGCCCCCTAACAGGGTGGAGACCAGCCCGACCGGCACGTCCTGCGGGAACAGGATCTGCTGGCCGATCCAGTCCGCCGACACCATCAGCAGGGCACCGGAAGCGGCGGCACCGAGCAGGTGCCAGCGCGCCCGCACCAATCCCATCAGCTTGGCCATGTGCGGGGCCAGCAGACCAACGAAGGATAGCGGCCCCACCACCAGGGTGGCGCTGGCGGTGAGCACGGCCACCAGCAGCAGTATCGCGAGCTGGGCACGGTTGAGGCGAATTCCCAATGCGGTTGCCAGTGCCGGTCCCATGGGCAACAGATCGAGCCAGCGGCTGATGAGCAGGCAGGCAGCCAGCATCAATACCGCCAGTGCCACCAGTCCATAAGCCACCGGCAGGGTGACGTAATAGGTAGAGCCGGACATCCAGGAGAGCAGTTGCTGCACCCGCATATCGCCGTTGGCCAGCGCTATCGCCTGTAATGGTTCGAACAGCGCCGTGATGGCGATGCCGGACAGCAGGATCCGCTCCGGCTGGAAGCCATGCTTGCGGTTGACCAGCACCAGCAGCAAGAGGCAACCGAAAGCCCCGATCAAGCCCCCAAGCAGCATCATGGGCAATGGCAAGGCAGGCAGCAGCAGTGCCGTTGCTATCACTCCCATGAAGGTGCCGCCACTCACTCCCAGCAGTTCCGGACTCGCCATGGGATTGTTGCTGACCCGCTGCAGCAGGGTGCCCGCCAGCGCCAGCAAGATCCCGGCAGCTCCCGCCGCCAGAGTGCGCGGCAGCCGCCACTCCAGCTGGGCCTGCCACCTGAGCCAGCTCGGCCAGCTCCAGCCGTGCATTCCCTGACCGAACAGCAGAGAGCCTATGATGGCGAGCCCCAAACCGAGCAGCAGCAAGGTGATCAGGCGAGTCGGGGCCGGATGTCGTGCTACCAGCAAACCGGTACTCGCTTTGGGTGTGCCCGACTTCAAGGAAAGTCGCGGGATCAGCCAGAGCAAAAGCGGCGCCCCCAACAGAGCCGTCATGGCACCGGTCGGGATCAGCATGGGCCAGAATCGACTGACGGATTGCAGCAACAGATCGGTGGCCGCCAACAGCAGAGCCCCCAGAACAGGCGCCCACAGCAGCCGCTGACCGAGCTGGCGGATCCCCAGCAGCCGCACCATGGCCGGTGCGGCCAACCCGATAAAACCGATCAGCCCCACCACGCTCACCACGCAGGCGGTGACAAATACCGCCAAGCCAAGCCCCGCCAGTCGCAAGTGTTGGAGCGAGCCCCCCAGACTGCGGGCGCTGGCATCATCCAGTTCAAGCACAGCCAGCGGGCGCACCAGCGCAGCCGCCAGCCCCCCCGCCACCAGCAACCTGGGCAACAGGTAGTGCACGCCACTCCAGCTGTTCTGGGCCAGAGAACCACTGCCCCACACCAGCAAGCCTTTCAACTCCTCCTGAAAAAACAGCAGCAGCCCCATGCTGATGGCCGCCAGATAGAGGTTGATCACCAGCCCCGCGAAGACGATGACGACGGGATTGAGCTGACGACGCCAAGCCAGGGCAAACACCAGCGCCATGGCGAGGCTGCCACCGGCCATGGCGATCCACTCACGCCCCAGCAGCAACCAGGAGGGAGCAAACAGAGTCACCATCATCAGCGCCAGCTGGGCGCCGGAGGCCACCCCCAAGGTGGTCGGCGAGGCGAGCGGGTTGCGCAGCACCTGCTGCATCAGGGTGCCAGCCAGACCGAGGGCGGCCCCGGCCAGCAGGGTCACCGTCAAGCGGGGCAACCAGCTGAAATGGACCACGGCTTGACGGGCATCATCCAGATTGGGCGCAAAGAGGGTCTGCCACCAGAGCGCGCCCGGCAACTGGCGGGCCAGCTCCCAGCAAGCGAGCGAAAGGGTCAGCCCCAGCAGGATCAAGGTCGGTCGCAGCAACGGGGATGGAAATATATGTTTCATTGGCGATCTCCCCTGGCATCCTTCTGCAATGCCTCGCTGAGCAAGGTGGCGAAGCGACGGGCGGCGAGCACGCCACCGAAGCTCCAGACTGCGGGCAGATGCAATACCGGAGCCTGTTGCACCAGCGGCAGATGCTGCCACAGGCCGGGCTCCTGCAGCCGCTCGCTCACCCCGACCGGGATGGGATTCACCACCACCAGCCGCGCGGCTGGCAGCGCCATGAACTGCTCTATGCTGGCCACCGAGAAACCCCAGGCATTTGTCTCCCCCTGCCAGGCATTGCGCAGGCCGAGTCGCTGCATCACGGCCTCGAACAGGCTGTGGCGACCGAACACCCGCACATGGCGCTCATCGATGAACTGCACCACCAGCAGGGGCGGCAGCTCCGCCGGCAGGGTCTGTTTCATCTGCTCGAGCTCCCGATTCAAATCTGTCAGCAGCACGTTCGCCTCGGCCGTTTTGTTCACCAGCGCCGCTATGGTCAGGGTCGCCTCATGGAGCCGCTGCCACAGATCCGTTTGTGGATCATAGAGGGCGATGGACTGCACGGGGGCGATGCGGGACAGGGTCGGTGCCAGCGGCGCCGCCAGCGGGGAGATGAGGATGCGATCGGGTTTCAACTCGGCCAGCAGCTCGCGATTGGGTTGAGCCCGCAGGCCTATATCAACCACATCGGCCGGCAGCAACGGCTCGCCGACCCAGGCGCGGTAGGCGCTGACATCCCCCACCGCCAGCGGGGTCACCCCGAGCGCCAGCAGGGTTTCGGCTATGGTCCAGTCGACGGTGGCAATCCGTAGTACCTGTGTGTGCTCACTCGGCCGAGCGGTATCGGTGATGGCACTCTGGCTCGCCGGACTGGCCTGCAATCCCAATGGAGCCAGCAGGCAGAGCAGCCAGCCGGCCCTTTTCAATGAAGATATCAAGATAGCTGTCCCGCCTAGATGATGGCGATGGCATGGGCATGGGCCGGGTGGCGCATGACCTCCATCGGAATGCCATAGATGGCGTGCAGGGTCTCGCTGGTCATGATCCGCTCTGGCTCGCCATGGGTAAGCAGACGACCCGAGTGCAGCGCTACCAGCCGATCGCAGAAGCGGGAGGCCATGTTGATGTCGTGGATGACTATGATGACGCCGAGGTTGAGCTGACGGCTGAGCTGCCTGACCAAAGTCAGCACCTCCACCTGATGGGCCACGTCCAGCGCGGCCAGCGGCTCGTCGAGCAGGATGAAGCGGCTCTCCTGGGCCAGCAGCATGGCCAGCCAGACCCTGCCCCGCTCGCCACCGGAAAGGGTATCCACCAGCCGATCGGCAAAACCTTCGGTATGGGTGAGAGCAATGGCCCTGTCGACCTGACGCTGATCCTCTGTTCCCATCCGGCCAAGCAGGCCGCGCCAGGGATAGCGACCCATCTCCACCTGCTCACGCCCGAGCAGGTTCTCGGCGCTCGGCAGATGCTGGGGCAGATAGGCCACCTGACGGGCGAACTCCCGGTTGCCCCAATCGGTCAGCGGCTTGTCATCGAACAGGATCTCGCCCTCACTCAGAGACTGCTGGCGCGCCAGTAGCTTGAGCAGGGTGGATTTGCCCGAGCCGTTGTGGCCGATGAGGCCATAGACCTGTCCCTGCTCGAAACGCAGGTCAGTGGGGTGCAGCAGCTTGCGGCCGTTTACCGCGAAGCTGGCGGCTTTCATCTCAAACATAAGCTGTTCCTGTGCTGGCCTGATGCCAGTCTCATCGGTGCCGGCATCAAGCCGGCACCTCGCAATCCAGATGGGCGACGGCATCCCGGCTGACCTGCTCGCGCCGCTCGCCGGTCAGTTCGGTGAGCTGGCCCTGACGCATCTCCAGCAAGCGGTCGGCCAGCGGGAAGTAGTGATCGTCGTGGCTGATGGCGATCACCGTCTTGCCCATCGCCTTGAGGCGCGGCAGCAGCAGCTGATAAAAGATGCGGCGGAACTGGGGATCCTGATCCGCGGCCCATTCATCAAACAGCATCACCTCGCGCTGCTCAGCCAGTGCCAGCAGCAGAGCGACCCGCTTGCGCTGCCCCTGGGAGAGATCGATATCGGCGATAAAGTTGTCCTCGATGGCGAGCTTGCTGCCCATCTGCAACCGATCCAGCCACTCGGCGATCAGCTCGGCCTTGGGCTCGGGCCCCAGCAAATGCTGGAACAGGTGGTAATCGGTGAAGATGGCGGAGAAGAGCGCCAGATAGGCGTTGCGATCCGTGACGGGTTCACCATCCAGCAGGATCCGGCCCGACACAGGCTGATAGAGACCGGTCAGCAGCATGGCCAGGGTCGATTTGCCGGAGCCGTTGCCACCTATGATGAAGACCTGCTCCCCCTTCTCAATGGTGAGATTGATGGGGCCCACCGCGAAGCCACCCTCCCCCTGATAGTGAAAGCTCACCTGCTCCAGCTGGATGCGTTGCCAGGCACGGGGTGCCGGTGGCAGCGGGAAGTCGGGATCCGGCTCGGCCAGCGCCAGTGCGGCTATCTTGTCGAACGCTACCTGGGCGGAAAGCAGGGTCGGCAAGGCGCCTATCCCCTGCAACAGCGGAGTGCGCAGGAACAGCAGGGTCAGGGCAAAGGTGGCGGCCACATTGGTGTTGGCCCAGCCGAGGCCATTGGCCAGGAAGAAGACCAGGCCTATGGCTCCCAGCATCATGATATTCGACCAGTTCACCGCGCTCAGGTGATAGGTGTCGGCGCGAATGATCTGCTGGCGATAGTCACGGGCGTTCTGCTCATAGAGCTGGTGGTAGACGAAATGGGCCCGCTCGCGATTGAGCGCCAGCTCTTTGCTGCCCGCTATGATGGCCTGATAGTTCTGATAAAGGCGATCCTCCGCCTGACGCATGTGGGAGAGATGGCGATAAACACGGTTCACCAGCAGCCAGCCCACCACCATGGTCACAGTGACCCAGAGTGCTGTGACGCCGAGCAGGGCCGGTGACAGCCAGCCGAGATAGAGGGCCGAACCAACAGTGAGCACCAACCCCTGCACCAGCTCGGGCAGGCGCACGAAGGCGATGGTGATCTGGCCTATGTCGCTGGAGAGGGACGCCAGCAGCGGCCCCTGGCCAAGCTGGCGAATGCGGGCGACATCGGTATCCAGCAGTTGCTTGAGCAGACGGCCCCGCAACCGGTAGACGAAATGATGACCGAGTGTGGTCAGGGCCAATTGAGATCCGAGTGTGATCACCAGCAGCAACAGGATCAGGCCAAGCAGTTGGCCAAGTACCGGCAGCGGATCGCCGACGGATTCGACAAGAGATTGATTAATAAAGGCAATAACGCCGATCCCGCTCACTGCGCTAAGCAGGCTGAGCAGAGTAATGGCGATGAAGGGCCAACGATATTGGCGGTAAACCAGAGACAAGAGTTCCATGACGGGCCTGTATGCGGGGAAAAAAGGGCGGAAGTCACGACTCCCGCCCGACCTCTGTTACCAGCGGTAGTTGATGCTGCCCACCACACTGCGCGGCTCGCCGTAGTAGCAGTAGTAGTCACAGCTGGCCACGTAGGTTTCACCCAGCAGGTTGTTGACGTTGAGCTGGGCTCGCCAGTTCTTGGCAAAGTCATACCCGATCATCGCATCCCATACGGTATGGGCCGGTACCTGGGCCGAACCATAGATGGGGTTGTAGCTGGCATCCACGGCGCCTATGCCGACACTGGAGCCGACATAACGTACGCCGGTTCCCAGTTCCAGACCGGAAGCAACTCCCTGCTGCACCTTGTAGTTGCCCCAGAAGGAGGCGATATGGCGCGGGATCAGGCTGGCACGGCGATCACCCTTGCCGGTGTCGTTGGTCTTGGCATCCGTGTAGGTATAAGCAGCGGTGAGACGCAGCGCCTCTGTGGCCTGCACGCTGCCTTCCAGCTCGACACCCTGGGAGGTCACTTCGCCGGCCTGGGTCTGCTGACCGGATCCTGTAGAGACGAGCGAGTTGGTCTGCTCCAGATCGAACAGGGCCAGATTGATGTAACCGTCTAGGAAGCTGGGGGCGTACTTGACGCCAGTCTCATACAGGGTGCCCTTGAGCGGCTTGTAGGAGTTCTGGGTATTGGGATCTATCCCGGGCAACACCTCGAACGATTCGGCGTAGGCAATATAAGGAGAGAGACCGTTGTCGGCCAGATACATCAGGCTGCCGGAGAGGGATAGCTCGTGATCGTACTGTTTCTCCTCCTTGCTCTTGGCTTCGCTGATGTTGTGGGTCTCCACATAGTCGAAGCGGCCACCACCGGTCAGCAACCAGCGATCGTCCCAGCGGATCTGGTGCTGGGCATAGAGGCCGCTCTGGCCCTTGGTGCTCTTCTGGTGGATGGTGGTGGATTCGTCAAAACCGGGGAAGCCGCTGTAATCCGGGTTCATGGTATTGATGGAACCCATGCCGAAGTTATCGGCTTCCTGACCTTCGTTGACGTGACGCTGCAGATCCAGCCCCAGCAGCAAGGTCTGCTCCGTGCTGTCCGTGTTCCAGTAACCCACCATCTGGTTATCCATGGTGGCGCTCTTGGTGTCGCCATCCCGGTAGACCAGCCCACGGTAGGCGGTCGTGCCTTCATAGGTCGGGAAGATATAGGTCTGGCGCAGCAGCAGATCGTTGTAGTTGAAGCGGACGTTCTGCTTGAATTCCCAGGTCTGGTTGAGCTGGTGGGCCAGCTCGTAACCGGCGGAGATCTGGGTGTTGCGATTGCGATCGTAATCCGGCTGGCTCAGGTTGGTGGAGGGATCAATCTGGCCACCGCTGGTATTGAGAGTGCCATAGACAGGGAAGAAGCCGTTGGTCGGCACACCTTCGTCATGCTTGAAACTGGCCAGCAGGGTCAGGCTGGTACGATCCGAGATATCCAGGGTGACGCTTGGCGCCAGATAAACCCTATCGTTATAGGTATCGTTCAGCACGCCGTCACGCTCGCTATAGAGGGCGACCAGACGGTAGCGACTGTTGTCGGTCAATGCATCCGAGACATCCACCCCGATCTGGCGAAGATCCCGGCAGCCCATCTGCAGATCCAGCTGCCCCTGCGGGGTGGCAGTCGGCCGCTTGCTGATGGCATTGATCACGCCGCCGGGAGGCGCCTCGCCGTAGAGGATCGAGGCGGGCCCTTTCAGCACTTCCACGCTTTCCAGACCGAACGGCTCTGGCGTCCACACATAGTAGCCGGTGCTGAACAGGCGATTGCCATCCAGATAGGAGGCGGCATCGAAGCCACGCACCTTGAACCAGTCAGCATCGTTGTCGGATCCATAGGATTGGGAGAGCACACCGGAGCGGTAGCGCAGCGCTTCGTCCAGTTTCAGCACGGCGTGCTGATCCAGTTCCTCACGATTGACCACTGAGACGGCCCTTGGCGTCTCGGCCATGGGCACTTCCACCTTCATGGCGGTACCTGTCACCACCATGGTTTCGCTGGCTTTTGGCAATTCTTTCGGTTGTTCGGCCAGTACTGGCAGGCTTGCCAGCAGGCAGGAGAGCGGCAGCAGTTGCTGTGCCCCTCTATTTCGCATCGCTGCGGTCAGGGTGTTTTTTTGCGCAATCATATAAGTGTCTCAAATATCAATGAGTTGTTTCTGGTTTCTTATTATTGGTGACCGATCAAGCTGGTCTGCCCGGTTCCTCAGGCGAATAAAGCAGCGCAATGCTACTACAGGAGCCATGATCGAATCGATTCAATAATTGCTAATCATTTGCATCTGCATTGTTACCTGACGTATCAAAGCAGCAGCTGTCGGGCAGAAAAAGGAGGGATCAGACAGGGGCATTTCCGAGGAAAAGATCCGAGGCAGACGAAAAATGGGGGATCCTGCCTTATATAGGAAAAGAAAAGAGGATCCATTATCCCCAAGCTTTATCCATATTTATCCACACCCTTTGGCGGTAGAATTCGGCTTTCCGTTTCATTGTCTGAACTCAGGATCCATTCCATGGCCAAACTCAATCTCGTCGTCGGCTCCATGCTGGGCGCCGCCGAATATGTCGCAGACCACGTCGCCAACCTGCTGGAACAGGCGGGCCATCAGGCCGAGATCCACAATCCAGCCAGCCTGGCCGAGGTGCTGGCCGAGCCGGACGCCATACTGCTGGTGGTCACCTCCACCCACGGTGCCGGTGATGTGCCCGACAATCTGCAACCCTTCGCCAAGGATCTTGCCGAGCAGCATCCGGATCTTAATGCCTTGAAATATGGCGTTATCGCCCTCGGCGACAGCAGTTATGACACCTTCTGCCAGGGCGGCAAGACGCTGGATCTGCTGCTGAGCGAATGTGGCGCCAGCCGGATCGGGGATCGTCTCGACATAGATGTGACCCAGCATGAGATCCCTGAAGATGCCGCTGAGGCCTGGATCCAGGGCTGGATGCAGATGATCGCCTGATCAGGAGGGGGGAGATCCGGTAAAAAAGCCTTGATCTCCCCGTTTATCCCCAGATCGCTATCCACCAAGTTATTAACAGATTGATCCTGACGACTTGTTCTACACGGTTACCCACAATGCCCAGGGGTAATGTGCATAACTACCATGTAAACCTCTGCAAAACCTATAGTTATCCATGTATTAGATCCAACCCGCCAGCCACCTGTGTATAAAAGCACTGGTTATACCCTGGTTCACGGCCCCAGGATCCAAGCTTTTCCACAAGCTAGGATCGTCTTTAACACGATGATCTTTATGATAAAAAAGTGCTTATCAACAGAAAAGGCGGATCCTAATAAAAGATCCAATAAAAGATCGATCTAAAGATCCTTAAGATCTATTAAGTAGATCCTCCCTTCATTCTGAACGTTAAGTAGACGTTCCCCTCAGGACGCGAAACAGATAGAATGTTCAGCCCCTCAGCCCAGGCAATCAACGATCTTCAGACGTGCAGATCAAGGTGATCCCCAATGCAATACCATGAACAATTTGATGTGATCGTCGTTGGTGGCGGTCATGCAGGAACCGAAGCAGCAACAGCGGCAGCCCGTATGGGCCTGAATACCCTGTTACTGACCCACAACATCGATACGTTGGGACACATGTCCTGTAATCCGGCGATCGGCGGGATCGGCAAGGGACACCTGGTCAAGGAAGTTGACGCCCTCGGCGGGATCATGGCGCGAGCCACAGATCTTGCCGGGATCCAGTTCCGTACCCTCAACTCCTCCAAGGGACCAGCGGTACGAGCTACCCGTGCTCAGGCGGATCGACTGCTCTACAAAGCCGTTGTTCGCCAGATGCTGGAGAACTATCCCAACCTGAAGATCTTCCAGCAGGCCTGTGATGATCTGATCATGGACGGGGATCGTGTTGCCGGTGTCGTCACCCAGAGCGGGATCCGCATCAGTGGCAAGACAGTCGTGCTGACGGTCGGGACCTTCCTGAACGGCTTGATCCACATCGGGATGGAAAACTACAAGGGCGGCCGCGCCGGGGATCCTCCCTCGATCGCCCTGGCTCAGCGGCTGCGCGAGATGCCGCTGCGCATCGATCGTCTCAAAACCGGGACGCCGCCACGGATCGACGCCCGCAGCGTCGATCTCTCCGTGATGCAGGCGCAGTACGGCGATGATCCGCGCCCTGTCTTCTCGTTTATCGGCGATGCCAGCCAGCACCCACGCCAGGTGCCCTGCTACGTCACCCATACCAACGAGCGCACTCACGATGTGATCCGCAACAACCTGGATCGCAGCCCCATGTACGCCGGGGTGATCGAAGGGATTGGTCCCCGTTATTGCCCGTCGATCGAGGACAAGATCACTCGCTTCGCGGACAAGACGGCCCACCAGATTTTTGTCGAGCCGGAAGGCCTGACCACCCACGAACTCTATCCGAACGGGATCTCCACCAGCCTGCCATTCGATGTGCAGGTGCAGATAGTGCGTTCCATTCGTGGTTTCGAAAATGCCCACATCACACGCCCCGGCTATGCCATCGAATATGACTTCTTCGATCCCCGGGATCTCAAGGCCAACATGGAGAGCAAGTACATCGGCAACCTGTTCTTCGCTGGCCAGATCAACGGTACTACTGGCTACGAAGAAGCCGCGGCCCAGGGCCTGATGGCCGGTTTGAATGCCGGTCTGCGTGCCCAGGACAAGGATCCCTGGCATCCCCGCCGGGATCAGGCCTACATGGGCGTGATGATAGACGATCTCTCCACCCTGGGGACCCGCGAGCCTTACCGCATGTTCACCAGCCGCGCCGAATATCGCCTGCTGCTGCGGGAAGACAACGCCGACCTGCGCCTGACCGCCATTGGCCGCGAGCTGGGTCTGGTGGATGACGAGCGCTGGGGCAAGTTCAATATCAAGATGGAACAGGTGGAGCTGGAGCGTCAGCGCATGCGTTCGACCTGGATCCACCCGCAACATCCGTCACTGGAAGCGGTCAACGCCCTGGTCAACACGCCGCTGACCCGTGAGCAGAACCTGGAAGAGCTGCTGCGTCGCCCCGAAGTGACCTACGATGCGCTGATGGCCATCGAAGGGGTTGGTCCGGCGCTGAGCGATCACGCCGCCGCCGATCAGGTGGAGATCCAGATCAAGTACGCCGGTTATATCGAGCGTCAGTACGACGAGGTGGAGAAGCAGTTGCGCAATGAGAACACGCTCTTGCCGCTGGACATGAACTACCGCGACGTCAACGGTCTCTCCAACGAGGTGATCGCCAAGCTCAACGATGCCAAGCCCGAGACCATTGGTCAGGCTTCCCGCATCTCCGGTATCACACCGGCGGCCATCTCCATCCTGCTGGTTCACCTGAAAAAACACGGCCTGCTGCGTAAAACCGCCTGAGGATCTCCATGCTGCAAAGATTGAACTGCCTGCTCATGCAGGCCGGTATTGTTATCACCGACACCCAAAAGACCCAGTTGGTTCAGCTTGTCGAGTTGCTGCACAAGTGGAACAAGGCTTACAATCTCACCTCGGTGCGTGATCCCGACGCCATGCTGGTCAAGCATATCCTCGACAGCCTGGTGGTGAGCCCTCACCTGCACGGTGAGCGCTTCATCGATGTAGGGACAGGTCCTGGGCTGCCTGGCTTGCCGCTGGCCATCATCAATCCTGACAAGCAGTTCGTGCTGCTCGATAGTTTGGGCAAGCGGATCAACTTTATCCGCCAGGTGATCCAGGTGCTGGGCCTGACCAATGTGACGCCAGTCAAATCCCGGGTGGAAGAGTATCAGCCTGACGTGGGGTTTGATTGTGTGCTCAGTCGGGCCTTTGCCTCGCTGGAGGACATGCTGAGCTGGTGTCACCATCTGCCGTCCGAACAGGGCAGCTTCCTGGCGCTCAAGGGGCAATATCCCGAGCAGGAGCTGGCCCAGTTGCCTGCCAATATCCGTCTGGTAGCCTGTCATGAATTGCGGGTACCGGAACTGGAAGGCGAACGTCATCTGCTGGAATTCAAACATATCCAGCCCGAATAGGGTCGCAGTTTCATTTAGGGGATAGTGTGGGAAAAGTCATCGCCATAGCCAACCAGAAGGGTGGAGTGGGTAAAACCACCACCTGTGTGAATCTGGCCGCCTCCCTGGCCGCTACCCGGCGCAAGGTGCTGGTGATCGATCTGGATCCCCAGGGCAATGCCACCATGGGCAGCGGCGTCGACAAATACGAAGTCGAGCGCACCGCCTACGAGCTGCTGATCGAAGATGCCCCCATCGCCGAAGTGATCATCCCCGAAACCTCGGGGGGCTATCACCTGATCGCCGCCAATGCCGACGTGACCGCGGCCGAAATCCGTCTGATGGAATTCTTCGCCCGCGAGATCCGCCTGCGCAACGCCATTGCCTCGGTACGGGACAAATACGACTACATCTTCATCGACTGCCCGCCTTCTCTCAACATGCTGACCGTGAACGCCATGGCCGCCGCCGATTCCGTGCTGGTGCCCATGCAGTGCGAATACTATGCACTGGAAGGGCTCACCGCTCTGGTGGACACCATCAGCAAGCTGGCAGCCGTGGTCAATCCGGAGCTGAAGATCGAAGGGGTGCTGCGTACCATGTTCGATCACCGCAACCGGCTGGCCAATGATGTGTCCGATCAGCTGAAACAGCATTTCGGGGACAAGGTCTATCGCACCATCATCCCCCGCAACGTAAGACTGGCGGAGGCCCCGAGTTTCGGAGCCCCGGCCATGCACTATGACAAATCATCGGTGGGCGCCAAGGCCTATCTGGCGCTGGCGGGCGAAATGCTGCGCCGCCAGGAGCAGGAACGTCCGGTGACCATCGCAGACCGAGAGAGCATATGACGCCGAAAAAACGTGGGCTGGGCAAGGGGCTGGACGCCCTGCTCAGCACCAGCACGGCCGCGCGCCAGAAACAGGTGATGAGCGACCAGCGTACCGAAGAGGCCATGGCCCCCACCAATCAGGGTGAGCTGCGCAGGCTGCCGGTGGAGTGGTTGCAGTCCGGCAAGTACCAGCCGCGCAAGGATATGTCGCAGGATGCGCTGGAGGATCTGGCAAATTCCATTCGCGCCCAGGGCGTGATCCAGCCGATCGTGGTGCGCCCCCTCGGCGAGCAATCCTTCGAAATCATTGCCGGTGAGCGGCGCTGGCGAGCTTCCCAACTGGCCCGCCTCGACGTTGTGCCCTGCATCGTCAAGGATGTGCCTGACGAGGCCGCCGTCGCCATCGCACTGATCGAGAACATCCAGCGCGAAGATCTCAATGCCATCGAGGAGGCGGTTGCCCTGCAGCGGCTGCTGACCGAGTTTGAACTGACCCACCAGCAGGTGGCCGAGGCGGTGGGCAAGTCCCGCACCACTGTCACCAACCTGTTGCGCCTCAACCAGCTCAACGATGACGTGAAGCGCTTCGTCGAGCACGGCGATCTCGACATGGGCCACGCCCGTGCCCTGCTTGCCTTGAGTGGTCAGGCCCAGTCCGAACTGGCCAAGCTGGTCGCGCAGAAGGGGCTGACAGTACGAGATACCGAGAAACTGGTGCAAAAAGCGCTGGAACCGGCAAAAGCCAAGGTTGAACCCGTGCGCGATCCACAGTTTGGTTATCTCGAGCGCCAGCTGTCGGAAAAAATTGGCAACCAGGTTCAGTTACAGGTTGGCAAGCAAGATAGCGGAAAGTTAGTAATAAGTTACGTGGATTTAACCGACTTGGACCGTATTTTGGGCTATTTTGGCCTGTCGGAATCGTGATTTTTACGCTTTTTGTAGTAATAAAACATCCATTCCTTTTGATATGAACATAACCTTAATTCTGTGCGGAAAGCCGCAAAAATTAAGGGTTTTTGTCATATTGCAATCACCGCCTTCAAGGGTATAATTTGACCGGCTTTTGGGGCTGTAAATTCGTGCGTGTCAACATGTCGATTTTTACAGTTCTGTAATGTTCAGGGGGCATTTGGTGGAGCAGAAATTAGCCTGGAAAGGTTTGACACTGGCCTTGGCTATACTTGCTTGCCAACTTACCCTGATCCTGGCTGTGAGTGCCACTTGGGCTCATCTAAGAGGCATTCCGGCCGGATACGCGTCCCTCTATGGGGGAGGCGTATATCTGATTCCACAACTCCTGTTCAGTCTGTTTACGTTGAGCCGGAAGCTTGGCCCCGGGAGTGCGGGCTGGGTGTTGTGGGATTTTTGTGTTGGAGCAGGGATCAAGCTGGTAAGTACTGTCGCACTCTTCGTGACAGTGCTCCTGTACGTCGAGGTGGAACATCTCCCCCTTTATGTCACTTATGCGCTCTCCCTGTTTTTCCAATGGGTCATCACGATCGTTCTCAATAACCGCTACTAGGAAAACTCATGGCTGCAACCGGAGAAGCCCTGACTACTCAGGGATACATCTCCCACCACCTGCACCATCTGCAAGTGGGTTCGGGGTTCTGGACGGTAAATATCGACTCCATGATATTTTCCGTTATCCTCGGCGCTCTGTTTATCTGGATATTCCGCAAGGTGGCCGCGACTGCGACCAGCGGTGTTCCGGGCAAGCTTCAGTGTTTTGTAGAAATGGTTGTCGAGTTTGTGGATGACACCGTCAAGGGTATCTTCCACGGTAAGAGCAAGCTGATCGCTCCGCTGGCGCTGACCGTGTTCATCTGGGTTTTCCTGATGAACCTGATGGACCTCATCCCGGTTGACTACCTGCCCTACACGGCACAAGTGCTGGGCATCCCCTACTTGCGAGTAGTTCCTTCCGCCGATGTTAACATCACCATGTCCATGGCTCTGGGAGTCTTCGCCTTAATCATCATTTACAGTATCAAGATGAAAGGTGTCTCGGGCTTTGTGAAAGAGTTGACCCTCAACCCTTTCAATCACTGGGCATTGATCCCTGTTAACCTCGCGTTGGAGTTGGTTACCCTGCTGTCCAAACCCATCTCTCTGGGTCTGCGTCTGTTCGGTAACATGTATGCCGGTGAACTGGTATTTATCCTGATCGCCGGTCTGCTACCGTGGTGGTCCCAATGGCTGCTTAGCGTGCCTTGGGCGCTGTTCCACATTCTGGTAATTACTCTGCAAGCCTTTATCTTCATGGTGTTGACCATTGTCTATTTGTCGATGGCCAGTGAAGACCATTAATCCTGTTACGTTTACTAGCTCTGTTTGGAGAATATAAAGATGGAAATGATTTACTTCGCCGCTGCAATCATGCTGGGTATGGCCGCTGTCGGTGCCGCTATCGGTATCTCTCTGCTGGGTGGCAAGTTCCTGGAAGGTGCTGCTCGTCAGCCTGACCTGATGCCTATCCTGCGTACCAACTTCTTCATCGTAATGGGTCTGGTCGACGCAATCCCGATGATCGTGGTCGGTATGGCTCTGTACCTGATTTTCGGGGTTGCAGCCTGATAAGTGATGCTGTTGTTATCACTTTCTTTTTAAATTTCATATAGAGAGGTCTTGGTTGTGAGTATCAATGCCACCCTCCTCGGTCAGACACTTGCTTTCATCATTTTTGTCTGGTGCTGCATGAAGTTTGTATGGCCGCCCCTGATGGCAGCCATCGAGGCTCGTCAGAAAGCTATCGCTGATGGTCTCTCTTCCGCAGAACGCGCCAAGAAAGATCTGGATTTGGCCAAGGCCAACGCCACCGATCAGCTGAAAGAAGCCAAGCTCCAGGCCGCACAAATCATTGAACAGGCTAACAAACGTAAAGCCCAGATCATTGATGAGGCGGCTGTTGGAGCACACACTGAGCGGGAAAAAATCCTGGCTCAGGGCCGTGCCGAGATCGACGCTGAACGTCATCGCGCCAAAGAAGAACTGCGCAAGCAGGTTGCTGCTCTTGCCATTGCGGGCGCAGAGAAGATCCTGGCGCGCCACATCGACCAGGCTGCCAACAGCGACATCGTCGACAAACTGGTAGCAGAACTGTAACGGGAACGGGGCTATGTCTGAACTGACTACAATCGCTCGCCCCTACGCCAAGGCTGCTTTCGAGTTTGCCGTTGAGCACAAGGCGGTTGACCAGTGGCTGGGGATGCTCGGCTTCGCTGCACAAGTAGCGGAGAACGAGACCATTCACAACCTGGTACACGGCTCTGTGGCTGCCGAAGAGCTCGCAAACCTGTTTGTGGGCGTCTGCGGTGAGCAACTCGACGAGCATGGCCAGAACCTGATCCGGGTAATGGCTGAGAATGGTCGCTTGGGTGTGCTGCCGGCGGTCCTTGCTGAATTTGTCGCGTTCAAGGCTGAACTGGATAAAGAAGTTCAGGCTGACGTGATTTCGGCGATCGAACTGACCGACCAGCAGAAAGCCAATATTCAGGCTTCTCTGGAAAAACGTCTCGCGCGCAAAGTGAAGCTGAATTGCAGCATGGATGCGTCCTTGATGGCCGGGGTGCTCATCAAGGCCGGTGATCTGGTTATCGACGGCTCTGTCCGCGGTAAGCTGGATCGCATGGCCGACGCGCTGCAATCTTGATTGGGGTATTAGAGCATGCAACTGAATTCCACTGAAATCGCCGAGCTTATCAAGCAGCGCATCGCGCAGTTTGATGTCAAAAGTGAAGCGCGTAACGAAGGTACCATCGTCTCTGTGAGCGACGGTATCATTCGTATTCACGGCCTGGCCGATGCCATGCAAGGTGAGATGATCGAGCTGCCGGGCAACCGCTTCGCTCTGGCATTGAACCTGGAGCGTGACTCCGTTGGTGCTGTGATCATGGGTTCCTATGACGGTCTGTCAGAAGGAATGAAAGTAAAAGGCACTGGCCGTATTCTGGAAGTGCCGGTAGGTCGTGGTCTGTTGGGCCGGGTGCTGAACACCCTGGGTCAGCCGATCGACGGTAAAGGTCCGGTCGAAAACGACGGCTTCTCGCCGATCGAAGTGATCGCCCCGGGCGTTATCGAGCGCAAGTCCGTTGACCAGCCGGTTCAGACCGGTCTGAAAGCCATCGATGCCATGATCCCTATCGGTCGTGGCCAGCGTGAGCTGATCATCGGTGACCGTCAGGTGGGCAAGACCGCCATCGCGATCGATACCATCATCAACCAGAAAGACTCCGGTATTAAGTGTGTCTACGTTGCGATTGGCCAGAAGGCCTCCACCATCGCCAACGTGGTACGCAAGCTGGAAGAGCACGGCGCCCTGGCCAACACCATAGTGGTGGTTGCCTCTGCGTCCGAAGCTGCCGCCCTGCAATACCTGGCTCCGTATGCCGGTTGCTCCATGGGTGAGTACTTCCGTGACCGCGGTGAAGACGCGCTGATCATCTATGATGACCTGTCCAAGCAGGCCGTAGCTTATCGCCAGATCTCCCTGCTGCTGCGCCGTCCGCCAGGACGTGAAGCCTACCCGGGTGACGTTTTCTATCTGCACTCCCGTCTGCTGGAGCGTGCTGCTCGCGTCAACGCCGAGTACGTAGAGAAGTTCACCAATGGTGCCGTGAAAGGACAGACCGGTTCTCTGACCGCGCTGCCGATCATCGAAACCCAGGCCGGTGACGTGTCTGCATTCGTACCGACCAACGTGATTTCCATCACCGATGGTCAGATCTTCCTGACTTCACAGCTGTTCAACTCCGGTATTCGTCCGGCGGTTGACCCGGGTATCTCCGTATCCCGTGTGGGCGGTGCTGCTCAGACCAAGATCGTCAAGAAGCTGTCCGGTGGTATCCGTACCGCACTGGCCCAGTATCGCGAGCTGGCGGCATTCGCCCAGTTCTCTTCTGATCTGGACGAGGCAACTCGCAAGCAGCTGGATCACGGTGTGAAAGTGACCGAGCTGATGAAGCAGAAGCAATACTCTCCGATGAGCGTTGCCCAGCAGTCGCTGGTGCTGTTCGCCGCCGAGAAAGGCTATCTCTCCGATGTCGAACTGAACAAGATTGTCGACTTCGAAGCCGCTCTGCTCTCTTACGCCAATACCCAGCATGCTGAGCTGATGGCTGAAATCAATGCCAAAGCAGATTACAACGACGCGATCGTTGGCAAGCTGACTGCGTTGCTGGATGACTTCAAGGCAACCCAGACCTGGTAAGCGTGTGTGGCAGCGCGAGCTGCCACCTGATGGAGAGTAAGAGATGGCCGGCGCAAAAGAGATACGTAACAAGATCGGGAGTGTGAAAAACACTCAGAAGATCACCGGCGCTATGGAAATGGTGGCAGCAAGCAAAATGCGCCGTGCGCAGGAACGCATGTCTGCCAGCCGTCCGTACGCTGAAACCATGCGCAAGGTGATCGGCCATATCGCCCAGGGGAACTTGGAATACAAGCACCCCTACCTCATGGAACGTGAGGTCAAGCGAGTGGGTTACATAGTCGTCTCCACCGACCGTGGCCTGTGTGGCGGTTTGAACATCAACCTGTTCAAGGCTGCCCTCAATGATATGAAGCAATGGAGCGCGAAAGGTGCCAAGGTTGACCTGGCTCTGATCGGCAACAAGGCCTCCAGCTTCTTTGAACGGCACGGCGCCAAGGTGCAAGCTCATGTCGCAGGACTGGGTGACAACCCGAGCGTCAATGACCTGATTGGTTCAGTCAAGGTCATGCTGAAGGCTTACGACAACGGTGAGATTGACAGGCTGTATCTGGTGTACAACAAATTCGTGAACACCATGGTGCAGCAACCACGGGTCGATCAACTGCTGCCTTTGCCCGTAACTGAAGACAGCAAGCTCGCCAAGAAACACCACTGGGATTACATCTATGAGCCGGATCCCAAGCAACTGCTGGACACCCTGCTGATTCGCTATGTCGAATCCCAGGTATACCAGGGGGTGGTAGAAAACTTGGCAAGTGAACAGGCAGCCCGAATGGTTGCCATGCAAGCCGCGACTGACAACGCCGGCAACCTGATCAACGACCTGCAACTGGTGTACAACAAGGCCCGTCAGGCCAGTATTACCCAGGAACTGACAGAGATCGTATCCGGTGCTGCTGCGGTGTAAGGCAAGGGTTATCAAAGGTTTAGAGGATTTGACATGAGTAACGGTTTCATCGTCCAAATCATCGGCGCTGTGGTGGACATCGAGTTCCCGCAGGATGCCGTGCCCCAGGTGTACGACGCAGTCAAGGTCGTCAGCGAAGGTCAAGGTCAGGGTCTGGTGCTGGAAGTTCAGCAACAGATCGGTGGCGGCGTCGTTCGTTGCATCACCATGGGCTCCTCCGACGGTCTGCGTCGTGGGTTGGAAGTAATGAATAGCGGTAAATCCATCCAGGTGCCGGTCGGTGTATCGACTCTGGGTCGGATCATGAACGTACTGGGTGAGCCGATCGACGAAAAAGGTCCGATCGGTGAGGAAGAGCGTTGGTCCATCCACCGCGCGGCCCCCAGCTACGAAGATCAGTCCAACAGCAACGACCTGCTGGAGACCGGCATCAAGGTTATCGACCTGGTATGTCCGTTCGCCAAGGGTGGTAAAGTCGGTCTGTTCGGTGGTGCCGGTGTAGGCAAAACCGTCAACATGATGGAGCTGATCCGTAACATCGCCATCGAACACAGCGGTTATTCCGTGTTCGCCGGTGTGGGTGAGCGTACCCGTGAGGGTAACGACTTCTACCACGAGATGATGGAGTCCAACGTACTGGACAAAGTATCTCTGGTTTACGGTCAGATGAACGAGCCGCCCGGAAACCGTCTGCGCGTAGCGCTGACCGGCCTGACCATGGCCGAGAAGTTCCGTGACGAAGGTCGTGACGTGCTGTTCTTCGTGGACAACATCTACCGTTACACGCTCGCGGGCACCGAGGTATCCGCACTGCTGGGCCGTATGCCGTCTGCAGTAGGTTACCAGCCGACCCTGGCCGAGGAGATGGGTGTTCTGCAAGAGCGCATCACCTCCACCCGGACCGGTTCCATCACGTCAGTCCAGGCCGTTTACGTGCCTGCGGATGACTTGACCGACCCGTCTCCGGCGACCACCTTCGCCCACCTGGACGCCACTGTCGTTCTGTCCCGTCAGATCGCGGCACTGGGTATCTACCCGGCCGTTGACCCGCTGGACTCCACCTCCCGTCAGCTGGATCCGCTGGTAGTTGGCAAAGAGCACTACGAGACTGCTCGTGGCGTTCAGACAGTGCTGCAGCGTTACAAAGAGCTGAAGGATATCATCGCCATCCTGGGTATGGATGAACTGTCAGAAGAAGACAAACTGACCGTAGCCCGTGCCCGTAAGATAGAGCGTTTCTTGTCCCAGCCGTTCTTCGTGGCAGAAGTGTTTACCGGTTCTCCGGGCAAATACGTGCCGCTGAAAGAGACCATCCGTGGTTTCCAGGGCATCCTGAAAGGCGAGTATGACGATCTGCCTGAGCAGGCGTTTTACATGGTTGGCAGCATCGACGAAGTCGTCGAGAAATCCAAGAAACTGTAAGCCTCGATAGGAGGGCCCATGGCTGAGATGATCTCCTTTCACCTGGATGTGGTGAGCGCCGAAGGGAAACTGTTTTCCGGTCGCGTGCAATCTGCTCAGGTATCAGGCCTCGAGGGTGAGCTGGGTCTCCGTCACGGTCATGCTCCGTTGTTGACTGCCATCAAGCCGGGCCTGGTCCGTCTGGTGAAGCAGAATGGAGCGGAAGAGGTGCTGTACATCTCCGGCGGTATGCTGGAAGTACAACCTGAATCTGTGACCGTACTGGCGGACACTGCGATTCGTGCCAAGGATTTGGATGAGGCGAAAGCCCTGGAAGCCAAACGTGCGGCCGAAGCGCGGATCCACAGCTCCCATGGTGATATCGACTACGCCCAGGCCGCCACCGAGCTGGCCAAGGCGATGGCCCAACTGCGGGTTATCGATATCGTCAAAAAGAATTACCGTTAATTGCGGTGATGTAAAAAGCGACCTTCTGGTCGCTTTTTTTTTGCTCGTTGGATAGACTCCGCCGAGTATTTTTTCATGTTCCAAAGGCCAATTTATGTCCCTCAACGTCGTGATCCTGGCTGCGGGTAAAGGTACTCGCATGCGCTCTGTCCTGCCCAAAGTGCTGCATCCGGTAGCCAATAAACCCATGGTTTCCCATGTGATCGACACCGCCCGCCAGGTCGGTGCCGAGCAGTTGCATCTGGTGTATGGCCACGGTGCCGAGCTGTTGAAGGAGCGGATCCTGGCGCCCGACTTGAACTGGGTGCTGCAGGCGCAGCAACTGGGTACCGGCCATGCCGTCGCCCAGGCGATCCCGTTCTGGAAAGATGAAGATGACGTGCTGGTGCTCTACGGCGATACCCCGCTGATCCAGCCCGAGACACTGCAACGGCTGCTGGCCGCCAAGGTCGACAAGGGCATGGCGCTGCTGACAGTGGTACTGGACAACCCCACCGGCTACGGCCGTATCGTGCGGGAAAACGGCCAGGTGGTCGGTATCGTCGAGCAGAAGGATGCCAATGCCGAGCAGCTGACCATCCGTGAAGTGAATACGGGTGTACTGGTGGCCAACGGCGCCGACTTGCGTGGCTGGTTGTCGCGCTTGGACAACAATAATGCCCAGGGCGAACTCTACCTGACCGACGTGATCGCCATGGCCCATGCCGATGGTTGCCCCATCGCTGCCGTACATCCTGACAGCGCCATGGAAGTGGAAGGCGCCAACAACCGGGTTCAGCTGGCAGCGCTCGAGCGCAGCTACCAGAAGATGCAGGCCGAGAAGCTGATGATCGCAGGTGCGACCCTGCTCGACCCCGCTCGTTTCGATCTGCGTGGAACGCTGGAGATAGGTGAAGAGGTGGTGATCGATGTGAACGTCATCATCGAAGGCAAGGTGACGCTCGGCAACCACGTGCGCATCGGGGCCGGCAGCGTGCTGAAGGATTGCGTCATCGGCGATCATACCGAGGTGAAACCTTACTCCATCATCGAAGGGGCTCAGGTGGCGGATCTGTGTTCCGTCGGCCCGTTTGCCCGTCTGCGTCCTGGCGCTGTGCTGGAGCAGGATGCCCACGTCGGCAACTTCGTCGAGATGAAGAAATCCCGTCTCGGGGTCGGTTCCAAGTGTGGTCACCTCACTTATCTGGGGGATGCCGAGGTGGGTGCCAAGGTGAATATCGGTGCCGGCACCATCACCTGCAACTACGACGGTGTGAACAAGTTCCAGACCATCATAGAGGACGATGTGTTTGTCGGCTCCGATACCCAGCTGGTAGCGCCGGTGCGCATCGGCAAGGGAGCTACCCTGGGGGCCGGTTCAACCATCACCAAGGATGTGGCCGAGAACGAGCTGGTCATCACCCGTGTGCCCCAGCGCCACATCAAGAATTGGGCCCGTCCGGTCAAGAAGAAGTGATACCCGATCAATAAAATGCAACCGGCGCCTGATGGCGCCGGTTTTGTTTCTGGCAGATCCCTTATGGTTCGCGGGTTGGTGAGTTGTTGCCCATCACGCGATACCAGTCCAGCTTGCGGGTCAGCATCATGACCAGCGCCAGTATGGCGAACAGCAGCAGGGCGCCGAGCAGCAGGGCTATCTCTTCTGCCTGCAACAGGCCGAACAGTATGGCGTAAACCAGCCCCAGCAAGGCCGCGAAGCCGAGCCCCTGTTTAGGCCCGCCCAGCACATGGCTAAGGTAAAAACCGTTGAGCAGCACGCTGGCGAGACTGGCGATGAGATACGCCCAGCCAAAGCCCAGGTGCTCGGTCAGTGCCAGCAGCACCAGATAGAATATTGCTAGCCCCATGCCCACCAGAGCGTACTGGATCGGGTGTACCCGCAACCCCTTGAGCAGTTCGAACATGAAGAAACTGATGAAGGTGAGGCCGATAAACAGCAGTGCATACTTGGCCGCCCGCTCGTTCAGCTGATAGTGATCCACCGTCTGCACCAGGCTGACGCTGAAGGCGGGCAGATCGCCGCTGACTCCCTTCATCATGCGATTGAAGCGGGTCTCCATGTCGGTGGCAAACCAGCTGGTCTGCCAGCTGGCCTCGAAGCCTTGCTGATCCAAGGTCCGGTTGCCGGGGAGAAAGTCGCCGATGAAGTTGGGGTGAGGCCAGTTGCTACTGAGGTGAAGCTTGCTGTCCTGGCCGAGCGGCACCACTTCGAGGGTGTTCATGCCCTGCAGATTTAGTTCGATATGAAAGACGCCATTGTCGTCCGGCAAGGTATCGAGGGGGGCATGGATACCGGCCAGACCGTCACCCAGCTGGGCACCAGGGGCAAACGGAATGCGCGCTTCCCCCAATTGCAGTTCGGGGACGCTGTTGATACCGCGGGCATCGGACAGCACCAGGCTCAGATAGGGTTTGCCCGCCACCAATGCCGGGTCGGCGCCATCGACGCTCAGATCGGGATCACCGGATACCAGCGTCTTGCCTTCCAGCCGGGTTGGCAGATGCCCGGAGAGGGAGATCCGGGTCTGGTAGACCTGGGCCTGATAGATGCCGAGCTTGCGGGGGGTCACTTCCATGCTGGCCCGCACATCCAGCTGTTCCGGCAGCAGGTAGCGGTAGAGCTGCAGCTTGCGTTCGAAGCGCTTGCCATCCTGCTCCATGATGACGGTGCGGGTGTAAGGCTGCACCACGACCGGCCCGAGTAGCCGCTGCGGTCCGCTGCTGCTGGCCATGATGCTGTGGATGGCCTGACTGCGATAGGCCTGACGCTCCCGGTTCAGCTCCATGATGGATTGCACCGGCACCATCAGCAGCAGGCTGAGCAACAGCAGCAGAAAGATCTTGTGGGTGAATATCTGTTTGACCATGACACGTCTCCTTGTTGACGGGAACAAGTGTGCCGGGCTTGGGTGAAGAGGAGATGGGGCCGTGTGAAGCGGGAGTGAAGGGTGATAAAAAAACCGGCGCCTTGCGCCGGTTCTGGGATCACAGCTTCTTCAGCTGGTCAGGCAGGGCGGCAAACACCTCTTCCTTCGCCTTGAGCGAGGCGAATTGCTTGCCGGGCTTTTGCACGACAGTGTGGACAAAGATGAGCTGCTTGCCCGGTTTGCTGGCCCAGCCGACGAACCAGCCGATCTGCTGATCCCGATTGAGGGTGCCATCCAGCAGCTTGGGGTAGCCCATGCCGGTCTTGCCGTGGATCTGCCAGCCATCGATGTCGGGCTGGCGCAGGATATTGGCCGTGTGCTGCAGTGTCTGTGTGGAGACCGGCAACTTGCCGCTCACCATCTTGCCGAGGAAGCGGGCCTGCTCCTGGGGGCTGATGGCGAGGCTCGAACTGAGCCAGGCCTGGGTCAGACCATCGTGCTTGCCGGGATTGCCCGCAAGATCACGGTTGCCGTAGTCGAAGCGGTCGACATACTGCTGGAAGCGCTCCATCCCCAGCCACTCTGTGAGACGCTGGGAGTACCAGACCACAGAGTAGGTGAGCCAGCGGCTCGGGGTGGTGGTCTCGCGCCAGGCGGGCAACCAGTCATCGTCGCCGGGTTTGAATGGCAGAGCGGGCAGATTTTCATCCACCAGGAAGCCGCTGTCATAACCCATCAGCGCCAGCGGTATCTTGAAGGTGGAGGCGGGTGGCAACTGGCTGGCAGTGAGAATATCAGGCCTGCTGCGAGCAGGCCGGGTAACAGGATCCGGGACATGGGGTCTCCTTGGAGAATGGGACAAAGGGCCGGGAGGCGGCAGCATAGCGCCGCTTTATGTGCCCAATGTGAAGTGTCCGCCTGCTGGCAGCCAGAGTTCGGCCAGCACGCCACCTTCTGGCTGGTTGCAGAGGTTCAGCCGACCACCATGCTGGCGTGCCACTTCTGTGGCAAAACTGAGCCCCAGACCGCTGCTCTTGCCCTTGTCGGGTCTGGGCAGGGAGTAGAAACGCTCGAAGATGCGTGGCAGGGCATAGTCCGGAATGCCGGGGCCCTGATCCCGTACCTGAAAGCGATAGCCGTCTGCATGCATCTCGCCGGTCAATCTGACAGTGCTGCCGGCAGGGGAGAAGTCGAGGGCGTTGTCCAGCAGGTTGCCGAGGGCCTGCTCTACCAGCAGGGGATCCCACTTCTGCTTTGAGGCGTCGGCCAGTTCGGCCACCAAGGTTACCTGACGACGCTGGGCTATGATCTGGCGGGCATCAAGCACCCGCTTGCCCAGTCTGGCGGGTTCGGTTGCCTGGCGATCCAGCCCCTGCCCCGATTCCAGCTTGGCCAGTTGCAGCATGCGTTCTATCAACTGCTGCATGCGGGCTGTTTCCAGATTGATGTTGCCGATGAAACGTCGGGCCACCTCGGGGGGGGGCGCTTCGGCCAGCAGCTCTCCAGCCCCGCGAATGGCGGCCAGCGGGCTTTTGAGTTCGTGGGTCAGGCTGTGTACATAGGATTCGATATAGGCCTTGCCATCGAGCTGACGGCGCATGGTTTCGAGGGAGCGACCGAGTCGCTCCAGCTCCGGGCTGTGGAGTCCCGGCAGAGTGGCGGGCTGGTTGTGACTGACCGCATCGGCGTAGTGCACCAGCTTGCCGATGGCGCGGTTGAGCCACCATGCCAGCAGGGCGCCGATCAGCAGCGAGATGAGCAACAGCATGGCTGCCGCCTGCAATAGCTGGTGTTCGCTGCGCTCTATCATTGGCATCAGAGTGCGGTTGGGTTTGGCGACCGTGAGGGAGCCCAGTATGCACCCCCCTTCACGCAGCGGCGCGGCCACGTGCATGACGGAGCTGGCGGGATCATCCGGATCGCTGCGGGTACTGCGAGCCCCGTACTGGCCGCGCAGGGTACGGTAGACGTCGTTCCAGCGCGAATAGTCCTTGCCCAGATCCACCCCGTCCGAGTCATAGACCACCTTGCCTTTAGCGTCGGTCACATAGATGCGATATTCAGCTTGTTGCTTGAGGTGCCCGTCGATCAGGGCATTGATGGGGCTCTGGTTGAGGCGGGCGAAGGCGCTGGCCAGCCTGCCATCGGCCATTTTTCCTTCCTGCAGATCGTCAAGTGCCAGCGGTGCCAGCATCTGGGCCATGTCAACCAGGGTATCTTCGGTGGCGCTGCGCACCCCGGGTTTTATCTCCTCGACGAAGATCTCCAGCACAAACCAGGCCGCCAGCGCGAAGATCAGCACCAGTCCGCACAGCAGTTGCAGTCCTATTCTCATACCAGTTCTATCCGTTTGTATCCGGGCGCCAGACCATATGCTTGCTGCAGGCCGATCCTCATGCCAGTTCCAGACTGTAGCCCAGCCCGCGATGGGTCAGGATCAGGTTGGCGTCAGCGTCACGTTCCCGCAGCTTGGCGCGAATGGTCTTGATGTGGGTGTCGACGGTGCGATCCAGGCTCTCTTCTGCCCCACTCCACACCAGATCCATCAACTGCTGACGAGAGTAGACCCGCCCAGGTGCCTGCATCAGCGTCTTGAGCAGCAGGTACTCGTAACGGGTGAGGGCCAGCGGTTGGCCGTGAAAGCTGATGCGGGCCCGCTCCTCATCCAGTGCCAGCAATTGGCTTGGTTGGGTGGCGACCGGCTGGCTGCGGCGCAGTATCACTCGTACCCGGGCACACACCTCCCGTGGCGAGAACGGCTTGGCCACATAATCATCGGCGCCAATTTCCAGCCCTATCAGCCTGTCTATCTCCTCGCTGCGGGCGGTGAGAAACATCAGGGGGGTGTCGCAGCGGGCCCGAACCTGCTTGCATAACTCGAAGCCGCTGATATCCGGCAGCCCCACATCCAGGATCAGAAAATCGGGTCGCGTCTGTTCCAGTCGCGTCAACAGCGGCTGGCCAAGGGGAAACCACTCCACTTCGAAACCATCGGTTTGCAGCGCATAGATCAGGGTGTCGGCGATGCTGGCCTCATCTTCCACCAGCCAGATAACTTTTTTTTGCATGGCGTCCTCGTCGCAAATCAGCTGCCCCATTCTGGCATCGAACCAAATCGGATCCTATTTGCTGTTTTACTTTTCCGAAAAAGGCGCTAACATTTCGTAATTCTTTCGAATCGAAACTTAATGATGACCAAACGTAATACTCAGCAGCGCCGTCACACTATAGTGAATCTGGTGCAGGAGCAGGGTGAAGTGAGTGTCGATACCCTCGCCAAGCACTTCTCCACCTCGGAAGTGACCATCCGAAAAGATCTCGCTGTGCTGGAAACCGGTGGCCTGCTGTTGCGTCGTTATGGTGGTGCCGTGCCTCTGCCGAGCGAGATGGTGGTGGACAGCAATCCGGAGCAAGTTTCGAAACGAAAGCTATCCATTGCACGTGCCGCCGCCGAACGGATCCGCGATCACAATCGCGTCATCATCGACAGTGGCAGCACCACCAGCGCCATGATCCCCATGCTGGGCAACAAGCGCGGCCTCATCGTCATGACCAACTCCCTCAATGTGGCCGGTGCCCTGCGCGAGCTGGAGAACGAACCCACTCTGCTGATGACCGGCGGTACCTGGGATCCCCACTCTGAATCCTTTCAGGGTCAGGTGGCGGAGCAGGTGCTGCGCTCCTATGACTTTGACCAGCTGTTCATCGGTGCCGATGGCATAGATCCGGAGCGGGGCACCACCACCTTCAACGAGCTGGTGGGCCTGTCCCGGGTGATGGCAGAGGTATCGCGGGAGGTCATCGTCATGGTCGAGTCAGAGAAGATTGGCCGCAAGATCCCCAATCTGGAGCTGCCCTGGTCGAGCATCCATACCCTGGTGACCGATGAAGGGCTGGCCACCTCGGCCAGAGAACAAATTCAAGCTAGGGGGATCACGCTGATCTGCGCCCCGGTTGTTGGCTGACATTTTTATCTGAACCATCCAAATCAAATTCCGTTTATTACGTCTTGAGGAGAAGTGTATGTGTGGCATCGTCGGGGCCGTCGCCCAACGTGATGTGGCTGAAATCCTGGTAGAAGGCCTGCGCCGTCTGGAATATCGCGGCTACGACTCGGCCGGTGTGGCCGTGTTCAGCGCCAACCAGCCGCTGCAGCGGGTTCGCCGTCTGGGCAAGGTGGCCGAGCTGGCCAAGGCGCTGGAGGAGCAGTCCGTCCATGGTGGAACCGGTATCGCCCATACCCGTTGGGCTACCCATGGCGAGCCGTCCGAGCGCAATGCCCATCCTCACGTCTCCGAGCATATCGTTGTTGTACACAACGGCATCATAGAGAACCACGAAGAGCTGCGTGCCGAGCTGCAGGGGCTGGGTTATGTGTTCAGCTCAGACACCGACACCGAAGTGATCGCCCATCTGGTGCACCACGAACTGAAATCTGCCGACAGCCTGCTGGCCGCCATGCAGATTGCGGTGAAACAGCTGCGCGGTGCTTATGGCACTGTGGTGATGGACAGCCGTGATGACAGCCGCGTGGTCGTGGCTCGTTCCGGCTCCCCGCTGGTGATTGGCCGTGGCATAGGCGAGAACTTCATCGCCTCCGACCAGATGGCATTGCTGCCGGTGACCCGTCGCTTCATCTTCCTGGAAGAGGGTGATGTGGCCGAGGTGACCCGTCGCGATGTGCATATCTTTGATACTCACGGTGATGCCGTGGTGCGCGAGGAGCTGGAGTCCGAACTCTCTCACGATGCCGGTGACAAGGGCGAATACCGTCACTACATGCTCAAGGAGATCTACGAGCAGCCCAAAGCGATTACCAATACCCTGGAAGGTCGTCTGGGTTCGGATCACGTTGTGGTCGAGTCGTTCGGCAACGGCGCCCGCGCCATTTTTGACAAGGTCGAGCACGTCCAGATTGTCGCCTGCGGCACTTCCTACAACTCGGGCATGGTCGCTCGCTACTGGTTCGAAGAGATAGCCGGCGTCTCCTGCGACGTGGAGATCGCCTCCGAGTTCCGCTATCGCAAATCCGTGGTGCGTCCCAACAGCCTGCTGGTGACTCTGTCCCAGAGTGGCGAGACCGCCGATACCCTGGCCGCCCTGCGACTGGCCAAGCAGTCCGGCTACATGAGCTCGCTGGCCATCTGCAACGTGCCGGGTTCCTCTCTGGTGCGTGAATCGGATCTGGCCTTCATGACCCGTGCTGGCGCCGAAATCGGCGTGGCCTCCACCAAGGCATTCACCACCCAGTTGGCCGGTCTGCTGATGCTGGTGGCCTCCGTTGGTCACTGCCGTGGCAACCTGAGTGCCGAAGCCGAGGCCGAGCTGGTCAAGGCGCTGCAAGCACTGCCACTGCGCATCAAGGAAAGTCTGGCGCTGGCCAAGGACATAGAAGCGCTGGCCGAAGAGTTCGCCGACAAGCACCACAGCCTGTTCCTCGGCCGTGGCAGTCAGTACCCCATCGCCATGGAGGGGGCGCTCAAGCTCAAAGAGATCTCCTACATCCATGCCGAAGCCTATGCCGCCGGTGAACTGAAGCACGGCCCGCTGGCGCTGATCGATGCCGAGATGCCCATCATAGTGGTGGCGCCGAACAACGATCTGCTGGAGAAGCTCAAGTCCAACGTGGAAGAGGTGCGGGCTCGTGGCGGTATTCTTTACGTGTTCGCCGATGCGAATGCCGGCTTCAAGAGCGATGCCACCATGCGGGTGATGAGCCTGAACCACGTGGAAGAGATGATAGCCCCCATCGTCTACACAGTGCCGTTGCAGCTGCTCTCCTACCATGTTGCCCTCATCAAGGGTACGGACGTGGATCAGCCACGCAACCTAGCGAAATCCGTAACAGTGGAATAAGTCCTGGTCGGGAATGAAAAAAGATGTATTCGAGTAATAAAGTTGGATGCCAAGTAATATAGTTGGAAACTAAGTAATAAAGTTGAACACCAAAGCCGCCCTAGCTAAGCTTAACTTATGAGCAATGGCTGGGCGGTTTTTTCATGGCTGGGAAAAAGTACGTCAATACTGAGTTGCAGAATCAGAAGTGGCTACGTGAAGGGCGAGGTAGTGGTCATGGTTCTGATTACAAACCATGGTTAACCGTTAGAGACCTATCCTCTCAAGGTCGTTCACATCGTGTCTTTGGCCATAAATCGCAACGAACCCACCATTTGCTGTCAGATCTGGAGTTGGCCGTATTCCTGCTTTTGGAGTGGAGTCGTTCAACGGTAGATATTCGTGAGCAATTTCCTCTTCGGTTGGAAGATACCAAGGCATTGGCTTTGGAGTCCGGGATAGATCACCCATCCGTTCGCGGGGTTCTACAAGTGATGAGTTCAGATTTCCTCGTCAACACCGCAGACGCCAGCCAGCCCAAATTCGCATTGCAAGCCAAGTATGCTGAAGCACTGAGTGATGCCAGAACCATTGAGAAATTGGAGCTGGAACGCCGCTATTGGTTACAAAAGGGTGTTCCCTGGTGGCTGATCACGGAGAAGGACATTCCCAGTGTGGTTACGCAAAACATCAGTTGGATCTATCCGGCACAACGGGATGAGATAGAAATTGATGTTCTGATGGGGCGAGCGGCGTTTTATCAGCATCACTTTCAGAATGATCCAGATAGAAACGTAATTGAGGTAGCCAAGCAGCTGGATACGGCCTATCAGCAACCCATGGGACAATCATTGTTGGAGATTAGACAGCTGCTGGCTCAGCGCTGGTTTCTATTCGACATCTTGACGCCTGTAACCAAGTTGAAAGCCGGGGATTTGCAGTTAGAGAATATTGAGGCGATGTCGGGGGCGTTACGTGTTTCGAATCAATGAAGTTATCAGCGTTGAAGGGATTGCCTACCGCATTCTTGCTGAACAGCTGGATGAAATAGTCTGGATTTCTCTGGATGACGAGGCTGCTTTTCCTTCAGTGATTGCGCGACAGGTATTGCTGGACGCTATCGATAACGAAGTGTTGCAGCGGATCGAAGACCCCTATGCCAAGCTTTACTATGCGCAGCCCGATGAAGGGACAAAGGCAGGAGATCTGCGTGATAAAAATTATCAACTTATTCAACCACTAATATCCAATCCGGAGTGCATGTTTCCTCGAGCAAGGAACAGGGTTGTAAATCAAATTATTGCCACACAGGCTACAACCAAAAAAAATCTTTATCGGCTCATCCGACGTTATTGGCAACGGGGGCAGACGCCGAATGCTCTTTTACCTGATTATAAAAACTCAGGCGCGAGGGGAAAGAAGAGGGTTTCAAAGGGGGGAAAACTTGGTCGTCCCAGACTGATGGTGACGGGGGCCGGAGTCGTCGTTGATGAGCATATAGAACGACTTTTTCGTACTGCTATAGAAAAACACTATCTGGTCAACAATGGTAAATCATTCGTTGAAACTCACAATCGTTTCAAGGGGATGTATCAAAACTATAACCCAAGAGCTCCGGAATCGGAGTTTCCTACAATTTGGCAGATGAAACACTTCTTCAAGAGGGAATACTCCCAGGTTGAAAAACTGCAGAAGAGAATCAGCAAGATAGATTACAACAAGGATATCAAGCCATTACGGGCAACAGCGAACACGCAAGCCCTTGGCCCCGGGTCAAGATATGAGATTGATGCAACGATAGCCGATATCTATCTGGTTTCCGATAGCGACCGACAAAACATTGTGGGTCGACCTATTGTCTATATGGTCATTGATGTGTTTAGCCGCATGGTAGCCGGTTTTTACATCGGTTTTGAGAATCCATCCTATGTGGCAGCAATGCAGACTCTGTCGATGGCCATGACTGACAAGATCAAGTTTTGCCAACAGTTTGGTATAGAGATTGATGAATCTGACTGGCCGGTTGCAGGTATCCCAGATGCCATATTAGCTGATCGGGGCGAATTGCTGGGTTGTCAGATCGAATCTTTGGAAAAAAGCTTCTCTACACGGATTGAGAATACTCCCCCTTTTAGAGGTGATTGCAAAGGCACAGTCGAGCGTTTTTTCAGAACCATACAGGCGGTATTCAAACCTTTTGCTCCCGGAGTTGTATCTGGCACGACAATAAAGAAACGGGGAGGAAAGGATTACCGGTTGGATGCGATGCTTAATATCCATGAGTTCACATCCATCATTCTGTCAGCCATCTTGTTTCACAACCGATACCACGTGCTTGCAACCTATGATCGAGATATCGATATGCCTACCGATTTGCCTATGACGCCATTATCGCTATGGAACTGGGGATTGCAGCATAGGTCTGGGCGGTTACGGATGGTTCCGGAGGATGCTCTCCGGGTTAGTTTGCTGCCGAGAACTCAGGCGACTATCTCACCTCTGGGGCTCCGCGTCTTTGGTGTGTATTACACCTGCCAAGAAATACTCAAAATGGGGTGGTTACATAGGGGCAAGGATGTCTCTAGGCCAGAATCAGTAGAGGTTGCTTATGATCCAGCTGTTGCTGATGTTGTCTATTTGCTTCCTCGACAAAACAGCGCTGAATATTGGGTATGTGGATTAACCGATCGTGCTCGAGAGTTCCGCGGTTGTTCTTTCTGGGATGTATGGTTAATAACCAAACAACAGAAGGTCGTTGTGGCAGAGGGTAAGCTGGTTGCTGATCGTGAGAAGCGAAAAGTTGATGACCTGATTGACTCAAAAATTAAGCAAGCAAAAGCCCACGTGCAAGCTGAAAATTCACCGGAAGCGTCAGATCGTCAACGCATTGCCGCTATTAGGGGTAATCGAGCAAAGGCGAAGGACGAAGAGAGAAAACGCGCTGAGCCGGTTACAAAATCCGAGCCATCAACAGTACCTGCAACCGTGATACCTCTTTCTCCAGGTATGGATGACTATAAGTATCCGGATTATATCGACGAGCTCTTCAAGGACGATTAGATGGTATTACCAGCCAATATGGCCAAGGCCGTCTACAGCGACCCAGGCATAGAACAGTACCGTGGCAATCCTCTGATTGAGGCGTTGCCACCTATAATGACCACACAACAGATAAAGCAGGGGTTAAGCGGCTCCATCAAGTTTGATCCAAAGGATATCTATGTTGACGGCCCTTGGCGTGTTCATGTGATATCCCAGTTACTGGATGATTTTTTTCAACCGATAAGCCGCCACTTACAGTTGGAGTCAAAGTTATCCATTATGATCCGGCAGGGATATGTTGGACGTAATCTTACTGATGGTTCTTTGAATGCACATCTGCAAAATGGTTATGAGCGGGTAATGTCTGGCGAGCTGGATGTTTTTCGGTTCGAGCAGGTTAAATCGACCGCTCGCAGCCTGTCTCTGATCGGGTGCTCTGGATCCGGAAAAAGCAGCACTATCAACCGGATATTGGCAACCTACCCTCAGGTGATCTACCACGAGCAATACAACTTTACCCAGATCGTCTACCTGAAGCTGGATTGCCCTCATGATGGTTCACTGAAAAGCCTGTGTCATCACTTCTTCAGGGCTATCGATGCGGTGCTGCATACTGACTATGAACGCAAGTATGCACTCAAGCGCCATAGTGTTGAGACACTGATGGCCCTGATGAGCCAAATCGCTAACGTGCATGCAATTGGGGTGCTGGTCATCGATGAGATTCAGCATCTGAGCATGAGCCGCTCCGGTGGGGTGGAGAAGATGCTCAACTTCTTTGTCACATTGGTGAATGTGATCGGCTTGCCTGTTGTCATGGTTGGCACACCCAAGGCGAGACCTATCTTTGAAATGGATTTGAGATCGGCAAGGCGCGGAGCCGGTTTGGGGTCATTGCTCTGGGAGCCGATGCAGGCAACAAAGCCCAGTGTGGATCCGGAAACCAACCAGCTCAAACCCACAGAGTGGATGGCCTTTACCGATAAGCTTTGGCAGTTCCAATAGCTGCAACGACGAGAGGAACGCTTGTCCGATGAGGTACGGGATTGCTGGTTTGATCTGTCCCAGGGGGTGCTGGACATAGTGGTAAAACTCTTTGTTCTTGCCCAGTTACGAGCCATTGCCACCCGTATTGAACGGATCACCCCTCAGTTGTTGCGACAGGTTTACGAGGATGAGCTCAAGCCAGTTCATGCCATGTTGGCAGCGTTACGCTCCAGAGATCCTGAGTTAATCGCCAGATATTCGGATCTGAGCATCCCTGATATAGACAAAAAGATCCTGGCGCTGAGTGCCAAGATTGATGAGGCAAAAGCCTCTCAAGATTCACATCAGAACCGTTATGGCGGCAATGAGCAGGCCATCCGCTTGCATAACCTGCTTGTGGGGATGGACTGTCATTCTGCACTGATTGTGCCCTTAATTGAACGCGCTTTTGGCTCCTATCCCAATCTGTCCGTCAGAGAGTTGATGCCGATTGTTCTTGATTGGTACAACCCGGATGAAAAGCCAGAGAAAAAGACTAAGCCCAAGCTTGCTGGCATTCGGCAGAAGGAGTGGCACACGCTGCACTCTGATGACCTGCGTTTCAAATTTTCCCAGTGTGGCAAGGGCAACCTCCTCTACCCTGCATTCAAGAAAGCTGGGCTCACCTTCGATGTGGATGATTGGTTGAGAAGGATGGGTTAGCCATGCTGAACTTTCCGGTCCCCTATCCCGATGAGCTGATTTACAGCTTGGTGGCCAGAGCCGGAATACACCTGGGGTTAACCAGCCCCAAGCAGTTGCTGGATGAGGTTTTTGCAAACCGGCATGTCATTGCAACGGTTGATCTGCCCAATCATCTGGCCCCTCTGGTCCAATTATTACCGGAGAGTATGGGGCTCGATGTCGCTTGTTTGGCTTATCGGCACACGCTATTTCCTCTGTATGCCCCATTTACCACTGAAGAGCGCAGGCGTCACTGTCTTGAGCAGATGGCCGGGGATTCTCAGGGCGCCATTCATCTGATTCTGGGGGTAGCGGCATCCCGAATTAAACAGTCTCACTCCCTGCGCTACTGTCCGCAATGTTTGCAAAATCAGCGCAGCGGCCATGGCGAATACTACTGGCAACGGCAATGGCAGGTGATGGGGGCCGATTGTTGTCTGGTGCATGGTGGTTTACTGGAGGCAAATATTGAGCGCCATGCTTACCATCGCCACCAGTTTGTTGCCGCCTCCCCGTTAGTTTGTCCCTTACTGCCCCAGCCTTTAGCGGATGCGCGTGCCATCCGGATTACTCGACAAGTGATTTCTTTGTTGCAACGGCAACCTGATACTTCGCCCTCGTTTTCTCAATGGAGTGCTTTTTACCATCAGCTCGCTAATTTGGTGGGGTGTGCCAAGGGTAGGTACGTAAAACAGGAGACTATCCACGAGCTTGTAATGGCTCGCTGGCCGGCTGATTGGTTAGAGCAGCATGGATTGATGCTTAATAACGACGATTCGGGTAATTGGTTGCAGGCTATCTTTCGCAAGCACCGAAAATCTTTCAGCTATCTGGAACATATTGTTGTCCTGGACAGCCTGTTGCCTGAGTCTTGGGACATGGCCACAGTGCTGGACGAGGTACAGAGCATTCCAACGGACTGAATCGCCCCCAGTT
>NZ_LSGW01000100.1 GCF_001643305.1 Aeromonas salmonicida subsp. salmonicida
TAGGATCAGTTATTTAGCCTAAAGCAGGGGCCGGAGCGGGTAAAGTTTTCCATATTAATGATTTGTAACATAAATAACGGGCGATCCTGGCCTTGTTTGGCTATTATTCTGGCCGTTTCTCCCTCCTTTGAGCATCTTATGTCTGCAGTCGATCTGGGCACGGCCCCACTCTCTCGCCTGTTTTTGCGCTACGTCACACCGACCGTGGCCGCCATGCTGGTCACCGGCATCTATGTCACCATAGACGGCATCTTCGTCGGCCATATCCTGGGTCAGGACGGACTGGCGGGCATGATGCTGGCGTATCCCATCTGCGCCGTGCTCTATGCGGTGGGGGCACTGATCGGCATGGGCTCCTCGTCGCTCGCCTCCTTCTACCTCGGCAAGGGGGAGCAGGCAACTGCGCGTCACATCGTCGGCAATGCGCTGGTGATGGTGCTGATGGCCTCGGCCGTGCTCACCTTTATCGGCATTCGCTATGGTGAGGCCATGCTCTCCTGGATGGGAGCCGAGGGGGAGATCTTCAACGCCGGCCTGGCCTATCTGCGCTGGTATGCCTTGCTCGGGGTATTTGCCGTGCTCTCCATGGCATTTACCGCCTTGCTGCGCAACGACGGGCGACCGGGTCTCACCACCTGGATCCTGGTCGGCGGTGGCGTGCTCAACGTGCTGCTCGACTATCTGCTGATGGCAGTCATTCCCTGGGGACTGGCGGGGGCGGCCATTGCGACCATGCTCTCTCAAGCCGTGACCGGCGGACTCTGTCTGTGGCACTTTTTCACCCCCCGCAGCCAGTTGCGTATTCGCTGGGATACCCTGACGCCGAACTGGCGGCTGATGGGAGAGACCCTGCGCCTCGGGATATCGAGCTTTTTGATGTATCTCTACCTTTCGGTGGTGCTGGCGATGCACAACAAGGCGCTGCTGGCGGTGGGCACCTCGCTGCACGTGGCAGCCTATGGCGTCATCAGCTATAGCGAAGCCTTCTTCTATCTCATCTTCGAGGGGATCGCCATGGGCATACAGCCCATCGCCAGCTTCAACGCGGGGGCGGGCAACTGGCAACGAGTGTTGCGGGTGCGCAACCTGGCGCTGGGGGTCACCCTGTTGGTGGCACTGTGTGGCATGCTCCCGCTCTATCTGTGGCCTGAGGGGGTCGTCTACCTGTTTGCCGGCGACAATGCGGCCCTCTTGCCGGTGGCGAGCCTCGGCATCTGGCTTTACTTCTGGGGCCTGCCGATGGAGGGATTGCTGCTGGTGGGGGCAACCTACTTCCAGGCCATCAACCGGGCGCGCATCGCCTCCCTGCTCACCGGCGGCAAGCTGGTGCTGATCGGTGGCTTCCTGTGGGGCTTCTCCTCCCTGTGGGGGGTATCAGGTGTCTGGCTGGCGTTGCCGACTTGCAGCACTGTGCTGGTGCTGGTGATGTGGCGCGCCATGCGCAAAGAAGCGGGATTGCACGTTCCCGCCCATTGAGCGGTGTCCCCAAAACAGAAAAGGCAGCCTTGGCTGCCTTTTCTATTTTATCCGGTCTGCTCATCACGGCTGATGCGCTGGATTGGTTGTCTCGAGTCAGGGCTTGAAGGCCCCGATAAAGATGGCGGGATCGACCCTGGCATCGTTGAGGCTGACGTTCCAGTGCATATGGGGGCCGGTGGCACGGCCGGTTGCGCCGACTCGACCGACTATGCCGCCGCGGGGCAGGCTCTGGCCGAGTTTCACATCGATCTTCGACATGTGGCAGAACATGCTGATGAGCCCCTGACCGTGGTCGACAAAGACGGTGTTGCCATTGAAGAAGTAGTTGCCAATCAGGATCACCTTGCCGGCGGCCGGCGCTTTGATTGGGGTACCGGCACCGACCGCGAAGTCGAGTCCTGAGTGGGGATTGCGCTCCTCGCCATTGAAGAAGCGGCGCAGACCAAACGGGCTGGAGAGGGGCCCCTTGACCGGTTTGTCGAACAGCAAATTGCTGGGCTGGGTGGGGCTGAAGGTCTGATAGGCCCGGGTCTGCTCGGCCAGTTCGCGGTTGATGCGCACAATGTCTTCGGCCAGCGGATTGACCTGACGGCTGTTCTTGAGCTTGATGTGCTGCTCGCGATAGTGCTTGGACGTGACTGTGAAGCTGAGGGCGCGGCCATCATTGACCGACAGCTGCTGGGGTCCCTGCGGGGTTTTGAGGGGAATGCCGACGATGGCAATCCAGCGTTGGCCATCCTCTCGCACTACCAGCACAGGCTTGTCCTGATAGCGGACTGTGGGGGCCTGCAGCCCATTCCCGAGCGGTACCACGGCCACACCGCCGGGCACAGGGTGATTGAGCAGACGGCTGATAAATCCCTCGGCGAGGGTGGACTGGCTGGCCAATAGCAACAACAGACAACAAACGACTCTCATGACAGTTCCACGCTATGGGTTGGGTCAAACGAACAAGGTTAAGGGCATCAGGAGGCTGGCTGGAAGTGCTGATAGATGGCCTCCATCTGGACCGAGACCTCCTGGCGCACCAGATCCAGCTCCAGCATCTCTTGCAGCACTTTCAGCTGGCTCGGGTTCAGGAAGGTACGGCTGCTCTCCAGCACGCGTTGGGTATAGGCCTTCTGGTTTTCCAGATAGGTACTGGCATCGCCACTCTCCTGCTGGGACAGCTGCTGGTTGGCATCGCTCAGCAGACGCGTCAAGGATTGGCGCTGGGTCGGGGCAAGCAGCTCGCCGCGTTCCGCCAGCCGGCCCTGGATCTCCAGCAGCCGATTGATGTCACCCGAGTAGAGATCCTGCTCCAGCCGGGTGCGGGTATCCTCACCCAGCAGGTTGCTGATATTGCTCCAGATCCGCTGGCTCTCCTGCTCATAGGCATCGGGGTGATCGAAGCCGAGGCGGTAGAGTTCGCGCAACAGCTCCTGCACCTGACCGCGCACATCTTCCACTACGTCCAGCCGGTCGAATACCGTGGTGAGATGGCGGCCCTGCTCTGCATCGTAGAGGCGCTCGATCAGTACAGAGCCGTCGCTGGACTGGCTCCACTGGCTGATGGCGGCCTCCAGCTCCGGATTGGGGGGTATGGCTTCCTGAGCGGTGGCTGGCTCCCCCTGAGCGCTTTTGCCCGGCAGCTTGGCCATCAGGTTCTGGCCCGTGCTCTGGCTGGCGTTCGGGTTTGCAGCCCCATCGCACTGCGCCGTTCGGAGGGCTGCATCAGGCTCGGGTTGGGAATGGCCTGATGTAGCAGGCTGGGCCTGCCATTGCCAGAGGTTGAGCAGCAGTGAGGCCAGCAGGATCAGTGCCAGATGAAGTTTACGCATCTTGGATTCTCTTGAATAAGTGAATGCCCCTGGTGCGGGGGTCTCTTATGATAACTGTAACGCCTGATACAAGCAGCCATGACATGCGAAGTGCTCGCCTATGGTCACCGCCATTGAGTCAGTCGGCCCATGGCTCTAGAATCGGCAGCCAGCCCGTTATCATCTGAGGAAACGTTATGAATGGATTGTCCCCCCTGCGAGCCGAACCCGCCCGTCACCCCATCGGGTGTGGCTGGGTCTGGGTGCGATCCGGTTTCGATATTTTCAACAAGGGCATGGGTGTCAGCGTCGCCATGGTCCTGATCTGGTTCGCGGTCGGTCTGCTGCTGGATCGCCTGCCTGCGGGCGGCCTCATCTCCCAGTTGCTTTATATGGTGTGGGGTGCTGGCTGGGTGGTCGTGGCCCATCGGGGCTATGAGGGAAATGAGCTCAAATTTGCCGACTTCTTCGCCGGGTTTCGCAACAAGCTGACCCCGCTGATGCTGGGGGGCCTGCTGGTGCTGGCCCTGTTCACCCTGATCGGCCTCATTTGCCTGGGGCTGCTCTCCATGTGGGGGCTGACCTCCCTGCTGACCCAGGATCCCGAATCCATGGTGGTAAGCGTGGCTCAGGCGCAAGGGCTGTTGTTCTGTCTGTTGCTGGGACTGGCACTGCTGATCCCTGTATTGATGGCCATCACCTTCGCACCCGCCCTCATCTATTTCCACGATATGGGCATATTGCAGGCAGCCAGATTGAGTTTCAGGGGCTGTCTCACCAACATGTGGCCTTTCCTCTGGTGGGGCCTGATCACGGCTGGTCTGATGCTGTTTGGCGCCGCCCTGATGTTGATTGGCCTGCTGGTGGTGATACCGGCCCTCAACTACTCCATCTATGTGGCATATCGGGACATCTATCTGGATGTTGCTCAGGAGGCTCAGTCCGAGGCGCCATTGACCGGTTTTGAAGCCTGATCCGGCTACAACTGACCGGGATATACAGTGAAAAGGGGCCTGCGGGCCCCTTTTGCATGGCGTCGCTTTACTCCTGCCACATGGGGTCGGCCCCCATTCTGACCACCAGAAAATCGAGGAAGCTGCGCAGCAGGGGAGACATCTGTTTGCGGGTCCCATATACACCGTAGACGCCGAGCCGCTTGGGTTGCCACTGGCTTAGCAGGGGCACCAGAGCACCGCTTTCCAGATGAGGTTGCGCCGAGTAACGGGGCTGCATGCTGATGCCTGCCCCGCCCAGGGTGGCCTCCAGCAGCAGGTTGGAGATGTTGGCGCTGAGATTGCCGCTGACTGGCACGGATTCCGGTCCGGCCGGCCCCTGAAACTCCCACAGGCTCTTGCCAAAATAGGTGTAGGTGAGGCAATTGTGCAGGGCGAGATCCTGCACTTTCTGTGGAGTCGGGTGCCTTGCCAGATAAGCCGGGCTGGCACAGACCACTGAGTGGCAGGTGCCGAGCCTGCGGGCCACCAGGTTGGGATCCAGATCATTGGTGATGCGAATGGCCAAGTCGATCCGCTCCTCCACCAGATTGACGGTGCGGTCCAGCAGCAGTATATCGATGGCGGTACCCGCATACTGGGCCAGGTAGTCATTGGCAGCTCCCACCAGCAGGGCCTCCGATAGGGAGTAGCTGCTGGTGATACGCAATTGTCCCTTGGGCGCCTCATCGCCCCGGATGGCGATCTGCTCCATCTCTTCCCCCAGCGCCAGCATGGCTCTGGCCCGGTTCAGTGCCTCTTCCCCCGGGCCGGTCAGGCTCAGTCTGCGTGTGGTGCGATGCAGCAGACGAGCCCCCATCCACTGTTCCAGTTCCGCCAGATAGCGCGTCACCATGGCGCGCGACATCTCCAGCTTCTCCCCGGCACCACTCAGGCTGCCCTGTTCGACTACGCTGACAAAGACCCGTAATGCGGTCAGTCGATCCATGTGCAGGTCCTCTATATGTTCGATTAATGCAACAGTGATGCGCTTATTATGCTGTATTTGTACCGTTAATGATCCAATAAACTGTGTCCATCTGATGAACCACCCGATGACTTGATAAGGAATACCCGATGAACAATACCCTGATCCGCAATCTGACCCTGGCTACCACCCTGTTGAGTGGCGCTGCCCTGGCAGGCCCCCTGACCGTGACTGTCTACAACCCGGGTGAGAAGGCGATCTTCCCGGTCTCTTCCTCCCTGGTGGCTGGCGACAAAGAGGCCATTCTGATCGACGCCCAGTTTGATGTGAAAAACGGTCAGGCCCTGGTCGACATGATCAAGAAAAGCGGCAAGCAGTTGACCACCGTTTATATCAGCGCGGGCGACCCCGATTTCTACTTTGGTCTGGAGCCCATCCTGGCTGCATTCCCTGGCGTCAAAGTGCTGGCAGACCAGCATGTGATCGACCACATCAACAAGACCAAAGATGACAAGCTGACCTATTGGGGACCTATTTTGGGCGACGGCTCACCCAAGAGCCTGACAGTACCTCAGGTACTGACGGCCAACCACCTGACCCTGGAAGGGGAAAAGATTGAAATCAAAGAGATGAACACTCCGACCGCTTACCTCTGGGCGCCGTCCATCAAGACCGCATTCGGTGGTGTACCGGTTTATCACGGTGTTCACGTGTGGATGGCGGACAGCCAGACCAAGGAAGCCCGTGCTCACTGGGTGAAGACCCTCAACGAATTGCAGGCGATGAAGCCCGAGCGCGTCGTACCGGGCCACTTCCTGGGCACTGAGCCCAAGGGAACCGAAGCCGTGACCTTTACCCGTGACTACGTACAGCGTTTCGAGCAGGAGCTGGCCAAATCCAAGAATTCTGGCGAGTTGATTGAAAGCATGAAGAAAGCCTTCCCGTCCCTGCCGGTCGATGACGGCCTGGCCATCGGTGCCAAGGTCAACACCGGCGAAATGAAGTGGTAAGCCACTGAGCCTGCTTTCCCTGTGTTTTTTGCCGGGCCCTGGGGCCCGGTTTTTTTTAGCCAGACAATCGAGAGTGAATCACATGAAAGAGACAAGCCTGCATTACGTATATGACCCCCTCTGCGGCTGGTGCTATGGCGCAGTCCCCTTGCTGCAAGCGGCTGCCGGGATAGCGGGCCTTCGCATTGAGCTCCATGCCGGTGGCCTCTGGCTTGGCGAGCGTCGCCAGCCCATGGGCTTGGCCCTGCGCGATTACGTTCGCCCTCATGACGAGCGGATCCAGGCCCTGACCGGCCAGCCCTTCGGCGAGCGCTACTTCAACGACTTGCTGCTCAGTGATGGCCTCTTGCTCGATTCGGAGCAGCCCATCCGTGCCATCCTGGCGATCACGGCGTTGGGTGGCAATGGTCTGGCCCTGCTTCATCGCATCCAGCAGTCCCATTATCGCGATGGCATCTGGGTCGGCTCCCTCGCACACCTGAGCAGCCTGGCGGCAGAGCAGGACATTGACTCAGCTGCATTTGCAGATGCCTATCAGAACGTGGATCTGACCACTCATCTGGCGGACAGCCAGAGCTGGATGCGCCGCCTCGGCGGTCAGGGCTATCCCACACTGGGTCTGGTGCTGGGTGACAAGGTGATGCCGGTGTCGGCTTCGTCCTTCCTAGGGGAACCGGATGCATTTGCTCGCAAGATCCAGGAGCTGATGGGGCGTTGAATTCGTTTTCCTGCGGTTGAGGCATTGAATGAAAAGTGAACCTTGGCTGAGGGAGGCCGACTCTTCCTACCAGCGTCGCCCTCATGCTATCCACGGACATGACGATATATTGACTAGCGGATAGTTTGAAAATCATCCGCTTGCGCTCATCGCGCTATGCTCTATGGGTGATGGCTCGGGAGTGTGGCTCCACGGGTTTGCGTCCAGCCGCCAAGGATACCAATCATGTTCAAAAATATGTCTATAGGTCAGAAGTTGAGTGCCGGCTTTGCCGTATTAGCCGTGCTGGTTCTGGGGTTGGCGTGGTTTTCCATCGCTCAGCTGTCACGCCTTTACGGTGATACTGAAACCATCTCCGGGAACTTGTTGCCATCTACCCGCTATGCCAGCCAGATGCATGTGGCCATTCTCGATGCCCGTCGCTCCGAGCTGGCGATGGTAATTGGAGGTTTGAATAAGGACAGTCAAGAGGTTAGCGAACGTACCGCCACTTTTAACAAGGCGAAGCAGGAATTTGATGCAGCAGCACAAAAATATGGTGCCTTATCATTCAGCACGGATGAAGAAAAGCAGACTTATGCACAACTGCTCGCTGCGGGTGCTAAGTATTTCTCCGTGCATGATGAGCTGGTGACAGCCATTTTCCAATGGCGATCTCGAACGGGTCAAAAGCCTGCGTAAAAACGAGACCCGTGTTGCCTTGGAGGAGGTAGGTTCCAAATCCTATCGTCTGCGCGAGATCAACAACGAGATCGCCGACGGCATGGTCAAATCGGTTGCTGAGCTTTACAGCAACTCGCGCAACATGAGCATCCTGGTGGGAGTGGTGACACTGGCGTTCGTCGTGGTCGTGGCCTGGTTGTTGACCGGCCAGATCCGTAATCCTGTCATGGCCCTGCTGGAGCAGACTCGCAAGGTCTCTGCCGGTGATTTGGCTACTCAGCTTGACTTGAGACAGTTTAACAACGACGAACTGGGGCAGTTGGCCAAGGGGTTTGGCGAGATGCAGGGCAATTTGCGCAATCTGGTCAGCGAGGTGTCTGGCTCGGTAGTGCAACTCAGCTCGGCGTCAGAGGAGATAAGTGCCGTCGCCCGTCAATCCGCCAGCAATATGAACAATCAGCAGCATGAGCTGAACCAGCTGGCCACCGCCATGAACGAGATGCAGGCCACAGTGCAGGAGGTCTCCCGCAATACCAGTGACGCCGCCAGTGCCGCGACTCAGGCCAGCAGTACCGCCGAGCTTGGGGCTCGTACCGTCAACGACTCCATCAAGCGCATTGAGCAGGTGGCCGGTGCCATCGAGAGCACTGCCGTGGTGATCCGCCAGCTCGGCGATGATAGCCGCAATATCGGCATGGTGCTGGAGGTCATTCGTGGCATAGCCGAACAGACCAACCTGCTGGCATTGAACGCCGCCATCGAAGCTGCACGGGCCGGTGAGCAGGGCCGTGGTTTTGCCGTGGTGGCCGATGAAGTACGCACCCTGGCCAAACGCACTCAGGACTCTACTTCCCAGATCAACACCATCATCGCCGAGCCGCAGCAGCGGGCCGAACAGGCCGGCACTACCATGCAGCAGAGCCAGGAGATGATGAACTCCACCGTGAGTACGGCACGAGAGGCAGGAGCGTCCATCTCCGAGATCAGCGGCTCTGTGGAGAGCATCTCCCACATGAACATCCAGATTGCCACCGCAACCGAAGAGCAGGGGGCGGTGAGCGAAGAGCTCAACCGCAACGTGGTCAACATCAGCCACGCCTCGGAAGAGGTGGCGGCCGGCGCGACCCAGATGGCGCAAGCCTGCAACGACCTCAACCATTTGGCGACCCAATTGCAGGAGATGGTGCGCCGCTTCCGGGTGTAATGACGGTTTGACATTCACCGCTTGAGCGGGCCCGGATCCTGGATCCGGGCCCGTTTTGTTTTTCCATCCCCCCCTCTTTTTCCATTCAGTCACCATCCCTTGTCCCTCCTGTCTTTCTTGGGCATGCTAATGGCCCAATTGGTTGGCAGGATTCTGGATGTATGAACCTTCGCGATCTCGAGTATTTGGTGGCACTGGAAGAGGAGAAACACTTTCGCAAGGCGGCGGAGCGCTGCTTTGTCAGCCAGCCTACCCTGAGCGGTCAGCTGCGCAAGCTGGAGGATGAGCTGGGGGTGATCCTGATTGAGCGTACCTCCCGCAAGGTGCTGTTTACCCCGGCCGGTGATGCCATGGCCCATCAGGCGCGCAAGGTGCTAAAAGAGGTGCGTGAACTCAAGAACATAGGCCAGCACTTTGCCGAGCCCATGTCGGGCGAGATCCATATCGGCTTCATTCCCACCGTTGGTCCCTATCTGTTGCCCCACATCATTCAGGATCTGCGCGAGCATTTTCCCAAGCTGGAGTTCTACCTCTATGAGGAACAGACCCAGTTGCTGCTCAAACGGCTGGAGGAGGGAGAGCTGGATTGCCTCATCCTCGCCGAGCTGGACGGCATGGAAGGGTTTGGCTCCATCCCCCTCTATCAGGAGCCCATGTGGCTGGCGGTACCGCAGCACCACCCGGAAGCCAAGGCCAGGGCTGTGCCGCTCAGCAATCTCAAGGGCAAGAAGTTGCTGATGCTGGCCGATGGTCACTGCTTGCGGGATCAGGCGATGGGATTCTGTTTTGCCGCCGGCATCGGTGAGGATCAACGCTTCAAGGGCACCAGTCTGGAGACGCTGCGCAACATGGTCGCTGCCGGCAGTGGCATGACCCTGGTGCCCAGGCTTGCCGTGCCTGCCAATGCCGAGGAAGGCGGCGTCAGCTATCGGCCTGTGGTCGACCCAGTGCCGGGGCGCACCATCTCACTGCTCTATCGTCACTACTCGGTACGCAGGCCCTGCTTCAACGAGCTGGCCTCCCGCATTTCCACCCTGATGAAGAGCCTGCTTGGCTGACATTGCAGGTGTAGAAAAAGAAAACCGGCGCCTTGGCGCCGGTTTTGTCATCTGGTGTTGCTTAGAAGATATCGTCGGTGGAGACGGGTCCGTCAGTGGGCGAGCCATCGCCGCCATACACCTGATTGCCGTCCGAGCTCTGGGTCGCAAAGCGGGTCGGCTCCGTGCCTTCCTTGAAGAACTCCTCAGTGCTGCCGTCTGCGCGGTTGGTCAGCAGACCGGTTTCACGGTCGATCCGCACCGTGATGATCCCCTCCGGTACCGGTATCTTGCGCTCGGGCACCTGCTTAAGTGCCGTCTTCATGAAGTCGATCCAGATGGGCTGTGCAGCACCACCGCCAAACTCGGCCCGGCCCAAACCACGCTGGTGGTTGTCAAAACCTATCCAGGAGGTGGCGACCAGATTCGGGGTATAGCCGGAGAACCAGGCATCACGGGATTCGTTGGTGGTACCCGTCTTGCCGGAAATATCGTGGCGCTTGAGATCCCGCGCCGCGCGCCAGCCGGTACCACGCCAGCCATTGCCACCCCAGATGGCGGTGGTCAAGGTATCTGTGACCAGGAAGGCGCTCTGGGCACTGATGGTCTGCGGCGCCATGTTGTTGGGCACGACAGGATCGATCGGGCACTGGGCCTTCCAGTCAGGAGCTGTATTGGCATAGGCATCGGCACTGTCAAGGCCTGCCGCTGCCAGTACGCCGCAATCACGGCAGGCTGCAGCCGGATTGGCCTGATAAACGGGGACGCCAAAGCTGTCGACTACTTCCGTGATGAAGTAGGGGGTCACCTGGAAGCCGCCATTGGCGAGGACTGAATAGCCGCGCACTACTTCCAGAGGGGTGAACTCGGCGGCGCCCAGTGCCAGCGATTCGTTGGCGGAGATGGTATCGCGCGCGAATCCGAAGCGGGTCAGACCGTCGATATAGGTGTCCAGACCGATGGCACGCATCAGTCGCACCGACATCACGTTCTTGGACTTGGCAAGGCCGAGACGCAGCGAGGTGGGGCCTTCGTAGATGGCCGGGGAGTTCTTGGGCTGCCACATGGGGCCCTTGGAGGGATCCCACTGGTTTATTGGGGCATCGTTGATGAGGGAGGCCAGGGTATAGCCCTGCTCAAGCGCAGTGGCATAGAGGAAAGGCTTGATGTTGGAACCTATCTGGCGGCGTGCCTGATCGACCCGGTTGAATTTGGACAGCTCGAAGCTGAAACCGCCAACCAGTCCCTCTATGGCACCATCCTGCGGATTCATGGCCACCAGAGCCGCATTGACCTCGGGGATCTGGGAGAGCAGCAAGGCTTCGCCCTTCTCTCGGACCCAGATTTGGGCGCCAACTTTCAGCACATCACGGGCGGAACGGGGGGCGTAGCCCTGGCGATCGTCTGTGATGAAGGCGCGAGCCCACTTGATGCCGTTCCAGCCAAGCTCAGCCTGCTTGCCATTTTTCAGCACCAGGGTCGCCCCCTTGTCATCCAGCTTGGTGACCACGGCCGCCATCAGGGGTTCATAAGTGGGTTGCTTGGCCAGATGGGCCATTATCTGCTCGTAATCCCAATCGGCTTCGCCTGATTTCCACAGCAGTGCTGTCACGCCACGGTAACCGTGACGAGTGTCATAGTCGAACACCCCATCCAGCAAGGCCTGACGGGCGGCGCGCTGGCGCTTGGCACTGACAGTGGTATAGACGTGCAGGCCCATGGTGTAGGCATCTTCACCAAACTGCTGCACCATTTTCTGGCGCACCATCTCCCCCAGATAGGGAGCATTGAGGGTGATCTCGGCACCGTGATAACGGGCCTTGATGGGCATCTTGGACGCCTCGTCATACTGGGCCTGGGTGATCTTGCCGGTTTCCAGCATACGACCCAGCACCACGTTGCGGCGGGCAAAGGCACGTTCCGGCGAACGGATCGGGTTCAGCATGGACGGTGCCTTGGGCAAGCCGGCTATGATGGCGATCTCGTCCAGGGTCAAATCCTTGACCTCTTTGCCGAAGTAGACCTGAGCGGCTGCGCCGACCCCGAAGGCACGGTAACCGAGGGGGATCTTGTTCAGATAGAGCTGCAGAATTTCGTCTTTGGAGAGATTATGCTCGATGCGCCAGGCCAGAAACACTTCCTTGACCTTGCGCACTATGGTTTTTTCGTTGCTCAGGAAGAAGTTGCGGGCGACCTGCTGGGTGATGGTACTGGCACCCTGGCGAGCCTGGCCGGAAACAGCCCAGACAGTGGCCGCCCGAACGATACCGATCGGGTCGATACCCGGATGCTCATAGAAGCGGGCATCCTCGGTCGCGAGCACGGCATCGATCATGGGTTGGGGAATTTCGTTCAGATGCAGAGGGATGCGACGAATTTCGCCAAATTGGGAGATCAACTCCCCATCCCGGCTGTACACCTTCATCGGGGTGGCCAGCTTGACGTCGCGCAGAGCGGTCACATCCGGCAATTGGGGCTTGATGTAGAAGTAGATACCGATGAGGCTGGCAACACCCAGCACTGCACCCAGTATCATGACAATAAACAGGCGTACGAGCCATTTCAGCATGGAAGAACTACCAATCGTCTTAAAATTAGCCAACGGGCGCAGAGTATAGCCCTTTTGCCTCCGTAAATTCGAGGTTTTCCTGTTCGTAGTCAGGGTCCTCGACAAGAGGCGGGAGGTTAGCATTCTGTGGCTCAATAACCAAGGGGAGGCGGGCGCAGCCAGAAAGCGAGATGCATCACTTTTCGGTACAAACTTTATGACATTGATAGATAGAGCATTTAGGATGAGTTAAGCCATCACCTTGCTGTGAGCTGTCCTACAATCAATCCTAAAACCCAATAACGCATGGATGTGTATATGTTTGGGCTATTCAATAAAGGTTCCTTGCTTCCCTTGGCAGGCATTGATTTTGGGAGCCAGACCATCAAGGCCGTGACCATCACTGGTCGCCCCGGCAAACTGCATCTCGAATCGGTGGCGGAAGTCGTCACCCCCAAGGGCACCCCGGTCGATTACCAGTTGCAGGATATCGAACGGGTCAGCCAGTCTCTCAAGACACTCAAGCGCCTTATCAATGGCAACAGCCAGTATGCGGCCACTGCCGTTACCGGCTCCAATGTCATTACCAAGGTGATCCAGGTCGATGCTCGCCTCAGCGAAAATGAACTGGAAAATCAGGTGCAGCTGGAAGCCGAGCAGATCATCCCTTTCCCCCTCGATGAAGTGAGCCTGGATTTTGAGATCCTGAGCCTGGCCAGTGATCAGGACCGGCAGGAAGTGTTGCTGAGTGCGGCCCGTACCGAAAGCGTGAACGGGCGGGTCAGCGCCCTGGCAGAGGCGGGCATGACCACCAAGGTGGTGGATGTGGGAGCTCATGCCCTTGGGCGCGCCGTCCTCGCCTGCCAGCCCGAGCTGCTTGCCTGGGAAAAACCGGTTGGTGTGATCGATATCGGAGCCAGTGCCATGACGTTTGCGGCCTTGGTCAAAGGCCAGACGATTTATTCCAGACTGCAGAATTTTGGCGGGGATCAATACAGTCAGGCACTCTCCTCTTTTTACAGCATGAGCCTGGAGGAAGCCGAGCAGGCCAAGATCAAAGGCACTCTGCCCGCTGACCATGAGCTGGATGTGCTGTTACCCCATATCAATGCCCTGTTGCAGCAAGTCAGGCGCAACGTTCAGCTGTTTTGCAGCTCCTCTGGCTATCGGGAGTTGTCAAAGCTTGTCCTGACCGGAGGCGGGAGCCTGCTGCCCGGACTTGTCAGCCAACTGCAAGATGAACTCAATTGTGAGGTGTCGCATCCGGATCCTTTCAGCTTGTTTGGCAAGCCTAAAGGGGAGGGCGGTGTGGTCCATGGTGCCAAGTACATGACGGCGCTGGGACTGGCATTGAGGAGCTTCACACCATGTCAAATATAAACCTGCTCCCCTGGCGCGAAGCCCGCGCCCTGCGCCAGAAGAAACAGTTCGGGGTCATGCTCGGAATTTTCCTGGCGATCACCGCTTCTCTCGGCTTTGCCGCCGACTGGCTGGTGAAGCAGCAGATCAGCCATCAGCAGCAACGCAATCAGCGTTTGTTGCAAGAGATGACCATACTCGATGCGCAACTTGGCGAGATCCGCCTGCTCAAAGAGCGACGCAAGGAGCTGATCGATCGCATGCAGTTGATTGAACAGCTGCAGATGCGTCGCAATCTGCCGGTTCGTCTGTTCAATCAGCTGCCTTCGCTGGTGCCCAATGGTGTTTATCTGAATACGCTTGCTTTGCAAAGCAACCGGATCGACGTCAACGGCAAGACCGAAGCCTATGGCAGGGTCGCCAGCATGATGCGGCGCATCGATGGTTCCGGCTGGCTGAGCCAGTCACAGATCAGCACGATTTTTGCGGCAGACGTCGCACCTGTGTCGCTGAGTCAGTTCTCCATGATGTTTCTGGTCGCGACGACAGCCGGCGTCACCGTCGATGTGACTAAGGGGCAACAATGAACCTGCAACAACTCAATGAACTGGATCTCAACAGCATTGCCAGTTGGCCCAAGCTGGCCAAAGGGATTTTCATCCTGTTTTTCTGTGCGCTGCTGGGGGGGGCCATCTATTACTACGTGATAGCAAATTCGTTGACCTTGCTGACTCAGGAGACAAATAAAGAAGCGGAGCTGAAGGGGCAGTTTGAGAGCAAGGCGATGCTTGCAGCCAATCTGGGCGCATACAAGGCGCAAATGGTGCAGCTTGAACAACTGGTGGATGCCCAGCTCAAGCAGTTACCCAACACCCATGAGGTGGCGGGTTTGCTGGACGATATCAGTTTCATCGCGACCGACAATGGCCTCAAATTGAATCGCATCAATTGGGAGCCAGAGATCAAGCACGAGTTTTCCACCGAACTGCCCATGCGTATCGAAGTAGTGGGCACCTACAATCAGATTGGCAAGTTCACGGCAGACATGGCGGCTTTGCCGCGTATTGTCATCCTTGAGTCGTTCAACCTTGGTCAGAGCAAGGGAGAAGGTGAGCTGATCGCCATGTCGATGCTGGCCAAGACCTACAAGTACAACGGCAAGTCAGTGGGGCAGAAAAAATGAGAATGATCTGCGTGCTGTTGCCGGTGTGTTTGCTGACCGCCTGCAGTGGCCAGGATGACATGGATAATTATGTGGCTCAGACCAAGGCCAGGAAGCCGGTCCCCATTGAGCCATTGCCTGAAATCAAACCCTTTTCTCCCATGGCTTATCGGCTCAGTGAGCAGCGTAGCCCCTTTATTACTCCCCAGCCGGAGACCAGCAGTGCCAAGGTCGATGCCAAGGTAAAGCCTGATTGTGCCCAGATAGTGGCCAACCGGGAGAAGGAGGTACTGGAGAGGTACTCTCTGGCCAACCTCATCATGCAGGGCTCCCTTGGCCAGCAAGGGCAGCTGTGGGCTCTGGTCCGGACGCCGGATGGTCAATCCATACGGGTTGGTCTCAATCAGCACATGGGATTGGATCAGGGGCGGGTGATCAGGATCACTGACACTAGCGTGGATTTGATTGAGACTGTACCGGATGGCAAAGGATGTTGGGTCACCAGAGAAACCCAGTTGAGCATGGCCAATCTTGAAGCAAAACGATAATCAGGGATGAACTGCGATGAGAGCAACAATAGGTAGTGTCACCAGAGTAGTCCTGCTGTTTTGCGCCGGAGTATGTGGCCAGGCCTGGGCCGTGGCCACATTGCAAGAGGTCAGGGTCAATCCGCTGATGGCCGATCAGCTGTTGCTGGAATTGAGCTTCAGTGAACCCGTCAGCGGATTTACCGACCGCCTCTCCTACCAGCCTAATCAGCTGCTGTTGCATGTGCCTGGGGCCGTGGGGGCGCTCAATGTCAATCCTCTGTCCATCAAGCAACAGGGGGTCGACAACCTCAAGGTAGAGGGTAAAGGGACGGGTCTCGACATCAAGATTGCCCTCGACCAATTGACCCCTTATCAAGTGCATCAGCAGGGCAACAAGCTGCTGGTGGCGCTGGGAGACAAGGTAAGCATGCCACCTCCTGCCTCGTCCCAGTCATCCGGCATGGTATCGTCAGCACAGTCTGCGCCTGTCAATACACAAGCCGTCACTCAGTCAGCCTTGATTAATACCCAGATAGTTGCCCAGTCAGCCCAGGCTGCCGCCCCTGTTGCCAGCAAACCGGTTTTGCCCGTATCCCGCACCGAGGCGAGCGGCGCCTATTTCAATTCCGTCAAGGGCGTGGACTTCAGACGGGGCAAGGATGGGCAGGGGGAGTTTCTGGTGATGCTGGACAACAGCTCTGCAGCGGTGGATGCCAGCAGCCGCGGGCAGACAGTGCTGGCCAAATTTCATGGCACCCGGATACCGGATGAGCTGCTCAACCTGATCAATGTGCAGGACTTCGCCACACCCGTCTCCCAGGTGGAAGTGTTCCGTCAGGGCAATGACACCCTGTTCGAGCTCTCCGTCAACGGCCAGTTTGATTACCGTTACGATCAGGCTGACAAAATGTTCATCGTAGAGGTGAAGAAACGCATAGCGGCAACGGCTGGAAAACAGTATCAGGGCAAGCCTATCTCGCTCAACTTCCAGGATATCCCGGTGCGAACCGTGTTGCAGCTCATCGCTGATTTCAACAACCTCAATCTGGTCACCACGGACTCAGTGGCAGGCAACATTACCTTGCGACTCGATGGCGTGCCCTGGGAGCAGGCGCTGGACATCATCCTCAAGGTGAGAGGGCTGGATAAACGGCTGGATAACAATATCTTGCTGGTAGCGCCTGCCGAAGAGATTGCGCTGCGTGAGAAGCAGCAACTAGAGAGTCGCAACCAGGTGGCCGAGTTGGCCCCTCTCTACACCGAATACCTGCAGATCAACTATGCCAAGGCGACCGAGGTAGCCTCCCTGCTCTCCTCCGAGAACACCAAGCTGCTCTCTGCCAGAGGGGCGGTGAGCGTGGATGAGCGGACCAACGTGCTGGTGGTCAAGGACACTGCTGATGTGATCAGCAACATCAAGCCGATGCTGGATATCCTCGACATTCCGGTCAAGCAGGTGGTGATCGAAGCGCGCATGGTCACCATAGATGATGGTTTTGACGAGGCACTCGGGGTGCGCTGGGGGGTGACCAAGAACGACGGGCACGGTAACAGTACCTCAGGCAGCATCGAGGGCAACGATGGATCAGGCAACAACAACGGTGGTTCTGCCATCACTCGACCCGGGGTAGAAGACAGGATGAACGTCAACCTGCCGGTCACCAACGCCGCTGGCACCCTGGCATTCCAGGTTGCTCGTCTGGCGGATGGCACTCTGCTGGATCTTGAACTGTCGGCGCTGGAAAAGGAGAGCAAGGCAGAGATTATCGCGAGTCCAAGAGTCACTACGGCCAACCAGAAACCCGCATTGATCGAGCAAGGGACCGAGATCCCCTATGTGGAGTCCTCCTCCAGTGGTGCTACCTCGGTTACCTTCAAGAAGGCTGTCCTCAGCCTCAAGGTTACCCCCCAGATCACACCGGACAACCGGGTTATTCTGGACTTGACCGTGACCCAGGATACCAAGGGTGAAACGGTACCGACCGGTACCGGCGATGCGGTTTCCATCAACGCCCAGTCCATCACGACCCAGGTGCTGGTCAACAATGGCGAGACCCTGGTGCTCGGCGGCATCTATCAGCAAACCATCAAGAGCGACGTCAGCAAGGTGCCTCTGCTTGGTGATATCCCGGGCCTTGGCGTGTTGTTTCGCAAGACAACCAGCGAGAATAAAAAGCGGGAATTGCTGATTTTCGTGACACCCAAGATAGTTACCGACGCCTTCTGAATGCTTTACATGTGAGGGTAAAACACATATAACCTTACGCCCCAATGATGCTGGGGCGTAAGGGCTGCGGTTGCCAGTCCTGATTTCTATTGAGATAATCCCCCTCCTGATCCATCGCAAGATAAGGTTCATAGGTACCCCGATCGAGTGTTTGTCGGGGTCGTACAGTTTGTAATTACTAACGAAAAGACATGGCTGAGAAACGCAATATTTTCCTGATAGGTCCCATGGGTGCGGGCAAGAGCACCATAGGTAGACATCTGGCAGAACAACTGCATATGGAGTTTTTCGACTCAGATCATGAGATTGAGCGCCGCAGTGGTGCCGATATCGGCTGGGTGTTCGATGTTGAAGGCGAAGAGGGTTTCCGGATCCGCGAAGAGAAGGTCATAGGCGACCTTTCAGAACAGCAGGGTATCGTGCTGGCGACGGGTGGCGGTGCCATCAAGAGCCGAGAAACACGGAACAAGCTCTCTGCTCGCGGTATCGTGGTATACCTCGAAACAACGATTGAGAAGCAGCTGGCGCGCACACAAAGAGACAAGCGTCGCCCACTGCTGCAAACCGAAGAGCCGCCGCGCGAAGTGCTCGAGCGTCTGGCACAAGAGCGCAATGCGCTGTATGAAGAAGTGGCTGACTTTGTCATCCAGACTGATGATCAGAGCGCTAAAATCGTTGCCAATCAAATTGTTAAGTTGATCGGCATGTAATCTAGAGGACGTACATGGAAAGGTTGAAGGTCGAACTGGGTGAACGCAGTTATCCCATCGAGATAGCGGCGGGTCTGTTGCAGCATGCAGAAGTGCTGACACAAACCATCAAGGGAAAACGGGTCATGATAGTGACCAATACCGTTGTCGCTCCCTTGTATCTTGAGAGGATTATCCAGTTGCTGTCCGGTTTTCAGGTTGAACACCTGATCCTGCCGGACGGTGAGGCTTACAAGACCCTGGCAACCTTCGAGCGGATCATGTCTGCTCTGCTGGAAACCAATCATGGTCGGGACACGACACTGATCGCCCTGGGGGGCGGTGTGATAGGAGATGTTGTCGGCTTTGCTGCGGCAAGCTATCAACGTGGCATTCCTTTTATTCAAGTGCCTACCACACTGCTCTCCCAGGTTGATTCCTCCGTCGGCGGCAAGACCGCCGTCAACCATCCCCTCGGCAAGAACATGATTGGAGCCTTCTATCAGCCCAAGCATGTGGTCATTGATACCGAGTGCCTCAAGACCCTGCCTGCCCGCGAATTTGCCGCCGGCATGGCCGAGGTCATCAAGTACGGCATTATCTGGGACGCCGAATTTTTCTCCTGGCTCGAAACCAACATGTCCCGTCTGCAGGCGCTGGAACCAGCGGCCCTGGCGTATGCCATCCGCCGTTGCTGCGAAATCAAGGCCGATGTGGTGACGCAGGATGAGACGGAGCACGGGGTTCGCGCTCTGCTCAATCTCGGTCACACCTTTGGTCACGCCATCGAGGCTGAAAAAGGGTATGGCAACTGGCTGCACGGTGAAGCGGTCGCCGCGGGCATGATGATGGCTGCCTCCACGGCCGAGGCCCGGGGCGATCTGGATGCAAGGCAGCTTGCTCGCATTCGCGATCTGCTGCTGGCGGCCAATCTGCCCATTCAGGCACCTGCCGATATGGATTTCTCTGCCTTCATTCGCCATATGCGCCGAGACAAGAAGGTATTGGAAGGCAAGTTGCGACTGGTGCTGCCGGTCGGTATCGGTCACGCGCAGGTCGTAGCCGATGTCTCCGATGATGAATTGCTGGCGGTGATTGAGTCTGGTCGTGAGTAACAATAAACTGCTTAAATTTCCTTCCCAGCGGCAGCTGGTTGATCGGCTGCTGCATCTGATTGAATTCAATCACCCTTTTATTTTTCTCTCCGGCAAACCCGGCAGTGGCCGCGGCACCCTGTGTGAATCCCTGCTCGGCAACTTGCCCGAAAAAGTGCGGGTAGTGAGCCTGATTGGCAGTACAGCCATGAAGATGGCGGACGTTCGCCAGCTGCTGCTGCCCCAGGTGGTGGCAAGGCCGCTGTTCAATCCGCAGGATGCGCTGGCAGAAAGTTTCTTTCGCATGCTGGAGGGCAAGCCCTCCACCCTGTTGCTGCTGATCGAGCGTGCTGACGAGCTGCCTGCCGAGCTGGTCGGCGAGCTGTGGAGTCTCTGTCGTCATAACGATACCCTGCCCATGCCACACCAGCTGGCGATCGTGCTCTCCGGGAGTGACGTCTGGTGTCGCACTCAGAAAAGCCTGCTAAAAGGGCGGGCCATGCCGGCTCTGGAGCTGGAGGTCGCGCCACTGAGCGCACCGGAGCAACGTATCTTCTTGTATGAGAAAGCCAAAGAGCTCAAGATCCCGACAGCCCTCTTGCCCAAGCTGAAAGTGGAAGAGATCCTGAACGTGGCGAATGGACATCCGTCCACCATCATGCAGTTACTGGAGGATATCATGACCGACAGAAGGCCCAAGAAACGTCAGGCCGAGTTGCCCGTTAAAAAGATTGCCATAGTGCTGGCGCTGGTTGCCGGCGGTCTGCTGGCCCTGAGCTATCTGCTGCCAGCCCTGTTCAGCGACGAAAGCAAGAGCACCGGGCTCGCCCCCTCACAAACCACTGCCTTGCCCATTCCCGTCTCAGGCGGAGATCCACTGACCGCAGGCGGTAGCAGCAATGACAGTCAGAATGGCGGTCAAAGCAGCCCGAATGCCAGCGGTGATAACCCGGGCGGTGTGGTGCGTGATTGGCAGCCTGATGCCAAGGTATTGCCCAAAGCCGTCGAGAGCGAAACACTGACTACTGAATCGACCAACTATGAGGGGCGCCGTGTGGTGATCTCCGACGAGGTGGTCCAGAAGTTGATGAAACAACCCAATGTCAGCGGTGCCTTGCCCACTGGTGTGGTGGATGAGCTGACCGGTGTCAGTTCCCGGGCTGCTTCGACCGAGAACCCATCGACCCAGGGACTGACAGCGCAAGCTCCCCAATCGGCCACTGAGCCCAAGGCCCGGAACACGGCCCCCGTTACCAAACCGGTCGCCAAGCCAGCCGTTGTCGAACCGGCGGCTGCACCTGCGCCCAAGGTCGCCCTGACGCCGACGGCGACCCTGAACAAGAAGCCCAGAAATCACTACAGCGTCCAGCTGATGGGGGCGAGCAACACAGCAGCGGTTGACAAGTTTGTGGCCGAACATGGTCTGACTGGCAATGTCTGGGTCTACAAAACCCAGTTCCGTGGCAGCCCCTGGTATGTGGTGCTGCAAGGGGATTACGCCAACACCACTCAGGCCAAGGCCGCCATTCGCAAGCTCTCGCCCGCCCTGCTCAAGGGGCAGCCCTGGCCCAAGTCGTTTGCTCAGGTACAAAAAGAGTTGAAGCAATAGCCATTCGGCCTGAGAAGGGGGTAGAATCGTCCCCCTTTTTGGGTCTATGCCTTCTTAACACCGGATTTCCATGAAAAAAACACGCGCTTTTTTAAAATGGGCCGGGGGAAAATACTCCCTGGTTGAAGAGATTGCCGAGCGTTTGCCTGCCGGGCGTGTGTTGTTGGAGCCCTTCGTCGGGGCCGGGTCTGTCTTTCTCAACACCGACTACGATGCCTATGTGCTCAACGATATCAATCCGGATCTGATCTGCCTGTACAACCATCTCAAGGTGATGCCGGATAATTTCATCACCGAAGCACGCAAGCTGTTCGTAGCGGAGCACAATCACAAGGCGGCCTACTATCGGTTGCGCACCCAGTTCAACCAGACTGAAACCACCTTCGAGCGGGCGATGCTGTTCCTGTTTCTCAACCGCCACGGTTTCAATGGCTTGTGCCGTTACAACAAGAAGGGCGGCTTCAACGTGCCGTTCGGTTCCTACAAGAAGCCCTACTTCCCTGAAAAAGAGCTGTGGGCCTTTGCCGAGAAGGCGCAGAAGGCGACCTTCATCTGTGAAAGCTACGCCGATGCCATCAAGCGTGCCGAGGAAGACTGGGTGATCTACTGCGATCCCCCCTATGCGCCACTCTCCAACACGGCGAGCTTCACCACTTATTCAGCCGGCGGCTTCACCCTGGACGATCAGGCCATACTGGCGCGGCTGGCACGTCATACCGCTGCCCGCAAGGGGGTGCCGGTGCTAATCAGCAACCACGACATAGCGCTGACCCGTGAGCTCTATCGTGGCGCTCGACTGGACGAGATTCTGGTCAAGCGCACCATCAGTCGCAACGGCGGCAGTCGCAACAAGGTAGCCGAGCTGCTGGCGCTTTATCCGCCCGGTATAGAGCCGGAACAGGGCTACTACCCAAGCGACGGCGAACTTGTTTCGCTCGGCTGATCCTCTGGCGGCACTTTCGGGTGCCGCTGCTGTTTCTGCCTGTCGCCATCCTGGTGTTCGCCTCGTTTTCACCGGATATGGGCGATAAATCGGGTGACCCGCTTTTTCCTGTCTGCGCTAGGGTTCGTTTTCGTCGGATATGGGCGGTAAATCGGGTGACCCGCTTTTTCCTGTCTGCGCTAGGGTTCGTTTTCACCGGATATGGGCGATAAATCGGGTGGCCCGCTTTTTCCTGCCTGTGTTCGGGTCGTTTTCATCTGATATTTGCGGTAAAATTGCGCCGCTTTTTCTGCCACGCTGCCAATGGATGACGCTGATGAAAGACTTTCTGATTGCCCCCTCAATCCTCTCCGCCGATTTCGCTCGTCTGGGTGACGATGTTGCCAGGGTGCTGACCGCCGGTGCCGACGTGGTGCATTTCGATGTGATGGACAACCACTATGTTCCCAACCTGACCATAGGCCCCATGGTATGTCAGGCCCTGCGTGACTATGGCATCAAGGCGCTCATCGATGTGCACCTGATGGTCAAGCCGGTAGATCGCATCGTTCCGGACTTTGCCAAGGCGGGGGCCAACCTGATCACCTTCCACCCGGAAGCATCCGATCACGTGGATCGTACCCTGGGTCTCATCAAGGAGCAGGGCTGTCAGGCCGGTCTGGTGCTGAATCCGGCGACCTCGCTCTCCTGTCTGGAGTACGTGATGGACAAGCTGGACGTGATCCTGCTGATGTCGGTCAACCCTGGCTTCGGTGGCCAGAGCTTCATCCCCGGTACACTCGACAAGCTGCGTCAGGTGCGTCGCCTGATTGACGAGAGTGGCCGTGACATTCGCCTCGAGATCGACGGCGGCGTCAAGGTAGACAATATCCGCGCCATCGCCGAAGCGGGTGCCGACATGTTCGTGGCGGGCTCTGCCATCTTCAGCCAGCCTGACTACAAGGCGGTGATTGACCAGATGCGTGCGGAGCTGAGCCATGTCCAGCGCTGAGCGTGATTTTGATCTGGTGCTGTTCGATCTGGATGGCACCCTGATCGACAGTGCCCCCCAGCTGGCGCTGGCGGTCAACCGTACCCTCACTGAACTGGGTCTGGCCGAGGCTGATGAAGCCGTGGTGCGTACCTGGGTCGGCAATGGCGCCGACAAGCTGATCCAGCGCGCGCTGGATTATCGTGAGGCTCCTGAACTGTTTGCCAGGGCCCGCCCCCTGTTCGATCAGCACTATCAGGCCTGTTTGCTGGAAGGGCTTGAAATGTATGACGGTGTGGAACAGAGTCTGCGCCGCCTACAAAAGCTGGGTTACAAACAGGCCGTGGTGACCAACAAGCCGAGTCACTTCGTGCAGCCAATCCTGGATGCCCTTGGCATCAGCGACTGTTTCGCGCTCTGGCTGGGTGGCAACTGTGTGCCGGTCAAGAAGCCGAGCCCCGAGCCCCTGCTGCATGCCTGCCATGAGCTGGGCGTCAGTCCGTCCCGCACCCTGATGGTGGGCGACTCCGAAAATGACGTGCTGGCCGCCCAGGCCGCCAGCATGAAAGTAGTGGGGCTCACCTACGGCTACAACTATGGTCGTCCCATTGCAGATTCCCGCCCGGACTGGGTATATGAGCAGTTTGCCCAGCTCGATGCCCTGTTAGCCGAGTAAGGTGTCGGGTTGGCCGAATAACAAGGATTAACACTCTCATGACTAAACCAATCGTACTGAGCGGGGCCCAGCCGTCGGGTCAGCTGACCATAGGCAACTATATGGGCGCCCTGCGTCAGTGGGTCAACATGCAGGATGACTTCGACTGCCTCTACTGCATCGTCGATCTGCATGCCATCACCACCCGTCAGGAGCCAGCCGCCCTGCGCAAGGCGTGTCTCGATGCCGCCGCCCTCTATCTGGCGGTGGGGATCGATCCGGCCAAGAGCACTGTCTTCATCCAGTCCCACGTGCCGCAGCACGCCGAACTGGGCTGGATCCTGAACTGCTATACCCAGATGGGCGAGCTGTCGCGCATGACCCAGTTCAAGGACAAGTCCGCCCGTTTCGAGAACAACGTCAACGTTGGCCTGTTCGGTTATCCGGTACTGATGGCCGCAGATATCCTGCTCTATCAGGCCAACCAGGTGCCGGTCGGCAACGATCAGAAACAGCATCTGGAGCTGACACGCGACATCTGCACCCGTTTCAACAACCTGTACGGCGAAGTGTTCACCCTGCCGGAACCCTTCATTCCGACCGACGGGGCGCGGGTGATGAGCCTGCAGGATCCGACCAAGAAGATGTCCAAATCTGACGACAACGAGGCCAACTTCATCGGCCTGCTGGAAGATCCCAAGCAGATCGTCAAGAAGATCAAGCGTGCCGTGACCGACTCCGACGAGCCGGCAGTAGTGCGTTTTGATCCCGAGAACAAGCCGGGTGTGTCCAACCTGCTGACCCTGATGTCCGGGGTGACGGGCCGTTCCATCCCCGAATTGGAGCAGCACTTCGAAGGCAAGATGTATGGTCACCTCAAGACCGAGACTGCCGAGGCGGTCGTTGCCTTGCTGGAGCCCATTCAGGCGCGCTTCCGCGAGTTGCGTCAGGATGAGGCTCATCTGCAAACAATTTTGGCGGCAGGCGCACAAAAGGCGCGTGAAAGGGCTGAAAAAACACTGACCAGCGTATATGATGTAGTCGGCTTCGTTCCTCGAGCCTGACATACTGGGAAGGTGTAGTAGAAGAGAGCTGGGTCTTTGCCTGGCTTTCTTTGTTTTACCCGACCTGCTATTCGTTAATTCATCTTCCAATTTCAAACGCGGGCTTCTGCCCCAAGAGTGAGCATGTCTGTCGAATTAAACACCACGATTGAAGAGTTGGGTGACAAGGGTCACTGGCTGCGTAAATTCCGCAAGGCCAAGAACCTCAATACCCTGCAACTGATGGTCTCCAACGCCATCGACAAATACCACAACACCCCCGCCATTGCCGCCGCCATCTATCTGGCAGAGTGCCAGCGCGAGCGCGAAATGGAGCAGGGCCGCTATCTGGACCGTTGATTCTCTGCCTCTGGTTGCCCCATGCTGTTGTTGATCGATAACTACGACTCCTTTACCTGGAACCTGGTGCAGTATTTTGGCGCTCTGGGGCAAGAGGTGGTGGTAAAGCGCAATGACGAGCTGACGCTGGATACCATAGCGCAGCTAGCTCCCCGTTATCTGGTGATCTCTCCCGGCCCTTGCACGCCCAATGAGGCGGGCATCTCCCTGTCGGCCATCAACCGCTTTGCGGGTCAGCTCCCCATCCTTGGCGTCTGTCTCGGTCACCAATCCCTGGCCCAGGCTTTCGGTGCCAGAGTGGTGCGCGCACGTCAGGTGATGCACGGCAAGACTTCCCTTATTCGCCATCAGGGCGGGGGAGTATTCAAGGCGCTCAACAACCCGCTGCGGGTCACCCGCTACCATTCGCTCATCGTGGAACGGGAAACCCTGCCCGACTGCTTCGAGGTTACCGCCTGGAGCGAACACGCCGATGGCTCTTTTGACGAGATCATGGGTCTGCGCCATAAGCAGTTGAATATAGAGGGGGTTCAGTTCCATCCGGAGAGCATTTTGAGCGAGCAGGGCCACCAATTGCTGGCCAATTTTCTAACCAGTTCCTGAATGGTTGTGATTGGCCTCACAGAATCGAGATGAGGCCAAAAATATTTTCCCTGACACTTTATTCACCCCCCTCCCTGTCCAAATTATCTCTTGCCAACACCCCCTGAGCCGTTATGCAATGCGGTTGCCTAAAATCTCACAGGCAATCGAACATTGTTCCCTGTAACTTGCTTTGTTGCAGACTTTTAGCTTTTTTTCTGTGACAATGCCGATGTGTTTACATGGATTTAACTTTTGGGCGGTGGATTATTCTGTCGCCAGATCGAAGGAGAGCAATATGTCAGAGTTGTTGGCAGTGACACGTGAAGTGTTTGATGAAGTGATGGTTCCCAACTATGCGCCCGCCAAGATCATCCCGGTGCGTGGTGAAGGGTCACGTGTCTGGGATCAGGAAGGCCGTGAGTATGTCGACTTTGCCGGCGGGATCGCCGTCAATGGCCTGGGTCATTGCCATCCCAAGCTGGTCGAAGCCCTGAAAACTCAGGGCGAGAAGCTGTGGCACCTCTCCAACGTGATGACCAACGAGCCGGCTCTGCGTCTGGCCAGGAAGCTGGTTGCCGCCACCTTCGCCGACAAGGTCTATTTCTGCAACTCGGGCGCCGAAGCCAACGAAGCGGCCCTCAAGCTGGCCCGTCGTTATGCCATCGAGAAATTCGGTGAGCACAAGACCCAGATCATCGCTTTCCATCAGGGTTTCCACGGTCGTACCTTCTTTACCGTCAGCGTGGGTGGCCAGGCTGCCTACTCGGATGGTTTCGGTCCCAAGCCGGCTGATATCACCCATGTGACTTACAACAATCTGGCGGAGCTGGCTGCCGTCATCTCCGACAATACCTGCGCCGTGGTGATGGAGCCGCTGCAAGGGGAGGGTGGCATCATTCGTCCGACCGACGAGTTTGCCAAAGGGGTGCGTGAACTCTGTACCAAGCACAATGCCCTGCTGGTCTATGACGAAGTGCAATCCGGTGTTGGCCGTACCGGTGATCTGTTTGCCTACATGGGTCTTGGCGTCACGCCTGACATCCTCACCAGCGCCAAGGCGCTCGGCGGCGGCTTCCCCATCGGCGCCATGCTGACCACCAATGAAATCGCGGCTCACCTGAAAGTGGGCACTCACGGCTCCACCTACGGCGGCAACCCGCTGGCGTGCGCGGTGGCCGAGGCGGTGATCGACGTGGTCAATACCCCGGAAGTGCTCAACGGCATCAAGCAGCGTGAACAGCTGTTCCGCGCCGGTCTCGACGCCATCAATGCCAAGTACCACTGCTTCAGTGAAGTGCGTGGCAAGGGCCTGCTGCTCGGCGCCGTGCTGAACGATGACTACAAGGGCCGCTCCCGTGATTTCTTGCTGGCCTCCATCGACCAGGGGCTGATGGCACTGGTAGCAGGCACTAACGTGGTGCGCTTCGCACCGTCACTGGTTATTCCGGAAGCGGATATCAAGGAAGGGTTGGCACGGTTCGAGAAAGCGGTTGCCCAGGTGGTTAACGCCTGATCCTAATTGAGGTGGGGAGCCCTCCCGGCAGTAGCCGGGACCCCACCTGTCGTCAATGAAAGGGAGTTGTCATTTATGTTGGTTATCCGTCCTATCGAGCAAAAAGATTTTGCTGGTCTCAAGACCTGTGCCATTGAATCCGGCACCGGCATGACATCATTGCCTGTCAACGATGAACTGCTGCAACGCAAGATAGATGCCTCGACCCAGACCTTCTCGGACAAACCGGCAGGTAAGGGTGATTGCCTCTACTTCTTCGTGGCTGAGGATCTGGAGACCGGCGAAATGGTCGGTACCTGCGCCATCGATGCGGCCGTGGGCCTGTCCCAGCCGTTCTACAACTATCACATCGGCAAGGTGGTGCACTCTTCCCCCAAGCTCGGCATCTACAACGTGGTCGAGACGCTCACTCTGTCGAATGACTACACCGGCAATTCCGAGCTGTGCACCCTGTTTTTGCGCGAATGCGCCCGCGAGGGGCTCAATGGCCGCCTGCTCTCCAAGCACCGTTTCCTGTTCATGGCCGAGCACCCCGAGCTGTTTGACAAGACCGTCTTTGCCGAGATGCGTGGCGTCTCCGATGAAAAAGGTCACAGCCCCTTCTATGAGTGGTTGCAAAAGCATTTCTTCTCGATGGATTTTCCTACCGTCGACTATCTCACCGGCATCGGCAAGAAGCGCTTCATCGCCGAGTTGATGCCCAAGTACCCCATCTACGTCAACCTGCTGAGCAACGAGGCGCGCGCCGTCATCGGCCAGACCCACGAGAAGACCCGCCCGGCCATCAAGATGCTGCAGGATGAGGGGTTCGTGAACCGTGGCTACGTTGACATCTTCGATGCCGGCCCCACCGTCGAGTGCGACGTAAAGAACATTCGCAGCGTGCGCCGCAGCCAGAAGCTGCGGGTGCTGATCGGCGAGCCCATAGGTGGCAAGACCCATCTGATCTGCAACACCCGCTACGAACAGTATCGCGCCTGCCACGGCAATATCCGGGTCGATCTGGACAAGCACGAAGCCATCATTCCGCCCAAGATGGCGGCGGCACTCAAGGTGCAGGATGGCGACATGGTGCGTGTCGTCGATCTCGACTGAGCCGCCTTGTCTGGTGTTGAAGGCAGCAGAACCGCATATGAAACAGGCAGCCAAGGCTGCTTGTGAAACACAGGGAGTGAATTGATGAGCCATTTAGTACAACTTATCGACGGCCAGTGGCTGGCGGGTGAAGGCAAGCCGTTCGAGTCAATGGATCCGGCGAAGAACGAGGTTATCTGGCAAGGGGGCGCCGCCAGTGCCAGTCAGGTGGATGCAGCCGTCAAGGCAGCCCGCGCTGCCTTCTACCATTGGTCCGATCTGGCCCTCGAGGATCGTCTGGCCATAGTGCGCCGCTACGCCGATCTGCTCGGCGAGCACAAGGAGGCGCTGGCGCTCACCATTGCCCGGGAAACCGGCAAGCCCCTGTGGGAAACCCGCACCGAAGTGGCCGCCATGCAGGGCAAGATTGCCATCTCCATTCGCGCTCATGACGAGCGCACCGGCACTGTCGAGAACCCCATGCCGGGTGCCAAGGCATTCGTGCGCCACAAGCCCCACGGCGTGGTCGCCGTGTTCGGCCCCTACAATTTCCCTGGTCATCTGCCCAACGGTCACATAGTACCGGCGCTGATCGCGGGCAATACAGTGGTGTTCAAGCCCTCCGAGCTGACCCCCATGGTGGCTGAAGCCATGCTGAAAATCTGGCAGGAGGCGGGTCTGCCCAAGGGTGTCCTCAACCTGGTGCAGGGCGAGGTGGAGACCGGCAAGGCGTTGGCGGGCAATCCGGATATCGACGGCCTCTTCTTTACCGGCTCGTCCCGTACTGGCCATTTCCTCCATCAGCAGTTTGCCGGTCAGCCTGGCAAGATCCTGGCGCTGGAGATGGGGGGTAACAACCCGCTGATCGTCAAGGATGTGAGCGATGTGGATGGCGCCGTCCATGCCATAGTCCAGTCAGCCTTCATCACTTCCGGCCAGCGCTGTACCTGCTCACGCCGTCTGTTTGTCGAGCGCGGTGCCCGGGGCGATGCCCTGGTCAAGCGATTGGTGGAGGTGGTCGGTCAGATCAAGGTCGGTCTCTATGATGCCGCCGATCAACCTTTCATGGGCGCCATGATCAGCGAGAAAGCGGCACTCGGCATGGTAGCTGCGCAAGCCAATCTGCAACAACTGGGTGGCGAGAGTCTGCTCACCCTCAAGCACCTGGAAGCGGGCACCGGCTTCGTTTCGCCCGGCATCATAGACGTGACCGCAATCGGTGCACTGCCGGACGAAGAGTATTTCGGCCCGCTGCTGCAGCTCATTCGCTACGACGACTTCGATGCCGCCATCGACCAAGGCAATGCCACCAGCTTCGGCCTATCTGCGGGCCTGCTCGGTGACAACGAGGCGGACTGGCAGCATTTCTTCAAGCGGATCCGCGCCGGTATCGTCAACTGGAACAAGCCCATCACGGGGGCATCCAGCGCCGCGCCGTTCGGCGGCATAGGTGCCTCCGGCAACCACAGGGCGAGCGCCTACTACGCCGCAGACTACTGTGCTTATCCGGTTGCTTCCGTCGAGGACAGCAAGGCTGCCATGCCGGATCAGCTGTCTCCGGGTTTGACCTTTTAACAAGGAAGAGGCTGGCAGCAAGGCCGCCACGGCTGACACTGTCCTCCCCTGCGCTGAGCGCTGATAACAAAAAATAAAAGGGGCACTGAACAGGTGCCCTTGTCTGTACCCGCAATCAAAGGAAAGAGAGATGCAAAAGGATATCGACACCCTGTTCGGTCACTTGTGGGATAACTACATTCAAGTCACCCCGAGTGCCCTCAAGGTCCACACCCTGCTGGGTGGCGGTGAGCCCATCGTCAATGATCATGTGGCGTTTCGCACCTACAACCTGCCCAAGCTGGGGCTGGAGAAGCTGGCCGCCCACTTCCTGGCGCTCGGGTACGAGCAGAAGGGTGAATATGTGTTCAAGGCCAAGAAGCTCTATGCCAAGCACTTCGAGCATCAGGATCCGGATGCCCCCAAGGTGTTCATCAGCGAGCTGAAGGTGGAGGAGCTCTCCGAGGCGGCCCAGGCCATCATCCACAAGCTGGCTGAGCAGGTGCCTGATCACCTGACCGACACCCAGGCATTCCTCTACACGGGGGCGCCCTGGCAGGTTTCCTGGGCCGATTACCAGACCCTGCTGGCAGAGAGCGAATACGCAGCCTGGATGGCGGCCTGGGGCTATCGCGCCAACCACTTCACGGTCAACATCAATCGCCTCAAGCAGTTCGATACTATCCAGCAGGTCAACGCAGCCCTCAAGGCGGCAGGCTTCGTGCTCAATGGCGTGGGTGGCGAGGTGAAAGGGGACCCGCAGGTGATGCTGGAGCAATCCTCCACCATGGCCGACAAGGCGGATGTACCCTTCAGCGACGGCGTGCGCACCATTCCGAGCTGCTTCTACGAGTTTGCCCTGCGCTACCCGCAGGCCGACGGCGTGCTCTACCCGGGCTTCGTCGAAGCCTCGGCCGACAAGATCTTCGAATCCACCAACGCCATGTAACGGCGATGGTTGGCAAGAACGCCCCGAAAGGGGCGTTTTTTATGGCGTTTTGTGCCGGGCCCGTAGACCCCCGTTTGTCGCTGATATGCTCTCATCCAGGCCGCTGCGCGATATCTCAGCCGAGTCGGGGTTGAGCGACCGAGCCCACCCGCAAGGGTGGGCCAGGATACTCGTCTGTCACACCTGCTGCAGCGTGCCTTCGGTGGCCAGCAAGGTGGTCATGCCACCGGCCTTGCCTGCCTGAATGCCGATCTGGGTATCTTCAAACACCAGGCAGTTGGCGGGATTGGCGCCGAGCAGCTCGGCCACCTTCAGGAAGGTATCCGGATGGGGTTTGTGGTTGTGGATGTCGTCGGCACTGACCAGCACGGAGATATAGGCATCCAGGCCGGTGTTTTTCAAAATACGCTCGGCATGATCCCGCGATGACCCAGTGCCTATGCCCATCGGCACCTTGCCGTGGCAGCCCCTGACCAGCTCCCACATGGAGGGGAAGACGCTGACCTTGTCGATATGCGCCAGATAGAGGGCTACCTTGCGGCGAGTGAAGGCATCCACATCGATATCCAGTCCGTGCTGCTCGGCCAGCATGCTCACTATCTTGCGGGTGGGAATGCCGCCATATTCATTGAGTTGCTCGCGATTGAACGGCAGACCGAACTCTGCGCTGGTTGCCTCCCAGGCATCCAGATGCAGGGGCATGGAGTCCACCAGGGTGCCATCCATATCGAAAATCAGTGCGTCGTATTGATCAAACCGGAACTGCTCGGACATGGGTCTGCTTCCTCTTGGGCCAAAAGACCACACTACCAGATCCGGCGTTCGGATGCCGCGACGGCCGTCATGGTCAAGGGACTGGCCGCTGGATGGCAGTGGTTTTAGCCATCGGATAATGATTTATGAGACAATAATAAGTTATTTGCCGCAGATTTTGGCATTTCACATTAGCGAGCCGGTTATATGTCCCCAAAAACCATCTTCTCAAGCGTGGCCCTGGTGATCGCCCTGGGTTCACTGGAAAAGAGCATAGTCACCACCCCCTTGCCCATCATTGGCGCTGAGCTGAACGCAGGCGCAGCCCTCACCTGGGTGGTGACCGCCTATCTGTTGGCAGCCACCGCCGCCCTGCCCGTGTATGGCAAGTTGAGCGATCTGTTCGGTCGGGTACGCATGCTCAATATCGGTATTGGTCTTTTTCTGGCGGGATCCGTGGCCTGCGCTCTGGCGCAGGATCTGCCGACCCTGCTGGCGGCTCGCGTGCTGCAAGGGCTGGGGGGCGGCGGCCTTATTGCACTTGCCTTTACCGTGATTGCCGACTGCATACCGCCACGGGAGGTGGGCAAGTATCAGGGTTACATCTCGGCCGTGTATGCGGTCTCCAGCATCGCCGGGCCTCTGCTCGGCGGCTACTTTACCGAGCAGTTGAGCTGGCGCTGGATCTTCTGGATCAACCTGCCTCTCGGGGCGCTCGCCATCTGGTTGGTGAACCGCAACCTCAAGCACCTCAATGTGCGTCGTCACAGCCGTTTCGACTGGAAGGGGGCGGCACTGCTCATCACAGTGACCACGCTGACCCTGTTGCTGTTATCACCCGAGACTGCGTTGCCCTCCATCTGGCTGGCGGCGGGTTTGGCGGTTGCCTTGCTGCTGCTGATCCTGGTGGAGCGACGTGCCCATGACCCTATCCTGCCTGTCCATCTGGTGCGGTTGCCCGGCTATCTGGTGAGTGTGCTGCTGGCACTGGTTTCGCAACTGCTGATGTTCGCCGTGCTGGTCTATCTGCCGTTGCAGATGCAGTGGCAGAAGGGAATGGGGGCCAGCGAGAGCGGCCTCTACATGGTGATCTTCATGGTCTGCATCACGGCGGGTGCTTTCGTCGGCGGCAAGCTGATCGGTCGCACCGGTTACTACAAGCGGTTCGTGGTGGTGGGCTTCGCCCTGTCTGCGCTGGCTTTGTGGCAAATTCATTTCGATGTCTGGGCCAGTCTGGGGCTGGGCTTTGCCGGTCTGGGTCTGGGGCTGGTGCTGCCGGCCCTCGCGGTTGTGGTGCAAAATGCATTGCCGGCAGCGGATCGCGGCATCGGTATGTCCCTGTTCAACTTCGGCCGTGAGCTGGGAGGCGCGGTCGGGGTCGCCATCTGCTCCGTGCTGTTTCATGCCGCCTTGCCAGCGGGTACCAGCCACAATCTGGCCAGCCTGAGTCCGGTCGAGCTGGCTCCGGGGTTCAGCGCTACCTATATCGGCATGGCGCTGATCGCCAGTGCCGCCTTGCTCATCACACTATTGGCATTGAAGCGGCACGAGCTGGCTACCATGCCTGCCTGATGACGATCAGACTGGATGTGAAGAGGGCTCCCAACGGGAGCCCTCTTTGTTATCCGGTTTTACTGGTCGCCGGCAGGCCGATCACTCCTGCGGGGGGGCATCCTTGCCGGCCAGCTGGCTGAGCCAGGCGAAGCGGCGGTTGGCGTCCAGTTCCGCTTCGCGATAGAGCAGGGTGGCGACCTCCGGCAGCTGACGTTCGAGGCGCTGGAAGCGGGGCTCCTGGCTCAGGGTCTCGGCCAGCGAGGCGTTCGGTGCCCGGGAGTCGAGCGCCAGCGGCAGCTTGCCCTCGTCGCTGCGGCGAGGATCGAAGCGGTAGAGCGGCCAGAAGCCGGTGGCGGTCAGCTGCTTCATCTGCTCGTGGCTCTGGGCCAGATCGTAGCCGTGCTCCTCGCAGGGGCTGTAGGCGATGATGAGCGACGGCCCCGGGTAGGCTTCCGCCTCCTGAATGGCCTTCACCGTCTGGTTCATCTGGGCGCCGAGGGAGATCTGCGCCACATAGACGTGGCCATACATCATGATGCTGGCACCGAGATCCTTGCGCCCCTTGCGCTTGCCCTGCTCGCCAAACTTGGTGATGGCACCGAGTGGCGTGGCCTTGGACTGCTGGCCGCCGGTGTTGGAGTAGCACTGGGTGTCGAGCACCAGCACGTTGATGTTCTCCCCCAGACTCAGCACATGGTCGAGCCCGCCGTAGCCGATGTCGTAGGCCCAGCCATCGCCGCCGATGAGCCAGACCGACTTGTCCACCAGGTAGTCCGCATCCCGTGCCAGCTCAGCTGCGCCCGGCTCGGAGCGACCCTGCAGCAGACTGCGCAGCTGCGCTATATGGGCCCGCTGCTCGGAGACCGGCAGGGCGGCGTCTTGCAGCCCCTGTTGCAGTTCGGCCGGGACGGCGTCCCCCAGGCTGGTCAGCAGGCGTTGCATCCGCTCGCGATGCTGATCCACGGTGAGCCTGAAGCCCAAGCCAAATTCGGCGTTGTCCTCAAACAGCGAGTTGGCCCAGGCCGGCCCACGCCCCTCGGCGTTGGTGGTGTAGGGGGTGGTGGGCAGGTTGCCGCCATAGATGGAGGAGCAGCCGGTGGCGTTGGCAATGAGCAGCCGGTCGCCATAGAGCTGGGTCAGCAGCTTGATGTAGGGGGTCTCGCCACAGCCGGAGCAGGCGCCCGAGTATTCGAACAGCGGCGAGATGAGCTGGGAGGTGCGAATATCGATGCGCTCCAGTTGCTCGGCGGTGCGCTCTGGCAGCGCGAGGAAGAAGTCGTAGTTCGCCTTCTGGGCATCGAGGTGCTCCAGCCGGGAGGCCATGTTGATCGCCTTGCGGCTCGGATCGGTGCGGTCCTTGGCCGGGCAGACTTCGACGCAGAGGTTGCAGCCGGTGCAATCCTCAGGCGCCACCTGCAGCACATATTGCTGGCCGCGCATGTCGCGGGCCTTCACATCCAGCGCGTCCAGGGTCGTGGGGGCATCGGTCAGCGATGCTTTATCCACCACCTTGGCGCGAATGGCGGAGTGGGGGCAGGCGGCCACGCAGTAGTTGCACCGGGTGCAGAGGTCCGCCTGCCAGATGGGCACCTCCTTGGCGATGTTGCGCTTCTCCCAGCGGGTGGTGCCCACCGGCCAGGTGCCGTCCGGGGAGACCGGCAGGCTGTCACCCAGCCCCGCCAGCATGGCGGCGGTGACCGTCTGGACGAAGTCGGGGGCCTTGGCCGATACCACGGGGGGGCGCTGATGGCTGCTGTGATCGAGCACTTGCAACGGCACCGGGATCAGCGCCTCGCAGGTGGCGGCCAGGGCTTGCCAGTTGCGCTCGACCAGCTCGGCGCTCTTGTTGCCGTAGCTCTTGGCGATGGCCTGCTTGAGCAACTCGGTGGCTTCTGCCGGCGGTATGATGGCGGTCAGCTGGAAGAAGGCCATCTGCATCACGGTATTGATGCGGTTGCCGAGCTGGCACTCGCGGGCGATCCTGGCGGCGTTGATGATGTAGAAACGCGCCTCTTTTGCACGCAGGGCCTGTTGCACCTCCTGCGGCAATCGCTGCCAGATCTCTGTCGGGCCATACGGGCTGTTGAGCAGGAAGATACCGCCGAACTTCAGCCGCTCCGCCATCTGGTACAGGTCGATAAACTGCCACTGGTGGCAGCCGATGAAGTCCGCCTCGTCCACCAGGTAGGCCGATTGCACCGGCCGTTCATTCACCCTCAGGTGGGAGATGGTGAGGCCGCCCGCCTTCTTGGAGTCGTAGACGAAGTAGCCCTGGGGATAGAGCGGGGTGTGATTGCCGAAGATCTTGATGCTGTTCTTGGCCGCCGAGACGGTGCCGTCGCTGCCAAGGCCGTAGAACAGCGCCTCCAGCTTGCTCTGGCTCGGCTTGTGTTGCGAAGAGCCGAGCACCGGCAGCGGCAGGGAGAGGCCGGTGACGTCGTCGAAGATGCCGACGGTAAAGCGCGGCCTTGGGTTATCCAGCGCCAGCTCGTCGAAGATGGCCTGCGCGCAGGCTGGATTGAACTCCTTGGAGGAGAGGCCGTAGCGACTGCCGATGACCCGTGGCAGGCTGGCCCGATCGCCCCGGCTGACCGCCTCGGCCAGCGCCGTCATCACATCCAGATAGAGGGGCTCGGCCTGGGCGCCCGGCTCCTTGGTGCGATCCAGCACTGCAATCTTGCAGGCGCTCTCGGGAATCACCGCCAGCAGATGCTCGGCACTGAAGGGGCGGTAGAGGCGCACCTTCACCAGCCCCACCTTCTCGCCTCTGGCCAGCAGCCGTTCGATCACCTCTTCGCAGGTGCCGATGGCGGACCCCATAAGCACCAGCACCCGCTCGGCCTGCGGGTGACCCACATATTCAAACGGCTGGTAGTGACGGCCGGTTAGCGAGCCGAAGGCCGCCATCGCCTCGCTCACGTGGCGATAGCCCTCGTCATACCAGGGGTTGCTCGCTTCACGGCACTGGAAGTAGGTGTCCGGGTTGGCGGCGGTGCCGCGAATGACAGGCTTGTCGGGGGTGAGCGCCCGATCGCGATGGGCGCGGATCGCCGCCTCGGGCAGCAGGGCACGCAGTGTGTCATCCGCCAGCGGCACTATCTTGGCTATCTCGTGGGAGGTGCGAAAACCGTCGAAGAAGTGGATGAAGGGCAGCCGGCTGTTGAGGCTGGCCACCTGGGAAATCAGGGCGAAATCCTGCGCCTCCTGCACATTGCTGGCACAGAGCATGGCGCAGCCGGTCTGGCGCACCGCCATCACGTCCGAGTGATCGCCAAAAATTGAGAGGGCGTGGGTCGCCACTGTGCGCGCCGCCACATGCAGCACGAAGGGAATGAGCTGACCCGCCAGCTTGTAGAGGTTGGGGATCATCAGCAAGAGCCCCTGGGACGAGGTAAACGAGGTTGCCAGCGCGCCTGTCTGCAGGGCGCCGTGGACGGTGGCGATGGCGCCCCCCTCCGACTGCATCTCCACCACGCGAGGTACATCCCCCCACAGATTTTTGCCCCGATCGCTCGACCAGGCCGACGCCTGCTCCGCCATGGTGGAGCTGGGGGTGATGGGGTAGATGGCGATGACTTCGCTGGTGCGGTACGCCACTGAGGCGACTGCGTTATTACCGTCTGTGGTGATCATGAGTTGTCCACTTGCTATGCCAGTTTGAAGGCCGGTTGCAGGCAACCGGTCATGGATAGGTCGCAGGCATAGTAAGAGGGTTGGAGAGATCGCATCAAACGGGATAAATAATCAATTAATACATCATCTATTCGTCATTTATACCCTTGAAAATAATCGGGTCTATTTGTCGGGATATATCTATCGATCCAGCGTGAATAATGGTTGCAGGGATGAGTCGGTACCGAAAACGTTGAATTAAATAAATCATGAAATTAAATAATTAGATGGAAGAGTCATGTTTGCTTGCACAGACAGCCTGAGTTGGAAACAGGTCGCCGCTCATGGTGGATGGGCGACCTGTTGGGGTGCGGGCCTGGTTCACGCCCGTTTTCTGTCGGGGATCAGGCAGTGGCGTTGACCTGCCGCAAGACCACGATGGCACTGCCGAACAGCAGTATGGCCAGGGCCGCCATGGCCACAGGCCCTGCGCTGTAGGCGAATCCGGCGACACCGGACCAGAGCGCCACGCCAATGTGCATCATGGTCATCGCCAGCGACATCAGCATTCCTCTGTGAGCCGCAGAGAGCTGCGCAATATAGCCCTGCAGCGCGGGCGATCCTATGCCGCCTGCCAGTGCCCACAGCAGCAGCGGCACTATCAGCAGCAGGGGCAGCAGCATGGGTTGCCCGGCCGGATAGAGGTAAAACCAGACGCTGACCAGCAGGCAGACCACCAAGGCCATACGCATCAGGGTGCGCCCGCTCTCGACCCGGCCAGACAGGCGGGGCATCAGCAGGTTGCCGATGACGCTGATGATGCCAAGCAGAGCGTACAAGCCCCCCACGGACCCGATGGACCAGTCCTGGGTATCGCGCAAATGCTGACCGACGAGATTGAACAGGCCTATGCCGCCCCCCAGACCTAGGCACATGGCGAGCAGGGCACCCACAGCACCCGGGATGGCCAGTATGCGGGTAGCCATGCCATCCTGATGTTCCGTTGATGTCTCTGCCGGCTCCTGGTCAGCGGGCAGCAAGGCCAGCGCCGCCGCCACACACCAGGCGCACACGCCAAGCAGGATGAAGGCAGCCCGCCAGGAGAGCCATTGGGTCAGCAGTGCCCCGACGGCCGGGCTAGCTATCATGCCCAGGGTCAGGCCTGCCTGGACCCAGGCAATGCGTTTCATGGCATCTGTCCCTGCGCTGTCTGCGGCCATGGCAAAGGCGATGGGCAACATGCCGGCACTGGCAAGGCCGGTGAGCACCCGGCTTGCGAGCCCCCATTCAAAGTTCTCCACCAGGCCTGTTGCGACTGAGGCCGCCCCGAACAACAGGGCGGCGGGCAGCATCACCTTTATCCTGCCAAGGCGATCCGAGAGGCTACCCAGCAAGGGGGCGACCATCGCCAGCGCCACACTGTAAGCCGTGATAAACAGGGTGATGCGCTCGGGTTGAACTCCCAGATCCTTGCCGATGGGTGCCAGTATGGGGCCCAGCATCAGCTCATCGGCGCCCACCAGAAACGCAATCAAGAACAGCAATATTTTCAAAAACATATCTTTGACCTCAAACGCAATACGTATGTTCAGCGGCAGTGAAGGCGTGAATATCCACCACCCGATCCGGCCAGTGGGCGACGAACTCCCGTTCGTGGGAGACCACAACCACTGTGCCCGGGTAGTCATGCAAGGCTCGATGCAAGGCGGCTTTGACAGTGGCATCCAGGTGTGTGGTCGGTTCGTCCAGTACCAGTAGATTGGTGGGTTGCAGGGTCAGCCTGCACAGTTTCACCTTGGTCTGCTCACCACCACTGAGGGAGGCAATCGGCCGCAATGCCAGTTTTCCTGTTATGCCGAAGCGTGCCAGATGTTGCCGGGCCATCTTGTCATCCACGCCCGGGTACACAGCTTTGACCAGATCCACCGGTGTGGCATCCGGGTCGGCCCAGCGCAGCGCCTGCTCGAAATAACCCAGTTTGAGGGCCGGTGACAGGGTGAGCTGGCCAGATACCGGGGGCTGCTCGCCCACCAGGGTTTTCAGCAGGGTGGATTTGCCGATGCCGTTGAACCCGGCGATCACCACTTTTTCGCCCCGAGCAAGGGTCAGCGAGATGGGCGCCAACAGGGGGCGTCGATAGCCAATGACCAGCTCAGTAGCGGCAAGCAACTGCTGGCCATTGTGCGGGGCGGTACGAAACGAGAAGGCGACGGCCTTTTCCTGCTCCGGTGCTGCCAGCCTGTCTATGCGGGCCAGCTGTTTCTTGCGGCCATTGGCGATGCTGGCATTGACCCCGGCCCCGTTTTTGGCAATGAAGTGCTCAAGCTTGTCGATATGTCGCTGCTGCGCCAGATACTGCCTCCCATGGGCGGCATCTTCAGTGGCTTTCTGGGCCATGGCCTTGTCGACGTTACCCTTGAATTTGCGGATCTGCTGCCGGTCTATGTCGCAAATGGCCGTGGCAATCCGGTTTAGAAACGCCTTGTCGTGAGAGACCACCATAAAAGCTCCCTTGAAGCCGCTCAGGTAGTTCGCCAGCCAGTCAAGGTGAAGGGTATCCAGATAATTGGTCGGCTCGTCCAGCAGCAGGACATCCGGCGCGAGCAACAGCAGGCGGGCCAGCATGACCTTGTGCCTTTGTCCGCCGCTCAATTCCCCCAACCGGGTATGCATACCCAACTGAGTGATCCCCAGGCCATCCGCCACCGCATCTATCCGGCTGTCGATCTGATAAAACGACCGGCTCTCCAGGCTGGCCTGAAGGGTGGCGGCCCGTGCCAGATGGCGGGCTTGGACACTTTTCGCCGGGCAGGCGTAGATGGCCATCATCTCGGCCTCCTGCCGGTAGAGATCTGCAAAAGCGGTTTGTAGGTATTCGCGCACTCTTGTTTGCGCGTCCATCTCGGCATGCTGATCCAGATAACCGAGGCGCACGGCAGGCTGCCAGAGGATGTCGCCCCCGTCGGGCAACAGCTCCGCCTGCAGCAGTTTCAGCAGGGTGCTTTTCCCCGCGCCGTTTTTGCCCGTGACGCCGATATGCTCACCGGCGAAGAGGGTGAAACTGGCCTGCTGGTAGAGGGTCTTGTCACCTATGTGACAAGTCAGGTTTTGAATGGTGAGTAAACTCATGGTGCTACATCCATAAAAAACGGGGGGCGGTACTTGGCGTACCGGCCCCCCGTTTCAAGCAATATTGAAACTTTGTCCTGAATATCAGAAACAAAAAGGCCGGCGATGAAGCATCTCGCCGGCCTGAGTCCCCTGTTTTCATCAGATGCGGGGCAGCCTCCCTGTGAGAGGGCGTGCACGCAGCTGATGAAGATTCAGAAGAGGGATGGCTCCGGGCAACACTTCATCGTGTTAGTGCACGGAGCACAGCCTCCTGACAGAGCATTTGAACAGGATGTACAACATGGAAAAGCGGTCCAACAAAAATTCTGGTCGCAAATTACACAGAACCCGCTTGCGAGTCAAATGACCGTCGGTTGAACGCCTGGATCAAGCACTCGCTACTCGTGGTGCAAGGTGATGCAATCCAGGCCGCCGCTGCCCCTGAGCAGAGCCTCCGCCTGGTTAAATCCCTCCCGCGTGCTGCTTGCTGTCTGACCCACGAAGTAGGTGGTCAGCTCGGGCACCTCGCGTTTCAACCAGGCGCTGAAGGCCTGATTCAGGGGGGCTATGCTGGCGGCGTTGGTGATGTAAAAGGGTTGCTGCGCCGTGCCCATGATGCCGTTCATCCAGTTCACCGCTCGCTTGTTCACGTTGAAGGCGCCCGGGGTGGCGATGGGGGTCAGACCTGCGTCGGTCAGCTGCTGCCGGATGAGGGCATGGATCTTGTGCCAGCGTTCGGCCTGTTGTTTCAGGCTGGTGAGGGTCTCGGTGAGGCCCTGGCGTTCGCTGTCGCTCAGGCTGCCATCATTGGTCAGTACCTGCTGGATCAGCGCCTCGCTGGCTGCAGGGTCGTTGAACAGGATGCGGCCATCGGCCAGCGGGCGCATGGCCATGTCGAGGTGAAAACCGGGTTGGGCCAGGATCACCAGATCGCGCTCGGCCACCTTGAGCTCCTGCGCCATCAGGCGCTGGCTGATGGCCATCATGGCTAGGAAACGGCGGGTCTGCTCATCCAGCTCGGCGCCGACCAGCCCCTGGCGCTGGTAGCCGCCGGCTTGCAGCATGCGTCCCAGCCGGGTCAGGGTGGCGGCATCGGCCTGCAGGGTTTGCAGCTCCTTCTCTATCTGATCATCAGCAAAGTCGGAGTGGAGATCGGCGGTGACCACCAGGCTGGCGTAGTCCTGTTTCAGCTGAGCCAGCAGATTGAAGGAGGCCGGCAGCGCCTGGCCATGGAGCGCGCGATAGCGCTCGGCGATGAGGGCGCCCTGCTGCTGGCTCAGAAACATCCGCCCCTGTGCGGCCTGCCGGCTGTCCCAGTCCACTTGGTACTGTGCCAGCTCGGCCTTGGCGCGCGCGGCCCTAGCATATGCGTGGCGCTGCTCGGGGCTCAGATCGCGGGGCAGCAGGTTGGCCGCCTCCAGCAGTATGAGGTCAATCTCGGGATCGTGGCCGTTCTGCACCGTATGGGGGTTGCCCAGCCACTCACGCTCGATCAGTTGCAGGCGAAAGTCACCGTCACGCTCCATGCTCTCCTGCCGGGTAGCGATGCGCTCCCGATCCAGCCGGCTGTGGTGCAGAGTGGTCTGCAGCAGGGCATCGCGACCGATCAGGGCATAGGGGCTACCGTCGGCGCGCTGACCGGTCAGCATGTTGCCGCCATCTATGATGGAGAAGGTCGGGATCAGCTCCCGTCCCTGCTCGTTGGCAAAGGTGTCGGCCTGGGCCAGCATGCCATCTGTCAGCCCCTGGGAGTCCCGGCTGCCCAGGCTGTGGTGCCCCTCCTGCTCGGCCTGCGGGCTCTCTGTGGTCAAGGCGGTGACGAAGGCGTGGTATCTGTCCTTGTCGGCCAGCGGTGCCCGGGGGCGGAAGACGAGGGTGCCATCCCGTGACAGCCACATGTTGTCCTCGGTCCAGGTGTACATGTCGCCATGGGTGTTGACCGAGAATCCCTGCTGCCTGCCGATCTGCTCCAGCTCCGCCACCAGCTCGGGTTCGGTCTGAATTGGCAGATGAAGCTGGTGTATCCGGTTGCCCAGATCGTCCTGCGCCAGCAGGAAGGTGCGAGCGAGGGCGGGCGTCTCTGGTCCATGGCTGGCCAGCGGGTCGTCCGGGAATATGATGGGGGTTGCCGTTGCTGAATTGAGCCAGAAGAGGGTCGAGATGGCGAGTGCCACTCCGGTTTTACGCATGGTGATTACCTTTTTGTTATGGCGGGATAAGTATCCCGCGAGCCTGAACTGCATGTTGGCGCCGAGCGAGGATCTCCTCGCGCCGGATGGAAACCATAAGGTTCAGGCTTGGAATAACAAGGCCGCAGATTTGAATTGACTTTTAACCCTGGCTAAACAGCACAAAATATATCCTGTAAATAACTATTCAATAGACTTTAATTCGTTATTACTTCATTAGAAACAATGCATTGTGGTGTCTCTATTATCTATAAAGAGATCTGTTGTTATATTTCTGGCTGGTCGCCACACGCCTGAAAATACGAAGTTTTTAAGTGATTAAAGATAAATGGTGCAGGCCAATAGGGAGGAGAACCATACAGGGAAATAACAGGGTCAGGATCTGGTCATGTATTGGCGGCGATAAACGAGACGGATATTGGGAGCCAGCACAAGCGGGGAGGCCATGTGCCGGCCCCGAAGCGCCGCCTGTTACTCACCCGCTTATGCCTGCATCAGCCAGACGGTGGCCTGATAGGGAGCAAAGTGAGTCGTGGGCGCGTCCGGGTAGTTGCCCATCAGCAGGGTGGCCCCCCTCTCCACCATGTCAAGATGGGGCATGGGCAAGGTGCCAGCGGTGAGATTGGCGAGCAGCAACAGGGTGTGGGTCTCGCCGGTGGCAGGATCCCGCCAGCGACGGCGGTAGCTGATGCGCTGTGGATCGTCACCATCGAGCAGCTCGAAGTCGCCGTGGCGAATGACGGGGTGGGCCTTGCGCAATGCTATCAGCTGGCGATAGTGGTGAAACAGGGAGTCGGGGCGGGCCAGTTGCCCGGCGGCATTGATCTCTACGTGGTTCTCGTTGACCGCGATCCAGGGGGCGGCCGTGCTGAAGCCCGCATGTCGGCTCGCATCCCACTGCATCGGGGTGCGGGCGTTGTCGCGGCCAATCGCATCGATACGGCGGCTCAGCTCGGCGGGATCCAGCTCCGCCTGGCTGGCACAGTAGTGGATGGCCTCCACATCGCGCAACTCATCGGTTTGCCAGTGGCGGTTGGTCATGCCCAGCTCCTCCCCCTGATAGATGAAGGGGGTGCCCTGCATCATGTGCAGCACCAGGGCCCACAGCTTGCCACTCAGCTCGCGCCACTCGGGCCTGTCGTCGCCAAAGCGGGAGACGGCGCGGGGCAGGTCGTGATTGCCGAGAAACAGGCTGTTCCAGCCCCGGCCGTGCAGCCCCTGCTGGTGGCGGGCCATGGCCCGCTTGAAGGTGAGGGGGTCAAAATGCGACGACCACTTGTCCTGCCCCAGACCCAGATGCTCGAAGTTGAACACCATGCTGAACTCGCTGCCATTCGGGTTCGAATAGTGCTGCATATGAGCGAGATCCGCCCCCCAGGTTTCCCCGACCGTGATGATCCCCTTGTTGCCGAAGCTGGCGCCGTTGAGCTCGCGGATATAGTCGTGCAGGCGGGGGCCGTTGCTCATGGCAAGGGGCGACCACTCCTTGCTCACCATGTCGATCACATCGAAGCGGAACCCCTTTATGCCCTTGGCCAGCCAGAAGTTGATCACTTCAGCCATCTCGGCGCGCACCGCCGGGTTGTCCCAGTCGAGATCGGCCTGGCTCACATCGAAGTTGTGCAGGTAGTAGCGATCGAGTTGCGGCACGTATTGCCAGCCGCTACCGCCGAAGATGGATTGCACCGGATGGGTATCGACGAAGGCTTTATCCCGAAAAACGTAATAGGCCTGATAGCGGGCGTCCCCGGCCAGCGCCCGTACAAACCACTCATGTTCGGTGGAAGTATGGTTGGCGACTATGTCCATCATGATGCCCATGCCGCGTTCGGCAGCCTTCGCAATCAGCTGATCCATGTCGGCCAGGGTGCCGAACGCCGGGTCTATGTGGCGATAATCAGCCACGTCATAGCCGTTGTCCCGTTTGGGGGAGCAATAGACAGGGGTAAGCCAGAGCATGTCGACCCCAAGCTCGGCCAGATAGTCGAGGCGCTGGCAAATGCCATTGATATCCCCCATGCCATCGCCGTTACTGTCCTGAAAGCTCATGGGGTAGATCTGGTAAATCACACAGTTATCGAGAGGGGTCATGGGTCAGGCCGGGCACAGAGAGATGACCTCATTCTAGGTGTTTGCAGATGCGTGGGGCAGGGTGTGGGAACGTCTGAAAAGGGTTCCATAGTTGACTGATTGTCAAAAATGAGGGGAGGGTCACAGCGCGGCCCTCCCTTGCCACATATGTGGCAGGAATGGTGGCGTCTTCAATAGCTGTGATGGGAAAGGGTTATCGGTTGGCCGTGACCTGTTCAGCCTGCTGGCGCTCAGCCTGTGCCTCCAGCTCCTTGCCGAGGAAGTAGTTGAGGAAGGTGCGGATCACCGCAATGATGGCGAGACGGATCAGCTCCTCCTTGCTCGGCGCGACAGTGGTGGCCAGTATGTCGGCGGCGAGCTGGAACTCCAGCGCCAGAATAAGCCAGCTGCCAAAACAGAGCCGGATCCGCGGAAAGCCGGGCTGGTGATCCCGTACCCGCGCCGCCAGCCAGAGGGTCTTGCCAAGGCCAATGACCACGCAGGCGATGGAGATGATCTCCAGCAGCAGCTGGAACAGCTCGACCCCGTGCATCATGCCTTCTCTCCATATTGAAATGTCTAACCAAGCCATCACAAGGCGTACTCCTTAGTCGGTAATTATTAGAAAAATGTTATTAACATATTGATTCGTAAAGGCCAAACCATAGTGATAGCCGCATACTATCTGGATGGATGGGCAAGAGGATGCTTGGTTCCACTTGACCACTTTTTGTATGGGACGCACAATTCTTGCTCTTTCATGGACTTAAACAGTTAAGAGGCATTCTCATAATGGAGACGCTTAGGCCAGCTATTGGTATCGATCTGGGGACCACCAACAGTGCGATTGCCGTATGGCAGGATGGTAAGGCCTATCTCATTCCCAATGCGCATGGCCAGGATCTGACACCATCGATAGTCTGCATTGGTGATGACAATACCTTGTTGGTGGGTCAGGCCGCTGCCACCCGCCTGCTGACGGATCCATCCAATACCGCCTCCCACTTCAAGCGTTTTCTTGGCAGTGAGCGGCGTTACAGGCTTGGCAAGGAGCAGTATACCCCGACTGAACTCTGCGCACTGGTGTTGGGTAGCCTGAAGGCTGATGCCGAGGTGTGGCTTGGCCACGAGGTGTATGAGGTGGTGATCTCGGTACCTGCCTACTTTGGCGATCAGCAGCGCAAGCAGGTGCGCCTAGCGGCCGATTTGGCGGGGCTCGATGCGGTGCGTCTCATCAACGAACCGACGGCAGCCGCTATGGCCTACAGTCTGCACGAGCAGCATAGCCGCCGCTTTCTCGTGTTCGATCTGGGCGGTGGCACCTTCGATGTGACCGTGGTGGAGTACCAGGACGGTATCATGGAGGTGCGAGCCTCGGCAGGTGACAACCGGCTTGGCGGCGAGGACTTCACTCAGGATCTGGTCGACGCTGTGCTCGATCAACTCGGCACAGATCGCAGCGATATGCCACTCTCGCAGCTTGGGCTGGTTTATTTGGCCAGCGAGCGGGCAAAGCGCCATCGCAGTGGTAGCTGCTTGGAGGTCGAGCTTGGTGGCGAGTGGAACCGCACACTGCGTTTTTCCGAAATTGAGCTGGCTGGCATCTGGCGCGAGACCCTCAACCGGCTGCGCAAACCGCTGAGCCAGGCGCTCTCCGATGCGCGCCTGCACCCCGAGGAGGTTGATGAGCTGATCTTCGTCGGCGGGGCGAGCCGCCAGAGCGAGGTTCAGCAAACGGCAGTGCGCTTGCTCGGCCGTTTTGGCCGTCACGATCTGGATCCTGATAGGGTGGTGGCTATAGGGGCAGCCATCCAGGCCGCCTGCCGCCTACGCGATAGCGCGGTGGAAGAGCTTATCATGACAGACGTCTGTCCTTTTACGCTGGGCATCGAGGTCAGCCAAGGAGATCAGCACGGTATCTTCAGCCCCATCCTGGAGCGCAATACCGTGGTGCCGGCTTCACGCGTAGAGCGTTACCGCAGTGGTCACGAACAGCAGAAGGCTGTGTCTATCAGCATCTATCAGGGAGAGCGCTTCTGGGTACGGGACAACTTGCATGTTGATAACCTCGAGATCCCGCTGCCGACCGGCAAGGGCATTCAGGAGGTAGATGTGCGCTTTAGCTACGACATCAATGGCATGCTGGAGGTGGACGTGACGCTGGTAAGCACCGGCGAGCTGTTTCAGAAGGTGATCGATAGAAGCCCGGCAGGTGTGACTGAAGAGAGAAAGCGCGAGAGCCGCGAGCGTCTGGCCCGTCTCAAGCACCATCCGCGCGATGCGCTGCCCAATCTGACCCTGAGCGAGCGACTGGAGCAGCTTTATGAAGAGAGTACAGGAAATGAGCGGCGTCAGATAGAGCAGTGGCTGCTGCAATTTGAACGGGTCCTGGCTGGCCAGGACCCGCAGCTGATCCGCTCATTTCGCGAAGAGATGAACGCCCTGCTCAAGCAGTGGCACTAGCCAATAATCTCCTCAAGCGACATGCGGCCCTTGGCATAGAATGCCTTGGGCCACCCGTGGCGCAGCTCTCCCGCTTTGACGCCTGATATGGCAAGTAGATGCCCCAACCAGATGGGCAGTCCCCAAAACGCCGAATTGGAGAGAAACAGAATCGAAAACCACATTGCGCTCCATAGCCAATAGAGCTGTAACACGGGCCGCCGTTTGGTGCCTCGCGTTACCTGATAGATGAGATAGACGTTCAAGAATAAGACGCTACAGAGGGAGAGCAGACTGCCACGCTCCGTCTTCCAGGCCATGTAGGGATCACCCAGTATGGAGAAGGGGTGGTCGCTCAACGGGAAGACCATGAAGAGTTGCAGCAAGCCGATGAGCATGGTGAACAAGAGTGCGCCCTTACCCAGCTGTTTAAAGCGTGAGCGGTCATGAGCTCTGTCATGTGCAAGCTGTTGATTGAGCTTGTCTTCGAGGTAACCGAGCGTGATGCTCGCCGCCTCTCGCTGGTGGGGGGTGAGCAATTCCTGATCCCTTAGCAGCGGCTGGATGAGTCGGCTGTTAAAACCGCTTTGATTCACATCATGGGTCAATAGCCCGATGCAATAGCAACTGGGATGGACAAAGGTGGCGGCATTCTCACAAGGAAGATGCTGCTCCAGAATCGTGGGCGCGGTTATCGTGTCGGTGTCCTGAATCAGGTATCCGTATATGAGGGACTCCTTGTTATACGGATAGTTTGTCAAATCCAGATTCCACTCCTTTCTGATGGCCTCCATTCTTCTGCGTAGCGGGCTCAGCAGGTAGCTATAGGCCGCGTTGCTCTCCGGGTGGCAGAGCAGCAGGTTCCACAGCACTATGTTACTGGCGAGATCCGGCTCGTTATCGAGGCGCCGGCCAATCAGGGCTGCGAGCGCAGGCAATTCATGGGCTCTGGCTCTGTCTAGCAGCGACTGATCGCTCACCTCCGAATTGCGCAGCAGAGCGGTCTGATTGCTCAGGGTCACTGACAGCACGTATTGTTCTGGCCAGCGGGCGCATGCCGTGGTGATGGCCGCCTGATAGATAGTGGGCTGTGCCGAGAGACGCAGTACGGTGGTGAGCGGGGTGTCATCCTGGCTGGGGGGGAGCACGCCCATGGCGTTGCGCAGTGCAGCGAGATGCTGTGTCGGTGTCCAGGCGTAGGCGTAATAAAACTGTGCCCAGCGGAAACAACCGGGCCAGCTTTCGCCGTGCCAGGCATCGCCAAGGCGTGTGTCGTTGTAAAGACGATGGTGTGAGAGATAAGCTCCCAGATGTGTTCCCTTAACCATGTCGTCTTGCCACTCTTCCTCGTCGGCACGCTGAGCGATGGCCTGGAACCAGGCGTCCGGTATCAGCGGATAGCGGCGCAGGCACTCGAGCCACTGTTGCGGCGTGGCGCAGGCAATCTGCTCGGCACTGGGAGGCGCGATACTCAGCCAGTCATCGCTGCCATAGCTGTCAAGCAGTGCGTCAAGCTGGGGTAGTTCTGGCCGTTCGGCCAGTTTGCGGCGAGCGTGGTGTTGTAGCAGGCGTGTGAGATACCGCCAGCCACCCTCGGCCTCGGACAGCTCGGGCTGTGTCAGAGCCGCCTCCAGTGCCTGCCAGGTGCCATATTCGCTGTGCCACCAGAGTCGGGCCAGTGCGCCCCTAAGCCCAGGAATAGACTCGAGTACCAGTATTGTCTGGGGGGCCTGGTCCAGTTTCAGCATCAGATCATGCAACCACTCCTCCATGGGGTCGGGCTGCTGCCAGGGCAGCATCAGCCACTGGGGCTCCCAAAAGGCACTGCGTGCGGTGGACCAGTCGCTGGCGATGGCAAAGGCCTGTAACCAGCGGGCCAGCGTCTGATCGCTGCCCAGATGCCACTGGATAAGGTGGTTGGCGAGCAGCGCCTCGTATTCCCGCTCTGCCAGCGCCTCGGCGATCTGCATCACCAACTGCTCCTTGCCACAGAGCAGGGCTGCGTCGGAGAGTAGGTGCCAGTCGTCTTCACTCAGTGACTCCTGCTCCAGCAGGGTGAGCGCGAGTGAGAGGCGATAACTGGTATTGCCGTCGTTACCGGCGGCGCGCAGGGCTCGCAGTTGCAGGCGCAGCAGATCAGGGTGATCGCCGACCATGTGCTGGGGGTAGTGATAGAGCAGCCCCAACACGTTGTTGCGATCGCCGGCCTCGAGCGATAGGAGCAGGGGCTGATAGAAGGAGAGCACGGCGCGCTGGCGCGCATGATCCAGGGTCGCGAGCCACGCCAGCGGCGCCTGGCGCCAACTGTCGAGATATTCCCCTTGCCGTTGCAGATCGCCACTACGGCGCAGCAGCGCGGCCCAGTCGAGTGCCTGCCACAGGCGCTCGATGAGTGGCCCCGGCAGCCAGTGCCACGCGAAGATGCGCTTAAGTACTTCGTCCGAGAGTTGGCTCTGCTGCACCAGCGAGAGCGGTTGCAATGATGCTTGCCAGAGATCCCACTCGCTGGCGACAAAGCGCCGTTTGGCGTCCCCGAGCAGTGCCAGCAGTGCGGCCAGTTCTGGGGCCTCGGCCGGGCGGGCCAAGCCACCCGCTTGCTCTGCGGCATCACGCATGGCGGGGCGTGGCCGGCTGGCGGCCTCATAAGCCTCACGCAACAGGCGAAATCCCTCCGGGTCATCCTCCGGGTGGCAGTCACGCAGCTTGAGGTGGTAGGCGCGCTTGATGGCGACCAGATCGTCGGTTTCTTGGATCCCGAGTCGTTGCCAGATATCCATGTTTATTCCTGCTGCTCACTGTTGAAGAGGTCGATGAGGCTTTGCGGTTGTGCGACGTCAGGCAGTGGCACCTCATACCAGCTCTGCCCGTGGATCGGGTTGTCGGGGTCTTTGAGGGCGTCCGTCAACATAGATCGCATCAGCTTAGCGATCCAGCCGTGCAGCAACGCATGAGCGGCCTGCTCCGGATCTCCCTCTTCATGGCTGAACTTCCAGAGGCAGCGACCGGCATACCAGGCCTGGGTGTACTGTTCCCAAGAGTGGTAACGCCGACGAGCCTGGTGGGCGAGATGGTTGTGGATGAAGCAGAACTCCTCCTCGCTGACCCAGCCAAAGCGCAGCCCCTCCCGGGTGGCGCCCATAGTCCCATGCCTGCACACCATGGGGGCCGATATAGGGGGCGGTGCGAGCCACAAAATCGAGAGAGGCGCGGTGACTCGGCGAGGTTGCACGCTCACACATGGCTTGCCACTGGCTCGGTGGCAGGCAGTGAAAGGCGCCGTAGTCCTCAAGCATGAGGTGGCCATGGCATTGGCCGAAGGCCAGCTCACGTACCTGCATGTGCAGATCGACGCGGTTCTCTATTCCCCAGTCGTCGGCGAGGGTACTCCTATCATCCAGGCCATCCCGCAGTGAGGTGGGTTTGAGATACTCGCGCCACTCGGTCTGGAAGGCGATTTGCGGCGAGGTTAGGGTCAGCCACCATCGTTCGTATGGGGCAAGATTGGTACTATCTAACATGGGTTTCACCGGGGGGCATTTGAGTCAGCTGGTAACTATAAAGGTGTGCGAAAATGGATGCAATTGATCCTCTGTTACTGGTTGCGCAACCAGCCGGATAGTTGGTCAATGAGCTGACGTGCCGTTTGGCTGACTCCGGCCAGTTGGAAGAAGCCGTGTATAACCCCCTGTTGCCGCTGACAGATAGCCGTGACACCGGCTTGCAGCAGTTTGCGATAGAGGGCTTCCCCCTCATCTCGCAGCGGATCATATTCTGCCGTTACGATATGGGTCGGCGGCAATCCTGACAGGGCGGGATGGTGGAGCGGGCTGGCTTCGGGGTGAGTGGCGGGGAGCTCGCCCATATAGGCGTGAAATCCGCTTAGCAGCATGTCGCGGGTGATTAGGTAGTCATCCCCCAGCAGGCAATAGCTGTCACTTTCGCTCACAGCATCGAGCATTGGATAGATGAGCAGCTGGGCGGCTGGCAAGGGCGCACCTTGCTCCTTGAGTCGCAAGGTGGTGATGAGGGCGAAGTGGCCGCCGGCACTGTCGCCAGCAAGGACAATACGCGCCGGATCGCCATGCCATTTCTCCACATCGGCCATGATGGCGAGCGTGGCTGCCAGTGCATCGTCGTGAGCTGCAGGATCGGTGTGTTCAGGGGCAAGGCGGGTATGTACCGCAAACACTAGTGTCTCGGCGCGATTGCACAGCATCCGCATTTGGCTGTCGTGGGTGTCGAACTCGCCGCTGACAAAACGGTCGCCATGACAGTAGATCACGACCGGACGGCTTGCACTGGAGGTTGGTGTTGGTTGATAGAGGTGAACGGAATAATGGCTGTTTTGCCACTCTTCGACTGCGCCAACCTGTTCCCGTTCACCGCCCAATACGGCCGAAGCAAGATAGCCTTCGCGTCGCACCTGCCAGCTCAGGCTGCTCGCTTTGGGGCGGCCTGCTGCAATGAAATCCGCCACCATGGCTGCAATGGCCGGTTCAAGTTGTGTATCCATAACGCACCAGTGACTGTGTATAAAAACAGTTATTTTGTGCTTTTAGCCAGAGCGCGCAAGTTGCGTTAGCTGAGGCAGCTCACAAAATCAGGTTTCAATCAGCTGGAATTCAATGACATAGAGTGGCGGGAGTTCAGGGTAGATATCCCGGATCACCTGTTTTAGCTCCGCCAGGGTCATGTTCTCCTGGCGGGCGTGTTCGTCGTTGAGGGCATCGAAGGCGACCGACGTGACCGACAGTACCTCAATGGTGCCGAACGGCTGGTGCTCGGGGTTGGTAAAGAGTGCCAGTCGCTGGCCCGGTTGCCACGGGGCTTCGCTCTCGTCGCGAATGGTGATGGTCTTGCGGCCCGCCTGAATATCGGTCACGAAGCGGCTGAAGAAGGTGAACTCGGGATAGGTATGGGTAGACATGGATGCTCCGATAGGGGTGAAGAGTAAATCGAGATTAAAGGTTGAGGTAGGCGCGCAGTTTGGCGAGATCGGCGATGGCGAGGCCATCAGCGCCTTCGCACACGATTCCCTGCTCGACCAGCTCTTTGAGGGCTCGGCGATAGACCCGCTCCGTGGTGCCAAAGCGCGCCGCTTCATGAGCCCGCTTGCGTGAACCCAGCATGGGAGTGCGCTGGCGCTCGCGCCATAGCTCATAAGCAATGTTGTAGGCGATGGGATGCAGCAAGCGGCTGGTGGTGATGTCCAGGGTATCGAGATAATCACTGGCCAGGGCCGCGGCGAAGAAGAGTACCAGGCCGGGTTCTGCCAGCAGCCGCTGGGCCAGCTTGTGCGCACAGATGACGCTGGCATCCAGCTCGGTCTCGGCCACCACGCTCCACTGCACCGGGGTGGCACTGAAGAACTCCATCTCGCCGAAGATCTGGTTGTGGCAGGCTATTTCGCCGAGCTGAAAGATGCGCCCCGAGTGCACAGTGCTGTTGAGGGAGACTCGGCCCGTCTCCACCAGATAGAGGCACTCGCTCTGCTCCCCCTGCCGCATGATGGGTTCGCCCGGCAGGTAGCGGCGCAGGAACAGGCTGCACTCCTCGAGCGCCTTGGCAAATTCGGGTTCTTGCTGGCTGAGTTCGGCGTGAAAGCGGCCGAGAGGATAGGGTTGTTGCTGCATGAGAAGCCCGCGGGGGAAACGAGGGCCATGAGGCTAGCAAGAGCGCGGGCCGGATACCAGCGCCTGTGCCATTGAATGTGCCGGGCTTAACGTTTTGTCAGGGGCCGCTGCGGTACCAGCCCCTGAAGGGGTCAGAATGAGCCTGGCTTACTGCACCAGGGCATGGAGCGCGGCGGCGATGGCCAGTCGCTCGCCGGTCATCATAGCCTGCTCGGCGCTGGCGTAGTCACCCACGCCCTGCTGCACGTCCTGCTCGAATGCCACCACGTTGCAGAGCACGGCGGCGACCCGCACCTTGCGCAGGCGACCCACTGTGAGCAGGGAGGCTGTCTCCATGTCGGCCCCCAGCAGGCCGCGCTCGTGCCAGTAGCGGCACACCGCCAGCTCGTCATCCCGGTAGAAGCTGTCGTGGGATCGCACCAGACCGTGCCAATGGGGCAGGCCGCTGGCGGCGATGTGCTCGAGCAGGGCTGCCTGCAGGCGAATGTCGGCGCAGGCAGGGTACTCGGGGGGCAGATAGGCTTGTGAGGCGCCATCGTGGCGTACGGCCCCTTCCACCACGATGAGATCTCCCAGTGCTATCTCATGTTGCAAGGCACCCGCCGAGCCGACCCTGACCAGTGCTCGGGCGCCGGCTTGCACCAGCTCCTCCAGCGCTATGATGGCCGACGCGCCGCCTATGCCTGTGCTGCAGACTGTGATGGGCAGTCCCTGATAACGGCCGTTGATCAGGCGAAACTCCCGGTGCTGGCCCAGTACGTCACACGACGCCAGCTGGTTTGCGATGCGATCGACCCGGGCCGGGTCGCCGCACAAAACCACCCGCTCGGCAATCTGATCCGGGCGGCATTGCAGGTGGGGCAGCAGGCTCATGCGATCACTTCCTGCCGTTGGCGTTTAGCCGCAAGCATCCAGAGGCGGGTACCGTTGGCGGCAATAAACAGCAGGATCAGGTACTCCAGCGACATGGCATAGACGCCCTGGGCGGCATAGACGCCGATGCTGATGATGTTGATGACCACCCAGAGGATCCAGTTCTCCACGTATTTTCGGGTCATCAGGATCTGGGCGACCACGGAGAGCACCGTCATGCTGGCATCCCAGAACGGGAAGGCATCGGGGGAGGGCTCAGGGGTTGCGAGACCCGCGCCCAGCAGGTTGAGCAGGGAGACAGAAGTGCGTGCCAGCGCGGCGAACACAGGGTCGATATAGCGGGTCAGCAGGGCAATGGCCAGCACGCTCAGGGCAGCGGTCACCATCAGCTTGGACTTGCTCAGCCAGCGGACTTGCAGTGTGTCCCCCTGATCGTTGGCGGGGCGAGTCCAGGCGTACCAGCCGTAGAGGTTGGCGCAGAAGAAAAAGAGCTGCAGCATCAGCAGGCCGTAGAGCTGGATCTGGAAGAAGATGATGGCAAACAGACTGACGTTGATAAGGCCGAACAGGTAGTTGATGGTCTTCTCCTGACTGGCAAACCAGATGCAGGCCAGGCCAAACAGGGTGCCGATGGCTTCAATCCACGACATGGCGTAACCGCCGCCCAGCGGTATGGTCACCAGGGTGTGATTGATGCTGAACCACTCGAATATGCTCATTTTCGTTTCCTTTGAAAATTTGAAAAAAGGGAGGTGATCGGAACGGGCCTATTCTAGGGGCTGCGCAGGGTCGGCCGCAGGACTTTTGTCCGCCCCGGCCTGAGCCACATCAAAGAATGGGTCAAAGAAGTGTGACGACGGCGCGCCCTTTTACGAATCGCGTGGGGGGCGGGATATGCGATGATGCTCCTCCCCTTTATTGATATGTAACAAATCGGGGCAGAATAAGCTGTGGTCTGATGGAGTCCGTGGTTGCACCCTGGTGCAATGGCGGAGATGAACGAAAGGAGCGAGTGTGAATGCCGAACTGATCTGGGTCCTCTGCATGCTGGTGGGGGCCATCTATCTGTTTATGACCAACAAGGTACGCATGGATGTGGTTGCCCTGTTGATCATCATACTGTTTGTGCTGAGCGGCACCCTGACCCTGCCGGAGGCGCTGGCGGGATTCAGCGATCCCAACGTCATTCTGATCGCCGCCCTGTTCGTGGTGGGGGAGGGGCTGGTCCGTACCGGCATTGCCTACCAGGTGGGGGATATGCTGGTGAAGGTGGCGGGCAGCAGCGAGATCCGCATGCTGGTATTGCTGATGGTGGCAGTCTCCCTGCTGGGGGCCGTGATGAGCAGCACAGGGGTGGTGGCCATCTTCATCCCGGTGGTGCTGAGCGTGGCGAACCGCATGGGGATACCGGCGGGCAGGTTGATGATGCCACTCGCCTTTGCCGGCCTCATAAGCGGCATGATGACGCTGGTGGCGACCCCGCCCAACATGGTGGTCAACAGTGAGCTGATGCGCCACGACATGCCCGGTTTCGGCTTCTTCGACTTCTCTCCCATGGGGGTCATAGTGCTGGCGATGGGGATCCTCTACATGCTGCTGATGCGGGGCTCCCTGGTGTGTGAAGGGGAGGAGGGCAAAGGCAAGCCGGCAGGACGCAGTACCATGCGGGAGCTCATCCGTGATTACCGCCTGACCGGGCGGGCTCGCCGCCTGGCATTGCGCCCGGATTCCCCCCTGATTGGCCACACGCTGGACGAGTTGCAACTGCGCGCCCGTTACGGTGCCAACGTCATAGGGGTGGAGCGCTGGCGCAAGTTCCGGCGGGTAATGGTCACCGTCTCCGGCGTTACCGAGTTCCAGGCCAGGGATGTGCTGCTGATCGACATGTCCGATCCCGAGGTGGATATTCGCGAGTTTTGTAGCGAGGCTCGGCTCGAACCCATGATACTGCGCGGTGAGTATTTCTCCGATCAGGCGCGGGAGGTCGGCATGGCCGAGGTGTCGCTCATTCCCGGTTCCCGCCTGCTGGGCAAAAGCATTCGTGAGGTGGCGTTTCGCTCCCACTATGGCCTGAGCGTGGTCGGGATCCGCCGCAACGGCGAGGCGCTGACCGGCAAGCTGGTGGACGATCCCCTGCTGATGGGGGACAGTCTGCTGGTGGTGGGGAACTGGAGCCTGATCCGCTTGCTGCACACCCACAACCGTGACTTCCTACTGCTTGGGCTGCCCGCCGAGGTGGACGAGATGGCGCCAGCCCGCAGTCAGGCCATCCCTGCACTGATCTGCCTCGGGCTCATGGTGGTGTTGATGGTGACCGACCCTGTTCCCAACGTCGTAGCGGCCTTGATTGCCTGCCTGCTGATGGGACAATTTCGCTGCATCGACATGGAGAGCGCCTACAAGGCCATCCACTGGCCAACCCTGATCCTCATCGTTGGCATGCTGCCCTTTGCCCTGGCACTGCAGAAGACCGGCGGGGTGGACTTGATTGTCGGCGGACTGATAGCTGCAGTGGGGGAGATGGGCCCAAGGGTGATGCTGGCCAGCCTGTTTGCCCTGTGCGCCCTGATTGGGCTGTTTATTTCCAACACTGCCACGGCAGTACTGATGGCGCCCATAGCGCTCGGCACGGCCCAGCAGATGGGCGTGTCACCCTATCCATTTGCCATGACTATTGCCATCGCGGCCTCGGCGGCCTTCATGACGCCAGTCTCGTCGCCGGTCAATACCCTGGTGCTCGGGCCTGGCAATTACAAGTTCATGGATTTCGTGCGCATTGGCGTGCCCTTCACCCTGCTGGTGATGGTGGTGAGCGTCATCGCCATCCCCTGGTTCTTCCCGTTCTGACCTGTGGTTATCAGGGCAAAGAGACAAGCGGCTTGCGAGCCGCTTTTTATTGGGCTGTCGCGAGTACAGGAAGGGGCAACCGCGGTCGAGCAGGGCTGCGGTGTGAGCTGGGCAAGGGATGACAAGAGGCTGTCTGGTGAAAAACAGGTACAAAAAAACCAGCGTGAGCTGGTTTGTTTGGTACTGCTATTAATGGTGCGGAAGGAGAGACTCGAACTCTCACACCTTGCGGCGCCAGAACCTAAATCTGGTGCGTCTACCAATTTCGCCACTTCCGCAGTATTAATGGTGGCTATGACGGGATTCGAACCTGTGACCCTCGCATTATGAGTGCGATGCTCTAACCAACTGAGCTACATAGCCGTCTTGTGCTCGACGCGAGTCAAATACAAGTAAAAGACGCGAGTCAAATACAAGTAAAAATGGCTGGGTACTAGGGTTTGGACCTAGGCACGTTGACGAGATCAAAGTCTCTCACGCTTACCACAGCACATCATCGACAGGTCGATGACGGGTAAAAATGGCTGGGGTACTA